>NZ_JBHUJW010000024.1:0-97727 GCF_042683565.1 Brevibacillus sp. GCM10020057
ATCCGTATAATGGATGTCCCGGGCATTCTATTGTCTTTTTTCAGGTTAGCGAATCATTCGGAAGGTGAATTCCATTCCTTACTTCAATACTAAGGCATTAGGGATTTTCACAGAAAAAAGTATTTAATAGCCGAGAAGCATTTCAATGAAAGGGATATATATAAAGTCAAAACCACGTACAATCGAAAATTTGGAGAACACCAGACTAAGGTGATCTTCAACGACGAGAAAAATATTTGTTATGTGTATCTATACATCCAAGGGAGAATAAAACAATATGGTTTTCAAAGCTCAGAAGAGAGCACGACTCCCGACTCTCTTAACAATCCAAAACATATTGAAGAGTGATTGGTCCAGTACCAGCGCAGCTGACAAAGACGGCAAAGTAGTTTGACGGGTTCCGCCAGCAAAACTACGACAAAAGCATAGCCCTGTCACATAATTTTACGGTGCCAGGGCTTTTTCTATCTACGCAGAGCATATGAGAGACTATCCGCGTCAACGTGTCAGAAAGGCTAAAACGCCCCATATAGCTACACCCGCTTGCCGTTCAGCGCCAGAGCGACGGTTGCTTCCTGCTCCGCCTTTGATTCAGCCAACGCTTGTGGCGGCAAGATGACGTATTTCAGTTGCATGGTTCGTTACCCCGCTACGGTTCCGCGCCCGCTTTGCAGGCGGGATACATACTGTGCGTAATGAATGAGATTCGCCAGGGAAAGCCTGCGGATCGACGGTTCGTCGAATTTCTCCGGCTTGGCGTTCGCCTCGAAAAACCACAGCTTGCCGTCCTCGGTCAGTCCCAGATCCATTGACATCTCTGCCAAGCCTTCGATTTCCTCGTTGAGAGCACGGGCGAGCGTCAATGCAGCATGGTGGATGTTGGCTTCCATCATCTCGGGGTCTGCCCCGAACAAGTGATGGAGGACCGTTGACAAGGAGATGATCGAGCCGCCCCGGGGGACATGGGTCGTGATGCTCTGCGATCCCGATCTGCGGATGCCGACGCCTGTCACGCTCCATTCTCCTTTTCCGTTTTTTTGCACGAGGACGCGCACGTCAAACGGTTTGCCCCGATACCGCGCCCGCTTGATTCCTTGCTGCATGATATATTTTTTTTGCCCAATGTGCCCCATCACGTGATGCCAGACATCCTCCAGGGTGGCAAAGCGGCGGACGATCGCTCTTTGCTCTTTCAGGCGTTCCAGACGCCACGCGTTATTTTTGTATTCAATCCGCATGATTCCCTCTCCGGCCTTGCCCCGAACCGGCTTCAGATAGACGAAGCGGTGCTCGGAACAAAAGCTCTGGAAGCGGGCGAGAGTGTCGAGCTTTTTCGTCGCCGGCAAAAACGGCTGGACGCTCGGGTAATTGTCCAGGATTTGAAACAGCTCCTGTTTGTCAAAAAAACATCGGTTAAACAAGGTGACATTTGGCAAATCGCTGATGCGGGACAGCGTTTTGCGCACTTCCGGACGCTGCTCTGCCTTGCGCGTAGGGATGCGGTTGTAGACGACGTGGGGAAACGGGAGAATCATCTCCTGCCAGATGTTTTGCCGCTCGTTGTACAGGTAGCCGCGGACCTTTTTCTTCTCCCAGTTGATCCCCTGCGGCGTAAAGACGAAAACAAGCGCTCCCCACTTTTTTCCGGACAGGGCGATGTCCTTGAAGTTATCCCGATTTCCCAAGAATGCCGCCCCTTCACCGACAGTCAGAATGCCGATCAATGGCCCGAGTCGCACGGAGTTATTGACCATCTTCCAGTTGATCCGGGTGCGGATGCGGCCAGGATGTTGATTGGGCAAGCCGGTGTACAGCCGCTTGTGATGGGCAAAAGGTCCGAGACTGGCGATCAACGGCCTGCGGGTACGGTTGGCCAGAGCTTGCCGTGGCAGCTGCAGAAACCATTTGCCGCTGGGGAGGATGGTCAACCACCCGGAGCGCGATTGAGGCATGGGTGTTCCTCCTTCCTGAAAAAACGGTGCTGATTGTGTGGATCAAAAGTTTGCCAGATAGCAGCTGTAATCGACGAGCAGCTTGCGGGATTCGTAGTCTGCCTGCTTGAGCCGCGCGTGCTTGAAGATGGAGCGGCCCGGCTTGGAGTTGGCTTCAAACATCCAGACGTGGCCGTGCGTGTCGATCCCCATGTCAAGCCCCAACTCGCCCAGATCGATGCCCTTTGCCAGTTCGATGGCGGTAGCGAGACGGATGGCCGCGTCGGATATGCGCTCGGCGATCAGCGTCTTTTGTCGGCCAAAGAGGTGCTGGAGCAAATCGTCGCCGGGAATGACTGTACCGCCCGTACGCACGTGCGTCGTCACGCTGCCGGAACCCGCCACCTTGGCAGCGGTGCAGGAGACGACCCATTTGTTCTGCTGGTTTTTATGCAAGTGGACGCGGAAGTCGAAGGGACGACCGTGGAAGGTCATCAACGGAATCCCTTGCTGGGCCAGATAGGAGCTGACCCGGCGGTTGCGAAACACGTGCTGGTAGAGAGCGGAGAGCTTGGTGAAATGCCGTTTGACGTTGCCGCTGCCGGTGTGATAGGAGGCCTCATAGCCGGAGCCGGTGCGGACGACCTTGACAATGCCGTAGCCAAGGCTTCCGTTCTTCGGTTTCAGGTAGACAATCGGGTATTTGCGGATGAGATTGCGCACCGTTTGCAAGGTGGGGGAGGTGTACGTTTCGGGAATGTGTTCGTTGACCTCGGGATTCGGATACAGCAGCTGATGGACGCCCCATTTGTTGAAAAAGCCCTGGTTGAACATCGGCAGATTCGGGTAGCTCGCCAGCTTGTATTTAAACTCGCGGACGGCCTCGTGTTTCTCGGCGGAACGGGAAGGGATGCGGTCGTAAATCACGTCAGGCAGCGCCGTTTTCCTTTTTTTCCAGAGGTACCCTCCCTGCTTTCCTTTGCGCAAAAACCACGCGTATACTTCGTTTTTCGACCAGTCTACATCGTGTGGAGAGAAGATGTAGTAAAAGACGCCCTTTCCTTCCTGCGCCTGCAGCAGTTTCTGGAAGAACGATGTGCGCTGCCCGATCGGATTGCGGGAATCATGGCGAATGCCTGTCGTGACGATTCCGATCGCAGGCCCGATGCGGAGTGTTTCTCCCTCGCGTTTGAGGTTGATCAAGCCGGCGTGGGGAATGCACAGCTCTTCTTGCAGCAGGCTGGTGATTTTGACGACATTTCCGTCGGGATTGCGCCTGTCTTGCAGTACAGTGGCACCGGCTTCCTTTTTCCCCAGCGTGATCGTAATTTTTTGGCGGGGGCGGAGTTGGAGCTGCTGGATGAGATTGACCGGCAGGATGATCCCGTAGACATGGGGATGGGGGAGGAAGCGGAGTCGCACTCGGGTTGTTTCCATGCTTAGTAACCTCCTACACGCTCTTTCATGAGATAGTGGGCATAACGAACAGGCTGGGTGATGGAATGGAGCTGTGCAGCTGGATCGTTGATCATGGTGAAGACGGTGCGGCCCGGTCTGCTGTTCACTTCGATGATCCAGACATTGCCTGCCGTGTCGATGCCGACATCGATCCCGAGCTCTACCAGTCTGCCGTGGGATTGCTCGAGAAAACGGGGCAGCTCTCCTGCAAGCCAGTCAATCGTCTGTTCGATCCTTGCCTGCATCGCCGGTTTGTAGTGGCGCGCCAGAAAAGGAGAGAGCGGGACGGCTTTGCCTCCGCCGTGCAAATTGGAGGTAATGCTGCGTTTGTCGCCGATGCGTACAGCCTTGCCGGTCGTTTCCCATTCTCCCTGCCCGTTTTTTTGGACCAGCACACGGACGTCGAACGGCGAGCCATCCGGCGTATGCAGCTCGAGGTAGGGCTGAACGAGAAACTTTCGTCCGGAAGTAAAGGCCGTGACGAATCGTTTCAGCCCGCCCGGCTCCCGGACGATGCGGCGAAACGGCTGGTTTTCCCTGGTTCGCCCGCTGATTTCGTAGCCGGCATTGCGCTCCCGGATGCGCGCGACGCCGATTCCGTGGGTTCCCGCCATCGGTTTGATGACGGCCGCGCCGTACTTTTCCAATGTATCCGCGAGCGCCGAATAGGTGAAAAGCTCCGTTGGCGGCAGCAGGCGAGACAGCTTCTCCGAGCGCAAAAGCATCTGGTGCACCTGCCATTTGCCGGACAGGCCGTGCCCTAAAAAGGTAATGTTGCGATCTTTTTGCAACTTCTCCACAAATGGTTTATAGTGACGGTAAGCTGGGCCGACAAAGCAGCGGTCGTACACGAAGGCCGGCAACGGAAACGTGTCCGCCTGCCAGGCCCCATTCCGGTATTCAAAGCCCGGTACCGTTCGGGTAGAAAAATTGACTCGCCTTGGCGAAAACACAAACACGCGGATGCCATGCTTGCGTCCGATTAGCGTCAGTTTTTTGTAATAGCCTTTGTCGATAAAGTGGGAGCCTTGGCAGCGCGTCATGATGCCCAGGCTTCTCTGATTTGCTGTCATGTAGGTCACCTTCGCCTGTTTTTCTTGGCTGTTGGTTTTGCTTTGGCTGACCGGGGAAAACCGCTGACATACGCTGCGTAATCCAGCATGCGCACGACGGAGGGGCGAGCGCGTCGGGGAGGAGCTTCCACACCCTCCGGCAGAGGAATGGTATTCGTCGTCTTGGAAGGCTTGCTGTTGACCTCCAGCAGCCATACCCGGCCGCGTACGTCCACGCCGAGATCGACGCCGAACTCTGCGTAATGTCCGGTCAGCGCTTGTTCCAGCAGCACGGACAGCTTCAGCGCTACGGCTCGCAGCGTCCCGGGGGTAGGGCGAACCGTGCCCGCCCACGGCCCGCAAAGGCGCAGAGCCTGCTGCGGCGGCAGCATCGTACCGCCCCGGGACACATTCGAGACAATCCGGTTTTGCCCCACGCGCGCCACCATGGAGGTGACCGCCCATTCTCCTTTGCGGTCCTTTTGCACCAGGACGCGGAAATCGGTGGGACGGTTCTGGATGCCGATGAGCGGCAGGCCTTGCTGGAGCAGGTAAGTCGTGCCTTTTGTCTGTCGGGTGAGGTACTGATGCAGCCCGGTAATGCTGGAGAAGGTTTTGCTCATACCGCCTGGCCGGGCGAGCTGGTAGCCACTCTCCGTCTTGCGCAGCCGGATGATTCCCCGCCCCATGCTGCCGTTTGCCGGTTTCGCGTAAACCGTGCGATAGGAGGCCAGCATATTTTTCACGTCGTCCAGACTTTGGTAGCGGACTGTGCGGGGGAGGTGAGCTGCCGCTTCTTCCTGGTTTTCCAGGGCGGAGTGGACGTGCCACTTATTCAAAAACTGTTCGTTAAAAAACGGGATGTTGGCGTCTTTGCAGCGTTGAACCCATTGGGCCATCTGCTCGCTCCGCTCGCGCTGCCTGGACACGAGACGGTTGTAGATGCACTGGGGGAGCGGCAAAATCCGCTGTCGCCAGACGCCGCCCTTTCGCACGAGGCCGCGCACGATACCGGCATCCCAATTGACATCCTGAAGCCGAAATGCGCAAACGATACCGCCGCGTTTCCGGCAAATATCAGCTGTCTCATTGAAAAATGCGGTCAGCGGCCCAAAAGGGGATTGCGGAAACTGCGCGTTGTACGCAGAAACGAGAATGCCGACATAAGGGCCAAAGACGAGAGACTGCTGGTTCGCCTGGTAACTGGCCAGCAGAGGGACTCCCGCAGGCAGATGCAGCGCCTGGGCGATGGCGGGGCGGATGAGCGTGCTGCCGCTGCGATCCATGCTGCTTACGCGGGCGCGAACCTGTTTGCTTCCAAACTGGACGGTGAGGGTAGACGATGAGAGATTCCATTTGCGCATGTGCGCCTGGGGCAGGTAAAGGTCTACTTCCGATTTTGGCTCGTATGGTTGAACGATGGTTGGAACGTAAGACATGGGTATCCCCTTCCCATCAGGCATGAAGTTAGTCTATGGTATGAGTAGGGAAATGGTTTGGTTCCTAGCACGGAAGAGAGGTAGTTAGTATTTATGAATGTTTGGATGTTTTTGTTAAACGTCGCGGTAGGCTCTGCGATCGGCGGGGTGACCAATGAGCTGGCGATCCGGATGCTTTTTCGCCCGCTGAAGCCTTGGTATATCGGGCGGTGGCGTGTTCCCTTCACGCCCGGACTCATCCCTGGCAGGCGGGATGACATCGCGATACAAATGGGCAGATTGGTAGAAGAGCATCTGCTCACGACAGAAGGGGTAAAGCGGGCGCTTACCCAGAGCGGGCTGGAACAGCAGCTCGCAGAGTGGATCGACCGCGTGGCCCGCGAATGGATGACGGACGAGCAATGCGTGCGCGAGGTGCTGCTGTCGGCTGTCCCGCAGGTGTTTTCGGAGGATGGCAGCTGGAGCGAGTCCCTTCGCCGTCCCGTACTACTGCACTGGCAGTCATTCGTGGACCGCATCCTCGAGGAACAGGCAGCCAGACCGTTGCGCCAGCTGATCCCCGCAGCAGGACGGGAACGCCTGGACGCAGCTGTGGATACGGTGAGCGGGCTGCTCTTGCAGCGGCTGCGCGACTATTTGCACTCACCCGAGGGGCTGGAGGCGGCGCAGTCGTTGATACGCGGCATGTTCGGCGGCGGAGGGGGCATGTTTGGCGGCCTTGTCGGCATGTTTCTCGGAGATGACAAGATCGTCGGCAAGCTGCTGACCCATGTCGATGACATCCTGCAAAAACCGGAGTTGACGCAAAGGCTGCGCCAACTGCTGTGCGCCGAGCTGGACAGGTTGCTGGATAAAAACATAGGCGAGATCGCAGCGTGGATCGGCCGCAGCCAGATCGAGGACTGGTCCCGGGCCGTGTTCGCGAAGCTGGAGGAGAGAAGCCTGAAGCTGGTGGACATGCCGCTCTCCCGTTTGACCGCGCCGATTCAGGAGGCTGTTTCGACGCAGCTCGTCCCCCGCGTGGCGAAATGGATGGTAGAGTCGCTTGCGAGAAACGTAGAGCGCATTTTCCAGAGGCTGGCGATCCGCGAGATCGTGACGCGCCAGGTAGACAGCTTCCCGATTGAGAGAATCGAAGAAATCGTCCTTGGCATATCAGGCCGGGAGTTTCGCATGATTACACTGCTCGGTTTCATTCTGGGCGGGATCATCGGGGTCATCCAGAGCTTGCTCTCCATCTGGTTGGGGTAGCAAAACTGAAACGAAACTGTAAAATCCTTGTAATATTCCTGTAATATAAGAAGGATAAGATAAAAGCACGATGAAAAACCCCCTTAATGATATACTTTCGTTTTGGTAGCTCGATAAAAGCTACCCTTTTTTTTTGCCTCGCCTTCGGGTATATTGTTCCAAGGAGCCAGTATGTGGAACGGATGGGAGACCAGGAAGGGGGAAGAGCGACGTGGCAACAAAACACGAACAAATCTTGCAATATATCGATCGCCTTCCGATCGGCTCAAAGATATCGGTACGGCAAATTGCCAAAGACCTGGACGTGAGCGAGGGAACGGCATACCGTGCCATCAAGGAAGCGGAGACACAAGGATACGTCAGCACCATTGAGCGCGTCGGCACGGTGCGGATCGAGAAAAAACAAAAGGAAAACATAGAGCGGCTTACGTTTGCGGAAGTGGTCAACATCGTCGACGGCCATGTTCTGGGCGGCCGGGAAGGCTTGCACAAGACGCTGAACAAATTCGTCATCGGCGCAATGCAGCTGGAAGCGATGATGCGCTACATCGACGCGGGCAGCCTGTTGATCGTGGGGAACCGCTACCAGGCGCACAAAATCGCCCTGCAGCAAGGGGCAGCGGTGCTGATTACCGGCGGCTTCGACACGAGCGAGGAAACCAAGCAGCTGGCAGACCGTCTCGCGCTGCCGATCATCTCGTCCAGCTACGACACCTTTACCGTCGCGTCCATGATCAACCGGGCCATCTACGACCGGCTGATCAAAAAAGAGATCGTCATGGTCGAGGACGTGCTGAAGCCGCTGGCGGAGACGCCGGTCCTGCTGCCGACCGACCCTGTCGCCAAGTGGCATCAGTACACGGAGCTGTATCAGGACACCCGCTTTCCCGTCGTGGATGAGCAGATGCGCCTGATCGGGATCGTGACCTCCAAGGACATCATCGGCCACGAGGAAACAGCGACGATCGACAAAGTCATGACCAAAAACCCGATCACCACCTCTCCGCGGGTGTCGGTGGCGTCGTCGGCGCATATGATGGTCTGGGAAGGGATCGAACTGCTGCCCGTGGTGGACAATCACCGCAAGCTGGTCGGCGTCCTCAGCCGCAACGACGTGCTGAAGGCGCTGCAGTACACGGCCAAGCAGCCGCAGATGAGCGAGACGTTCCCGAATCTGATCATGTCCCACTTCCGCGAGGAGCGTAAAGGGGATGAACTGGTTTACCTGGGTGAAGTGTCGCCGCAGATGACCAACCACCTTGGGACGATCGCCAGCGGGATCATGACCACGGTGATGGTCGAGGCTGCTTGTAACTTGCTGCGCCTGCACCGTAGAGGAGACATGGTCCCGGAAAACGTCACGGTCTACTTCATCAAGCCTGTGCAGATGGAGAGCCAGATCGAGGTGCAGCCGCGCCTGCTCGACATCAGCCGCCGCTTCGGCAAAGTGGAGGTATCCGTCTACCACGGCGAGCAGCAGGTCGGCCAGGCAATGGTGACGGCGCAAATCATCGAGCGGTAAAGCAGGGAAACATGTAAAAAAGAAAAGGCCAACCAGACATTTTTGCTTGCGTCTGGTTGGCCTTTTTGCTCAGCTTGACAAGAAAAGGAAGACTGCTTATCATCCAATTAGATAAATTACTAATTAGAATGGCGTAAAACAAGAAAGGAGATGCCCCATGCAACTAGACAAACTGGTTGCCTTCCACAAAGCGCTGGCTGACCCGACGCGCATCCGCATTCTCGCGATATTGGCGAACGGGCCGCTGCACGGTCAGGCTTTGGCGGGCAAGCTGGGAGTGACGCCGCCGACGATTACCCACCACATGGCGAAGCTGCGCGAGGCAGGCGCGGTGTATGAGCGGCGCGACAAGAACACGATTTACTTCTACCTGCACGAAGCCAATATGAAACGGAAATCCGCGGCGATCCTGCAAATTTTGGAAAAGGCGAAAGACAGCGGAGCGATCGATGAGGGAGAAGTCTTCGATGAGACAGAGCAAAGGAGAAGCGACATGGAAGCGGAAAAATGGCAGGTCATTCGCAATTTCATCACGCCGGACGGCAAGCTGAAGCAAATTCCGGCACAGCGCAAGAAAAAGCTGATCGTATTTGAATACATGGTGCGCGGGCTGGAAAAGGGCAGGAAGTATCCGGAGAGGGAAATCAACGAGTACATCAAGTCGTTCCATGACGATTTCGCCACGATCCGGCGCGAGTTTATCATGAACCATTACATGTACCGGGAGGACGGAATCTACGAGCTGAACCCGGAGGCAATGTGGGCGAAGGCGTAAAAATGGGCATAAAAAAGGACAACCGTCGGCACTGCACTCAGGTTGTCTGAAGCAATAAAATGTCACACAGGAACATTATAGCGCAGGTAAAAAAAGTTGCGCTACCTGAAACGGCTGGAAACAGACGAGAGTCGCCTCCAGCCCCCCTCGCGCCATTTCTCGCTCCCCGCTATACGCCTTTTTTCAATTCAGCCTGCCACTGCGTTTTATACCGAACATAATTGCGCGTTCCCAAAAACAGATTGATGAGCCCGACAAGCAGCATGATCAAGGCGACCACGATGCGGATCGTGTCCAGCTCATCGAACGTAAACTGATTGACTCCAAACAGCGTAACCAAAAACCCCAGGGCCATATTCATTTTTCCGAGCGTCATGCGGGAAGCCAGGGGATGGATACCGCGGCTGCGGGCATGGATGCTGAAGTAGACGCTGGCAACCAGCGAGGCGAGCACGCCGGTCAAGTAAATGGCAGACCACATAAACGGATTCATCCTCTCTTGCAATCTGGTATTATCCTACCAAATCAGCGCAAGGGCGGTCAAATTTGCGAGGAACATCCGTTCTTGTTATCCCGCAGCCTCCGCGCTTTTGCGCTATAATGGATGGTGAGGAACGGAAACGACGATTTGCAAGGTATAACCGGAGAGGAAGAAGCAGGATGACCTCTTTTGTCCATCTGCATGTTCATACGGAGTACAGCTTGCTGGACGGAGCGGCGCGGATCGAGCCGCTGGTAGCCCGTGCCAAGGAACTGGGCATGCGCGCGCTGGCGATTACGGATCACGCCAACCTGTACGGAGCCATTCCGTTTTACAAGGCCTGCCAGGAAGCGGGTATCAAGCCGATTATCGGCATGGAAGCGTACGTCATCGAGGGGAATCTGCAGGATCGCGTGCGCAACGCGCCTCCCCCGAGCCACCTGATCTTGCTGGCGGAAAACGAGCAAGGCTACCGCAATCTGCTGAAGCTGGCCACGATCGCCCAGACGGAGGGCAACTACATCCTCCCCCGCTTGAACAAAGAGGCGCTCGCCGCCCATCGGACAGGACTCATTGCCATCAGCGACAACCGGGAAGGGGAAGTGTCCCGGCTTTTGCTGGCCGGGGAGGTTCAGCAGGCGAAAGAAGCTGCGCTCTGGTACCGCCAGACGTTTGGACCGGATCGCTTTTATCTGGAGCTGGGCGACCACGGGCTGGAGGTGGAGCGCAGGGTGAACGCCCGCCTCGTCCGCCTCGCCGAGGAGACAGGCATTCCGCTGGTCGTGACGAACAACGTCCATTACGTCGCGCGGGAGGATCACGCCAGCCACGATATTTTGCTCGCAATCGGCGAAGGGAAAACGGTGGGAGAGGAAAACCGCTTCCGCTACGAGACCGACCAGTATTATTTGAAGAGCGGGGAGGAGATGGCAGCCGCCTTTGCCTACGCTCCCGAGGCGCTGGCCAATACGGCCGCGATTGCCGCGCGCTGTCAGGTAAGCTTGTCGTTTGGCGCTCACATTTTGCCGAAATTCCCCCTGCCCAACGGACAGGATTCGGCAGTATATTTGCGCGAGCTGTGCGTGCAAGGCTGTCTGGAGCGGTACAAGGAGCTGACGCCGCAAATTCGCGAGCGTCTGGACCATGAGCTGAACATCATTATGCGCACAGGCTTTACCGATTACTTCCTGATCGTCTGGGACTTTATGCGCTACGCCCACGAGCACGGCATTCCGACAGGGCCGGGGCGGGGCTCGGCGGCAGGGAGCCTGGTCGCCTACGCGCTCAAAATTACCAATGTCGACCCGCTGCGCTTTCACCTGCTGTTCGAGCGGTTCCTGAATCCGGAGCGGGTTACGATGCCCGACATCGACATCGACTTTTCCGTGGAGCGCCGGGACGAGGTGATCCGCTACGTGGCGGGCAAATACGGGCACGACCGCGTGGCGCAGATCATTACCTTCGGGACGATGGCGGCTCGCGCGGCTGTGCGCGACGTGGGCCGGGCCCTCGGGCTGTCCCTCGGCCTGATCGACCGCGTCGCGAAAATGATTCCCCAGTCGCCGGGGATGACGATCGAGCGGGCCATGCAGTTCAATCCGGACATCGGCAAGCTGTGCGCGGAAAACAAACAGGCCGCCCAGTTGATCGCAGCGGCGCGGGGAGTGGAAGGGCTGCCGCGGCACGCCTCTACGCATGCGGCGGGGGTCGTCATTTCCCGCGAGCCGCTGACGGAGTATGTGCCCTTGCAGACAGGGAGCGAGGGGCTTGCCCTCACCCAGTATCCGATGGAGATTCTGGAGGAAGTGGGCCTCTTGAAAATGGACTTTCTCGGCCTGCGCAACCTGACGATCATTCAGGAGACGCTGCGCAATCTGGAGCGGCAGGGCACGAAGCTCGATCTGGAAGCGATCCCGACGGACGATCCGCAGACGTTCCGCATGCTCTCCAGGGGCGAGACGACAGGCGTATTCCAGCTGGAGTCATCCGGAATGCGAAACGTCCTGCGCGAGCTCAAGCCGACCAGCCTCGGCGACATTATCGCCGTCCTGGCCTTGTACCGCCCGGGACCGATGGAGATCATCCCGCAGTACATCGCCGCCAAGCACGGTCAGTCTGCCGTCCATTACCCCCATCCGGTCCTCGAGCCGATTTTGCGGGAGACGCACGGCTTTATGATCTACCAGGAGCAGATCATGCAGATTTCCTCCTTGCTGGCCGGCTTCAGCCTGGGCGAAGCGGACATCCTGCGGCGCGCCGTGGGCAAAAAGAAACGGGAGCTTTTGGCCGAGCAGCGGGAGAAGTTCGTGGCAGGGTGCGTCAAACAGGGCTACGGAGAAGCGCTCGGCAACGAAATCTACGACCTGATCGTGCGCTTTGCCGATTACGGCTTCAACAAGGCGCACTCTGTCGCCTACGCCATCATCGCCTACCAGATGGCGTACTTGAAGGCGAACTATCCGCTCGCCTTTATGGCGGCGCTGCTCTCTTTGTCCATCGGCAGCCAGACGCGCATCGCGGAGTACACGGAGGAGGCCCGCCGTTTGCATCTGAACGTGCTCACCCCCGATGTGAACCGCAGCGAGGCGCATTTCACAGTGGAGCAGAACGCGATTCGCTTCGGTCTGGCCGCAGTGAAGAACGTCGGCTACGGCGCTATCGAGTCGATCGTCAAGGAGCGTGCGCGCAGGCCGTACCGGGACGTGTTTGATTTTTGCGCACGAGTAGACGGGCGGCTGGTAAACCGGCGAGTCGTGGAGTCGCTTGTGCTGTGCGGCGCGCTGGATTCGCTGCCGGGTCACCGCAGCCAGCTATTGCTGCTCTTGGATGAAGCGGTCGGCAAAGCCAACGGCAGACGGGTGGAGCGCGACGCTGACCAGCTCAACCTGTTCGCGGGAGAAGAATCTGCGCCGGTGCGGGAGCCTGCGGAATATCCGGAGGTGCCGCCGCTTTCCCGCGCGCAGCAGCTAAAGGAAGAACGGGAGCTTCTGGGCGTGTACATCTCCGGCCATCCGCTCGACCAGTACGCCCACCTCGCCAATCACGCGGAGGTGACGGCGATCGTCTCGCTCGGCGACCTGCCGCGGGACAAGACGGTGAAAGTGTTCGGGATGATTACGGAGGAGCGGCGCATCCAGACGAAAAAAGGAGACCCGATGGCGTTCATCACCATGGAGGACAAGACGGCGCAGGTCGAGGTGGTCGTCTTTCCACAGGTGTTCGCGAGGCATGCCGAGCTGTTGACCCGTGAAAGCATGGTCGTGGCAGAAGCCCGCATCGACCATCAGGACGACCTCGTCAAGCTGCTCGCCTCCCGCTTCTGGCCAGCCGACGCTTTGCCAAAGCCGGCCCCGGCAGCAGCCCCTGCCGAGCCGCACCCCGCCGCACAGCCACCGCAGGCGACAGAGCTGGTGCTCTTTGTAAAAATTCCCGGGCGGCAGGAGCAGAATTCGACGCTGCAGCGGCTGCAACAGCTTTTTGTCGAAAAAAAAGGAACGATTCCTGTGATTTTGTACTACGAGGCAAAAAGACAGACAATTCGCTTGCCCGATTCCATTCGGGTCGATGCGGACGAGTCATTTTTGGAGAAAGCGCGAGCAATTGTGGGACGTGACAGCGTAATCTTGAAAGAAATGCCGATAATGCAGGGAGGATGAGGAATGTCCTCCCTTTTTCGCTGTTTTCGGCAGGTTTACAGAAAAACAGGTTTGCTATATATTGAGAGCATAACTGAAAAAGTGGTCAGACCACTGGGCGTAGTTATAGGAGTAAATGCAGTTGATTTACAGTCATAGAAAGATTAACGTGAATGGAGTGTTTACGATGTCCAATCTGCGAGAGGAAGCACTGGAACTTCACAGAAAGAATCAGGGAAAACTGGAGGCTGTCACGAAAGTGCCTGTCCGCAATGCGCGCGATCTTAGCCTCGCTTATTCTCCCGGGGTAGCAGAGCCATGCAAGGATATTTTTGACGACAAGTCCAAAGTGTACGAATATACCATGAAAGGCAACCTCGTCGCGGTAGTCAGCGACGGTACGGCGGTGCTCGGCCTCGGCAACATCGGTCCGGAAGCAGCGATGCCGGTCATGGAAGGAAAGGCCGTCCTCTTCAAATCCTTCGCTGGGGTAGATGCGTTCCCGATTTGCCTCAACACGAACGAAGTAGACAAAATCGTAGAAACCGTAAAACTGCTCGAGCCGACATTCGGCGGCGTGAACCTCGAAGACATCGCGGCACCTGCCTGCTTCGCCATCGAGGAACGCCTGAAGCGCGAGACGAACATCCCTGTGTTCCACGATGACCAGCACGGCACGGCGATCGTGACTGCAGCAGGTCTTATCAACGCCCTGCGCGTGGTGGGCAAAAAGCTGGAAGACATTCGCGTCGTAACCAACGGCGCCGGTGCAGCCGGTATCGCCATCATCAAGCTGCTTTTGTCCATGGGCGTGAAAGACGTCATCATGTGCGACACGAAAGGGATCGTCTACGAAGGCCGTCCGTTCGGGATGAACCCGGTGAAAGAGGAAATGTCCAAGATCACGAACCGCAACAAAATCGAGGGCGACCTGGCAGAGGCCATGAAAGGCGCTGACGTGTTCATCGGCGTTTCCGTTGCAGGGGCCGTGACGCCTGAAATGGTGCGCTCCATGAACCGCGATGCGATCATCTTCGCCATGGCGAACCCGATTCCGGAAATCATGCCGGAAGAAGCGAAAGCAGCCGGCGCTGCCGTTGTCGGTACGGGACGCTCCGACTTCCCGAACCAGGTGAACAACGTGCTCGCATTCCCTGGCATCTTCCGAGGTGCGCTGGACACGCGCGCGACCGGCATCAACGAAGAGATGAAGCTGGCTGCCGTCTATGCGATTGCCGACCTGATCTCGCCGGAAGAGCTGTCCGCAGACAAGGTCATCCCGGCGCCGTTTGACGCACGCGTAGCGCCGAGCGTAGCAGCAGCCGTGGCAAAAGCAGCGATGGAAAGCGGCGTGGCCCGCATCGCCGTCGATCCGGAAGCGGTCAAACAAAAAACGATGAATCTGGCTGCGATTTCCTATCAGCAAGTATAGAAAACACGTACAGCCGCCACCCTCCGGACATGCTATGGAGGGTGCTTCACTTCACAGCAATGCTCCCTAAGGAGGATAAATGGTGCTCGACTCATCCCAAGATCGAAAAGTATACGAAGGGATTCTCTTGCAGCTCCACGAGATCGTGCAGGAGAGAAACCTGCGGCCGGGCGACAAACTCCCGTCCGAACGCGAACTGTCGGAGCAGCTCGGCGCAGGTCGTTCCTCCGTCCGTGAAGCGCTCCGGGCATTGGAGCTTCTCGGCCTGATCGAGACCCGCAGAGGGGAAGGCACATTTCTCAAGCATTACCGGCACAATCGGCTGATCGACATTCTCGGATTTTTCATCCTGCGGGATACGAAGACGAAAAAGGATTTGATCGAGATGCGCCGAATTCTGGAGCTGGATGCCGTCCGGCTCGCATGCAGGCGCGCGACCGACAAGCATTTTGAAGAGATGGAACGGATTTTGGCAATGGCCGAGGAGCGGGTTGAGCGCGGAGAAGTGCCGACGGAGGAAGACTACCAGTTCCACCGGGTCATCTGCCGCTCCAGCCGCAACTCCATCCTGCACCGCATCTGGGCGCCGCTGGTGGAATACAGCAACAGCGTCCGTACCGAATCGCTCTCGCGGGAGGGGCGGGCGAAGCTGGCATTGGCCGAGCACCGCGAGATCATGGAAGCGATACGCGCGGGCGATGCAGGAGTAGCCGTAGAAAAAATGAAACGCCATTTGGAGAACAGCAAGCTGTGATTTTGCCCCCATTTGCGACAGGCGCAAAGGCTGTGATATGATGATGCAGACCTGTATTGGACGATGAAGGAGGAAGCCAGCGTGTGGACTGTCATCTACATCGCTCCTAGTGCTAAAATCGCAGAACGGATACAACAACGTTTGACAGATGAAGGATTCCTGGTCAAGGTTCGGGAGGCAAAGGTCTCGAAGCAATACGAGATTCTGGTGCCGGAGGGCGAACTGCAAGAAGTCCAGGAAGTACTCGCCACGATCCTTCATTGAAGAGAAAGGTGGGGTGTACCAGTGCTAAAAGATCTTTTTGGGAAAAAGCGCAAGTTTGCTACCGTCCCTTCGGAGACACTCGCTCGTGTCCCGGCTTCCACTGACCCTTCCAGGGAAGCTGTACCGCGAGAAAAGGAAGTCCCCGAAGGTCTGATGAATAAATGTCCGCACTGCGGGACGATTCACTACTCCAAAGACCTGGAGAAAAATTTGCGCGTCTGCAAAGGCTGCCAGTATCACTATTCCATGTCGGCACCGGAACGTTTGGCTTCGCTGCTGGACGACGGAGCGCTGACGGAGGAATTCGACGCGAACCTGATTACGGCCAACCCGCTCGGCTTCCCCGGCTATCTGGAAAAGCTGGAACAGGACATGGCCAACACCAATCTGAACGAAGCCATCATGACCGGAGAAGGCGTGCTTGGCGGCAACCGGATTGTCATCGGGGTCATGGATTCCCGTTTTCGCATGGCCAGCATGGGCTCGGTTGTAGGAGAGAAAATTACGAGAGCGATCGAACAAGCAATCGCTCGTCGCCTGCCGTTCATTCTGTTCTCGGCTTCCGGCGGCGCCCGCATGCAGGAGGGCGTGCTCAGTCTGATGCAAATGGCCAAGACGAGCGCGGCGTTGTCCAGGCTCGACCGGGAGCGTCTGCTGTTCGTGTCCGTCATGACGAATCCTACCTACGGCGGTGTGTCTGCAAGCTTTTCTTCCTTGGGAGATTACAATATCGCGGAACCAGGGGCGATGATTGGCTTTGCCGGGCGTCGTGTCATTGAACAGACGATTCGCCAGGAGCTGCCGAAAGACTTCCAAACTGCGGAATTCTTGCTGAAGAACGGGCAGCTCGATATGGTCGTCCACCGCAAGGACATGCGCAATACGCTAGCCAAACTGGTAGAGATGCACACGTCGCGGGAAGGAGTGGAAGCATGGCAGGAGAACTCCCTTTTGAAAAGCCATTAGTCGAACTGCAGGAAAAGATCAAGGAATTGCGCCGCTTTACCGAGGAGAAAGGAATTGACTTCACGGATGAAATCAGGCGGCTGGAGCAAAAGTCGAAAGATCTGGCGCAGCAAATTTACGGTAATTTGACGCCGTGGCAGCGCGTGCAGCTGGCTCGCCATCCGGAGCGTCCGACGACCCTGGACTACATACAGCTACTTTTTACTGATTTTATCGAAGTGCACGGAGACCGTTTGTTCGGGGACGACCACTCGATCGTTGGCGGGATCGCCATGCTGGATGGACGCCCTGTCACCATTGTCGGTCACCAAAAAGGGAAAGACACCAAAGACAACATCAAGCGGAATTTCGGCATGGCGCATCCCGAGGGCTATCGCAAGGCGCTGCGCATCATGCAGCAGGCAAACAAGTTCGGGCGCCCGATCATCTGCTTTATCAATACGTCGGGTGCATACCCCGGCAAGGCTGCGGAAGAGCGCGGCCAGAGCGAAGCGATCGCTCGCAACCTGCGCGAAATGGCGACTTTCGGCGTTCCGATCATCTGCATCGTCATCGGCGAAGGCGGCAGCGGCGGCGCCCTTGCCATCAGCGTAGGCAACCGCATCTTTATGCTGGAGAATTCCTATTACTCCGTGATTGCGCCGGAGAGTGCCGCTGCCATTTTGTGGCGGGATTCCAGTCTCGGCATGCGCGCTGCGGAGACGATGAAAATTACCGCGCCTGACCTGCTTGAGTTGGGAGTAATCGACGGCATCATCGAAGAGCCGTTCGGAGGAGCGCATCGCGACCTGATCCAGCAGGCGAGTCTGGTCAAGGCGACGATCGTGGAGCAACTGGAACAGCTCGGCAAAATGACTCCGGATGAACTGATACAGGATCGATACGAGAAGTTTAAACAGATCGGTGAATACGCCTCCCTGTGATCGCAGGGGGCGTTTTTTGGCTTTTTTCTGCTAGGGAAATCTGCTACAATCGTAGTCGAATCGAGAAATGTTCAGATCTTTCTAAAAGTATGACACATATCGTTTCAAGAGTATAACAGATATGCGGAGCGGATTGATACAGCATGTTTCAAAGCTGCTTTGGTACATACTGTTACCGTTTCATGACATGCTAAAGACGACACGATTGGAGAGGTGGATTCCATGCAAAAGCTTGCGGTTCTGACCAGCGGCGGCGATGCCCCGGGAATGAACGCTGCCGTGCGGGCGGCTGTTCGCCGGGCTGCGCACCACGGGGTACAAATGTTTGGCGTGTACCACGGATACGAGGGACTGATGAGTGGCGATATTCAGGAGATGTCGCTCGGTTCCGTAGGGGATATTATCCAACGGGGCGGAACGATTTTATATTCGGCACGCAGCGAGGAATTCAAGACGGAGGCCGGACAGCAGAGGGCAGTCGAGCAGCTTCGCAAGTTCGGAATCGAAGGACTGATTGTCATCGGCGGCGACGGGTCCTTCCGCGGGGCGCAAAAGCTGACGGAAAAAGGCTTTCCCACCATCGGGGTGCCAGGGACGATCGACAACGACATTCCGTGCACAGACTTTACGATCGGCTTCGATACCGCGTTAAATACGATCGTAGAAGCGATCGATAAGATTCGCGATACCGCGACCTCCCATGAACGGACCTACATTATTGAAGTAATGGGACGGGATGCCGGCGACCTGGCTCTGTGGGCGGGTCTTGCCGCAGGTGCCGAGTCGATCATCATTCCGGAAGCCGACCAGGACATGGACGATATTTTGGATCGTCTCCACGCCGGGCAGCGACGGGGGAAAAAGCACTCCATCATCATCGTGGCAGAAGGCGTCGGCAGCGCTGCCTCTTACGCGGATGCAATCACCAAAGCAACCGGCTGGGAGACGCGGGTGACGGTGCTGGGGCATATTCAGCGCGGCGGTTCGCCTACCGCGATGGACCGCATGCTGGCGAGCCGGATGGGCGCGGCAGCAGTCGACCTTTTGCTCGAAGGCAAGCGGGATCGCATGGTCGGCATCCAGAACAACCAGATCGTCGATGTCGACTTTAACGAAGCATTGGCGAAAAAGCATCAGCTGGACTTATCCGTTTATCAGTTGGCTCGTACACTGTCCATCTAGGGGTGGCAGGTTTCAGGAGGAAAGAGGAGGCAATATCCTATGTTGAGAAAAGCGAAAATCGTATGTACCATCGGCCCCGCGAGCGAATCGGTCGAGACGCTCAAGAAGCTGATCCACGCGGGAATGAATGTGGCAAGGCTCAACTTCTCGCATGGTTCCCATGAGGAACATGCGGCGCGCATCGCCAATATCCGCAAGGCGTCAGAGGAGACGGGCAAGCCGGTCGCGATCCTGCTGGATACCAAAGGACCGGAAATCCGCACGGGGACATTGGCCACCGACTCCGTCGAACTGGCGGAAGGTAACACGATTGTCCTCACGACCGAAGAGGTGGCGGGGACGGCGGAGCGCGTCTCGATCACGTATGCCGAGCTGCCGCAGGACGTAGCGCCTGGCGACACGATTCTCATCGACGACGGCCTGATCGGCCTCACCGTGCAGGAAGTCCGGGGCAACGACATCGTCTGCCTGATCAAAAACGGCGGCACGCTGAAAAGCAAAAAAGGCGTAAACGTGCCAGGGGTCAAGATCAACCTGCCGGGAATTACGGAAAAGGACGCCCAGGATATCGAGTTTGGCATTGAGCAGCAGGTGGACTTCATCGCGGCTTCCTTTGTGCGCAAGGCGTCCGATATTTTGGAGATCCGCACGATTCTGGAGCGCCACAACGCGCATATCGATATCATCGCCAAGATCGAGAACCAGGAAGGCGTTGACAACGTAGACGAGATTCTTGCCGTCTCGGATGGCATCATGGTAGCGCGCGGCGATTTGGGTGTAGAAATTCCGGCGGAGGAAGTGCCGCTCGTTCAGAAAATGTTGATCAAGAAGTGCAACGAGTTGGCGAAGCCGGTCATCACGGCTACGCAGATGCTCGACTCCATGCAGCGCAACCCGCGTCCGACCCGAGCGGAGGCGAGCGACGTAGCCAATGCGATCTTTGACGGAACCGATGCGATCATGCTGTCCGGCGAGACGGCTGCGGGCAAGTATCCCGTAGAATCGGTAGAGACGATGGACCGAATCGCCGTGCGCGCCGAGCAGGAGCTGAACTACCGCGAGATTTTGTACGCGCAGGCGCAGCAAAAGCAAGTCACCATCACGGATGCGATCAGCCAGGCGGTGTCCAACGCCGCGCTCGACCTCAACGCCGCAGCGATCATTACGGCGACTGAGAGCGGGCATACGGCGCGGATGGTGTCCAAATTCCGTCCGAAGGCGCCGATCGTGGCCGTTACGCCGCACGCCAACGTCATTCGCCGCATGGCGCTGATCAACGGGGTTTATCCGGTATTGGGCGAGATGGCGAATACGACAGATGAAATGCTGGACAACTCCGTTCAGAAAGCGCTGGACGCAGGCTTTGTCCGCCACGGCGACCTCGTGGTGATCACGGCGGGTGTGCCTGTGCGCGAAGTGGGAACGACCAACCTGATGAAAATTCACCTCATCGGCGATGTCATTGCGAAAGGACAAGGTATCGGCCGCAAAGCGGTGACAGGCAAGGTCGTGATCGCGCGCTCCGCAGAGGAAGCACTGGCGAAGACGGAGAAGGGGTCCGTTCTGGTGACGATCGGCACCGATTCGGACATGATCGAGGCGTTCCAAAAGGCGGCAGCGGTCATCACGGAAGAGGGAGGTTTGACCTCTCACGCAGCCATAGTCGGGCTGAACCTGGGCGTACCGGTAATCGTAGGAGTTGCTCTGGCGACGGAATTGTTAAAGGATGGACAAGTCGTCACTGTCGATTCCGAGCGCGGAAACATTTACTCCGGACACGCGCGGGTTCTCTAGTACGAAAGACTCGTTTTTCTCATAGGATTCTCCGGGAGGGTGACTGCAGGTCGCCCTCTTTGTCGTGCCTTTTTGCATGGCGTGAACTTTGCCGATTCCGCTTTTCTCCAGAAAATGGGGATTTTTAGCCGATGCATTACGAGGGGGAATTTGATAAAATCGGCTGGTTACTTGTCGCAGAGAAGCAAAGCGAGAGAGCTTCGGGCAAATGTTCGGTTATCCCTGTCAAGTGTTTTTTTGCGAGAAATACTATATATAGTATTGTCGAAAATTATATTTCACAATATGTAGGTTTAACTATTGAGTTTTTCCACTAAAGATAGTTAACTAGAGAGGAAAGAATTGAAGGAGGAACCGATATGCTGGCCACTGAGACGAATACCAGAACCCGTTTTTTGACGGATGGATTCTTGCAACGATATCCAGATTTCCCTGCACATATGACTCCACTTGGACAATTCGTATATTATCGTACTTATTCTCGCTTTATACCGGAAAAAGGAAGACGGGAAACCTGGAAGGAAACCTGCCGTCGCTCGGTGGACTACAATATCAAGCTCGCCTATCAGCATATGAACAAAATCGGCTTGCGTCCGGACACGCGTGCGTTGGAAAAAGAGGCTGAGGGCTTGTTTGACAACATGTTCAACCTTCGCCAATTCCTGTCTGGCCGTACCTTGTGGGTAGGGGGGGCGGAAAACGGAGTCGCAGACCTGTATCCGCTCGCCAACTTCAACTGCTCGTTCCTGAACATCAAGTCCTGGGATGACCTTGGCGACCTGTTCTACCTGCTTCTCGTCGGGACAGGGGTCGGCTTCAAGTGCACAAAGGAGATGGCTGCCGGTCTCACGCCGATCCGCACGAACGTAACGCTGCTCTCGTCGGAGTACAGACCGCTGCCGAAACACCAGCGGCTCGAGCGCTCCGAACTGAACGTGCTGGAAAACGGCTTCGCCAAAATCTACGTCGGGGACAGCAAGGAAGGCTGGGTAGAATCGCTGCGCCTCTACTTGCAAATTTTGACGGACAAGGCGTACGAGCATATCCACACCGTGAAAATTTCCTACAACAGCGTCCGGCCAAAAGGCGAGCGCCTGAAGCGGTTCGGCGGAACGGCGAGCGGTCATGAGCCGCTTCGCGAAATGTTTGAAGGAATCGACAGAGTGCTGAAAAACCAGATCGATCAGCATCTGGCGCCGATCGAGAGCGACGAAAAAGGCTACGGCAAGGTTCGTCCCATCCACATTCTGGACATCGGCAATCTGATCGGTGCCAACGTCGTAGTCGGCGGCGTTCGCCGTACGGCTGAAATCTTCCTGTTCGACCACGACGACTACGAGTGCATGCTGGCCAAGTACGGCATCAACGGCTTCTGGACCGATGAACAGCTGGCGCACCATCGCCGCGTCGGGGAGCTTTTGGGCGAGCACAAGCCTGCCTGGTTTGACAACATCGAAAAAGTCGGCGACGGCCGTTTCGGACTGGACCACCGCCGCATGTCCAACAACTCCATCGCGTTTACGAAGCAGCCAAGCCGCGACTTCCTGCACCTCGTCTTCACCCTGATGCAGTTGGAAGGGGAGCCGGGCTTCATCAACCTCGAGGAAGCCAACCGCCGCCGTCCGAACGCCGAAGGACTGAATCCGTGCGCGGAAATTTTGCTCGATTCCTACGGGGTCTGCAACCTGACGACTGTCAATCTGGTCGAATTTGTCAAGAACAGCCCGGACGGTTCCAAATATTTGGATCTGGACGGCCTGCTCGACGCGCAGCGCAAATCGGCCCGCGCCGGACTGCGCATGACGCTGGTGACGCTGGAGCTGCCGCATTGGGATACGGTTCAGCAGCGCGACAGACTGCTCGGCACTTCCCTGACTGGCGTAAAAGATGCACTGGCATCGCTCGGCTACACGGAAGAACAGGAGCTGGAGCTGCTGCGCCTGCTTGGCGACGCTGCCCGTGACGAAGCGAACCGTTACGCGTACGAGCTGCGCGTCAATTCGCCGCTGCTCGTGACGACTGTCAAACCGGAAGGCACGCTGTCGCAGGTAGCGGGCGGAGTGTCCAGCGGCCTGCACTGGTCCCATTCGCCCTACTACATCCGCCGCATCCGCATCAACGCGGAGGACCCGCTTGCCAAGGCCGTACAGGCGCTGGGCTGGACTGTGCATCCAGAGGTAGGTACGCCTGGGGACACGCACGAGGAACGCATGGCCAATGCCCGTACGCTCGTCATCGATTTCCCTGTTGCTTCCGGAGCGAAAGAGACGAAGAACGAAGTCAGTGCGAAGCGCCAGTTCGATACATACTTCCGCTTCCAAAAGGAGTATACCGAGCACAACTCATCCAACACGATTACGGTACGCAAGGAAGAGTGGGCAGAGGTGGAAGAGATCGTATTCGACAACTGGGACAATTTTGTTGGCGTCTCCTTCCTGCAGTTGGACGGCGGAAACTATCAGCTGGCGCCGTACGAGGAGTGCACCCGGGAACAGTACGAGGCATTGAAGCAAAGCATGAAGCCGTTTGATCCGGCCATTTTGCAGCAGTACGAAACAGGCGGAGATGTCGACCTGACGACTGCCGAAGCTTGCGAAGGCGGCGCTTGCCCGATTCGCTGATCGATTTTCACCAAAAGACAGAGCGGACAGAAAGCAGGGGAGGACGCATGATGCGGTTCTCCCTTGCTTTTTTCCCTCCATCCCCCGCATGATCGGACTCGCTCTGTAAATGTAAAATCTCTTCGCTCCGCTATTGCCGCAGCGGCCAAAATGACAAACGCGCCGTCAGAAAACACGGCCCGTCTATGGTACAATATGGGGAAAGAGAAAGGGGTGACAAGCGCATGAAACCCGTTGTTCATTCCCATCGTCTGCGCGTCAGGTACAGCGAGACGGACCGGATGGGCGTGGTTTACCATACGAATTATTTGAACTGGTTTGAAGTGGGGCGCACCGAATTTATCCGCCATGCGGACCTGACCTACCGTCAGCTGGAGGAAAAAGGCGTTCTGCTGCCGCTCACGGATGCCGCCATTTCGTACAAAAAGCCTGCGAAGTACGACGACGAGGTGGAGGTACGCACGCATGTATCCGAGATTACGCCGGTGCGGCTGACCTTTTCCTACGAGATTGTCCGCGTGGAAGATGACGAGCTGTTGGTGACAGGCAGCACGATGCACGTCTTTACGAATGCATCCTTCAGACCGATCCGTCTGTCCCGCACAGAGCCGGAAGTGTATGCCTGGCTGGAGAAGCAGCACAAAGGGGGAGAGTGACCATGCTGTTTCGCATCCTCGTCGTCCTGTTTATTGTCATTCCCGCCATCGAGCTGTGGGGACTCATTTCAATAGGCAAGATTATCGGTGGATGGAACACGGTTGCGTTGGTCATTTTGACGGGGGTGGCCGGGGCGTGGCTCGCCAGGCAGCAGGGAATCCAGGTCATCCGCTCCGTGCAGTTCCAGCTGTCGCGGGGACAGATGCCGACCGAATCTCTGATCGACGGCGCACTTGTCCTGGTCGGCGGAGTGCTGCTGATGTCTCCCGGCTTTTTCTCGGACGTCGCCGGCATTTTGCTGCTCATCCCCTACACCCGTCTCATCGTGCGCCATTTGCTGAAAGGGTGGCTGTGGTCGCTGATCGCCTCGGGGAAAATCCAGCTGCTGTTTCGCAGATGAACAGATGGTTGAAAAAAAGAACCGCTTCTTCCGGCAAGGCGCAATTGCCTGCCGCGAGCGGTTCTTTTCTTATGTACGACTGCCTTTGATGTAACGCCATACGTCCGAAAAAACATCTGCTTTGATCAACGCGTTGATCATCACCAGCGCTACTGGACCGATAATCAGGCCGAGAAAGCCGAACAGCTGCAAGCCGACAAACAGGGCGACCAACGTCAGCAACGGGTCCAGTCCCACATTTTCCGCGACTACCTTCGGCTCGATGATTTGCCGGAAGATCAGCACGACGGCGTACAGGATGGACAAGCCGATGACCAGGGTGTAGTTGCCCTTGAAGAACAGGTAAATGATCCACGGAATGAAGACCGTCCCGGTGCCGAGATAGGGCAGCAAATCGACAAGTCCCGTGATCAGGCCGATCGTGATGGCGTATTCGACGCGCAGGATCAACAGACCGATGATGACAATGGCGGCGGTGAGCGAGATCAGCGTCAGCTGGGCCTTCACAAACCCGATGAGGGCGCCGCGCAGATCGCGAAAGACCTGGTCCAGGCGGCTGTTGACGCCTTTGGGCAGTATCCGGCGGAAGCGCGCCTCCCACTGTAAGAAGTCTTTCGAGATGAAGAACGCTCCCATCAAGGAAATCACCGAGACGGTTGCCATGTTCGGAAGCGAGAGCAGGAACGTTTTGAGATTGTCCAGAAAGCTGACGATCAGATTCTGGCCCGCATGCGTGATGGACGAAATGCCGCTGCCCAGCGTGGCGTCCACCTTGAGCTGAAAATCCGGGTCGAGCTGGGTGTAGAGCCACTGGACCTGATTGTACAGCCCCATGAGAAATTCCTGGGTGATGGTCCGCTGCAAATACTCGGAGAGCTCGGCGGCGAATCCCGGAAGACGTTTGGCAAGCTCGCCGATTTCCACGACCGTCTCCGTCACCACCAGCGTGACCACCCCGACGGCCAGCAGCATCAGCAGGAGCAGGGAGATCGTCACGGACAGCCAGCGGGGAAACTTGAACTTGCGGGTCATGAACGTGACGGGCCGATGGATCAAGAGGGCAATGACTAAAGCAATCAGAAATGGGTAAAGTAAGGGTGTTGCAAACCGGAAAACCCATACGGCAAAGTACACAAGCAGGCAAACCCACAAAAACCGAATGATTTGAAAAAGTCTTTCCACCCAGTTTTCCTGATTCAAAGCGGTCTCCTTTCTTGCCCTCTCAAGGGGACAAATGCTGCTGTAATTATTATGCCGTATGCTGAATAGACCGAGCAAGTTAGTTGAAAAAACAAAACCGGGTTTCACCCTTTGAAACATTTTTTCGCTTACCTTATTCACAAAACTGCAATAATCTTTTATAATTGGGTCGACTTGAGTGGATTCTTTTTTCTCTCCATGCGAAGATTTCTCTCCTCTCTATAGGCTGACTGCGAGGAATGGGCATGGACGACATTCTTAGACAAGAGTGGTGGATGAAAGAAACCGCTGCCTGCAAAATTTATATAGCTTCACGGCTGTGCGTGTACCGGTCGGCGGACAAGCGACGACTGGTTGACACATTACTTAGTGGAAAAGGAGAGGGAGTTCTATGACAGCAACCCGTGGACTGGAAGGCATTGTTGCAGCTGAATCATCAATCTGTTCGATCGTAGATGGCGTTCTCTGCTACGGCGGGATCAACATCGACGAGCTGGCAGAACATGCGACCTTTGAAGAGGTTGTATACTTGCTCTGGCATGGAGCGTTACCGAAGCGAGATCAGCTGGAAACCTTGAAAAAACAATTGGGCGAGGCAGCCGCTGTCCCTGCCGAAGTAATCGAGGGCATCCGCAATTACCCAAAAGGGATTCACCCGATGGCTGCATTGCGCACAGCTGTCTCTTCGCTAGCGCTCTACGATACAGAAGCGCAAGATATGTCTCCTGAAGCGAACTACCGCAAAGCAATCCGTCTGATGGCTCAAACTCCTACCCTGGTCGCAGCGTTCGCTCGCCTGCGCAAAGGTCTGGAGCCGGTTGCTCCAAAAGCTGAGTACACCATCGCGCAAAACTTCCTGTACATGCTGAAAGGCGAAGAGCCTACCGAGACTGCTGTGAAAGCGCTCGATGTCGCACTGATCCTGCACGCGGATCATGAATTGAACGCCTCTACATTCGCTGCTCGTGTAACCGTTGCCACCCTGACCGATATCTACTCCGGTATCGTGTCCGCGATCGGTACCCTGAAAGGCCCTCTGCACGGCGGCGCGAATGAAGCTGTAGCGAAAATGCTGACAGAAATCGGCAGCCTGGACAACGTGGAAGGCTATGTTCGCAATAAGCTGGACAACAAGGAAAAAATCATGGGCTTCGGACACCGCGTATACAAAGATGGCGACCCGCGCGCAAAATGGCTGCGCCAAATGTCCAAAGCGCTGACTGCGCAAACCGGACGTCCGGAACTGTATGAGATGTCTGTAAAAATCGAAGACATGGTAACAGGCGAAAAAGGCCTGAAGCCAAACGTCGACTTCTATTCCGCATCCGTATACATTTCGCTCGGCCTGGAAATCGACCTGTTCACACCGATCTTTGCAATCAGCCGCATGTCTGGCTGGACTGCACACATCATGGAACAGTATGAAAATAACCGCTTGATCCGTCCTCGCGCGGATTACACTGGTCCGGTAGGAAAGCATTACGTACCGATCGACCAACGTTAATCATCCGCGAGCGAAGACTGCACTCGTTGCTTTTCCGAGCGTGAAGAAACAGGGAGATGCCTGTTTCGCAGAGCAGGAGCCATCCTGTTTCAGCGAAGCGGGTATGGACCTGTTTCAAGCTGTCTGGAAATATTTCTGATTCCTAACTATTTCAACTCTGGAGGGGTTCTTGTGTTCAAAAACTTGACGCAACCAACTGTCGGCGAAAAAATCACAGTGGATAACGGCAAACTCGTTGTGCCTAACAATCCGATCATTCCTTTCATCGAAGGTGACGGTACTGGCCCGGACATCTGGAAAGCTTCCGTGCGCGTACTGGATGCAGCTGTTGAAAAAGCGTACAAAGGCGAAAAGAAAATCGCATGGTTTGAAGTGTTCGCTGGTGAAAAATCTTTCAACCAATACAACGAATGGCTGCCTGAAGATACCCTCACAGCGATCCGCGAATACCTGATCGCGATCAAAGGTCCTCTGACTACACCTGTTGGCGGCGGTATCCGCTCCATCAACGTAGCTCTGCGTCAAGAACTGGATCTGTACGCATGCGTACGCCCTGTTCAATACTTCGACGGCGTGCCATCCCCTGTCAAACACCCTGAGCTGACTGACATGGTCATCTTCCGCGAAAACACTGAAGACATCTACGCTGGCGTAGAGTGGGCGGAAGGTACTCCGGAAGTGAAAAAAGTGATCGACTTCCTGCAAAAAGAAATGGGCGTGAAGAAAATCCGCTTCCCGGAAACTTCTGGTATCGGCATCAAGCCTGTTTCCAAAGATGGTACCGAGCGTCTCGTTCGCGCTGCGATCAACTACGCAATCGACAACAAACGCAAATCCGTTACCCTGGTACACAAAGGCAACATCATGAAATTCACCGAAGGCGCGTTCAAAAACTGGGGTTACGCAGTGGCTGAAGCCGAATTCGGAGACAAAGTATTCACTTGGGCTCAATACGACCGCATCAAAGCGGAAGGCGGAGACGCTGACAAAGCGCAAAAAGAAGCAGAAGCAGCTGGCAAAATCATCGTAAAAGACGTGATCGCCGACGCATTCCTGCAACAAATTCTGACTCGTCCGGCTGAATACGATGTCGTAGCAACCCTCAACCTGAACGGTGACTACGTATCCGACGCTCTGGCAGCGCAAGTAGGCGGTATCGGTATCGCACCAGGCGCAAACATCAACTACCTGACCGGTCATGCGATCTTTGAAGCAACACATGGTACTGCTCCGAAATACGCTGGTCTGGACAAAGTAAACCCGTCCTCCGTCATTCTGTCCGGTGAAATGATGCTCCGTCACCTGGGCTGGAACGAAGCAGCTGACCTGATCATCAACTCCATGGAGAAAACCATCTCCGCGAAAACCGTTACTTACGATTTCGCCCGTCTGATGGAAGGTGCAACCGAGCTGAAATGCTCCGAGTTTGCTGACGCCCTGATCAAAAACATGTAAGTTTGCGTGTATGTATAGTTGATTCATTGGATACGAGTTAACTAACATTTGGAGGGGATTTGTCATGGCATTCCAACGCAAAAAGATCGCTGTCATCGGCAGCGGCTTCACAGGGGCAACAACTGCATTCATCCTGGGACAAAAGGAACTGGGCGACATTGTACTGGTGGACATCCCGCAGCTGGAAAACCCGACCAAAGGGAAAGCGCTGGATATGATGGAAGCCTCTCCTGTTCTCGGCTTCGATGCCAAGATCACCGGAACGGCTGACTATGCAGACATCAAGGATGCAGACCTGGTCATCATCACCGCCGGTATCGCCCGCAAGCCTGGCATGTCCCGCGATGACCTCGTGAACACGAATGCTGGTATCATGAAATCCGTAGCGGAGCAAGTGAAAACGCATGCTCCCGACTCCACTGTTATCGTTCTGTCCAATCCGGTCGACGCCATGACCTACACGTTCTATACTACTTCCGGCTTCCCGAAAGAGCGCGTCATCGGCCAATCCGGCGTGCTCGATACAGCACGCTTCCGCACGTTCGTGGCAATGGAGCTGGGCGTATCTGTCGAAGATGTGACAGGGTTCGTCCTGGGCGGCCATGGTGACGACATGGTGCCATTGGTTCGCTACTCCTATGCGGGCGGTATCCCGCTGGAAAAGCTGATTCCAAAAGACCGTCTGGATGCGATCGTCGAGCGCACCCGCAAAGGTGGGGGCGAAATCGTCAGCCTGCTCGGCAACGGTTCCGCTTACTACGCTCCGGCGGCTTCCCTCGTGCAAATGGCGGAAGCGATTCTGAAAGACAAAAAACGCATTCTGCCGTCCATCGCCCTCTTGCAGGGCGAATACGGCTACAACGATTTGTACCTGGGCGTACCTACACTTCTGGGTGCAAACGGGATCGAGAAAATCATCGAGCTGGAACTGACAGCCGAAGAAAAAGCGGCTCTCGACAAGTCTGCTGATTCTGTCCGTAAAGTGCTGGCTGTGTTGAAATAGGATCGATGCGTGAAATACGAAAGACGCCTCTCCTCTGGAAGGCGTCTTTTCGCGTCTCGGGAGGAATCATACCTGCAAATGGTGTGTGGAGCTATCTTTACAAAAAATTTACTTGTCTGTCGCGATTCCGGTTTGGCAGACTGAGATTAGAGAGAAAAGGAACGAAGCCTATCGCGTCATGCCAACAGGACGATAGCTCAGGGGGAAAAAACATGATCAAAGTATTGGTAGTGGATGACGAGGCTTCTATCGTGAAGCTGTTGCAATTCAATCTGGAAAAATCAGGATTTCGGGTCATGACGGCCTTCGACGGCAAACAGGCGCTGGAGATGGTCAAAAGCGAGCAGCCCGACTTTATTATTCTCGATCTGATGCTGCCGAAGATGGACGGCATGGACGTGTGCAAGACGCTGCGCCAGGAACGGGTGAATACGCCGATCCTCATGCTGACGGCAAAGGACGATGAACTCGACAAGATACTCGGTCTGGAACTGGGGGCTGACGATTACCTGACGAAGCCGTTCAGCCCGCGCGAGGTGGTCGCCCGGGTCAAGGCGATATTGCGCCGCGTTCAGGCCGCCCCGGAAGTGTCGGTGGTCCAGGAGGAAGTCGTCCTGCAGTTCGGAGACGTTCGCGTCTATCCGGAAAAATACGAAGTGTTCCGCGGCGACGCCAAAGTGGAGCTGACCCCGAAGGAATTCGAGCTGCTGCACTATTTGGCGAGCCACCACGGGCGTGTCCTGACGCGCGATCAGTTGCTCAACGCTGTCTGGAACTACGACTTTATCGGCGATTCCCGCATCGTGGATGTCCACGTCAGCCATTTGCGCGACAAGCTGGAGGAAGACACGAAAAATCCGCGTTACATCAAAACCGTTCGCGGTCTTGGGTATAAATTGGAAGGATAACGGGAGGCACCGCCTTTGACTCGCTTTCGCATCAAACTCACCTTGACCATACTCGGTTTGATTTCCTTGGTTCTGCTCCTGCTGGGGCTGTACTTTGCCAAGGTGCTTGAAAACTCCTACCTGCAGTCGTTGCAGGAACTGCTGTTGCGGGAATCCAGGCTCATCGCGCAGGCGGTACGGTTCCCGGAAGTTTTTTCAGACAAACAGGTACTGGAAGAGCGAGTGCTGCAGGTAGCTCCCGCCAACGACGTCAGGCTGACGCTCATCGATCAGGCTGGCACCGTGCTTTTTGACAATTCTACCTATGCAAACGGGATGGAAAACCATCACGACCGGCCGGAGTTCATCGCGGCGCTGCGCGGGGAAACGGGTATATCGCGGCGCTACAGCGAGACGCTGAGGCACGACATGATGTATGTGGCGGTGCCCATCGCGTTGGATGGACAAATCGTCGGGGCGGTGCGTTCGGCGATGTCCATGAAAGACATCACCAATACGATCCACAACATGTGGTACAGCCTTTTGACGGGGCTTTTGGTCACGCTGGTAGTCGGTTCGATTGTCGTTTCCCGCATTTCTTTTTCCATTATCCGGCCGATCGAGGAAATTACCCGCGTCGCCCGCAACATTACGCAGCGGCAGTACGAGAGTCGCGTGCGCATCAAGGCAAAGGACGAGATCGGTCAGCTGGCAGGGGCGATCAACTTCATGGCCTCCAGCCTGGAGCAGCAGATGTACGAGATTTCCGAGAACCAGCAGCGGCTGTCGGGCGTGCTGACCAATATGACGAGCGGGGTCATCTTCATTTCCGAGCAGCGCAGAATCATGCTGGTCAATCCGGCGGTGGAGAAGCTGCTCGGGATGGCGGGAAACGAGATCGTCGGCAAGCTCCATATCGAGGCGGGAAAAAGCTTTGGACTGAGCCACTACATCGACCGCTGTCTGGACAAGGGCGAGAAGTTCCGGGAAGAGGTGCACATTTACTACCCGCAGGAGCGCGTGCTGGATGTCAACTTCGCGCCGTACATCAACTACAGGGGCGAGGCGCGCGGCGTAGTCGTCGTGCTGCACGACATCACCGACATACGCCGGTTGGAAAAGATGCGCAGCGATTTCGTAGCGAACGTCTCCCATGAGCTGCGCACCCCGATCACGTCGATCAAGGGCTTTACGGAGACCTTGCTGGAAGGGGCGATGCAGGACGAGGAAACGTGCCGCAACTTCCTGCAGATCATCTCGGACGAAAGCGAACGGCTCTACCGGATGATCCGCGACATCCTCGACCTGTCGAGGATCGAGCAGAAACGCATTCCGCTGCAAATGAGCCAGGTGCATGTGCAGGAGCTGATCGCATCGGCGGCCGCGATTATGCACGACCAGGCGCAGCGCAAGCAGCTGACGATAGAGCTGCCGATCGCTGGCGAGGACATCTGGCTGATGACGGATCGAGACTGCCTGCAGCAGATTGTACTGAACCTGCTGTCGAACGCCGTCGCCTATACGCCGGAGGGCGGAACGATCGCCATTCATGCCGCGAAGGAAGGCAAAAACGTCCGGCTTCAGGTCGCCGACACAGGCATCGGCATTCCGGGAAAAGACATTCCGCGCATTTTCGAGCGCTTTTATCGGGTGGACAAAGCGCGCAGCCGCGATTCCGGAGGAACAGGACTCGGCCTTGCAATCGTCAAGCACCTGGTGGACAACCTGCACGGGCATATTTCGGTCGAAAGCGAGGAAGGACAAGGCACGACCTTTACCGTCATCCTGCCGCTGCACTGAAAAGATTTACAGAAACCACACACGGTCTTTACCGTCCCTCTACAATCCCCTTGTACTATTTGTCGTAACCACAGATATACGAAGGGGGACGAGGATATGTCGCGGCACACCTTTGAGGAACAGCAGGACGTACTGCACCGCAAGCTGATGGCGATGGGCACGCTGGTGGAGGAAGCCATTCATAAAGCGATCAAAAGCCTGGTGGAGAGGGATGTACAGCTCGCCGAGCAGGTCATTGGCAGCGATCACCTCATCAACGAACTGGAGCATGAAGTTCAGAGCGATTGTTTTCGGCTGATCGCGTTGCAGCAGCCCGTGGGGAGCGACCTGCGCCGGTTGGGGACGATGCTCAAGCTGGTGACGGATCTGGAGCGGATGGGAGATCATGCAGTGTCGATCGCCAAGACGACGCGGAGGCTGATGACAGAACCATACGTCAAGCCGCTGATCGACATTCCCTTGATGGCGGACCACGTGAAGGCGATGGTGCGGGACTGCCTGAATGCCTATATCGCGCGCAATCAAGTGGACGCAGAGGAAATCGCGGCACGCGACGACATTGTCGACAAGCTGTTTTCCACCATTTTCCGCGACCTGATCGAGGTCATGACCAGGAACGGGACAGCGATCTCCCAGGGGACGCATCTGCTCTTGGTCGCCCAGTATTTGGAGCGGATTGCGGACCATGTGACGAATATTTGCGAGTGGATCATTTACATGTCGACGGGAAAGCTGACGGACCTGAACAAGTGACGAACCGCATCTTGCCGTCGGTCAATGATTCAAAGAGTCGCCGCAAGCATGGCTTGCAGCGGCTCTTTTTTTCGGGAGCCCATTCCTTTTTTTGTGCATATCATGCAGAGATTCAACTTTGCATCAGGAAGCACAGGAGGGAATGACGATGGCAAAAAGAGAGAGACATATTTACGCGGCGGGAAACACCGCCCGAGGATACCGGACTTTCTATGATTCTGTTCTGGCGGGGATGGAGCGAATTTACTATTTGACGGGTGTGGTAGAAGGCATCACGTCGCGAGTGATTGAGACCATCGGCAAGGAAATGGCGAGAGTGACCGATCAGGTGGAATGGATTCATTCGCCGTTTGAGAATGGCAAATACGACGGCGTCATTTTCACGGACTGGAAGGTCGCTGTCATGGACGGCAGCTACCCACGCCAGTATCGGCCGCTCGCGCAGGGTGTGACCGATATCCAGGTGAATCTGCAGACTTCGTTGAAGGTTGAGCTGCTCACGCCCTATGCGGCGCAGATCACGGGCTGGAACGCCGGCATCGCGCGGCACAGCCAGGAGGCGTACGACGCGTTTGCGGAAGCGCTGCGCATCCATGACGAGTGGGAAGCACCGTACATCGCGAATCTGGACCGTGACAAGGCGAACCGCGTGACGGAGGAGCTGATCGAACGTCTCTTTGCCGACGAGCCGCTGGGCAAGACGGCACGTGTCAGGAGGATGTACCTTGGGGCCGCCACTCCCCAAGGGCCGGTCGATCACATCATGAAGCTGACCGATCATTTGCAGAAGCGGTACTTCATCAAGGGGCGTCCGGGTTCGGGAAAATCGACGATGCTCAAGCGGCTGGTGAGCGAAGCCGAGCAGCGCGGACTGGACGTGGAGGTCTACCACTGCGGTCTGGACCCGCACAGCCTGGACATGGTCATTTTGCCGGAAAAAGGCGTGGCTCTCTTTGACAGCACTGCTCCCCACGAGTATTTTCCGAGCAAGCCGACGGATGAAGTCATCGACATGTACGAGCGGGCAATCACGCCAGGTACGGATGAACAATATGCCGATGAGCTGTTTGACATCAAGGCGCGCTACTCGCAAAAAATCAAGGAGGCGACCGCTTGTCTCGTTGCGGCGAAAGAACTGCGGGAGCAGCTGAACAATGTCTACCTGGAAGCGACCGATCAGCAGCGGCTGAAGGTGGTCACCGAGGCCATCATGGGTCGGCTGGCTTGCATGTGAGTCTGGCCAGCGAAATGATGACCGCATGAAACTTGCCCGGCTGCTCATACTACAGACAGGAGGTGAGCAGCCGGATGGTTTATGGTTTGATGCTGGCTCTGCTGCTGGCAAATCCCCTCGATCCCGTTCCTTTTCTGCAGGTAGAAATGGAAGGGGAGACAGTGGCGATACTGGATCGATCGGATTACACCGTGCCGTGGGAAGGCGTGCCCACCGTTGACGAGGAGCATTTGCGCATGACCATGGAGCGTCTGGCAGAGAAGGCGTACATCGAGCCGATCAACGCCACAATCGACGACACTGGCGCAATCGTGCAAGACAAAAAGGGACGGAAGCTGAACGAGACGGACTTTCTTACGCAATTCTACAATTACTATTACGGCAGCGGTTCAGGGGTACTCAAGGCGACGTACCAGGAAATTTATCCGAAAGTGGACACCGCCCTAATGACGCAGGTGAGGAAGAAGAGAATCGGTGAATATACAACGTACTTCAATGCGGGCAACAAAAACCGCTCACACAATATCGCGCTGGCAGCCAGGGCGATCAACAATACGGTTGTGTTGCCGGGGGAGATTTTTTCCTTCAACAAGGTGGTGGGCAAGCGGACGCGGGCCAAAGGCTATTTGCAAGCCCCTGTCATCGTGCGCGGAGAATTGTCGGAAGGGATCGGCGGAGGGATCTGCCAGGTTTCTTCCACGCTTTTTAATGCGGTGGACAAGGCTGGCCTGCATATCGTGCAGCGGTATTCGCACAGCAGGCACGTAGCGTATGTGCGGCCGGGGCGGGATGCGACAGTCAGCTGGTACGGGCCAGACTTTGTCTTTCAGAACAAGTACGCGTACCCCATCCTGATTCGGGCCAAAGTGTACGGCGGCACGATGCACGTCTCCGTACACTCCTTCCCGGAGATCGAATACGAGCCAAGGCATGTTCCCAGCGTCAGCCGTGCCACCCCGGAGGAAGAACCGGCGATTCTGCCAGGCAATCCCAAGACTCCCGACGACTCGACAGCACCTGAATGAGGTGCGGTCGAGTCGTTTTGCTTACTTAGTTAAAATTTAAAGCAAAGAAATAGTTGCCATGAAACAAAAAAAGTCGTATAGTGTTTCGTGTGATAAAATTTCGCGTACGAAATATTATTCAGGAAAGGAGTGCATCATGAACAAGCCATTGCATATCCGGGACTTGCTGAAACGTCTGAATAAAACGTTCGGGATAATGGCCACAAAAGAGCTGTGCAAATACGGGCTAACTGTGCCGCAATTGGTGGTCATTAAACAAATCAACGCGGAACCGAAGACGATTGGACAGATCAGCAAAGCCGTTGACCTTTCGTATAGCACTGTATCCGGCATTATTGATCGCCTGGAGAGAGAGCAATTGGTGGAGCGAGTCCGGGATGAACATGACCGCCGTGTAGTCTGGATTCGGAAAACAGACAAGATCACCGAGCTGTTTGAGAAGGTGGATCTGTTATCCGGCGAGATTTACAAGCAGCATTTCAACAGTTTTACGGAAGAAGAACTCAATAACATTATTAACTCTTTGGAAGCTTTGGTCACCAAACTAGAAGAGATAGAAAGCTGAGGAGAAACCATGAAGCGAAAACTGGTATTGTATGTCATTTTGCTCCTGATCGTGGTAGGCGGTGGCAGCATCGGTTACTACTACTGGTATCAGGGTGAACATTATGTGACTACACAAGACGCACGAATTACGGGAGATATTTATCGTGTCATGCCCAAAATGACAGGCAAACTGACCGGACTCGCTGTAAAAGAGGGCGACGCTGTCGTAGCGGATCAAATCGTCGGCCAGCTGGAAACGACGAACATCCCGACGAACCTGCTGGACAACAGCGTTCTGCGTTCGCCGATTACCGGTACCGTCATCAAGACACAGGCAAAAGAGGGTGAGGTCGTTTCCACCGGAACTTCCGTCGCTCTCGTCATCGACGAAAGCAAGCTGTACATCTCCGCCAACCTGGAGGAAACAGAGATCCAACGTTTGAAATTGGGCCAAAAGGTAGACTTTACGGTCGATGCTTTCCCAGGCAAACAATTGACCGGGCACGTGATGGACATCGGGAAAGCCACGAACTCCACGTTCTCCCTGTTGCCGGCAACCAACACAAGCGGTAACTTCACGAAAGTCACCCAGCGTATCCCGATCAAGATTGCCATTGATGACACCCAAGGCCTGCACCTGGCAGCTGGCTTGAACGTTGAGATCAAAGTGCACGTGAAGGAGATGTAATGATCATGAAAAACAAGCATTGGAAAACAATCGGCGCAGTGCTCACAGCCGTTTCCCTGATTACCGCCGGTTGCAGCGAATCTGCTTCCGGCACGAATGAAGAAACTTTGCCGGTGGTGAAAACGTGGAAAGTAGCCTCCACCCAGGCAGGCGTGATTGCCAGCGGGAAAATCGCGGCCTCCGAAGAAATTCAGGTCGTGTCCAAAGTATCCGGAAAGGCGGCAACCGTCAATGTGAACGAAGGCTCTGTCGTCAAGCAAGGCGACGTTCTGGTGACGCTGGAAGCATCCGACTACCAGCAGCAAATTGCCCAGGCGCAAGCGGCGATTGCCGGTGCCCAGGCCAAGCTGCGAGACACCAAGGCAGGCGCGCGTAATGAGCAGCTGCAGCAGCTCGCCAGCACCGTGGAGCAGGCAAAAGCGAGCCTGAAGGTCGCAGAGAGCACCTACAACCGGATGAAGGCCCTCTTTGATTCCGGCGCATTGTCCCAGGCGGAATTGGAGAAAACATCGCTCGATCTGGAAAAAGCGCGCACGGGTCTCGAGCAGGCACAAGCGCAATACAATCTGGCAAAAGCAGGCCCGACCTCGGATACGGTAGCAGCGCTGCAGGCGGAAGTAAGCCGGCTCAATTCCAGCCTGGAGCTGGCGAAAAGCAGCTATGACAATACAATCGTCCGCGCGCCGATTTCCGGTATCGTTGCCAAGCGCAACATCGATCCGGGCGAAATGGCGGCTGCCGGATCGCCACTGCTCGTGTTGGTGAAAATGGATGAAGTAAAGGTAGAAGCAAGCGTTCCGCAAGAGCAAATCAACAATGTGAAAGTCGGCTCTACCGTCGATGTGAAAGTCGACAGCCTGGGCGGCAAAGTGTTGCAAGGGACTGTGGAATTTGTCTCCCCGATCTCTGACGCTAACAGCAGCTCTTTCCCGATCAAGGTGAAAATGCCGAACAAGGATGGCTTGCTGCGTGCCGGTATGGTCGCAGAAGTCATGCTGCAAGGGCAAGCCGAACAAGGAACCAAAGTGCCGACAGCGGCTCTGCAGCAAAAAGACAACAAGCAATACATTTACAAAGTCGATAACGATGTGGTCCATCAAGTGGAAGTGACTGTGAGCAACACGAGCGGCGATTGGGCGACCGTTACGGCAGGCGTTAACGAGAACGATCAAGTAGTGCTGAATCCGACCGACAAATTGGCTGAGGGCACTAAGGTGATCGCAAACTAACGGGGGTGAGGACATGGCGGAAGCGGTGGCACAGCGGGAGGATAAAAGCGGAAGCGGCGGAATGTGGTTGTCTCTTCTCGCTATCCTCTCCGGAACCTTCGTTGCGATCTTGAATAACAGTCTGATTAACGTAGCACTTCCTGCTATGGTGACCATTTTCGGTTCTACGACAGACACCATGCAGTGGGTGTTGACGGGATACATGCTGGCGAACGCTGTCATGATCCCGATGAGCGGCTCTCTTTCTGCGAAGTTCGGAGCGAAGAGAGTGTTTGTCCTGTCCCTGACGTTCTTTACCATCTCATCCGTGCTCTGTGCGCTGGCGTGGAGCGACACTTCGCTGATTGCGTTCCGCGTCATTCAGGGCGTGAGCGGCGGGATGATCATGCCGATCGGGATGTCGATGATTTACATGATCGTGCCGCGCGAAAAAATCGGGATGGCGCTCGGGATCTTCGGGATTGCCGCGATGACGGCGCCTGCTCTCGGGCCGACGCTGGGCGGTTATCTGGTCGAGTTTTTAAGCTGGCAGTTCCTGTTTCTGGTCGGTGTGCCGTTCGGCATTTTTGCGATCATCATGTCGTCGGTATTGCTGAAGGAAACGCCGAAAAAGCCGGAGCTGAAGTTCGACTATCTCGGAGCATTCCTCGCGATTGTCGGCTTCGGTGCGCTCCTTTTGGCTTTCAGTAAAGGGCAGGCGCAAGGATGGACGTCTTTCTACATCGTGTTTCTGTTCTTCATAGCCATTATGAGTCTCGCCTTGTTCGTCTGGGTCGAGCTGGGCAAGGAGCATCCTCTGCTTGACTTGTCTTTGCTCAAAATTCCGGTGTTCACCATTAGTATTCTGACATCCGGCTTCGTCATGATGGGGATGATGGGCGGGATCTTCCTGATGCCGATCTTCCTGCAAAATGTCCAGGGCTTGACGGCCATGGAATCGGGGCTTTTGCTGATGCCGCAGTCCATCGCGATGGCCATCATGATGCCGATCAGCGGCAAGCTGTTGGACAAATACGGCGTCGGGCCAATCGGTCTGGTCGGGCTGTCGATCATGACGGTGACCACTTTCGAGCTGCACAATCTGGCGGCAGACAGCATGCACGAATGGATCGACAGAATCTTGACCATTCGCGGCATCGGCATCGGCCTTTGCATGATGACGCTGTCGACGGTCGGGATGAACGCGGTGCCGCGGTCGCGCGTAGGGGATGCCTCTCCTTTGTCCAACGTGCTCCGGCAAGTCATGAGCTCGTTTGCCATCGCGATCCTGACCGTAATCATGCAGTCCCGGCAGACGTTCCACATGGCCTCCATCGCAGACAACATGAACACGGACGTCGCGACACAGCTGCTTTCAGGTCTGGCTGGCCTGTACACGCAGGCGGGAGTCGATGCAGCGAGCGCAAGCGGCGGTGCGAGTACCTTGCTCTACGGGATCATGGCGAAAGAGGCGCTGGTGCAAGGCATCGGCGATACGTTCCTCGTCTCGACGATTCCGATTGCCCTGTCGCTTTTCCTGCTGTACTTCCTGCATAAGAAGCCAAAGGCAAGTCCGAGTCCGGAAGCTCCGAAAGGACAAAACTCGGCGGCTTGACCCGCTGATGAAAACAGCCCTCCGATTGACCCGACTGGCGAGGTCGAACGGAGGGCTGTTTGTGATTGGCGCGATTTACGAGGTGACGAGTTTGGCGATCCAGTAGATGATGCGGCCGACGATGTAGCCGAGCAGGATTGTCCATCCGATTTTGGACCAGACGCTAAGGCCCTTGATCCATTCACGCAAGCTTTTCCGGTGCTGTGGCAGATTGCTCAACGGGAGTCACTCCTTTGGCGGGTTGATTGTATTGGGTGAACAGGTAAATGCCGGCGAGAATGATCAGACCGCCAACCCATTGCGGCAGCGTCACTGCTTCCCCAAGGATGAAATAAGCCAGGATGGCCGTGCCTACCGGTTCTCCCAAGATGCCCATGGAGATCGTCGTCGTATTCAGCCATTTGATGATCCAGTTGAAAATGGAGTGGCCGAGCAGAGTCGGGAACAGCGCAAGGCAGAAGAACCAGCCCCAGTCGGCAGCGGGATAGCCCGCGAGCGGATAACCGAGCACCAGGTCGTACCCGACGAGAATGATGCTGGTTACGGAGTATACGACGAGCGTATAGGCAAAGGACGACAGATACTGCCGGACGTATTGCCCGACCAGCCAGTAACCGGTAACGGTCGCGGCTCCAAGCAGGGCAAGGAAGTCCCCCCACAGCGCCATGCCTCCTACCCGAAAGTCTCCCCAACCGATGACGAAGCTGCCGACGATCGCCAGCAGCCCCCCGGCCAGGGCAAGCAGACGGACCCGTTCGCCGAAGAAAAAGTAACCTCCGATAAAGGCGAACAAAGGCTGCAGCGTGACCAGGACTGTGGAACTGGCCACAGAGGTGTAGTTTAACGACTCAAACCAGAGCAAAAAGTGACTGGCCAAAAAGGCACCGGACAATGTACAGAGCAGCCACACTTTTTTGGGCATCACGCGGATCTCCGCCAAAGCTCCCCGATTCCACAGCAGGAGGGGGAGGGTCAGCAGGACGGAGAACACCAGCCGGTACGTCGCGATGATGGGAGAGGGAGCGGCTGACAGCTTCACAAAGATGGCGGAAGTAGATACGGCGACTACCCCGAGAAACAGCGCAAGATACGGGGGAAAGAACGGTTTTTCCAATGATTTTTCCATAAGTGCACCTTCTTCTGGGAGAAAGTCAAGATGGTATCTATTGTACCGTTGGATGAAAGAATTCACAATGTTATGCTTACCCGGCAGCCTGAAAGGTTTACTTACAATCGGGAAATCCTACAAGCATGAAAAAGAGCATCCTGTTATTCGCAGCCCTGATTGTTTTCACCGTCTGCATTCCGCCGCGCAGCCAGGCAATCCCGCTCACCTCGATCAACATCCTCATCGATGTCGGGCACGGGGGCGTGGATTCGGGCACTTCCTTTGGCGATCTGCACGAGAAAGACATCAATCTGCAAGTAGCCAAACGCCTGTACGAGCAGTTGACGGCAGCTGGATACCAGGTAGCGCTGAATCGCCAGGAGGACATCGCACTCAGCGACGATAACCGCTGGCTGAATACGCGCTCGCGGCATATTCGCGACCTCGCTCAGCGCAGGAGCCTCGCAAAAGAACTCGCTCCGCAGATGATGCTCAGCCTGCATGTGAACTGGTCGTCCGACCAAGGGCGGCGCGGACCGGTCGTTCTGTACCAAAGCAACGAGCAAAGCTACATGCTCGCCCAACTGCTGCAAGATTCGCTCAACCAGTTGACGGGTTCCCGCGAAAAGCCAGTGAAAGGAGGCACGTATTACGTTTTGCGGCACAGCTACTGTCCGACCGTGATCGTCGAGATGGGCTTTATCAGCAACGCGGCTGACCGCCGCATGCTGACAGAGGGGGAAGGACAAGAAAAAATCGCCCAGGCCATCAAGGAGGCTGTGAGCGAATATACCATACTGACAGGAAACTTGGGCATGGAGGAGGCGAGGGTGAACGAGAGCTTGTGGAAAATCTTAATGGAAAGATTGATGAACTAGCTGCGAAACGGTGACGAATCTGGCCTCCTTCTGAATTCGCGGGATGTACCGCCGCAGGACGGAGGCTGTTTTTTTGCCGGGAGGTCCCACATGCCCGATTGCCACGCATACCGGCAGGCTGTCGATGCGCTTGCACAGCTTTTCCATCTGCCCCGAGATGTGCGGGAGGGAGTATACATCATCGAGAAAAAGCTGGTTTTCCGCGTACGGGACGCCCAGTTCTGCCGCGAGCTTGCCAGCCACGCTCTTGTCTGTCGTTTTGCTGTCCAGGTAGATGAGCCCGCGTTCTTTGACCACTTCCATGATGATGCGCATGATATGCTCGTTCGCCGTGATTTTGGAGCCCATGTGGTTGTTCATCCCGATCGCGTGGGGGACGTCGTCGATCGCTTTTTGCACGCGCTGCCTGATCTCGTCATCGGACAGGTCTGAGGTGATCGCGCCGGGGCCCAGCCACGACTTTTTGCCTTTGTTCGGCTCCATCGGCATGTGGACGAACACATCGTGCCCTCTCTGGTGAGCCAGCTCGGCGTCCTGCTTCGTGCTCGGCATGAACGGCATGACGGCAACGGTCAGCGGGACTGGCAGCGCCAGCATCTCCTGCGTTCCCGCCATGTTGTTTCCGAAATCGTCGATGACGAAAGCGACGGCCTTTTGCGGGGCAGACGACGGCGCGGGGGTGATCGGTGCAGGGGGTGAGGCCGCTGCGGCCAACGAGTTTGTACAAAAGAAAAATAACGCTGCACCCACCAGGGAGATGCACCTCATCCGTCTTTTTGCAATCACGGGATCACCTTCCATTTTGTTTTTCCTTAGTCTGTTCAAGCGCCTGCCACTTTACCCGCAAGTTCCGCGCACTTGGCTTCTGCGTCTTCCCTATGTTACGATTGAAGATAGCAGTTTTTGTAACGAGAGGGGTCGGATTGCTTGAGCCATTTTGTGTTGATTGACGGAAACAGTATCGCCAATCGTGCGTTTTATGCCCTGCCGCTCCTGTCCACGTCGACAGGGCTGCATACCAATGCCGTACTGGGATTCACGACCATGCTGCTGAAAGTATTGGAGGAAATGAAGCCTACGCATATCATGGTAGCGTTTGATGCGGGCAAAGTGGTGTTCCGCCATAGCGAATATGCCGATTATAAAGGGGGACGGGCCAAAACGCCGCCGGAGCTGTCGGAGCAGTTTCCCCTGATCCGCGAGCTTTTGGATGCATTTTCCATCCGGCGCTTCGAGCTTGAAGGCTACGAGGCCGACGACATCATCGGCACACTGACCAAGAGGGCGGACGAGCAGGCGCAGAAGACGACCGTCATCACGGGAGACAAGGATATGCTCCAGCTCGTCTCGGAGCATGTCTCTGTCGCGCTCACTCGCAAGGGCGTAAGCGAGATCGAGCTGTACACCCCTCAAGAAATTCAAGACAAGTACGGACTAGCCCCCTTGCAGATCATCGACCTCAAGGGGCTGATGGGAGATACGTCGGACAATATTCCGGGCGTTCCCGGAGTCGGTGAAAAGACTGCCCTGAAGCTGCTGCACGAATACGGCTCCGTGGAAGCTGTGCTGGAAAACATCGATCGGGTGTCCGGCAAAAAGCTGCAGGAAAACCTACGCGAGAACGTCGACAAGGCGAAGATGAGCAAGGAGCTGGCGACGATTTTGCGGGAAGCGCCAGTTGAACTGGATGTGCGGCAGACCGCTTATTCCGGCTATGACGGCCAAGCAGTAAGCGAGTTTTTCAAAAAGATGGAGTTCAAATCGCTCCTGTCCAAGATCAAGGTGGAAGCGCCGGCAGAGGGCGAGGGAGCCGGGGAAAAAGCGGCTCCGTTTTCCTTCGAGGTCGTTTCTGCGGAGACGGCAGACGGTTATACAAGCAAGCTGACGTCGCCGATGGCCGTTTACGTGGAAATGGACGGGGAGAACTACCATCACGCGCCGATCATCGGGTTTGGCCTGTCGGCGGACGATGTGACCTTCTACGTGCCATGGGACGTGGCGAAGGACTGGCAGGCATTTTGCACGTGGCTGGCGGACGCCGGACAGGAGAAGTGGGTGTTTGACGGAAAGCGCGACACGGTAGGGCTTTCCTGGCACGGTCTGGACATCCAAGGCATCGGCTTCGACGTCTACCTGGCCTCCTATTTGCTGAATGCCACCGAGAGCAACCCGACGCTCGATTCCATCGCGGCCCAGTACGCGCCAGGCGTGCGTGTGAGGGCGGATGACGAGGTGTACGGAAAAGGGGCAAAGCGTGTGCTGCCACAGACGGATGTCATCAGCGAGCACGTGGCGCACAAGGCAGCGGCCATTTGGCAAAGCGTGCCCGTCCTGCGCGAGCAGCTGGCGCAGAACGAAATGAACGAGCTTTTAAGCGATCTGGAAGCGCCGCTTAGCATGGTGCTTGCCAAGATGGAGAAGCAGGGAGTCACGGTCAACCGCGATCGCCTGGATCAAATGGGAGTCGAGCTGGATGCCAAGCTGGAGGAGCTGACACGGCAAATTTACGAGCTGGCTGGCAGGACGTTTAATATCAACTCGCCGAAGCAGCTGGGCGAAATTTTGTTCGACGTGCTCGATCTGCCTGTGCTGAAAAAAACGAAGACGGGACCGTCCACGAGCGCGGACGTCCTGGAAAAGCTGGCGCCATACCATCCGATCATCGACGCGATCCTGACGTTCCGCCAGCTGGGCAAGCTGCGCTCGACGTACATCGAAGGGCTGACCAAGGAGATCCACAGCCAGTCGGGCAAGGTGCACACGCTGTACAATCAGGCGACGACCGCGACAGGACGGCTGTCCAGCACGGAGCCGAACCTGCAGAATATCCCGATCCGCATGGAGGAAGGCCGCAAGATCCGGGAGGCGTTCATCCCGTCCGAGGAAGGCTGGTACATGCTGGCAGCGGACTACTCCCAGATCGAGCTGCGCATTCTGGCGCACATCTCCGGCGACGAGAACCTGATCGACGCCTTCCGCAAAGGCATGGACATCCATACGCGCACCGCGATGGACGTGTTCGGCGTGAGCGAGGGCGAAGTGACCTCCCTGATGCGCCGCCAGGCCAAGGCGGTCAACTTCGGGATCGTATACGGCATCAGCGACTACGGACTTTCCCAGAACCTGAATATTACGCGCAAGGAAGCGGCCGATTTCATCGAACGCTATTTCTCCGTCTTTTCCGGCGTCAAGCAGTGGATGGAGGACATCGTCAAGCAGGCGAAGCAGGACGGCTTTGTCACGACGCTGTTGCACCGCCGCCGCCATTTGCCTGACATTCGCAGCAGCAATTTCAACCTGCGTTCCTTTGCGGAGCGGACGGCGATGAATACGCCGATCCAGGGCACCGCAGCCGATGTCATCAAGCTGGCGATGATCCGCATGCAGGAGAGCCTGCAGGAAAAAGGGCTGAAGAGCCGCATGCTGCTGCAGGTGCACGACGAACTGGTGTTTGAAGTGCCGCAGGATGAGCTGGAGACGATGCAGAAGCTGGTGCCGCAGGTGATGGAGGGCGCCTTGGAGCTGAACGTGCCGCTCAAGGTGGACGTGAACTTCGGACACAGCTGGTACGACGCCAAGTAAGCGATTCGCGGGCGAGAGAGTCAGACAGCGAGAGGAGGAGGCATATGCCGGAATTGCCAGAGGTGGAAACGGTCGTCCGGACGCTGGGCGGACTGGTGGTCGGCAAACAGATCGAGCGGGTGAGCGTGCATTTGCCGCGCATTATCCGCACCCCGGATGACGTGGAGGCGTTCAAGTCTCTGCTGGCGGGACAGACCATTCAGGCGATCAAGCGCCGGGCGAAGTTCATCCAGTTTATACTCGATCGGGACGTGCTGATCTCCCATCTGCGCATGGAAGGGCGGTACGGCCTATATCAGGCGGACGAGCCTGTCGAGAAGCATACCCATGTCATTATTCACTTTACGGACGGCACCGAGCTGCGCTATCGGGACGTGCGCCAGTTCGGGACGATGGACGTGATTCCGCTGGGAACGGAGACGACGACAGGTCCGCTGGCCAAGCTCGGCGTAGAGCCGCTGGACGAGAGCTTTACGGTGGACGTCCTGCGCCAGCTGCTGAAGGACCGATCCACAAAAATAAAGCCGCTATTGCTGAACCAGGAATGTATTGTCGGGCTGGGGAATATTTATGTGGACGAGTCACTGTTTAAGGCGGGAATCCACCCCGAGCGGCCGGCGCGCAAGCTGACCCGCAAGCAGGTCGCAAGCCTGCACGCGAGCATCGTCTCCACGCTGGCGGAAGCGGTAGAGCAAGGCGGCAGCTCGATCAAGTCGTACGTCAACGGACAAGGGGAAATGGGCATGTTCCAGCAGTCCCTCCTCGTGTACGGCCGGAAAGACGAGCCTTGTGTCCGTTGCGGCACGCCCATCGTCCGGTTTGTTGTGGGAGGACGTGGCACTCATATTTGTCCCAAGTGCCAAAAAAAGTAACGGCTTCTTTCGTTCGTACAATCAATCGCTAATCGGAGAGGAGGATGTGCATGATATTGGGATTGACTGGCGGAATCGCTACGGGGAAAAGCACGGTCACAGGCATGCTGCGCGAGCGGGGAATACCGGTGATTGACGCCGATCAGATTGCCAGAGAGGTCGTGGAGCCTGGCAAGCCTGCCTACGAAGCCATCGTGCGCCACTTTGGCCGGGAGATTTTGCTCGCGGATGGGCAGATTGACCGGAAGAAATTGGGGGAAATCGTCTTTTCGGATGAGTCCCAGCGTCAAAAACTGAATGCGATCGTTCATCCCGAGGTGCGCCGCGTGATGCGGGAAGAGGCGGAAGCGGCGGAAGCGGGCGGTGCAGACATCGTTTTTATGGACATTCCTCTCTTGTTCGAGAGCAAGCTGCAGCATATGGTAGAAAAGATCGTGGTCGTATACGCGCCGGCCGACATGCAGCTCGCGCGGATGATCGAACGGGATGAACTGGAAGAAGAGCAGGCGCAAAAAAGGCTGCGGGCACAGTTTCCGATCGATCAGAAGAGGGCGGACGCCGACTTTTTGATCGACAACTCCGCGTCGAGAGAAGAAACAGAACGTCAGGTCGAAGAGATGCTGGCACAGATTCGCGCGGAGCTGAACTCATGAAGCTGCGCCAAAGGGCAGCGTTTCTGTTGCTCATTTTGATGAGCGTTTTTTTGCTGCTCAATACGTCTTTGATCTGGAAGTGGATGTACCCGATCAAGTTTCAGCATGAAATTGTGACGGCATCGCAAAAATACAACGTCGACCCGTATCTGATCCTGGCTGTCATCCGCTCCGAGAGCAGCTTCAAGACGGATCGCGTCTCGAAAAAAGGCGCAATCGGACTGATGCAGATCATGCCGAATACAGCCGAGTGGATCGTCCGGCAGGCAGGATTTCGGCCCAAGGACGATCGGTACCTGTACGATCCGGTCATGAACATTCACATCGGGACGTGGTACTTGAGCTTTTTGCTCGACCGCTACCAGGGCGACCTCGTCAAGGTCGTCGCCGCGTACAATGCGGGGCCGGGGAAAGTCAGCGGATGGCTGGAAAGCGAGCAGTGGAGCGGGCAGCGGGAGCATATCGAGGACATCCCGTTCGGAGAGACCAGGCAGTACGTGCAGCGCGTCCTCTACTATCACGATCGTTACAAGAGCATATACAATACCAATTTGCAATGAAAGCCGCTTTCTTGATGAAAAGAGAGCGGCTTTCGTCATGGATCGGGCAGTCTATGGAAAACGCATTAAAAATAGGATGGGGAAATCGTCTAAATATTTATTTTTCAGTAAAACACATTGATAATTGTGTCATACTTATTATAATAAAAGTAACAGAACAGCGTAACTCAATTGTGAAAGGGGTTTCTATATATGACAATCAAAATTGGTATTAATGGTTTCGGCCGTATCGGGCGCATGGTTTTCCGCCGCGCTATCCAGGACCCCAACATCGAGATCGTTGCGATCAATGCCAGCTATCCAGCTGAAACGCTCGCACACCTGCTGAAATACGACACCATTCACGGACGTCTGCAAAATAAAGTGGAAGTACAAGACAACAAGATCATCGTGGACGGCAAACCTACCGTCGTGCTCTCCGACCGTGACCCGCTGAAGCTGCCTTGGGGCGAGCTGGGTGTGGAAATCGTCGTGGAAGCGACGGGCAAGTTCAAAGACCGCGAAGGCGCTGGCAAGCATCTGCAGAGCGGCGCGAAAAAGGTGGTCATCACGGCACCGGCAAAAGAGGAAGACGCGACAATCGTTATGGGCGTAAACGAATCGATCTACGACCATGCGAACCATCATATTGTGTCCAACGCTTCTTGCACTACGAACTGCCTGGCGCCTGTAGCCAAAGTGCTGAATGACGCGTTCGGCATCGAGCAAGGCTTGATGACGACCATCCACTCGATCACCAACGACCAGGTGAACATCGACAACCCGCACAAAGACCTGCGCCGCGCCCGTGCAGCCGGTGAGTCCATCATTCCGACGACGACAGGTGCCGCGCGCGCTGTGGGCAAAGTATTGCCGGAGCTGAACGGCAAGCTGAACGGATTCGCCCTGCGTGTGCCGACTCCAAACGTTTCCGTCGTCGACCTGGTAATCAACACCAAAAAGCCGGTTACGGTAGAAGAAGTGAACCGCGTCCTGCGCGAAGCAAGCGAAGGCAGCATGAAAGGCTACCTGGAGTTTTGCGATGAACCGCTCGTCTCCAGCGATTTCAACGGCAACGACAATTCCTCCATCGTGGACGGCCTGTCTACAATGGTGATGGGCACCAACCAGGTAAAAGTGATCGCCTGGTACGACAACGAGTGGGGCTACTCCTGCCGCGTCGTTGACCTGGTGCGCCACGTGTCCGATATGTACAACCAGGCGATGACAAAAGAAGCAGCTGCTGCGGGCATCAACTAAAGGTCTTTGCTCCATTTGCGGCAGCACATACAGCAAACCCCTTTGCTCAATCGGGAGCAAAGGGGTTTTTTAGCAGACAGGAATGACTTCGCATTCAGTCCGGGACGTGTGCGAGGATTAGAAAAGATCGTTCATCAGGAACAGCCCGTCATCCTCAAAACCGACGATGAACAGCTTGATATTCGATTTCAGGTCCAGATCATACGGGTGATGGACGTCGTTGCCGCGGCCGTCCTTGATGATGCGCACACTGGGACGGTGAGGGTAATTTGAATCGACGCGGCTGACGACCCCGACTTCACCGGTGTTCAGGACGACGCTGCTCCCGATTGGGAAAACGGCGATATGCTTGATGAAGGCATTGACGAGGTGGTGCTCGAACAGATGGCCGCCAGATCCGAGCAAATACTCGAGGGCGTCCTGGGGCATGTACCGCTTGCGCCAAGGCTTGGGCGATGTCAAGGAATCATAGACATCCGCGATGCCCACGATTTGCGCGTATTCGTGAATTTGCTTGCCCTGCAAGCCCTGGGGATAGCCGCTGCCATTCAACCGCTCGTGGTGCTGCAGACAGATGTGGGCAGACAGCAGGGAGATGTCTTGCTGTTTTCGCAGCAGCTCAAAACCGTACGTCGTATGCTGCTTGGCGATCTCTTTTTCCTCATCGTTCCAGCGCTCTTCCTTCTGGAGCATTTCTTGCGGAAGATTCAGTTTGCCGATGTCGTGCAGCATGGCGCCGATTCCAAGGTCCATGAGCTGCTGCCGGTTGTAGCCGAGCGACATTCCGACAGCGGCAGCCAGCACTGCGACATTGACCGAATGGTGATACAAGGATGGTGAATGCGAAGAGAGGGTAGCCAGATTACCGATGATTTGCTTGTTCAGCAAAAGGTCTTCGAGGATAGAACTGAAGGCACGCTGAAAATGCAGACCCATTTCAACAAGGGATATTTTTCGAGCGAGTTTGTTTGAGTTGGTGATCTGCTTGAACGTATTCTTGATGGTCTCCACTGCGAGTGTTCGCGTTTGCGGCTGGATGACTTCTTCCACCTCGATGTCCCGTGTCCGGGGATCGTCGATGTAAATGGCGTCGACTTTGGATCGCGCCAGCCCCGCAATGAGACGCTCGGTCAAGATCATGCCCGAGCCGAGCAGCACTTTCCCGTCTTCATTGAAAACGGTACGGCCCAATTTCATGCCTGGCTGAACTTGTCGTAATGATACTAACCTCATACCAATCCCTCCAACAATACCCTATTGTACCCGAATCTACTTATGCTTTAAATAGGTACAAGGATTGACTTGACTTCTGAAGGGAAATTGAGGGACACTGTAAGCAAAGTATTGTTCGTACTGGAGTTGATTGCTGCGATGCGTTGTCCATTTTGCGAGTATAACGGGACTAGAGTCCTGGATTCGCGTCCGTTCAATAATAATAAGTCCATTCGCCGCAGGCGGGAATGTGAACAGTGCGAACGTCGCTTCACTACCTTCGAGATGGTCGAGGAGGCCCCGCTGTTGATCGTGAAAAAGGACGGCACCCGCGAGGAATTCAGCCGCGAAAAGGTGCTGCGCGGCCTGGTGCGGGCTTGCGAGAAGCGTCCGGTGCCTCTGGAAGTGCTGGAAGATGTGGTCAATGACATCGAGCGGGAGCTGCGCAGCTGCGGTCAGGCGGAGATCCCCAGCAACGATATTGGAGAAAAAGTCATGGAGCGTCTGTGCCGCGTCGACGAAGTGGCATACGTCCGTTTCGCTTCGGTTTACCGCCAGTTCAAGGACATCAGCGTATTCATGAAGGAGCTGGAGGAACTGCTCGCGCAGGCGCGAAACAGTCAGGCTCCTTCGCTCCCGAAAGAGTGACCTAATAGTCGAAATAGATTGGCTTGCGCTACGCTCTCGCAATATTTCTGCCAGGGCGTCTTTCGCTTTCCATCGGATTTCAGCACGTGGGCAGCATTGCCATGCTATAATAGGGGAACGAGATTTGTCAGGGAAGGAAAGAACTCATGCGTCGTTTGGTCTGGAACGAATTGTTGCCGAAAGATCGTTATTTGGTGCGGCTGGCAAGACCGCTTGGCTTTACCGAGATGGGCTATGTCACCCAGCTGTACTTGCCGATCATCGGTGTCGAGTCGTACACTCTCTACCAGTTGCTCGTGCACGGTGTACAGGAAGTGAGCGGCGCGTCGGCGGAAGCGACCCATCGCAGCCTGATGCTCTCCACTTCGCTGTCGCTGGACCGACTGCTGGACGCACGGGAGCGGCTGGAGGCAATCGGCCTTTTGGAGGTGCGGCGCCGGGAAAATTTGCAGCGGGATTACTACTACGACTATTTGGTGAAGCCGCCGCTGACGCCGGCAGAGTTTTTCGGGGATTACGTGCTGTCGCTCATGCTGCTCAACAAGATCGAGAATATCCGCTTTCAGCAGCTGCGGGAGAAATACGCAGACCTGGTGGCGACCCGGCTGAATGAAGAATATACGATCGTGGAAAATATGACGAAAGATTTTCATGAAGTGTTTCAATCGTTGAAACCGTCTGAGCTGGAAGTAAAGAAAGGTTCGGAGCGCGAGCAGTTTTTGACGAGGATGGAGGAGAGCTTCCCGTCGGCTTCGATGAAGTCGGGGTTCGAGGCGCAGGTCGCCACTCCGCTCAGCGTCTCGTCCCTTCGTCTGTACTTGCCGGACAATGCAGATGCGTCCAAGGTGCTTGGCGGGGCGAGCATGGAGTTTCTGTACCTGTTGTGCCATTTTTATCAGATGGACAGCTGGGGACTGGGCCAGGAGCTGCGTGACTGGACGCTTTACAAGCCGGACAAAAGCCTCGATCAGGAAGTGCTGCGCAAGCGTCTGATCCAGCGTTATACGGAGGACAAGCTGTATCGCAACCCCCCGGCAGAGCAAGGGGGCGGTGACGAATGGGGCCCTGGCAGGCTGCCGGAGCCGGGCAGCGAGGCGTTCACCCGCGCCTGTCGCTTGCTTTCACCGCTCCGACTGCTGGAAAAGGTGGTCGGCGGCAGGGTGAGCAAGGTGTTTCTGGAGCGTGCAGAGACGCTCGTCTTTACGGACGGGATGCAGCCAGAGGTCGTGAATGCCTTGCTCTTCCATACGCTTGCCAGCATGCAGATGGAGCTGCCGAAAGCGTACATGGAGACGATTCGCGACAGCTGGAAAGCAAAGCGGATCGGCACGGTGGACGAGGCCGTCAAACAGATTTTGGAGCGCGCCGATCAACGGACGCAGTCTGTGGAAAAGGCGAAAGCTCCCAAGAAAGATACGGGCGCGGTACGGCGAAATGGAAAAGCCGTTTTGCAGGACAAGCTGCCGGCATCTGTAGAATGGCAAAGAGAACAGGAGAAAAGCGGTCAGCCCGCGGCCAAAGGGAAGCTGATCTCGGATGATCCTGAGCTCAGTAAAATGCTGGAATCCATGCGCAAGAGACGGAGAGGAGAGTGACGACTAGATGGAATCTGTAGGTCAATTTATGAAGGAACTCGCAAAACGCACCCCTCGCCAGTTGCTTTCGCCTGATGAACAGCTCGACAAAATGTTTCGCTCCAGCGTGTATTTGCAAGCATTTGCACAAGAGCATCCCGAGTTGACACGTGATGATTACATGCGTTCGCTCTCCAACGTGTACACGGCTGTAAAGGAGCAGTACTGGTGCGAGCACTGTCCCGGACTGACCGAATGCCCGAACCTGGTAAAGGGACATCGGACGCAGCTTGATCTGATGAAAAACACGATCGTCAGCGCGATTGCTCCCTGTAAAAAGCAAATTTCCCATGAAGAAGAGCTCAAGCGCAGACGGATGATGCGCAGCTACTACGTGTCAGAGGAAACCATGTCTGCGAGCTTCGACAAGTTGGAGCACGATGCTGGGAATCAGGCTGCAGTGGCGGCGGCGATCCAGTTCTGTAACCAGATGGGGACGGGTGAGCGTGTGAAAGGTTTGTATTTGCACGGATCTTTTGGTGTGGGAAAGAGCTATCTGATGGGTGCCATCGCGCGTGAGCTGTCGGAGAGTCACATCGCCTCGCTGCTCGTTTATGTCCCCGATTTTATTCGCGAAATGAAGGACTCCATCTCCGACCAGTCATACGTCGGCAAGCTGGAGCTGCTAAAAGAAGTGCCCGTGCTCATCCTGGATGACATCGGCGCGGAAAACCTCACGCCATGGGTGCGCGACGAGATTTTGGGCGTCATTTTGAATCAGCGGGCCAACAACTATTTGCCGACCTTGTTTACGTCCAACTACTCGCTGGAGGAGCTGGAGGAGCACTTGTCCATTTCCAACGGCAACCGGATCGAGCGGACCAAGGCGGCGCGGATCATGGAGCGCATCCGCCATTTCGTCGATGTGTACGAGATTTTACGCAAAAATCAGCGTCTGGAAAACGGATGATCAAAAGAAGCGCGGGAAGCGCCTGCAGGTGAGTGCAAGCACTTGCCGCGCTTCTTGGCATGGCGTGAACAGAGCCCGCCTCTCGCATCTGACACATGTCAGACATAAATCAATTGTAAATTATTTCTCATAAAAACCGATATATTTATCGAGGAGGAAAGGGTTTCCAAGTAACAGATTTCATACTTGCGAGGGAGGCTAGACATGTTCTGGAAAAAGACGACGCTATTGCTTCTGGCCATCCTGCTCTTGTGCGGGGCTGGAAATGCCGGGGTAGGATACGCTGCGGACGAAATCAGCAGACTGGTCCTGTCGAAAAATGAAGTGACATTGGAACAGGGAGATTCCGCTGCCTTGACGGCGACGGCTGTCTACGTGAGCGGGAAGACCGAGGATGTCACCATCACGACGGACTGGACGAGCCAGGAACCGGATGTCGCGGCTGCGTATGCGGGCCGCATCACGGCCAAGGCAGTAGGCAATACAACGGTGACTGCGACGTACATGGGAAAAAGTGTTCTGGTTGCTGTCAATGTTACGAAAAAAGTGAAAGCGTTGACGATGGACAAGCAGTCGCTCAACGTGCTCATCGGCGAAGAGCCGCCGGCACAGCTTGCGCTCACTGCGCTCTACAGCGATGGCACGACAGAGGATGTCACGACCAAAGCGGATTGGTCCATCGACAACAGCTCGATTGCAACGGTCATCAACGGGCAAGTCAAAGGCTTGAACTCCGGGACGGGCATCATCACGGCCAAATTCGGCAGCCAGTCGACCACGATCCCGGTAAACGTGGAGATCGCGCACCGGCTGGAGCCGAGCAAAAACCAGGTGTCGCTCCTGCTGGGAGGCAAGGAGACGATCGTGCTGCGCGCTATTTATCCGGACGGCAGCGACAATCCGGATGTGGCGGCAAAAGCCGAATGGTCCTCTGACAATCCTGCCGTAGCCGATGCGCTCAAGGGAGTCATCACGGCCTATGGCGCGGGTACGGCGACCATCACGGCCAAATACGGAACGAAAACAGCGACGATCGCCGTCGATGTCGATACGACGCAAAAGCTGGAAGTAAGCCCGCAAAATCTCTTTTTGCACGTGGGCGTAGCTTCCGACCCGATCAGCCTGACCGCGACCTACGCGAATAACGGGGCGACGGTAGATGTGGCAGACAAAGCCGAATGGTCTACCAGCAACGAGGCTGTCGCGTACTACAACAAAGGCAAGATTTACGCGGTCTCCTCCGGGGAAGCGGTCATCACCGCCAAATACGGCAACAAGTCCGTACAAATCCGGGTAGACGTGGAAGTTCCGCGCTCCCTCGACATCGTGCCAACGTATTTGACGATGAAGAGCGGAACGACGGAGACGGTGAAAGCTCTGGCAACTTTTGCAGGGGCAACTGCTGCCGAGGAGATTACCGGCAAGGCGAAGTGGTCCTCGGATGCGGAAGAGATCGTTTTTGCCCAAAATGGCACAATCTCCGCCTACAAGCCCGGTTCCGCGAAGATCACTGCCAGCTACGGCGGGAAGACTGCGACCCTGATCGTGGACGTAGATGTGCCGCAGAGCCTGACCGCTGACGCGGCCAACGTGGCGCTGCCCGTCGGAGGGGCCAAGCAAGTGAAGCTCACGGCTGTCTATCCGGGCAGCGAGACCGGGGAAGATGTGACGCAAAAAGCGGCGTGGACATCGAGCGCTCCGGCAGTCGCAAGCGTGCGCAACGGTCTCATCACAGGCGTTGCGACGGGAGCTGCGAGCGTAACGGCTACATATGGCGGGCGCACTGTCACGATCCCTGTTTCTGTCGGCGTCCTGCAGACGCTGACCGTAGACAAGCAAAAGCTCGTCCTGAACAACGGCAAAAGCGAGACCGTGCAGGTGACCGCGACCTATGCAGACGGAACGACCAAAAAGGTCAACGAGCAAGCGTCCTGGACCAGCGGCTCTGTGAATGTCGCGGAAGTGTATCAGGGTACCATTACGGCAAAAGGTGCAGGGAAAACGACAGTTTCGGCCACTTTTGAGGGCAAGACAGTATCTATCGCCGTAGAAGTGGACCAGGCGACGACCCTGACTGTGGAGCCTCGCCTGCTCATTCTCACGGTCAACGAGACAGCTGAGCTCAAGCTGCTCGCGACAGACTCTGCCGGCAATACCAGCAACGTGACGGCAGATGCCGAGTGGGCCTCGTCCGCCATTAAAATCGCGGATGTAGCCAATGGCCGCGTCACCGGCCTGACGAACGGCCGCGCCACCATCACAGCGAGGTATGGCGGCAAATCGATCACCATTCCGGTCGAGGTCGGAATCGTCACCAAACTGGAGGCGGACAAGCGCTACGCCTCAATCAAATCGAACACGACCTCCCAGGTGACGTTGACCGCCACCTTTTCGGACGGCCGCACGATGAATGTGACGTCGCTTGCCGACTGGAAGACGAGCAACTACAAGGTCGCTGACGTAGCCAATGGCCTGATAACAGGTAGGGCGTACGGCAAGGCAACTGTTACGGCGAGGTACAACGACAAGAGCGTTTCGATCCCTGTGGATGTCGACACATTGAAATATTTGAAGACGGATGTCGTGCAGATCGTCTTGAACAAAGGAGAGACGAAGCAGGTAACGGCGACTGCGACCTACATGGACGGTTCGGAGCAAAACGTGACGAAACCGGCGCTGTGGACCACTTCCCGCCTGCTCGTGGCTGACGTCAAGGACGGCGTGATCAAGGCGACGGGCTCCGGAAAAGCGACGATCTACGTGACCTACGGCGGTATGAAGACACCGATAGTGGTGACGGTGCGTTAGGGGGCAGGGAAAAGAGGAAAAGAGAATTTCGTGGGCAAAGCCACACAAAAAATAGCCCCGCGCGTGTCAGACATACTTGACACGCGGGGTAAGAAGGAACGGTCCCCCGTTTGTTAGGCAGCTAACAGCGGGGGACCGTTTTACTAGGGAGCTGGGGAGAACTGCCCGTTCTACGGCTTCAACCGTAGGAAAACCAGATGCGCTAGATTTTGAAATGACCGATCTGATTTTGCAACTCTTCTGCCATTCTTTCCAGGGAGACGGACGAGGACGCGATCTCCTCCATTGAGGCGAGCTGCTCTTCGGCGGCAGCAGATACGCTTTGCGTGCCGTCAGAGGTTTGCAGAGTCACATCGGAAATACGGCTGATCAACTGCACGACGATCCGCGTGCGGGCCGTGATGTCCTGCGTGGCGCCGGAGACTTGGCTGATACGCTCGGCGACCTGCTCGACGGCAGTCTGGATCTGCTCAAAGGCTTGTCCTGCTTCATTGACTTTCCCGATGCCGTCGGTTACTTCTTTTTTGCTATTTTCCATCACAACGACGGCTTGCTCCGTGGCAGCCTGGATCGAGTCAATCAACTCGCTGATCTGCTTCGCGGAATGCGAGGACTGCTCCGCCAGCTTCCTGACTTCATCTGCTACGACGGCGAAGCCGCGGCCGGATTCACCGGCGCGTGCCGCCTCGATGGCTGCGTTAAGGGCGAGCAAATTCGTCTGCCCCGCAATGGCGGTAATGACATCCACAATCTTCCCGATTTCCTGGGAGCGCTCGCCGAGATTGTGCACAACGGCGGCAAGGGTGTGAATGGACTGGTTAATGGCATTCATTTGCGAAACGGCAGTCTGAATCGAAACGTTGCCCTCTGACGCGAGATCGGCTGTTTGTCTCGCCGCTTCGGAAACTTGCTGGGTGTAACCCGCGATCTGGGTAATTCCTTCCGACATTTGCTCGGCTGCTTCCGTGCCTTCTTTGGCGTAAGCGGCCTGCTTCTCGGTACCGCTCGCCATTTCTTGCATCGTGACCGCGATCTGTTCCGTCGCCTTGCTCGTCTGGTCAGCACTGGCCGAAAGCTGCTCAGCTGAGGCGGCGAGCTGCTGGATGTTGCCATTGACGGAGTAGAGCAGGGCGCGAAGCGAGCTGGACATATGGTTGAAGCTTTTGCCAAGCGTGCCCAGCTCATCGTCGCTTTTGACATCCACTTGCTGGGTGACATCACCCATGCTCATTTTTTCTGCGGCATCTGTCAATTTCTGCAGCGGCATCAGCATGGAACGGAGGATGACATAGACTGCTCCGCCCCCGATGACCAGCGCGATGGCGATAATCAGCATGGTCTTGGTAAAGATCGGGTTGGCCGCCCGGACGGCTTCGGATTCGTACATGACGCCCAGCAGCTTCCATCCGGTTGTCTCGTTGGTCTGGTAGACGGCTTTGGCGTTCTGTCCGCCGTCGGTAAAGTCGAACTGGCCCGCTGTTCCGGTGTACATCTGTTCGACCCAAGATTCGGTTGCAGTCGTTCCCGGTTTGCCTGTCGGGTGAATCAAAAACTGGCGGTTTTTGTCAAAGATCGAGAGGTAGCCCTTTTCCCCGATCTTCGCCTGCTTGACGGTCTTGTCCAAGGCGGTCAACTGAATATCGATGCCCAATACGCCAGAGCCGTCGGATAATGCTTTGGCAAGGCCAATCACTACATTCCCTGTGCTGGCATCGATGTACGGGTCAGTCACGATGGTGCTCTGCGGCTTGTTCATGGCTGCTTCGTACCACGGCCGCTTCCGGGGATCAAAGTCGTCGGGCAGCTTGGCGTCCGTCGCCATGATCATCCCGCCGGCATCGTCGCCAATGTAAACTTCGCCGATCTCGGGATGCAAGGAGTGATAGAGTTGCAGCTTTTTGCGGGTCGCTGCGCGCGCCGCATCCTGCAAATCGCTGCGCCCCGTCGAGGACGCGATCATCTCCAGATCCCGCGACTGGGACTGCAACGTCTGGCTGAGCAATTCATCCACCAGCCGCACATTCTCGGAGGCAGTCGTGAGCAAAGCCTCCTCCAGCCGCTCTTTGGCACTCTGATAGGAAAGGTAGCCGAGGATCAGCATAGGTATGACCAAGATTGACGCAAAAGCGACAATCAACTTGGCTTTGACGGTTAGTCTCAGTTTCTGTGTCATCTAAATGCCACTCCTCTATACAATTCACTAAGATATTCTGTTTCTGGTATCACATACCCGAAATATTGATCGTGTAAACATATAAGTAGTTAGTTTTTAATAAAACTTTTTTTATTGGAAGTAAAAAAGAGTGAGAGGAACCAAAAAAATTCTCTTGCAGCATACAGGAGGATGTGCTAGAATGAAATTACGAAAGCGGTTCACACTGCAAGATGAAAAGATGGGGCATTAGCTCAGCTGGGAGAGCGCTACACTGGCAGTGTAGAGGTCAGCGGTTCGATCCCGCTATGCTCCACCATAATGAAGACGTCAAAACCCTTGAGAAATCAGGGGTTTTTTCATTTTAGCAGCAAGACAAAGAAGAGGTAAGATGCCCTTGAAGAGGGCTTGGGACGAACTGCTTTACACCTTTCTTGAGCTTTCCCGTGTTTCTTGCGCCATTCCTTCCACAAGCGCCCCGAATGTCATCTCCTCAGGCGCGATGTGCAATACAAATTGCCTTTTTATGGAAATTTACAAATAAATACAAAAACGCCAAATGATGATGATTTCAGCAGTCCATTGTATTGTTTTCCACATCATATAGCAATATTACAAATTTCCGTTTGTTTTTTTTAAGCATTTTCATAATATTATAAGCAAATAATGTTTTTCATACTTATTTTTTCATATTTATAAGGGGGTAGCAGGATGAGATGGACGATTGGCAAGAAAATTATTGGCGGATTTTTAACTGTAGCCCTGCTTCTGGTCATTGTGAGCGGAATGTCTTTTTACTTCATCAAGGAACTGGACAACTCGTACTCTGACCTGGTGGACAGAAGAGCTGAAATGCTCTTAAACATCAAGGATATTCAGGTAAATGCTACGCAGCTGAATAGTAGTTTGAGAGACTACCTCCTTACAGGAAGTTCGGAAGCTACGCAAAAAATGGAGGATGCAAGCAAGCAATTATCTGCTTTGGTTACCGACACCTTGAAAATGTCCCTGACCCAGGAAACCAAGGATGCATTGAACAAGATCCAGACCATGTCCAAGCAATATGAAGAAGGAAAAAATCAGATTGCCTCGTTGAGCAAAGAAAAGGCCCTGGAGTTTGGCACCACCACGTTGATTCCTCTTTCCAGTGACATAAGAACAGCAGCTGGCGAAATTAATAACCGAGAACAAAAAGCAATGGCGCAAGCCTCGCAGGAAAACTCCATAATGGTAGACGGGGTAATCGAGACAGGGGTAATCATCGGTGTGGTTGCCGTCATCCTGGCGCTTTGCATTGGCTATTTTGTTACAAGGCTGATTGCACGGCCAGTCATTGTCATCTCATCTTCGGCAGAAAAAATTGCTGCGGGAGACCTGACTGTTGAGGATCTTGATATAAAAAACAGGGATGAAATCGGGGAACTGGCTCATGCCTTTAATGCCATGAAAAACAATCTGCGCAATCTGATTCATCAAGTGGGAATCAGTGCTGAACAGGTGGCAGCTTCTGCTGAAGAGTTAACAGCAAGTGCTGAACAAACAAGTAGAGCCACGGAGCAAGTTGCTTCCACCATGCAGGAAGTCGCTTCAGGTTCCGAGCAACAAGCGACCAGCGTAGACCAGAGTGCCCAGACTGTGAACGAGATGGCACAAGGTATTGAGAAAATTGCTGACAACGCTCAGAAGGTATCCGCTTCCGCCGTACAAGCATCTCAAGTCGCGGAGGAAGGAAATCAGTCGGTCAAAACCGCGAACGTACAAATGGGCTCCATTCACACCAAGGTTCATGACCTGGCAGATGTAATCAAAGAATTAGGCAATCGTTCGGATGAAATTGGCCAGATTATTCAAGTGATTACTGACATTGCTTCTCAAACGAACTTGCTGGCGTTGAACGCAGCCATTGAAGCGGCAAGGGCAGGTGAACATGGCAGGGGATTCGCTGTCGTTGCAGAGGAAGTAAGAAAACTTGCGGAGCAGTCGGCTGGGTCTGCCAATCAAATCAACGAATTAATTTCGATGATCCGCGAACAGATGGGAAAAGCGGTCGTTTCCATGGAACAGGTGAAAAGTGAAGTGAGCGAAGGCATGGTAGTAGTGACCCAGGCGGAAACGTCCTTCGAGCACATTCAACGTTCCGTGAACGATGTCGCGGTTCAGATTCAACAGGTATCAGCAGGTGCGCAGCGGATGGCTGCCTCTATGGAAGAAATCGTGCAATCTGTTACGGCCATACGGGAAGTAGCCAGAGAAACAGCTGCAGGAACTCAGAACGTTTCTGCTGCTACGGAAGAACAATTGGCCTCTATGGAAGAAATCTCTTCGTCAGCCTTGGCGCTGTCCAGGATGTCTGAAGAGCTTCAGAAGGTCATTGCAAATTTCAAGGTTTCGTGAAAAAACGGAAAAAAATTTATATTAAACCTCATCGATTTGGTGAGGTTTTTCTATGTGCTGAAGGGGGCAAAAAGCGGAACTTCCACACGAGCTGTGAAGGGCAGAAGATATTTCGCTTCCTTATGTTAAGTTGGAATACAAGAAAAGTGAAAAAAGGGTAGCCAACAGGAAAGCAAACGCAATCCAAAATGCGACCTTGCTACGTTTATACAGGAAGAGCAAAACGACGTAAAAGAAAAAGAGAATGGTACTGCCGACACCCAAGGTAATGGCAATCATAACCCCCACAAGTTCAAACCAACCGTCTGATGTAAATCCCATGATGACACTAACTGCAATAGTTACTAGCCACAATAGTGACTACGGGAGACATATTCAAGTAATTGTGCCCGATGGTCCTAACCAATATAAGAAAAGCGGAGTGCTTGAGCTGCTGCCGAACAAATATCAAAGAGAGTAGATTTTGGTTGGGATTGAAAGCAGGAGCGCACGATATTCCGAAGAGCCTCATCAGATCGGTGAGGTTTTTTCTATTGACCAAAAAAGCGATTTTATGCTGATTTTACTCCGTTCAAGGTTTTTAAGAAAACCGGGAACCTATTTCTGCTTTTTTGCATAATACAGGTGAAAGGTTGGTGTGGCCAAAATTGGAACGTGAAGAACGACTGGAAACATGGATGGATTTGTACGCGCAGCGTCTCGTTCGCCTTGCATATACATACGTTCGTGAGTGGACAAAAGCAGAGGATAGGGTGCAGGATGCTTTTATTAAGGCCTACGAAAGAATGGATCAATTCAAGGACGAATGTGATCCCTTCCCCTGGCTGGCCAGAATTGTGATGAACGAATGTAGAATGGCGCAACGGAAAGGGTGGAGGGAAATCGTAACCGCGCTGTTGCCTGAGCGCGTTGACATGAGTTCCGAAGATACCTTTTTGGTGATGGACTCGAATCAAAAAATGTATGATCACATTCTGAAAATCCCCGAAATCTACCGGACTCCCATCATCCTGTTTTATTTTGAACAGTTACCTTTGAAACAAATTTCCGAGATTCTTGGGAAAAGCGAAGGGACAGTTAAGTCTAGGCTCGCACGTGGAAGAAATATTTTACGAAAAGTATGGGAGGCCGAAAATCATGAGCTTGGAACAGCAAATCAAGGCTGCTAAATGTTGTCACGAGAATCATCCGGTAGACGTTGAGGATTTCAAAAAACGTGTGTTTCAAAAATTGGAGAAACACAAAGAATGGAAAGCCAGACCTTCGCGGGTGGCATTCCTGAAATTAGCATCCAATACAGAGTCATCTAAGAGAAAGCAAACTTTCAAAAAACTGTCCGTTATGACGACGGCGACCGCAGCATCGCTCGGTGTGGTGATCGGAGCGGGCATGACATCACCCGGCTTTGCCGAAGCTCTGAAACAAATACCTGTCGTTCAATCCGTATTTCATATGGTTGGGGATGACGGGCTCAAATTGGCGCATGAAAAAGGTATCGTTTCTACTATTCAAAAAACGGCAACCGACAGCGATATCACAGTTACGATCACAGAAGTCTTTTATGATGGGGCGCAGATTTCCGTTGGCTTTATGGTGGAGTCTCCGGATAAATTGTCTGACATGCATCGTTTGACGAAATCGATAAAAATAAATGGAACCACTCCTGAAAGCTGGGGAACTGGCGGCACCATTCATCCTATTGATGACTACAAGGCTGTGGGAGTCATCAATTTCAGTACGAGTGAACCGTTACCCGAGAAATTTCAATTTGACCTCTCCATTCAAAAGATTGGAGATACAAGGGGAGATTGGTCCTTTTCTTTCCCTATCGTAAAAAATGATGCTACCAATCAACTATTCACACCAATGGTGACAAAAACGTATGGAGACACGACACTCATTCTGGAAAAGATCACATTCACAGTTCATTCAACAGAATTAGTAGGACAAATCATTCAATCAGGCGCTTCCCATTCAGCCATGTTTGAAGTGTTTGAAGTGACAGATGATAAAGGAAAAGAATTAGGACTTCTTAGCTCATCACTTGGAGAAAATAAAGTGGACGGTGAGAAAGTAACCGCTAGATGGAAGGCGATTTACCAACCGGTTAAAGAATTACCAAAATCTATTACAATACGCCCTGCCACTTTAGAAAAAGTGGATCTACCTGCAGAAATAATCAAGGGGCTAGAGATAATTGTTCCCATTCAAAAGAATAGATAAATGAGAGACTTGTTTTTGAAAGCGTGTGAAACTCACCGTAACATATTGTTAATCTTTTGATCAGGTGTGATCAATTAATATTCAGCTACTTCGGATGGCGACCATTGTCTCCAGTGGTAATCACAACCGTAAGAAACCCAATTTTTCATTTTATTAGGTGCCGCTATGCGAATTAGAAGACTAACAAGCAGTAGTATTGATATCGCCCTTTCTGCCTGTATCATACCCGTAGAGGCTCCATGTCAAGCCACCGCATAAACGGTGTATTTTCCGTATGAATATACGGCAATATTCGGCACTTTAAGATTGCCAAACACAGCAATTTCGATAGCGGAGGTTAATCATGTCAACAACTGTTGAGATGAAGAATTATTTTCAGATGAGAAGAGAGCACGCCCGTTGGCATTACGAACAGTTAAGGGAAATAGTTCATTGCCTCGAAAAAGGCATAAATGTAGCGGGGAGTGAGAGTTCCTGCTCACGAGAATTCATGGCGATGTTGCATGCTCTGAATGAAGCATTAGAAATGGCTAATGAATGGGGGTATCAAACAAATCACATTGCATACCGAAAGTTAATTATGAATAATCGGAAACAGAAGCCGCAACTTGAATATATCTATCACATGATGGAAATAAGTAAAAAACGGAATTTACTTTGTTTGGAAGACATGGTTATTCGTGATTTCAGTTTTAGTCGAAACAACTATTCTCGACGGCCCCTTCTCCAAACTTGTGAGGAAGTTTACCAACATTGTAATGAAATGCTCGATCAAATGATCGTTTTTATTGAAGAACACTGCGATGACTCTGTATCGTGGCGCAATCTGGATGTGGGGCGCTCTCAATTACTTTGTAAAACTTGTGAGACCCCGGTCACAGGTTATATTCGACATTTAGGTATGTTAAAGGAAACCAAAATCAGAGCAAAAGAAGACTATGTTCCGCGCAGGACATATTTGTATAGTTTTGAAGCGATACAAGCAAATCTCTTACCGATTAGTGACATGACTGATAATGAAATGATTGTTCATCCTGATGATTTGAAAAATATCCAGCGCAAAGGAGGAAGTGTGGGCTTAATCCGTTCACAAGAGATGCTAAACGGCTCATGGTGGGCTGACTGGCAAGCATCGACGTGTCCTGCCTTACTCATGCAAGGGGAAAAAAGTCGAATCTTGAGTTGGGAACACGCACAAGAGATGGCGAAAAGAAGACCTAACACATCGCTTATGCAATTTCCAGGATGCGGACATACGATTCGTAACGGTGACCCAGATGGCTACAATAGGGCAGTAAGAGACTTCCTTAAAACGCTTTCACTGTAAAAGTGTATCGGTTTAGATATTTCGGGAACTTAGACCCAGTTCATATTAAATTCATAAAAGAACCTTATAATACTAGTTGCTTTTCGATCATAGGAAGGAGAAATCAAATGAGAAAATGGGGTTATACATTAGTTGGGCTTTGTATGGCTATGGCAATGCTCATCCTTGGCAGTGTATCCGTTTTTGCAGCCAGTCAAGGATCGGTAACCGATAACCAATGCAGCACCTCATCAATGGAAAAAGAAGACTTCTTTCTGATGAAGTGCGGCAGAGGAACAGAACATCCGGATGGTTTTTATTTACTCGATCATGGGAAACAGATCAGATTCCCATTCACAGGAAATACGATCATCGAATCAGTCAGTCCTTTTCTTGCCCTTACAGATCCTACCAAGCGGGAGGACATCCTTATCGTAGAAAGGGACACGAACAATTACGCATTAGTGTATCTTACTGCTTACAAGTATTTGAACGGTACATTTACAAAAATAGACTCGATCAGTAACGAGTCATCTGCAAAGGAATCGATGTTTCTGTCCGAGTTTTTATTTGGTGGAGATGGTGGATATACCGTCTACCTTCAAGAATTGAGTAGTGACAGAACGGGTTTGCGTGTAGCCACAAAAGTCTATATATGGAACACGGAAATGCAAAAATTTATTTTCAGTGCTGATGGAAGTTGCCACACCACCGCGTCAGATCCGCATCGAGCCTGAAGGAAGGCTTCAAGGTAGGGTTTATGCTATCGTAAAACTGGAAAATTTTTTAAAACGAGCGGAGGGTGACATCGTTTTGCAGGTAATCCCGGTTGTACTGTGTGGCCAGAAGGTTACATTGGTTCCAATGGAATACAAGCACATTGAGGCTTTGTATGAGGCAGGCAGATACCCAAATATTTGGACAGTTACTCAAGGACGAATCGACTCCCTTGACGATGCGAGGGAGTATGTGAATAAAGCGCTAGAACAAAGGAATGCACTTCCGTTTGTAATCGTTGATAACGAATCGCAGAAAATTCTGGGCAGCACGCGTTTCTATGACATCTCAGTCCAGAACAGAAGTTTAGAGATTGGCTCTACCTGGCTCACGCCTTCTGTGTGGAGAACTTATGTCAACACCGAATGCAAATACTTGTTGCTGAAGCATTGCTTTGAATCGCTAGGGACGAGTCGAGTTCAATTTAAGACAGATAGTCGGAATATCAGGTCTCAAAAGGCTATTGAACGGATTGGTGCTGTCAAGGAGGGGGTTTTGCGAAACCATATGATTCTGCCAGATGGCTATGTCCGAGATTCCGTCTATTACAGCATAATCGACAGAGAGTGGCCAGAGGTAAAGCTGCGTCTTGAGCTGCTTATGCGACAATAAGTTGATAAGGGTGAGTCGAATGAAAAAAATATTACTGTTTTTATATGATTCATTTGCGGAATTTGAAATTGTTACATTAGTTACTGCTCTAAGAGGAACAGAGTATGAGCTTGTTACTTTTTCAACAAAACCTGAAGGAGAGGCAGTAGAAGCATTATCTACTTTGCGTTATCTGCCTAACTTAACTATTCAGAATATCGTAGTTGACGAGTTTGAAGCCCTGGTTATTCCTGGTGGTACACCCCACCCACTCCTGCAAAATCAAGAATTAAGTAAATTAATTCGATCATTTTATGAACAGAATAAGTTATTAGCAGCCATTTGCGGTGGGCCTTCATTACTAGGTGCTGCGGGAATTCTAAAGGAAATTACATATACAGCCTCTATTGAACCCACTGAAGTTGAATACAAAGAAGTTATGAATTGGGAAAACAAGCTCAACGAACTTCTTGTAGTGGATAAGAATGTTATTACTGCAACTGGTTCAAATTATCTTAACTTTGCAGAAGAAGTATTACGTAAGCTGGGTGGTATACCACAAGATGATGAAAACCCGTTACAATACTTTAGAGAGCCATCCAAGTCATAGAACCAACTGATATTTCTGTATGGCCGAACTTTGTTTTCAGCCTCTTTTTGCTGTACCCATTCCGACTATTTCCTGAATGATCGCCATCGGCACTATGCTTGGCGTAGTCCAAATGATCATCCATTTCTGCTTCAAACAACTGCTGGATGGTGTCACGGAACAAATCTTTTAGCATGATGTGTACGTCCTCGATGGTCCTTAATGGGTAACCATTTACACAAAACTTTTTTACGCTCTCTAATCTATTTTAAAATAATTTGAAATCAGGTGATATTCTGGCTGACCAAAAAACAAAAATGTGGATAGTGCTGTACTATATTATGAACCTAATTGTCCCAATTCCCTTAATCCTTTCCTTTATGATTTTATTGGTTTACGGAATGATGTCACTCGGAAGCGATGATGGCGGAGCCATTTTACTTTTTTTTGTTACTTTAGGTATTTATGTTGTTCTAAGTATTTTGCTTCTCCGAAAAATAAAAAAGTGGGGATATCATTTAATAGCAGGACTTCTCACAGCAACAGTTAGTTTTTTCCTAATCATTGCGTTCTTTAAATTATAATGTTTCACTTTTACACTCCCTCATCGTTATTGGTGAGGTTTAAATGTTAGCCCGATTGGTAAGCTTGGATTCTCAAGAATTCACTCGAATACAAACCCCTTATGCAGAACACTACGCAAAAGGAAAAGAGCCAAGCAGGTTCAAACCGCTTAGCTCCTTATTCATTAACCGTTTGTTTTTTGAAATCAGGCGCAGCCTCCTACACCTTAAAGTGCCGCAGCATGTCATTCAAATCGCCGGCCATCTTGCTCATGGAGCTGGCTACGGCGCTGATTTCCTCGATGGTTGCCAGTTGCTCCTCGGTTGCTGCACTTACGTCTTGAGCACCGTGAGAGGTATCGGTTGACATGACAGAGATTTGGTCGACGGATGCCGTCACTTGTTCGGCACTAGCGGACATTTGTTCCGAGGACGCGGAGATTTCCTCCACTTGTCCGGTCACAGTCTGGATGGAAGTGCGAATGGTTTGGAACAACTCACCTACAGCATTCATCAAGTTGACGCCGGACTCTACCTCCAAAACGCCGCTTTTCATGGCAGTTGTTACACTGATCGTATTTTGCTGAACCAACGCGAGCATTTCCGAAATTTGATTGGCGGATTCGTTGGATTGCTCGGCCAGCTTGCGCACTTCGTCGGCTACCACAGCGAAGCCCCGCCCATGCTCTCCCGCGCGTGCGGCTTCAATGGCTGCGTTTAAGGCCAGCAGGTTGGTCTGTGCGGTTATTTCCTTAATAGCGCTTGTAATCATTCCGATTTCTTCGGACTGCTTGTTCAGTTTTTCGGTCAACTCTACGGATTGATCTACGTTTTGTTTGATCTTGTTCATCTGTGCCGCTGCGAGTTGCACGGCTCTGTTCCCTTCTTCTGCTGCTTCTAACGTTTTTGCAGCGCTCTCCGATACGATTTGGGCCGATTCCGCGATTCGTTGAATACCGATAGCCGATTCCTGCATGGCTCGTGACGATTCTTTGCTGGCCTCAGCAGTCGTTACCGCATTTTGCGTCATGTCCTGGATGCGGACGGTTACTTCTGTTGCTGACTTGCTAACCTCTTCGGCGCTGGCATTTAATTCTTCTGCGGAAGCCGCCACCATTTCTGCGCTCTTGTTAATTTCTGTGAGCAAAGTAAGCAGGTTGTTTTTCATCGTGTTAAAGGAGGCAACGAGCACTTGGAATTCGTCGCGATTGTTTACTTTTACGTCTTCTTGCGTCAAGTCGCCCTCTGCAATCAAACGGGCTGTGCTCGTTAATTTTGCAAGGGGTTGGGTGATCATGCGGCTGATGTACCAGGCAATAAACGCTCCAAGGAGGATCGCGAGTAAACTAATGACGATCACCGTTGTCATGATTGTGTTGGCGCTCTTGCTAGCGGTGGCTGCCTCTTCTTTTACTAAATCTTCCTGAAATTTGACCATTTCGTCTACTTTTGCTACCAGTTTTTCGTATGTCGGAATGACTTTATCCGCCAAATTAGCTAATGCTTCCGAATGCTTGCCGTTCTCGTTCAAACTGATGGTCAGATCTCGTGCGTTTATGTATTCTTGATTTAATTTTGCTACCTCTTCTATGTTTGCTTTTTGCGAGGGGATTACGTACATCTCGAGTCCCTTCTCAATCTCTGCACGCGTCTCGTTTGTCAAGTCTTCCATCTTCTGAAGAGAAGTTTCGTCGTTCATCAGCAAATAATTGCGCATTTGCAGCCCTTGCTGTGAAACGCTCAGCGCAATATTTTTCGCCAATTGAATGCGCGGCAGCCGTTGATCGACGATCTGTTCACTGTTCGCGGTTACTTCGCCGAGATTGGTATAACTCGTATACGCGATTGCACAAAGCAAAAGCAATACAGCACCGAATCCTGCAAATAACTTTCCTCTAACTGTCAATTTCATAACGAGTCCCCCCAAGTAAGCTATTAGCGTTTGACAGCCTTTAGCCGAGAGTTTTTTCATATAATTAATTGTACATATATAGTTGAGTGCGCTGTCAACAAAAAACTAGACAGATTCCTTGGGTGCGTTCTTAATTTGTAAACAGGTGGACATAAATAGCCAGAGGGCCATTTATATTCCGTTTACATTCGCGCGTTATGATCTCGTTATGGAAATAAATGAAGGTGAGGAGTGGCTGTAATGAACAAGGAACACAGCAAGGAATGGGCAGTCGAAGCCCGGGGACTTGTCAAAACGTTCGGGGATAATCGCGCCGTAGACGGTGTGGATTTGAACGTGCGCGCCGGTTCGATTTACGGCGTGCTCGGTCCGAACGGGGCGGGCAAGACAACGACCATGCGCATGTTGGCGACGCTGCTTCGGCCGGACGCCGGAGAGGCGCGCATATTCGGGCATGATGTGACGAAGGAGGCGCACATCGTCCGGCAGCTGATCGGAGTGACGGGGCAGTACGCCTCCGTGGATGAGTCGCTTAGCGCCACGGAGAACCTGATCATTTTCTCCCGGCTGCTTGGGCTGGGGCGTTCAGAGGCACGACGCAAGGCAGCGGATTTGCTGGAGGAGTTCGGTTTGACCGAAGCCGCGAAACGTCCGCTGAAGCATTTCTCGGGCGGCATGCGCCGCAGGCTTGATTTGGCGGCGAGTCTCATTGCGCAGCCGCCGCTCATTTTCCTGGACGAACCGACAACCGGGCTGGACCCGCGTACGCGTGCGCAGATGTGGGAGACGATCCGCCGTCTGGTGGAAACCGGGTCGACCGTGCTGCTGACCACGCAATACCTCGATGAAGCAGACCAGCTGGCCGACCGGATCGCGGTGATTGACCGGGGCCGGGTCGTCGCCGAAGGGACCGTGGATGAGCTGAAAGCATCTGTCGGGAACTCGGCGCTGCACCTGCGCGTCCAACATCCGAAGGACATTGCCCATGCCCGGGAATTGGTGGAACAGGTGCTGGGCGTCCGCTCCAGCGTGACGGCAGAAGCAAGCAAGATTACGGCTCCGATGACGGATGCCGATCAAGTGACGGATTTGCTGATCGCGCTGCGAAACCGGGGCGTGCAACTGGCGGAGATCAGTGTGCAGAAGCCGACTCTGGACGAAGTGTTTTTGACCATCACGGGGCATGGGACAGGCGAAAGCGAGCAGCAAGCCATGGCACAACCAAACAGAATGGAGGAAGCCAGTGTATGAAAAGCGCAGCATGGGGGAAAGAGATGAGTCGTCCATTAAAAAATCACGCAAGTCTGGGGCAGGCGTTTCGCAACTCGTTGACGATGGCCTACCGGGGACTGTTGAAAATCCGGCGTACTCCAGAGCAATTGTTCGATGTGACCCTGCAGCCGATTCTTTTTACGTTGATGTTTACCTACATATTCGGCGGCGCCATTGCCGGAAACGTAGACAATTACTTGCCGATCATCATTCCCGGCATTCTTGTGCAGACTGTCATTTCAACGTCCGTCGTCACCGGCGTCCAGCTGCGCGAGGACATGGATAAAGGCGTTTTCGACCGGTTCAAATCACTCCCGATCGCGCGTATTGCGCCTTTGGCCGGAGCTTTGCTGGCCGACACCGTACGCTATACCATTGCTACTGTGCTCACCTTTGCCATGGGGTATATCATGGGGTATCAGCCGGGCGGGGGCTTGGGATTCGTCGCTGCCGCCGGAATCTTGGTCATTGCCTGCTCGTGGGCTGTCAGCTGGATTTTTGCCTTTTTCGGGGTCATTGCCCGCACGGCTGCAAGCGTACAAGGGATTTCCATGATGGCGCTGTTTCCGCTCACCTTTTTGTCCAACGCTTTCGTTCCGGTCGAAACGATGCCCCACTGGCTCCAGTGGTTCGTCAAGATCAACCCGATCTCCCACCTGATCAGCGCTGTACGCGAACTGGCCAATAACGGGACAGTCGGGGCCGAGTTCGTCCTTTCGCTCGTCAGCGCGGCTGTCATTGTGGCCGTCTTTGCTCCGCTCACGGTACGCGCTTACATGCGCCGCACGTAGCTGGCCGATTGGCAGTACCGCGTATTGCCGAATCAGGTCCAAGAAAAAACGCTCAGGGGAATGGCTCCCTTGAGCGTTTTTATGCGCGGGAAACTACCGAGCGATTTTTTTCAGACGTCCGACAAACGGCAGGACAATAATGCCGGCGATAACGACTTGAAGCACGTTGCCTGGAATGGAGCCGAACGGCTGAATCCAGTTGCTGTAAAGAATGACCTCCGCAAAATAGTAGCCCACGATTTTGATGAGCAGAGCGACGAAAATAGCCAGCGAGTATACCCATACCTGGCTGCCCGTTTTCCTTTCGGCGATCAGCCCGGCTATATAGCCCATGGCTCCCACGATGACAAAGGTAAACGGTGCCCATGTCGTCCAGCCGGAGATGAGGTCGAAGAGGCCCATCCCGAAGGCGCCCGCAATGGCTCCTGTTCTTTTGCCAAATATAAAGGCTGCCAGAAAGAGAGGCACGTTGCCCAGGTGAATGAGTCCGCCGTTCCCCATGAACGGGAGGCGCAGGTTGATGAACATGGTGAAGACGAGGGTTAAAGCGATAAAAAGTGCGTTGATGACCAATGATTTCGTTGTGTTTCTGGTAGACATTTGCTAGCCTCTTTCTTTTTTTTTTCTATATATGATACTCGGAAACGGTCGCTTTATAAATATCCTTCCTGCGATTTCTTTGTGCTTCTGCAAATTTTCACGGGCAAAAGATCGCAGAGCCAGCGTATGCGTCTTTTTGCCGTGTCCAGCTTCCCGCTTTGGCGGCAGGGGGCGTTGCTTGCTGACAGGCGAACCGGAGCGATTATCGAAATGGCTTCGCAAGCGATTCCTCATTTTCTGAAGGGTTCCAATTTTTGTATAATAGAACGGATTAGAGAGGGGGAGTGAGTCATGCAGCGAAGTCTGCTTGCACGTATCATGGAATTTGTCGTCTTGGCGGCGGTTCTTGCCTTTTTCGGGTTTGTGGGGATGTTTTTAGTCGCGGTGACAGGCGGACAATCCTTTTACGTAGCGCTGACGGCCGTGGTGATCGTCGCGACCATCGTCTTCATCGCGGTCTGCATGTTTGCTGTTTCCGTCCGCAAGCAAGTGCTGTACCGCTCGTTTTTCGGCTTTTTGGTCCTGTGCGGCTTGACGGTGGCGGGCTATGAAGGCTATCAGTGGTACGAAAACAGCATTCCAGTCGTCAGCGAGCAGGACGTGGATTTGTCGGAGTACCAGCCTTTCCGCGAGCCGACCAAGGCGAAGAAGCTGGAGGAGCCGGCGAGCTTGACTTTGCAGGGCGACTTGCCGAGACTGGATGGTGCTACGGCGCTCTATCCGCTGTACGCGGCGTTCGCCCAGGCTGTCTACCCGAAAAAGGAATACAATCCGTACGACAGCGAGGTCATGTCCAGCACGACGCCAAAGGCTTACGAGCGTCTGATTGACGGCGAGGCGGACATCATCTTTGCCGCAGGTCCGTCGCAGCAGCAGCTAGAAGAGGCGAAGCAAAAGGGCGTTGAGCTGAAGCTGACACCCATCGGACGCGAGGCATTCGTCTTTTTCGTCAATGCTGCCAATCCGGTCAAAGGGCTGACTACGCAGCAAATCCGCGACATTTATGCAGGCAAGATTACGGACTGGTCCGAGGTCGGAGGCGCGCCAGGGAAGATCCGCGCCTTTCAACGCCCAAAGAACAGCGGCAGCCAGACGATGCTGGAGAAAGTGATGGGCAACGTCGAGCTGATGCCTGCGCCGGAGGAAGACATCGAGGCAGGCATGGGAGGAATCATCCGCAAGACGGCCGACTACAAAAACTACAAGCAGGCGATTGGCTATTCCTTCCTGTACTTCGCCACTGAGATGGTGCAAAACGGCGATATCCGCCTGCTGGAAGTAGACGGAGTGAAGCCGGACAAGAGCACGATCCGCGACGGGACGTACCCGCTCGCTGCCGAATTTTACGCCGTGACGGCAGGGAGCGCCAACCCGAATGTGTCGCGGTTCATCGACTGGATTCTTTCGCCGCAGGGGCAGTCGCTGGTGGAGCGCACGGGTTATACGCCAATCGGCGGCAGATAGGGAAGGCTTCAGCATGACGGGCCGATCGCAGATACGAGCTTTTTGTCCGACAGGCTGCCGCAGAAGCGTCCAGAAAGCACAGAGATTGCCAGAATCGTACCCGTACACCGGCTGGTCCGGACTGTACGGGTATTTCAAGTTGCGGGCGGGTTTGCTATGATGTGGGAATGAACCCAGATGCAAAGGATGTTGACAACTGATGAAGAAAAAGATCGTGCTCGTACTCGATGCAGAAGTAAAGCAAGAAAGAAGTGGACATGCAGCAGTTGGCGGACGAAATGTCCAGGGCGATCGGAGCCGTCGACGGGATCAAGCTGCATGAGGTCGTCCTGTTTGACAATGACGAATCCAGCGCGGACAAATGGGTCGCCAAGCTGGAAAAGAGCCCGGAATAGCCGATGGAAAAGAGCGGCTGCGGGTATGTCCCCAGCGAAGCCTTTTCTCTCTCCTGACTGAAGCTGTGGATGACGTCGTGCAACCCTGGGCGTATTGACAGAAAAAAACAGGACTGCTATAAAAAATAGTGGGTAGCACTCACCTGCGGAGAGTGCTAATAATTTGTTTGGACGACGTGACGAAACGGGAAACCGGTCACAGCAGAAGGGAGAGATAGGAATGGAAAAGAAGCAGTTTCAGGCTGAATCCAAGCGCCTCTTGGAAATGATGATCAACTCCATTTACACCCAAAAGGAAATCTTTTTGCGCGAGCTGATCTCCAACGCAAGCGACGCCATTGACAAGATGTACTATAAAGCACTGACGGATGACAGCATCGTCTTTGACAAGGACAACTACTATATCAAAGTCATCGCAGACAAGGAAAACCGCACCCTGACCATCCGCGACACGGGAATCGGGATGACGGCAGAAGAGCTGGAGAGCCACCTCGGGGTGATCGCCAAGAGCGGCTCGCTCGCTTTCAAAAAAGAAAACGAGGCGAAGGACGGGCACAACATCATCGGCCAGTTCGGCGTCGGCTTCTACTCCGCTTTCATGGTCGCGGACGTCGTGACGGTCATCAGCCGCGCGGTCGGCAGCGATCAGGCATATAAATGGGAGTCTTCCGGCGCGGACGGTTACACGATCGAGTCGGCGGAAAAAGCGGAAGTCGGTACCGACATCATCCTGAAGATCAAGGAAAACACGGAGGAAGAGAGCTACGACGAGTATTTGGACGAGTATCGTCTCAAAGCGATCATCAAGAAATACTCCGACTTCATCCGCTACCCGATCAAGATGGACGTGACAACGCGCAAGCTCAAGGAAGGCACCGAGAACGAGTACGAGGACGTGAAGGAAGAGCAGCGCATCAACAGCATGGTGCCGATCTGGCGCAAAAACAGGAGCGAGCTGACGGACGAAGATTACGAGCGTTTCTACATGGAAAAGCGCTACGGCTTCGACAAGCCGCTCAAGCACATCCACATCAGCGCCGACGGTGCCGTGGTGTACCAGGCGATTCTTTTTATTCCGGAGAACATTCCGTTCGATTACTACACCAAGGAGTATGAGAAAGGGCTTGAGCTGTACGCGAACGGCGTCCTGATCATGAACAAGTGCCCGGACCTTTTGCCGGACTACTTCAGCTTCGTCAAAGGGATGGTCGATTCGGAGAGCTTGTCGCTCAATATTTCCCGGGAGATGCTGCAGCACGACCGCCAGTTGAAGCTGATCGCCAAAAACATCGCCAGCAAGATCAAAAACCAGCTGCAGAGCATGCTGAAAAACGAGCGCGACAAGTACGAGCAGTTCTTCCAGTCGTTTGGCCGCCAGCTGAAATTCGGCGTGTACAGCGACTTCGGCATGAACAAGGACGTGCTGCAGGACCTGCTCCTGTTCACCTCCTCCAAGGAGAAAAAGCTCGTCACGCTGGATGAGTACGTGTCGAGAATGCCGGAAGAGCAAAAGTACATCTACTACGCGTCCGGCGAGTCGAACGAACGCATCGAGAAGCTGCCGCAGACCGAACTGGTGCTGGAAAAAGGCTACGAAATCCTGTACTTCACGGAAGACATCGACGAGTTCGCCATCAAGATGATCGGGAAGTACAAGGACAAGGAGTTCAAATCCGTCTCCAGCGGCGACCTCGGGATCGAAGCGGACGAGAAAGGAAGCAGCACGGATGCGGAGAACGAGGAAAACAAAGAGCTGTTTGACTACATGAAGAACTTGCTGGAAGGCAAAGTGAAAAACGTGAGGGCGTCCAAGCGGCTGCGTTCCCATCCGGTGTGCCTGACGACCGAAGGGGACATCACGATCGAGATGGAAAAAATCTTGAACGCGATGCCGAACAATCCGAATGTCAAAGCGGAGAAGGTGCTCGAAATCAACGTCAATCACGACGTGTTCCAGTCGTTGAAAAAAGCTTTTGCCGAAGACAAGGAAAAGCTGAATCTGTACACGACTTTGCTGTACAACCAGGCGCTGCTGATCGAGGGTCTGCCGCTGCAGGACCCAGTGGAATTTACGAACGATGTTTGCAAGATTATGGTGTAACCAAAGCAAAAGAGAAGGATGCTGTTCTGGTGAGCAGCATCCTTTTTTGCGTTCCTTTTTACATAGGAGGACGCCAACGCTTTCCTCGGGCACAACTCGCGCTGTCCAGTGAAGCTATAGAGTGGGCCAGTTAAACTCACGGGCAGATTCGTTTAAGATCAAGCGCGGTGAACCGTATCATAAGTGACGGCAACGGTTTTTGCAAGATTATTTTTGATTATGAGGCCAAATTATGTACAAAAGGTAGAATGTTAATGTGATACAATAATTGAAAAACCTGTATTAGAAATTCATTTGACAGCTTATGCTTGGAGGATTGAGTATGACTGAAAAGAATCCAAAAGTATTCATAAGTTACTGCCAAGAAAGCTTAGAATTTTCGGATAGAGTTCTTAATTTTTCCAATAAACTAAGAAGTGAAGGCATTGATACAATTTTGGATCAATATGAAGAATCCCCTAAAGAGGGATGGCCAAGATGGATGGTGAACTCAATTAACGAATCAGATTATATTATTGTAATCTGTACTCAAGAATACCTAAAAAGGCTTATGGGAAAGACTGATAAGGGTATTGGTAAAGGTGTTAAATGGGAAAGTAATATCATTTACCAACACTTATATAATGATGATTCATTAAATGAGAGATTTATTCCTGTAATTTTTCATGAAACAGATACTAAGTTTATTCCAATGCCACTTCAAGGAGCTACATATTACGATATATCAAAGCCCGAAAGATATGAAAGGTTGTACTGGCGTTTAAGAGGAGTAAACAAAAAAGAAAAACCTCAATTAGGAAAGTTACGCCCACTGCCAGAAAAAGAAAGAAAATCTTTATTTATTACTACGCCTATTGATTTAGAAACATGGGACAAGGCTATCTGGAGAGGTGCTGCGTTTCTCATGGACACTGATAATAGTGAGCCACCATGTCTAATACTGCCTTACAAAAATGAATATTATGCAACAAAAATATTTAAAAATTGGATTTCCATGTATGGTAAGGAAGATAAGCATGATGAAATCAGAGTAGCAATAATCGAAGGTGATATTCCCGGGGAAGAGAAGGGATATACAATTCATATCAGTTCAAATATTGACCGAGTGGCTAAGAGAATGGAAGAACAAGGTTTAGAATTAGATGAGAGCTTAATAATGTCTATTTCTAGAATGCAACGAGCTAATCCTACTGATAATTTTAAAATGTTTAATATGTTCAAAGCTCGGTATCAAAAGCATAAAAAGTATATTCTTATGCCCGCAGTAATTGACGAGACAAGTTGGAAAATAAAGCCCTTATTTGAATATGGTTTATTAAAGCATGAACTAATATTTAAGCATGTTAGTGAGATTGATGAGCATGATTTAGATGCTCCAGTTATTCTAAAGAATAAGCCCTGGAAAAAATATTGATCATGCTCATTGGGTTACATGAATTGGGTACTTAGTTGTAGAAACCCTTCTGCCTGAGCAAAAGGGTTTCAAATTATGTGGGTATTTATCCCACGTATGGAAACTATCCCACTCCTTAGCATGTGTCTCCCTCCGAAGTGAACTTTGCGGTTAAATCCGAAGGGGAAATATCGCAAAGGGTGGGTCATTTTCATTCCGGCGATCCCGAGTCAATTATATCCCGGCGGTGACACACATTAACGAAAATGCTCCAGCACGACTTTGCCAATCATATTACCCGATTCGAGCATCGCATGGGCTTTGCGCAAATTAGCGGCGTTTATCGGCTCCAGCTTCTCGTTCACCGTCGTGCGGACGATCCCCTGGTCCACCAGTTTTGCCACTTCGTTGAGCAGCTTGTGCTGTTCGATCATGTCGGCTGTCCCGTACATCGAGCGAGTGAACATCAGTTCCCAGACGAAGGTAACGCTCTTGTTCATCAGCAGCGTCAAATCTAGCAATTCGCCTGTCTCGACAATCGAGCAGATTTTCCCTTGCGGGGCAATGGCCTCCGCCATTTTCCTCCAATGCTTCTCGGTGCTGTTCAGGCAGAAAATGTAGTCGACACTCTCGAAGCCAATCGCCTTGAGTTGTGGAACGAAGTCCTCGAAGTGATTGATGACATGGTCAGCCCCCAGTCCTCGCACCCAGTCCGCCGATTCCGGCCGTGAAGCCGTGCCGATAACCGTCAGTCCTGCGTACTTGGCCAGCTGGGTCGCGATCGAACCGACGCCGCCGGCCGCCCCGATGATCAGAAGGGTACGGCCTGGATTGCTGCCTGGCTCGGATGATATCCCGAGGCGGTCGAACAGGCCCTCCCACGCGGTAATCGACGTCAGCGGCAGTGCGGCTGCCTGCGCAAAGTCCAGCGTCGCCGGTTTGAACCCAACGATCCGCTCATCGACCAGATGAAACTCACTGTTGCCTCCCGCCCGAACAATGCTGCCGGCATAATACACCTCATCGCCGGGTTTGAATAACGTGCAGTCCGGCCCCGTCTGCTCCACGACACCCGCTACGTCCCAGCCGATCACTCTCGGTTTCGTTTCAGTCCGGTCCTTCGGCGCTCTCACCTTCACGTCAACCGGATTGACCGAGATAGCTTTGACCCGAACCAGCAAATCGCGGCCGGTCGGTGTCGGCTTCTCGATCTCAACGTCGATCAGGCTGTCCGGATGATCGATAGGCAAATATTTGTATAGGCCGACAGCTTTCATGGTTGTATTTGGCATTTTGAATCCCCTCCAGTAAGGATTGAATTAAACTACAGTTGTAAGTATAGTGGATATCAGCTAAAATTATTAGTACGCACATTCATGTTGTATAGGAACATTTTTTATACTTTTTAATATAGAAGGAGTGGAACGCATGCGCAACCGCAAGAGCGGCTACGGGCATTGCCCGAACGATGAAGGCTGTCCGGTGGAGTATACGCTGGACGTGATCGGCGGCAAGTGGAAAGGCGTGCTGTTGTACCATCTAGTCGAAGGGCCGAAGCGATTCAACGAATTCCGCCGAATCTGCCCGACGATTACGCAGCGGATGCTGACCCTGCAGCTGCGCGAGCTGGAGAAGGACGGCATTGTCAACCGCGAAGTGTACAACCAGATTCCGCCGAAAGTCGAATATTCCCTTACGGAACTCGGACAAACGCTTGTGCCGATCATTCTGGAGATGAAAAAATGGGGCGAAAATTTCGGCACAAAATCGAAATCAGGATCAAGTCCAAATTTGTATGTAGAATCTCTCAGCTAAATTAAGCTACTTGATACAAATCACTTTTGAGGAGATCTTTCCCAGTTTTCTGTTTTCACGCCATTCAAGATAATCTGCCATTTCCAAATATTTCTTTCCAGCAGCCCATTTCTCATCTTGTAAACGATTGTGAAAATTTGGCCGGGATTTTTAATTCCTCAAAGGTGCTTTAGAGACTTTTCGGCGTTGACATCAAACCGATCCCCATGTTGATGCTCATCAAAGAAAATTTCCCTAAGAATGTTTGTCTCCATGACTACATTATAAAAACTTAAAGAGGAGGGCGATTTCCCCTCCTCAAAATTTATACTCTCTTATCCGTTGAAATATGAGGGACACCCCCTTCAAATGGATACATTACAGTCTTTTGATGAATATCTGCCGGCAGTTTTCATGAAATCATAACCTACAATACCGTCCATCTCCAAACCGTACTGCATGCTCCGGATTTCCACCTAGAAGCGATAACTTATTTTCGGTTATTGGACTTTGATAAATGAATATCGCTATCTTTTGTTGTAGATTGAAACAAAGCGACGAGTGAATATACCCTACTGTCAATCTCTCATTGACATAGGCAATTAACTGTTCAAAGTATCATTTATTGTATAAACCCCGCCTTGTCCCTCTTCCACTATATAAACATCAAAATTATTTGATCCCCACATGACAAATCTAAATTCCTTTCCCCGAGGGGCTCTCAAATGTGATGTTTTAAAATGACTGGCTGTATTATTTGTTTTGCCAAGTAGAGAGACTGACCGGTCTTCTGCTGCTACTAGTAAACCTTTATCCAAACTTTCAGTATCGTCATAGAAATGAAGCATATGATGTATGTCAGAAGTATCGGCTGGAACCGCTCTGACAGCTACACCACCATCTGCCGTATTAGCGATGGTAAATCTGTTACCATCTTTCAGTTCCAATTCATGTTCATGCTCGGAAACATATCGTTCTACACGTCCGGTTTCGAGGTTGTAAAATAACTCGGCTGACAATGTATTCGGCCACATCCCATTCACCTCGGAACCATCCGCTAAAGTCGCCTTGATAAAATATAAAATCGTGGTTTCGCTGGGCATTCGACTTGCAGGGATCAACTTGGCAGTAGCCTCGCTAATCCAGCTTTTGATCACAGAATCACTCGCTTGGATGTCCTTTAATCCCCATCCTAAGCGGAACAAAGCGATCTGAGCTTGGGATAAAGCATAGTATACTCCCAGCCGAGGAATGATACGTTCAAATGTGGTTATCGTTTTGCCCATGGCTGTAATCGTCTCTGATGTACCTGACGCTGAAATTCCGTACGGAGAAACAACTTCTGCTTTAAAATGAGAGTCAAGAAAGATAAGTTCACCCTCACTCTTATTCAACATAATCTTAAGTGTAGGGTTTGCAGTTCCTTCACTATGAATCTCTATAGCTCTGTTCAAGCCAGTAGGTTCTCTATACTTGCCTGTGTCGGAAATCTTACCGAATCGTCTCACCAATAAATGATCCAGATTCTCTAGCAAAAGATTTCGATTCGCCTCATTGCTTATTGATTCAGCATCAAGTCCCAATAATCTAGCAATCCCTTCGGGCTGAAAAGGGTCTACTGGATGGTTCATCGTTAGCGCAAAGTGTTCCTTAAGCCGCCCAGATAATAAGTTTAATTCTGATTCCAGCAACAAATCGCAAAGATGTGACACATCCTCGTTCAAATACATATATACGAAACTCTCATTTGCAATAATCGTCCTCAATACGTTCGCAAGATACATGTCACCTATCAAATAATCAGAACCGACTTGTAGAGCAAGACGTCCATCATCTGTAAATCCACCTCTAACCGATGGCAGAGCAAGTTCAACATGATGATCTAACTTCAAAGCAACCCCAGGTTCCGTGGATGTACTCTCATTGTCGTCAATTGCTGACTTTTGTTTCATACGCATCGAACCCCCCTAATATATGACTGCCCAAAGACTCCCCCGAAGGGACGGATGCTTAAGCGTTTGTCTGCTTGTTTTCTTTTGCGATTTCTTTGCGAACAATCGGCGCCACGCGGGTGCCAAACAACTCAATGGCGCGCAGGACTTCACGATGAGGCATTGTGCCAATATTCAGATGCAGGAAGAAGCGGTTGGTTCCTAGCATTTTGCGGACGTGAAGAATCTTCTCTGCAACATATTCAGGATCACCTACATAGAGGGAACCATCCATCTTGCGATTCAACTCATAGGATGCTTCGGTGTATGGCGCCCATCCCAACACTCTGCCGAGTTCGTTCATTTGAACGACCTGGTAAGGTCGGTGTAACCGAACCGCCTCCTCGGTTGTTTCACTAACGAAACCGTGCGAGTGTGTCGCAATTTTAAGCTTACTTACATCATGGCCTGCACTCGCAGCTGCTTGTTTATACAATTCAGCTAATGGAGCAAATCTTTCCGGGTTTCCGCCAATGATCGCAAAGACAATAGGCAATCCCAACGCTCCTGCTCGAATAGCCGAATCCGGTCGTCCTCCAGATCCAATCCACACCGGAAGCGGGTCTTGGACGGATCGCGGATAGACGCCGAGATTATGAATCGCCGGGCGATGACCGCCTCGCCAGGTGACTTTTTCCGAAGCTCTAACCTTGAGAAGCAACTCAAGGTGTTCTTCAAACAATTCGTCGTAGTCCTTTAAGTCGTAGCCAAACAACGGGAACGAATCAACAAAGGCGCCTCTGCCGACCATAATTTCAGCCCGCCCATTACTGATGCTGTCCAGCGTTGAAAATGATTGATAGACGCGAACCGGATCATCCGAGGAAAGGACGGTAACAGCACTCGTGAGCCGAATTCGCTTGGTTAAAGCAGCTGCCGCAGCAAGGATGACGGCTGGAGCCTCGGAGGCAAAATCAAACCGTTGATGTTCTCCGATCCCAAACACATCAAGACCAGCCTGATCAGCAACAACGATCTCTTCGATCCCGTTTCGAATCCGCTCGGGATGGCTGATCCGCTTGCCCGTTACAGGATCTGGCGAAGTTTCCAGAAAGGTGTTAATACCTAGTTCAAAATCTATGGATTCAGTCATGATGATCCTCCTTCATTTTCTGTAATTAACGATGTCCGGCAGCCACGTTTTTGTGTGCGATTTGATTGAGACGTTGAAGGTCCGAATCTGTAAGTTCAACCTGCAAAGCCGCAATATTTTCTTCTAAATACTTTCTTCTTTTCGTTCCTGGAATAGGCACAATATCGTCGCCTTGCATCAAAATCCATTTCAACGCCAATTGGGGCGCAGTGCATCCCTTTTCCGCCGCCATCTCTTTAATCCGAGCAACAAATTGAAGGTTTTTCTGTAAGTTCTGTCCTTGAAATCTTGGGAAGTTTCGTCTTACATCGCTGTAATCCAAATCCTCGTATCGCTGAATTGTCCCGGTTAGGAACCCACGTCCAAGCGGGCTGTAGGCGACAAATCCGATGCCAAGCTCTCTGAGAGTAGGAAGAACTTCGTCTTCAATGTCTCGGGACCATAAGGAATATTCCGTTTGCACTGCCGAAATTGGATGAACTGCATGTGCTCTGCGGATTAGTTGAGCCGGGGCTTCCGAAAGACCGATATAACGGACCTTCCCTTCTCTCACCAATTCAGCCATAGCCCCTACCGTCTCCTCAATGGGGGTATATGGATCGATCCGGTGCAGATAATACAGGTCGATATGGTCAACACCTAATCTGCGCAAGCTTGCTTCGGCAGCTGCTTTAACATAGCTCGGGCTGCCGTTATAGCCCCAATAGCCTCCATCACGTACGACCCCGAACTTGGTAGCCAGTACGACCTCGTCACGCCGATCCTTAATCGCTTTTCCTACCAGCTTCTCATTTTCTCCGTCACCGTACAGATCTGAGGTGTCCAAGAAGTTTACACCAAGGTCCAATGCTCGATGAATCGTCCGTATCGATTCCTGTTCATCCCGGTCACTACCGTAAAAATCAGACATCGTCATGCAGCCTAATCCCATAGCTGAAACTTCCAGACCGCTTGACCCAAGGGCTCTTTTTTCCATAAATATCTCTCCTTTGTCATTTTGTTTAGTATGTCCAGAAAATCGCATTTCGGAATGCTTTACATTGCTTAGATCTTTAGTGGTTATAAGCCTCACCCCTTTTTAATCGAACGTTCGTTCAAGGCATTATAAAATTCAACTGCATTATCGAACGTTCGATCAAATTGATGCAGGTTAAAGCCAACTCATTAATTTGATCGAACGTTCGATCGATAAAGATTGAAAAAGCGGCTGTTCATGCTTTAATCGCATCCCAGCTCATTTGAATCATTTTGTCGATGTTGTCAGGGGTGAATTCATACTCACCGTTGATATACTCTTTTCCCATTTGGACAAATGGCAAGCAGGAGTAAGTAACGAGAAGATTCGTTTCCGAATCCTTGAACAGTCCTTCCTTAATCCCCCTTTCGAATAAAGGATACATCGGCTTGAATACACCACCGTTTTGATCTTTACAGGTTTTTTGGATAAACGGCGAATCAAGAAACTGTTCCATCAGCAGAAAATTTGCTTGATTATTCACGATATAACTGGAATAATTACGCAAGATCTTCTCAAAGGCAGCCTTGACTGACATGTCCGCCGTTACGCCAAGAAACATCTTCTCATGCATTTGTTCCTTGAGCTTAAAGTATAACTTAATCAGCAAGTCTTCTTTACTTTCAAAATAAAAGTAAATAGTCGACGAAGAGATGTTCGCCCTTTTCGCGATTTTGGACATGGATATATCGGATAGCCCAATTTCATTGAGAAGTTCAATTGTTGTCTGATAGATCAGTTCGGATTTGTTATCGGATCTATTTTTCATGATTACAGTATAATCGAACGTTCGATCAAAGTCAAACTTTTTTCAAACAACATACACATGTTATTCATATTAAGGGGACGTGGATGTCAATGAAATAGTGGTCCGCCCCAGAGCCCAAGGTTAGTCACCGCCGGATAGATACCTTTTTATGAAACATCTCATCTAATAACATAATTTCTGCCCTTTGGCTGACGGCATGGTTCCCGAGCTTTACATCAATGATAAAGTCATTGCTTAGCATCTGGCGGTAACGGGTAATAATCTCGTTGTCAGGCAATTCTCCCATTGCCTTCGTTTCGGATGGGATTACCGGAATTCCAGCTTGCTCCACCAGGTGAATATTTTGTTTAATCTCTGCGGCGATTTTGCTTAGAGTGCTCACACTTCTTGCCGTCTCTATATCCACCATTCCGTCATTCGTATAGAAATGCTTGTTCGTAATAGCCAACGCAGTATGCGAAATATGGAAAGCCAGAATGTCTTTTTGGATTTCAAAATGCAAATCCACCGATTCAAATTTTTGGGCGAGTTCTTTCACTCTTTCGGTAATCAGTCCATTTATTTCACCAAAAATGGTTCCTTGATGTTTTTCGGAACCGAATTGGGCGTATAGAACATCCTCTTTGATGTCTCCACCCGCACCGGGAAATCCCGGGAGTAAACGGTCCCCCACGATTTCAAGCCAGCTGTCATATCCAACGGTGTTAGTCAAGGTGACAATGGTTTTGCTTCGATTATTCTTGATCGCAGTTAGGGCGGATTCGGCCTGATCATATCGTACGGGAACAAAAATAAAATCATAAATGTCGTCGTGATCAAGCTTTTCTATCGTCTTCATGAATTTATCACAAATTGTTTAAGCAACATCTGTTTGATAAAATAATATTACTGTATTCTCATGAATACAACAGACAGATTCAGTGGAAAGTTGCATAGACAACAAATTGTGATAATTTGCTGTTTTAGAAGGGGGAATCCATTTGGTAAATCAGCAAGATCCAAGGGTTATGCGCACACGACAGTTAATAAGAGAAGCCTTTAGAGATTTGTTGCGGAGTAAAGAATTTGATGCCATATCCGTAAAGGATATCGCTCAGAAAGCTACCATTAACCGCGCCACCTTTTATGCCCATTATGAAGATAAATATGCTTTGCTTGAAGAAATCACAGAACAGGTGTTTCGTGAGATGGTTCCTGAGCAAGTGATGAATGCACGGGAGTTTACAGTTGAAATATGTGACCAGTTGATCTTGCTGACACATCGCTACATCTTGGATTTTTATCAGATTTGCAGAATGGATTCCAAATCGATTGCGGAGCTTGTGGATGAAAAAGTAAAGAAGATGCTGCAGCAAATCATTGAAAGCATTTTTTCAAAAGGGCACTATACGGACCGCCGCCAAATAAAAGTGATTTCGGCGATGACAGGCTCAGCGATCTATGGCGCTGCGCATTATTGGTTAACGGTTGGGGAAAATAATCGAACCGATTTACTAGTAGACATGGTTCGTCCCTATGTAATGAACGGTCTGGGGTTGTATAGCAATTCCGTTGAATAAACGAATCGCCCCGGCGCCTTCAGGTTGATTCTTACCCAGGTTCGCCAGTCTACACCTTTCTCCGAACCCCTTTGCCTTTCAGCCCAAAAAGTATCCCCTGTCATTTGCCATACGGGGGATACGCTTCTTGATTTTCTTAAACTAATAGCTGTGTTTTGGTTCATTATTGGAATGTTGCAATTCACGAACGAATGTTCTATACGAGGGATAAGAACATTAGTTCGTATAGATGTGCTATGGAACTCAAAGAGTTTACTCGTCATCTGCAAAACCTTTCGTCCGCTGAACGCAAGAGTATGGAGACCATCTTGTTTCCTTTCAGCATCTTCGGTATCTTCCGGTGGTTGGGCACATCAACAAAAAGGCTCACAAATCACGCAAATGTGATTTATGAGCCTTACGTTTTGAATATGGTGCGGTCGAGAGGACTTGAACCTCCACGGTGTTGCCACCACTAGAACCTGAAATTGGTGTACCGGTTTGGAGGTGAAAGAGAAAAGCGCACCTCCCTTAATCCCTTATGGGACAAGGGGTTTCAGGTTTTTTCCAAAACTGTTCCAGAAGCAAAAAACGGCTGCTTTTTCGGCGGTTTTTGGCGTGCTCATACGTCTCGTTCATTGGCGCGACAATCGGCTCCAGCAGCGCACAACATTTCCCTCACCAATAACTGACGAGGAAGGGATGTTGTGTCGATGTCCAATTTGTCTGTCTTATCCTTTTCAGAAGCCGTTCATTTGTTTCTTCAGGAATGCAAACTCCGCAATTTGACGAAGACGACCTATGCGTTCTACAAATTCGGTCTGCGGACTCTGGAACAATTTCTGGACGAAACCAAGCTCGATTTCGCCAATCTGACCCCTTTCGATTTGAGCAATCGATACATGAAATATCTGCTCGATCAAAAGCTCGCTCCCGCCACGATTCGAGGACGAATCGCTTCCTGCCAAGTCTTCTTCAAATTCCTCTGGCAGTACGGGTACACCTCGACCAATCTGGCTGCCGATCTGAAATTGATCAAAGCAACGAACCGAGCCATTTTCACATTTTCCGAAGAACAAGTCGCCGCGATTCTAAGCCAGCCCGATGTGAACACCTTTACGGGCTTGCGCGATCATACTATGATGCTGGTCCTCCTGGACACCGGCATGCGGTTAATGGAATTAAGCCGCATGCAAGTACCCGATATCGATCTCGCTGTTGGAACGATTCGAATTCCTTCCGGAAAAGGACGAAAGCCCCGCATCGTTCCGATCCAAAAAAAGTGCCAGTATCAACTGAACCGTTATTTGCGGGAGCGGGGAGAACTGCCGTTTGATGACTGTTGGATCACCCTCAATAACACGCCGCTCCGTTATGAAGCCATTAAGCGCCTAATCATCCTTCATTGCAAAGCGGCTCATATTCAGGGAACCCGCGGCTCCGCCCATACGTTCCGCCACACAATGGCCAAATCGTATTTGCTGAATGGCGGTGACGCCTTCTCTCTGATGTGCATTCTCGGTCATACCAACATCGAAATGACCCAACGCTATGTCGACCTGTTCAGCCAGGATTTGCATAACCAACATCAGAAGGCAAGTCCGATTGAAGCCCTTCTGTCCAAACATGCTGCCGAAAGCGGGGTGGAAGCATGAAACGGCGCAATAATCTCCTTCAAACCGCCGCAGTTCCGGAAACTGAAGCGCAACCGGCAAAAGTCATCACGTACGAACAAGCGACAAAGGCGTATTTAATGCATAAACGTGCTTTGAACTTGTCGCCGCGGAGCTTGGAATTTTATGAGGAATTCTTTCGCCATTTCCAAAGGACGTTTCAAAAGCAGAACATTCCATTGGATTTGCAGCGAGTGACCGCTCGTCAAATCAAGACGCACTACATCGGCTATATGCTGGACCATGGACTGGCAAGCCATACAATTAACAACCGCATTCGAGCCTGCAAAACCTTTTTCCGGTTCTTGTATGAAGAACGTCTGGTCACCCAGCCTGTATTCGATCAATTGCGTTTGATTGTGGCCGAGAAAAAGATGATCCAAACGCTGACGAAGGAGCAAGTTCTCGTCCTGCTTCATCAGCCGAATCGCAAAACCTTTTCAGGCTTGCGGGACTACACGATCATGATGCTGCTGCTTGAAACGGTGAACCGTACCATAAATAGGGTGAATATTCGGTTTTCAAGTGTATTTATCAGCCACCTTATCCTTAAACTTATTTTCCAATTTGTCCCAGTTAGGAGTTAGGACACGGGTTTCCTTCCAATGTCGAAACACGCGGCCCAAAGCGATAATTTCGTCTACAGAACCGTTAACCTGTCGACTGATGGGCAGCCAGTGATAAATCTTCATAAACAAGCGCATGAGCATCGGCCATTTGCGGATTAGTGCATCTTGTTTCGCCGGTGTCAGTGGATAGTTTAAGGCTTCTAGCACGCTAAAGCCTTCGTCCATAGCGGTGATCATTTGCTGCAACAACTTGTCATCTTTGGCGATTTTCTTCATTTGGCTTTCGTGTATAACCGTTACATAGTTAAGCGCAACGATAGGCACGATATGATTCTTAAGCCAGGCGTCTATATTCTCGTGATAGATAAGCTTATACTTGGTTTTTGCGAAAGCCTGATGTAATTTAGACTCGAAAGGAATCGGACCATCCAGTCCTCCGAGCACCATCTGCCTTCCTCCTCCGCGAATACAGATGATTCGCCCGTCCTTCCGGCTGCCCGCACTTGTTTGGAATCCAAAGGCGACATTTTTCGGTGATTTACTATGCTCCTTCAAATAATTTTGCATTTCATGGGCATCGGTATTGTTCCCTATGATGATGTTAAAGCTTCTATTGTTGGCTAATATAGGAAGAACGGCCGGAAAATCCGTATAGGTCATGACGACAAAGATAAGATCGTAATGATCACCTGCCTTCAGATATCTGCTGGACCAGTGTATCGAAACCTACTTGCAGCTATTGTTTGAAAGCTGTCTGCCTGACGGATCCCCGAGCAAGATTCCGTCCAGAGCATTACTGCTTCGCACTTTCGAGTTTTTGGAATGCAACAGCTAGGTTTATTCCACACTTCTTACAAACAAAGGAGTATCAGCATTTCGAAAGAAAATGATGGAGATAATGGATATAGGCATTAAAGAGTATATCGATAACAGCGACGCTGACCCGAGTATTAACCGGGAAATCCTCGGTCGTGACTTCGTCAAGCAAAGCATATTTATCTTCAAAATGGGCATAAAAGGTGGCACGGTTAACTGTAGCTTTCTGAGCGATATCTTTGATGGTGATTGCATCAAATCCTGTGCTATGCAATAGATCTCTGAACGCTTCTCTAATTAACTGTCGTGTTCGCAACACTCTTGGATCTCATGATTTACCATTTCAATGTCCCCTAATTAAACATCAAATTTCGAAATATGTTGCCTATGCAACTTTCCGCTAACTCTGCTGGTAGAAATGATAAGCATACGGTATTATCATAATTCTATCAAACAGGTGTTGCTTAAACAATCTGTGATGAATAAATTTGGAAGGAAGGAACAACATGAGCACTAAACCACAAAGACTTCTGATTTTTGGCGCTGGCGTGATTGGCAGTGTATATGCACTTCGATTGGCACAGTCGGGACTGGACGTCACGATGCTGGCACGAGGAAAGAGACTGGAAGTGCTGAAAAGGGACGGTCTGAGATATAACGATAAGGGAACGATAAAGCAAATACCGATCAAGACGATCGAAAAACTGGATGACGACGACATTTATGATTTCATTTTGGTCCCAGTCAGGTATGATCAGGCCGAGTCGGCCCTGTCTGCGATCAAGCATAATCGGAGCAAGAATATCGTCACCTTAACTAACACCGTTGGATATGACTCTTGGCTTGAGATCGTGGGTGATCGTTTACTTCCGGGCTTCCCGGGCGCCGGCGGAGACATCAAAGACGATGTTCTCTATGCCCAATTCGGTTCTGAAAAACATCAAGGAACCATTTTTGGTGAAATCAATGGACAAATCACCGAAAGAGTGAAAGAACTCGCCAAAATATTGGAATCGGCGAATTTGCATTATGAAATCCAAGAAAATATTCAGGCATTCCATATTTCGCATACTGCGTTGGCTATCGTCAACAAGCATTTCTATGCGAAAGACGGAATGGTGGATCTTGAGACGGCAAGAAGTGAAAACACCCTAAGCAAGATCGCCGCAGAGATTAAACAAAACCTTCGCCTGGTAGAGCAAGCCGGAATTCCGGTAATCCCACCTGAAACGAAGGCATGGGCAGAAATGTCTGACAACGATATTATTGCCCGTTACCGTCAGATGCTAAGCAATGACTTCATCATTGATGTAAAGCTTGGGAACCATGCCGTCAGCCAAAAAGCAGAAATTCTGTTATTGGATCAGAAGTTTCATGAACGGCTATCTGGCGGGCGATGATCTTATCAGCGGTTCTATAAAGAACGGCGGGCGGATCATTTAACTTCCCTTGAGGGAAGGCAATTTAATGGGTAATCGAAGCGGAGGATCATCATGAAAGCTATTGCCTTGACAAAATTTGGAACACCAGAAGCGTTGGAGGAACTGGAAGTGCCGATTCCCGCACTCTCTGACACGCAAGTTCTCGTCGAAATGCGTGCCTCTTCCATCAATCCTGCGGATATCCTATTTCGCAGTGGCGCGATTCTTCAGAATCCGATGGCCGATAAATTTCCGGATAAATTTCAATTGCCGCTTGTTCTTGGCAGTGAAGTAGCCGGCATCGTCAAAGAGGTTGGCGGAAAAGTGCGTCATTTCAAGCCGGGGGATCGTGTCATGGGCATGGTTCATGAGGGCGGTACTTATAAGGATTATGTTGTGGTGGAAGAAGATCTTCTTGCCGTTATCCCTGAGGTTCTTTCCTTCGAAGAGGCAGGCGCCGCACCTACGGTTGCCCTAACAGCTTGGCAAGGGCTGTTTGAGCATGGCCGTCTTCAACCGGGACAACGCATCCTTGTACAAGGCGGTGCCGGAGGCGTGGGACATGCGGCAATCCAGTTGGCCAAGCAACATGGAGCGTATGTTATCGCGACAGCGAGGGAATATAATCATGAATTCGTTAAAGGACTCGGTGCGGACGAGGTGTTAGACTACACGAAAGTCGATTTTGCCGCCCAGATCACCGATCCTGTTGATATCGTATTTGATTCCGCGATGGACTCAGCCACTTTCGGCACCGGGTTGCTGGGGGAAATTGGAGAGAAAAACTACTCGGTCATCAAGGATGGCGGAACCTATATTTCAGTGGTGGCATTCGGGATCAATCAACATCCGAAGGTCCGTGACATTACCGCATATTTCTTCCAGGCAAGACCTAACCGCACCGATTTTGAATCCATAGTTCGTCATATGAAAGAGAATAAATTGAAAATCCATATCCATGAGACCTATCCCTTTACTGCCCAAGGGCTGTTTCAGGCGTACCGTAAAAGCGAAGAGTCGCCGAAACGGGGGAAAATCGTCATATCGAAAAACATGGAATAAACCACGAATGTATTCAGAAAAAACTCGGCGACCTCTCCACGGTGGAATACCGGGAATGCAGGGGTCATCGGGCCTCCGATCCCGCTTTTTCCCGAGGTTGGGGCAACGTAGCCTTTCTCTTTATTGAATACCTCGGCTTAGCTAAACAAACGGCGATCCTCCGTTCTGGGAGAATCGCCGTTTCTGAATTCTTGCGATGTGAATTGTTAATGGATTCCCAGTGAACAATCCCTTGGGATGTTTTGTTACACGCGAGGGCGGATCACCAGTTCATTTACATCGACGTTTTCCGGCTGCTCGAGGGCATAAGCGATGCCGCGGGCAATCGCAGAAGCAGGCAGCGCGATGCGCCGGTATTCTACCATAAACTCTTTGGCTTCGCGATCTGTGATGGTCTCGGCCAGCTCGGACTCCGTAACCCCCGGAGAAACCAGCGTCACGCGGATGCCTTGCCCTGCAACCTCCTTTCTTAAGCCATCGGTGATGGCCCGTACAGCAAATTTGGTGGCACAATAGACCGCAGCCGTTGGCGTCACTTCATAAGCTCCGATCGAGGCCACATTGATGAAGTGTCCAACACCTTGCTTCTTCATGATCGGCAGCCCGGCGGCAATCCCGTGAAGCACACCGCGGATGTTGACATCGATCATCCGGTTCCATTCCTCAATCTTGAGGGCTGCCAAAGGGGAGAGCGGCATCACACCAGCATTGTTTACTATAGCGTCCACTTGTCCAAATTGGTCAACGGCCAGTTGAACAATGTCCTGCATCTGGTCCAAATCTGTCACATCCAGCCGTTGCACGGCAACCGAAGCTCCATCTTTTTGCAGGGAAGAGGCGAGGGCCTCAAGTTTCTCTAAGCGCCGGGCTCCAATGACGACGTTAGCGCCTTTACTGGCAAGTTCACGGGCTGTGGCTTCACCAATCCCGCTGCTGGCTCCGGTAATGATCACTGTTTTTCCTTGAAGTGTTGTCACCTGATATCGCCTCTTTTCCTAATGTTCTCGATAGAGGACCATACCCGCATGATATAAGACCCCATTAATAAAATCCCCGTCTGCCGTAAAGCCGGTGTCGTCCACATATTCGATATGATCGCCCTCGATGGTGTAGCTCCCTTGGTAGGCGCTTTTGCGATTTCCGCGGGCTTCAACGTAGCGGCCGTTCGGCAGCAGTTCGTGACGGATATAGCCGTCTTCGGTTACCCACATCCCGACATAAGGGTGCGGAGCTTCATTTTTAGTATTCATGAGATTCTCTCCTTCCAATCTTAGAGTGTTTGATCACCTTCATTATGGGTTGAGGAGATCTTACGGCGGTAGCGGGATGGCACACGAAACTTGCCTAATTCTCCAAAACATAATAGGATAGAACGTAAAGACGCAAATAGGGTAGAACGTAAAGACGTCAAAATGGAGAAGTGATGCGAATGGGAGAACAACCTGCGGAGAGAATTCAAGAATTAGCTAAAATCATAGGTCAGTTGGTGCGAGAGGATGGAACGCATGAAATGGAGATTCCGGGCTTGTCCTTGATTCGGACCTCCCAGATTTCCGACCGGGTCCATTCGGTATATGAACCGTCACTCTGTATCGTGGCCCAAGGTTCCAAGGTTGTGGTGTTGGGGGAAGAGAACTATCGATATGATCCGTGCAGTTATTTGATCGCTTCAGTCCACTTGCCCATTACGGGTCAGGTGCTGGAAGCATCCCCCGAAGCGCCTTACTTAAGCTTGCAGCTGGGTTTTAATATGGGGCAGGTCCTCGATGTGTTGCGTTGCTCGGGTGAAATCAAACGAACGAAACGGTCGCCTGGGCGTGGTCTCGTGGTCAGTCGGATGAACGATGCGCTCCTCGACGCCGTTCTCAGACTGGTGCGGCTGCTGGATGCCCCTCAGGACATTCCGGTACTTGCCGAAAGTGTTATTCGCGAGGTCATTTACCGCGTTGTTCAAGATGAGCAGAATGCGGCGTTAAAGCAATTTGCCCTCATTGGCAGCCATGCGCAGCGAATCACGAGGGTGATTGAACGGCTGAATCGTGAGTTTACGCAGCCCCTGCGTGTGGAGGAATTGGCGGAGGAGGCGCGGATGAGTGCGTCCTCTTTGTATCATTATTTTAAAGAAGTGACGGGCATGAGTCCGATCCAATACCAGAAGCAACTTCGGCTCCAGGAGGCACGAAGGCTGATGATCGCGGGGGGGCTGGAAGCCGCGGAGGCGGCCTTTCAGGTGGGATATGAAAGCCCTTCGCATTTCAGCCGGGAATATGCGCGGAAGTTTGGGCTGCCTCCAGGGAGAGACATCCGGCAATTACGCAAGACGCTGGAAGTTTGGAATCCTGCTTAAAAACATCGCCGTCCCTGATCCCTGCTTGGATCTGAACGGCGATTTGTTTTGGAGTCCCCCGTGGGACAGTATGTGCTATCTGTTGGGAGCGGTCGTTGAAATTGCTGTATTAAGGCTCTGATCGGGCAAGCGCCGGCAGGCTCGAAAGGTTGCCGCCACGACGAGGATGCCGATGAGGAGCGTAATGATACTTGCAACATGCAGCATGGACTGAGCTCCCGAGACGAAGGCGCTGATGATGGCGGCTTGTTGACTAGGGGTCGCCGCAATAGCATCTGTGACCGTATGCGTAGATCGCTTTTGGCCAAGTTCTGCCAGAGCTGAATCATTTTCAAGTGGAAAACATCCGGTGGGCGTTCGTTTTCTATGAGGATGGTTTAGCGGTAAACGTTATGTACACCCTGGACGATCCGAAGAAGCGGGCCGTGGGCTTTAAGCTATCCGAAGGCATGGAGGTTCCTAAGGAGCATTCATAATTTGCGAAATTTGGCATTGGGAGAAGGAGGGGCTGATCACCTCGACCCGACACCCCGTCAGCAGGTATCGAATCTATTCGGAGACGGGATTATGAAGGATTCTGGTGATCAGCAGCTTACGCAAAACGTACATTATATCGAGAATCTGCGGGAGCTTTTGAAGGACTAGGAAATGTTCTGGTTCTCCAAGATCGATCGTGCCTTCCAGGTTGCTTTTTTATTTTTTCGCCGCGGCATTCACTTGCTGCAGCAGCAGTTGAATGCTGTCATTGAGTTGGTTGATCTCCTTGAGATTCATATCTGTAGCGTCAATCAGTGACTGCGGAACACAGGTCGCTTTCGCTTGAAGCGCCTTCCCTTTCGGCGTGATCAGTACATTTACCACCCGCTCGTCGATGGAATCGCGTTGTCGTTCAATGAGTCCGGCGGCCTCCATCCGCTTGAGCAAGGGTGTTAAGGTGCCGGTGTCCAGATCCAACGCTTCTCCGAGCTCTTTAATGGTGCTCTTCTCCTTCTCCCATAAGGTGACCAAGACCAGATACTGCGGGTAGGTTAACCCCAGCTCATCCAAATATGGGCGATACATCCGCAGGATGGCCCGGGAGCAGGCGTAGAGTGAAAAACAAAGATGTTCTCCCAATTTTAAGTTTTGTTCTTTCGTATCCAAGACGATGCACCTCGATTAGCTTTATTTATAGGGTTCACCTTCATCATAGCATATGATTCAAAAGGAATTTATATTTTTTGCAATTTAATTGTTGACAATATAACACAACGAGGGTATGATGTGAACATAAACATTGTGCACAATATAATTTCAAAAAACACAAAATATATGGAGGGATTCAAAATGGCAAAAGTTACAGTAGGACAAGAGAATGGACATCCGGTGGAGCTTCATTATGAGGATGTAGGTTCTGGGAAACCGGTGATTTTGATTCATGGTTGGCCGCTGAGCGGAAGATCTTGGGAGAAGCAAGTGCCGGCTTTAGTAGAAGCTGGATACCGGGTAATTACGTATGATCGCCGCGGGTTTGGTCAGTCGTCGCAGCCTTGGAACGGGTATGATTACGATACCTTCGCAGCCGATCTGCATCAGTTGATCACGCAACTGGACTTACGTGATGTTACTTTGGTTGGATTCTCGATGGGCGGCGGGGAAGTGGCTCGCTATATCGGAACTTACGGGACAGACCGAGTGAAAAGAGCGGTTTTTGCAGGTGCGGTTCCACCGTATCTGTACAATTCTGCAGATAACCCAGAAGGAGGCCTCGACGATGCAACCATTAAAGCGTTCGAGGACGGTGTGAAGGCAGACCGGCTGGCTTTCCTGGATACGTTCACGACGAACTTCTTTGCAGCTGGAGGCCGAACCGACCTGGTCAGCGAACCATTCCGCTTATATAACCGCGATATTGCGGCATTTGCTTCTCCGAAGGGGACACTGGATTGTATCGCGGCGTTCGCCCGTACGGACTTCCGAGGCGATCTAGCCAAATTTAACATTCCAACGTTGATCCTGCATGGGGATTCGGATGCGATCGTACCGCTCGAAGTCAGTGGTCAAAGAGCGCATGAGCTAATTGCTGGCAGCGAGCTCGTGGTGATCAAAGGCGGTCCGCACGGATTTAATGTGACCCACGCAGATGAGTTCAACGCCGCGTTGGTGAAATTTTTGCGGGACCATGATTAATGAGCCGATAAGGCAACAAAAGGAAAAAGGCAGGGACAAAACTAGTCTCTAAAGCAAGCAAGAGGTGAAATCTACGTGCAGATTTCACCTCTTGCTCATTTTGAAGTCTAATTATGCAATAATTTCTCCATTATACAAATCTTGAATATTCGAAAGATACAATAATAAAGCCGCATTGTTGCATGATCCGCTGTACGACTTTGTGATTGACCTGAAGTGTACGATTGATTAAGCCTGTTATTTTCGATAACCTAATCTAAAACCGATGTAGTTGCCCCTCACGATACCAACGCAAGATATACGTCAATACCATTACATGTGGGAGGAGATTAGATGGTGCCAAATTCATACCAACTTTATTCACCTTTAGAAATCAGACTAACGGCCCTGGCAATGGCCTCCTTCGTTTCTGTTGGAAAGTTCACGGCATCCGGATCGTGCGAGGGCCCGAAAGGATGAGTTGGCGTCCAGGCGGTTGCTAAAGCCATGACGGCAGTCAAAAGAAAGCCGGGAGTGAATGTCTTTCCAACCAGACCTTCGTTTTGTGCATCCATTATCGCTTTAATTTTCTTGTCGCGCACCGAGGCACGCTCGGTTAGGTTAACTGCTTTCCGCTCTAAACTGTACCATGACATTAACCTTACAATTTGTGGATTCGTCATAGCCCAATCGAATACTTTTATCGCATAACCCGCAAGATCCTCAGGTGTAAAAACAATTTCCTCATAAACACGTGTTAAGTGTCTTTCGAGAACGGTTGTAAAAAGCGTTTCTTTATTCTCAAAGTAAACGTAAATTAAATTCTTATTGCAACAAGCGTTTTTAGCAATGCGGTCAACACGTGCTCCTGCAATACCATAGGAAGAGAACTCATCCAAAGCAGCCTCCATAATCTTCTCTTTTGTTGACTCTGCGTTTCTCAATTGGTGTCTCTCCTTATTCAAGCATTAATTTAGATTTTCATTATATCACAATAACATAGTTGACTAACTAGTTAATTAATATTATTATATAACCAACCAGTTAGTTATACGATAAGGTATACTTTCTGGTGAGACTCTAACAAAGAATGGAGAATGCACAATGACACAAACCAACCCCAAAATAGCAATCGTTACAGGCGGAAGCCGGGGTATTGGCAGAAGTACTGTTTTATCCCTTGCAAGCCACGGTGTTGATTCAATCTTCACATACCGTTCTAATCAAGAAGAAGCGGAGAAAGTTGTCTCCCTGATCCGGGAAACCGGACGCAAAGCCATTGCCTTACAATTTGATGCCGGCAATGTCCGTACTTTTGACGCCTTTGTACAAAGCGTACAAGGTGCGCTAAAAGATATGGGGGCTACAAAATTTGACTACCTCGTGAACAACGCAGGTATCTCTCACCATAACTCATTCGAGAAGACGACGGAGGAAGAATTGGATCGTTTGTACGAAGTACATTTCAAGGGAGTCTTCTTCCTGACACAGAAATTGTTGCCGCTTATCAATGATGGCGGCCGGATTGTAAACATCTCCACCGGTCTTACTCGCTTTGCGGTTCCGGAAAGTGGTGCTTACGCATCTGTGAAAGGTGCCATTGAGGTTCTCACCAAGTACATGGCAAAGGAGCTGGGACCACGCGGAATCACCGCCAACGTTGTCGCTCCGGGTGCTATCGCAACAGATTTTAGCGGGCTCCGTACCAATGCTGAATTAAAGAAGCTTATCGGGGGCATGACGGCGCTCGGCCGTGTCGGCGAACCCGAGGACGTTGGAGAGGCTATCGCTTCGTTGCTGTCTGACGAAAATCGTTGGGTTAATGCCCAGCGCATCGAGGTTTCGGGAGGCATGTCTCTCTAACCTCATAAGGGGGCGCATTTCTTGACCAACCTAAGAAACAAAGTAGCATTGATAACTGGATCGGGGCGAGGAATCGGAAAAGCAATTGCAGAAAGATATGCGTCTTTAGGCGCTGATATTGCCGTTAATTATACGAACGATAAAGCCGCCGCTGAAGCTACCGTTTCCAACTTGCAGGCATATGGAGTGAAGGCGATCGCTATTCAAGCGGATATCAGCCAAGTAGCAGAGGTTCGGAAATTGTTCCGAACCACACTGCAGGAATTTGGGAGAGTGGATATTGTCGTTGCGAACGCAGGCATAGAGCTTGTAAACCTCCCGGCAGTTGATATTACGGAAGAACAATATGACAGACTATTTCAAGTCAATACCAAGGGTGCATTTTTCACCATACAAGAAGCGGCAAAACACGTAGCGGATAACGGGCGCATCATCTACGTTTCATCAAGCACGACCACTAGTGCTATGGCTGGATACGCCTTATACGGCAGCAGCAAGGTAGCACCCATGTATCTTGTCGAGGCGCTGGCGAAGGAAATCGGATACCGAGGTGTCACTGTGAATACCATCGTACCGACTGTTATAGAAGGTGCGGGACTATGGACAAACCCAGAAGATAGAGCACAACTTAGAGATGCTCTTATCCAAGCCCATCCCATGCGGCGATTAGGCACGTTGGACGATGTGGCAAATGTAGCCGAATTTTTCGCGAGTGACCTATCCTCCTATGTGAGTGGGCAACGTTTGTTAATTAGCGGCGGTGCTCTTCAGTAATGAAGCTATTTTGCCCCGATGAGTGACACAAAATAATGGTAAAAAAAGGTTATTGTTTGCTTGCATTGTTTGCTTCTACCATAGCGGTAGTACATAACTCTAAATAGAGTTTCTACTACCGCTTCTTTGTATTCGATTTCTCAAACCACAAACCGCACCTCAATCTTCTCCAAAACGTTATACGGAACCGCAATGCGCTGAACCGTATCATAAGTGACGGCAAGTTTTTTAGTTTTGCTAAGACCTTAAGCAGGGAATTTGTGGTATATTGTCTGTGTTTTGCAAGTAGAAAATGCTCAGTTTTGCAGCCAAAATTGCCTAAGCACTTGCCAGCCGTTTGTAACTACAGAGGAATTCTATCCATTGCCTGCTTGAAACGGAAGCTTTCGCCCGTGAATGAGAGGATATGAGCGTGGTGGATCAAGCGATCAACGAGCGCCGATGTGAGCTTCGTGTCTCCAAACACCGACGTCCATTGGCCAAACTCCAGGTTGGACGTAACGATCACACTCTGTTGCTCATAGCAATCCGCGATCACGTTAAACAATAACTCAGATCCGGTTTGGCTGAACGGCACGTAGCCAACTTCATCAAGAATGAGTAAATCTATCTTTTTCAATTTCTCTCGAAATCGGCTGAGTGTTCCCAGAGCATCACCACTGCTGCACCCAAGCGAAAGGCCTCAAATCCTTGCTCCGGCAGGGTAAGCAATTTACGCCGATCATCCTCCCACAGATCTGCAATGCAACGATTTAGGGCATAATGCTGACGA
>NZ_JBHUJW010000025.1:0-580 GCF_042683565.1 Brevibacillus sp. GCM10020057
GAAGTCGGAATCGCTAGTAATCGCGGATCAGCATGCCGCGGTGAATACGTTCCCGGGCCTTGTACACACCGCCCGTCACACCACGGGAGTTTGCAACACCCGAAGTCGGTGAGGTAACCTAAACCACCCCAAAAAGTATTACTTTTCAGGGACCCCGGTTGGGAGCCAGCCGCCGAAGGTGGGGTAGATGACTGGGGTGAAGTCGTAACAAGGTATCCGTACCGGAAGGTGCGGATGGATCACCTCCTTTCTATGGAGATACGACCGTAACGCACATTCGCTGTTCAGTTTTGAGAGTGCATGCTCTCATAAATATAGTCTGGTGACGATGGCGGAGGGGACACACCCGTTCCCATACCGAACACGGCCGTTAAGCCCTCCAGCGCCGATGGTACTTGCTCCGCAGGGAGCCGGGAGAGTAGGACGTTGCCAGGCAGGTTACTCGTCAGAGTAGCCAATATTCGTTCCTTGAAAACTGGATACTGCATGTATTGCTAAGGATTTAAACTGTAAGTACTTTTTAGTGCTGACCAATTGTGGTTAAGTTACTAAGGGCACACGGTGGATGCCTTGGCGCTAG
>NZ_JBHUJW010000026.1:0-10189 GCF_042683565.1 Brevibacillus sp. GCM10020057
TAAAATCAAGGCACAACGCAGATTTCCTCCTTTTCAGTGGTTGTCTCGACAACTCCCACGATAGAGGAACATCTGCGTTTTTTCAATGTCTAGCACGGGTTATGGTGATGAATCAAATATTAGGCAATTTGTAATTTATTGGACTGGTTCTATTGTAGTATACCATAGGATGAATTAGCTTGCGCCGTAATTGAAATAAAAGCAATGAGGGAATCAATGCTATAGAGCTTTCTGTGGAGTAAGCTGAAATATGAAAACCTCACTAAGGAAAATTGTACTTTATTTTGCTGTACGGGGGATATTTACATTTTCCCCACCAATCTATATACCCATCTCTCCGCTGTATCCTTTTGATGGTCCCTCAATTTTTTGATATTCAAATCAGCATACTGATCTAACATATCGCTATAAAAAGAACGAGCTACCCTTAGCGGGTAGCTCGACCAATAGGCTTCATTCAGTGTTGTAGCATCTTGGAGGTTTCCACTTTCAAGTACAACAACTACCCTTCCCCTACTCCACCGTCACACTCTTCGCCAAATTCCGCGGTTTATCCACGTCCAGGCCGCGGGCGACGGAGGCGTAATAGGACAGCAATTGCAATGGAATGACGGCTAAAATCGGTGTCAGCATTGGCAGCGTGGATGGCAGGTAGATCACTTCGTCGACGGTCTTGGCGAGGTCGGCGTTGCCTGCGGTGGCAAATCCCAGAACGCGTGCGCCGCGGGCTTTGACTTCCACGATGTTGCTCACCATTTTTTCGTAAATGTCCGGTTGCGTGGCCAGGGCGACTACAGGTACGTTTTCTTCGATCAGCGCCAGGGTGCCGTGCTTCAGTTCGCCGGCCGGGTATGCCTCGGAGTGGATGTACGAGATCTCTTTCAGCTTCAGGGAGCCTTCCAGGGAGACCGCGTAGTCCAGGCTGCGTCCGATGAAGAACAGGCTGTTTACGCCTTTGGTGCTCTCTGCAAAGTGGCGCACCTGCTCCGCGTCATTCAGCATGGAGGCGATTTGCGACGGGATCTCTTGCAGATGGTCCACTACCTCCGCTACTTCCTGCGCAGACAGCGTGCCTTTTACCTGAGCCAAATAGAGGCTGAACAGGTACAGGGCAACTACTTGGGACGTATACGCCTTCGTGGACGCGACCGCTACCTCTGGGCCTGCCCAGGTGAAGATGACCTCGTCGGATTCGCGCGCGACGGAGCTGCCTACTACGTTGGTGATCGCCAGTACCTTGACGTTGCTCTTCTTCGCTTCACGCAGGGCAGCCAGAGTGTCGGCCGTTTCACCGGATTGGCTGATTACGATCATCAAGGTGTTGTCCGTGTAGATCGGATCGCGGTAACGGAACTCCGATGCGACGGCTACCTCTACAGGAACGCGGGTCCATTTCTCGATCACGTCTTTTCCGACCAGACCTGCGTGCATGGAGGTACCGCACGCCACGATGTAGATGCGATCGTACTTCGCCAGCTCGGCATCGCTCATTTTCAGCTCAGGCAAAATCACGCGTTTTTGCTCCTGATCGATGCGGGCGCCCATCGTGTCGCGGACGGCTTGCGGCTGCTCGTGGATTTCCTTGAGCATAAACGAATCGTAGCCGCCTTTTTCCGCTTGCACCAGATCCCACTCGACGTGGAACAGCTCCCGCTCGATTTTCTCCCCGGTCTGGGCATCCATCAGCTCGACGCCATCCCGGGTCAGTACGGCCATTTCGCCTTCGTTCAAAATGTACACGTCGCGCGTATGCTCCAGAATGGCTGGAATATCGGAGCCGATAAAGCTTTCGCCATTCCCTACGCCGACAACCAGCGGGCTTGCCAGACGGACGGCAACCAGCTTATCCGGCTCATGCTCCGTCATGATTCCCAGTGCGTACGCACCGCGCATGCGCTGTACAGCCTTGCGGGCAGTGGAAACGATATCGCCATCGTACAGGTCAGCGAGCAAGTGAGCGATGACCTCTGTATCGGTCTCGGAAGTAAAGGTGTACCCTTTTTTCAGCAGCTCTTCCTTGATCGGCAGGAAGTTCTCGATAATGCCGTTGTGCACCACGGCGAAAGCGTGCTTCGCATCGGTGTGGGGGTGGGAGTTTTCGTCAGACGGTTTTCCGTGTGTCGCCCAACGCGTATGCCCGATCCCCATGAAGCCGCCGAGCGGACGGGATTGCAGACGCTCTTCCAGCACAGCCAGACGGCCCTGTGCTTTATCCAGCTCCAATCCGTTTTCGTTCAGTACAGCGACACCAGCCGAGTCGTAGCCGCGATATTCCAGCTTGCGAAGCCCCTCGATGATGATATCCTGCGCTTGTTTATTTCCAATATAGCCTACGATTCCGCACATATTTGATAATCCCCTTCCAAATAAGGCGGGGGACACAACCCAAAGCCAATGGTACGGGGATGTGCCCCCGCCATTCCATTTATTTTGATATATTCACTGTTTTTTCATCGTTCACGAACCTTTGCTGCGTATCACGCGCAAGCTTTTGTCCACCGGATCTCTCCGCTGATTTGTACCTGCGCTCCGCGGCAGTGATACAGCTGCCGGGAGGTATCCGCCGAAATCTTCGATAAACCTCCACCTCGTCCACTGGGCCTGTTTCCGGTCGACCACAGTGCTGGCGCTTTCCAACGAATATTGCGTTGCTTTCGTGTCTTCGGTCTTTTTCCGTCATCGCCATCCTTTCCGTATGCTGATTGTGCAAAGTTCCAGATGCACATGAACACTTTACCACATCCCGCCCTTTCTCACAATCATATCTTTGTCATTTACTTGTATGCAAAAAAGGAGCGGTTCGGAACCACTCCCTTTTGCTGCTTTTCTTTACACGAGCTCTTGTTTGACGACGTCGACGATGCGATGTACCAGACCTTCCAGCTGGTCTGCATCCGGTCCTTCTGCCATGACGCGAACGATCGGCTCGGTTCCGGAAGGACGCACAAGCACGCGGCCATTGCCGGCCAGCTCTTCCTCGACTTCGCGGATCGCCCGCTCGATCGCCTCGTTGCCATTGAGCTTGGATTTATCTTCGACCCGTACATTGACCAACAGCTGCGGGTACTTCACCATGACCTTTTTCAGCTCAGACAAAGGCTTGCCCGACTCCTTGACGATGTTGAGCAGCTGCAGACCTGTCAGCAGCCCGTCACCTGTCGTATTGTAGTCGAGGAACACGATGTGGCCGGACTGTTCGCCGCCCAGGTTGTAGCCGCCGCGCAGCATTTCTTCTACGACGTAACGGTCCCCTACGGCTGTCTTGGTCGTATTGATGGAGCATTCCTCCATGCCTTTGAAGAACCCCATGTTGGCCATGACGGTGGTGACGACCGTGTTGTTGTTCAGCTTTCCTTTGGCTTTCATCGCCCGGGCACAAATCGCCATAATGTAATCGCCATCGATGATCTCGCCGGTCTCATCCACAGCGATACAGCGGTCCGCATCCCCGTCAAAGGAAAGACCCAGATCAGCTCTATGCTTCAGCACTTCTTCCTGGATGCGCTCCGGATGGGTCGAGCCGCAGTTTTCGTTGATATTGACGCCATTCGGGTTCGCTCCGATCGTAATGACCTCTGCGTCCACGTCCGCAAACAGGCGTGCTGCCAACGAAGACACCGCTCCATTCGCGCAGTCGAGCACGACCTTCATGCCGTCAAACCGCTCGGATACTGTGCTTTTCAGATGGGAAAGGTATTTTTGTCCGCCCTCCAAAAACTCCAGGACAGTCCCGATATTTTCCCCAGTCGGGCGAGGCAGTGTATCCTCTGCCGCATCCAGGTATTGTTCGATTTCTGCTTCTACGTCATCGGACAGTTTAAAGCCGTTGCTGCCGAAGAACTTGATGCCGTTATCCGGAAACGGATTGTGGGAGGCGGAAATCATGACACCCGCATCTGCCCCCAGCGCTCGGGTGAGATATGCCACACCTGACGTGGAGATGACACCCAATCTGACCACTTCTGCTCCGACCGACAGCAGGCCTGCCAAAAGTGAGCTTTCCAGCATTTGACCGGATATCCGCGTATCGCGCCCAATCACTACCTTTGGCTTGCCTTCTTGTTTGTGTCTCGTGAGAACATAACCGCCAACGCGTCCGATTTTAAATGCCAGTTCGGGTGTCAGCTGTGCATTTGCCACACCGCGTACACCGTCAGTTCCGAAATACTTCCCCATGTTTGTCCCTCATTTCCTTCCTTGTGCACACAACAGCTTATGCCTACCTCTGCTTGTTCGTGATTTCTACTGTAACCTTCTTGGGTGCGCTGCCCGATGGCTGAATGTAATCCGATTGGTTGAAAATGTAGTTCAACGCCACCTCATACACGCCAGCCGGCATATTGCTCACATCAGCGACCACCTGCAAGTCTTCCGGCCTCAACTGATGTAATATCTGTGCCGCCCCTACGGCATCAAAATCAATCGTAGACATCTCCTGACCGTCCGTCGACAGTACCTTGGCCTGCAAGTCTTCCGACAGCCCGCTGATGCGGATCGGAATTTTTTCCAGGCGCTTGGTGGTCGAAGGCACTACTTTCAGTGACACCTTCAAATACTCCGGTTCCACTTTCACGATATTTTCCAGTACCGGCATCTTTAGCTCTAACAGACGATCTGAAGTAATGTTGCTAAGGTCAATCTCCGGACCCGGGTACGTGCTCGCCTTCATGGCGTCGATAACCTCTTTTGGTCCAAAAACAGTGACTTCTTCCACATTCATATCCACACTAGCCAAACTATAGCCATTGGGCATTTCATTCGTCAAGTTTAATTTGATCGGCACCTTGACGAACGGGCTCGTGACAGGGATGTTCACCTCGACCGTGAGCGGCACGACGTCAGCTCCCTGAATCACATTCCCCGACTTGTCCACCACTTTGAGCGGAACGGTCGTCTTGATCGCGGATGTCGCTCCTTCCAGATCGACGGATGCCTTGACAGCGGCTACTTTGTCCACCTGGCTCTCCGGCACGCGCACAAGCGCACGGAACGGCTTCACGATCGGCTCCCCAGCTGTATACCCGGGCGCGACTGTCCCGAGCATCTCCACGTTGACTTCCCGCTCGACCGTCTTCTTCTCCTCCAAGGTGATTTCCACGGTGTTTGGAATAATTCCTACCTTGACTTCATCGGGAAAGCCCTTGTACTGAACAGGAACCTTGTGCGTTCCTTTGCCCAGTCCAGTCGCATCGACGTAGACTTCCATCGAGTCCGTAGGGAAAAAATTGTGGCGGTAAAACGGATTGTTGCTCTCCAATGCTACCTTGACCGTCCGCGGCTGCTTGACGACTTGATAACGATCGGTATCGTATTTGACGTGCAGGTTGACGCCATCAATAAAAACAGGCTGACTTGCTTCGGGGGTCGTCGTCTGTTCTGTTTCCAGATTCACGACCATCCACATCATGACAGCCAACAAAAGAGCTACCGCTCGAGCAAACCAATGACTATTCAACCATTTATCCATGTTTTCGCCTCCATTGCCAACGACTTCCCATGGATTTGCTCTTTGACAGAGGCGTAAGCTGTGCAGTCAAAATCTCTGCCAGCTGCTCCTCCGTCAGGTTGCGGTTCATGGCGCCGTGCGCGGCAAAAGACACCTGTCCCGTCTCCTCCGAAACGATAATGGACATGCCGTCAGACACTTCGCTGACGCCGATTGCAGCACGGTGGCGCGTCCCCAATTCCTTGGAGATTGAGTTGTTTTCAGACAGCGGCAAATAACAGGCGGCAGCCAAAATGACGTCCTTGCGCATAATGACAGCACCATCATGCAGCGGCGTATTCGGGATGAAAATGTTGATCAACAGCTCGGAGCTGACTCGTCCGTTGATCGCAATCCCTGTCTCTACGTAGTCATTCAATCCCGTCTCACGCTCAATGACGATCAGGGCGCCAATCCGCCGCTTGGCCATGTACGTGACCGATTTGCACACTTCTTGCACCAGACGGCTGACCACCTCGTCGTCCTGAATGGTGCTGGAGCGGGAAAAAAGCTTGCCCCGTCCCAATTGTTCGAGGGCACGCCGCAATTCCGGCTGGAAAATGATGACGACCGCCAGTACCCCGAAGGTAAAAGCTTGCGACATCAGCCAGTGCAACGTCGTGAGCTGAAAGTACTTGCTGAGAAGCCAGGTGATCACGATGACCATGATCCCCTTCAACAATTGTACCGCGCGCGTCCCGCGTATGAGCATGATAATTTTATAAATCACGTATGTAACGAGTAAAATATCCGTTCCATACCGTAGCAAATCCCCATAATCCAACGATATCATAACGAAGCCCCCATATCTCGCTTCATCTCTTTGAAGCCAGCCCATCTTCTGTGGAAAAAGCACGGCTCCGCTGCCGTGCTGTTGATGCTGTACTCTCTATTTTCTCTTATGGCAAGACGGGAAGCAAGTCATTTCCAATATTTTTCACTTCATACCAGATCCAATCCACGATGGCTTCGATGGATTCTGTGTTCCCGGCCACCTGCGCCGTCGACGCGACGAACACTTTTCCTTCGATGGCAACGACGTTTCCTTTTACTTGTCCCTGCACTTCGACATTTCCGTTGCGAACTACCAGATCACCGTCAATGCTGGTTCCGGCCGGCACGACGACGACGTTGCGTTCACGATCTATTTTCAGTTTATCCATATTGGCGGAAGATACTTGCAGGATATTGTCCCGATCGAACCAGTTGGCGCACAGGCTGCCTGTCATCAGACAGAGAAAAACCGCCGCTGCGGTGAGGAACGGATGTCTGCGCAGCCAGCTCGAAAACAGGCTTTTCTTCGTTTCCGGAGGCAATTGCGCAAGTACGCGGGCCGTAAAATCAGGAGAAACGTGAATATGTGAAGCACTTTGCACAAAGGCGATGGCCCGCTGCAACTCGTGCATGTGCTTGCGGCAGCTCACACAGGTTCTCATATGTGTTTGCAAATGCTGATTGGTTAGCTCGTCAGCGTCCCCATCCAGATACTCATGAATGAGAATAATCATTTCCCGGCATTCCATCTTGATTTTCTCCTTTCTCACATCAATCGCAACTTGCTGCGCAATGCTTCCCTGCCGCGGTGAATCCTCGTTTTGATGGTCGTCACAGGCAGTTTCACGATTTCACTTATCTCCTGCAGCGACAAATCCTCGATATACCGCAAGATCATGATGGACCGATATTTCGGCTGCAGATGGGACAATGCATCCTGAACGGTTTCCTGCAGCTCCTGCGTCACGACCTTGTCTTCCGGCGTACGCTCGTTGGAAGACAGGCGCGAGTACCAGTCCATCCCATGCCCTGGCTCCGTTTCTTCGTCCAATGATAAGTCAGGTCGCTTCTTGCGCCCGCGATCGATACATAAATTGGTCGCAATGCGGTAGATCCAGGTTGAGAACTTGTAGCCTTCATCGTACGTGTGCAAATTGGCGTATACCCGCAAAAAGGTCTCTTGCGCAATATCCTCCGCATCCTGACGGTTCCCCACCATACGATAGGCGAGCTGGAATATTTTATCTTTATAAATCTCGATCAACTCGGCAAAGGCCTCTCGGTCACCGCTCTTTGCTCGTTGAGTCAACCGCTTCTCTACAAACTCCATGCGATCCTCCCCACAATACCGTATTTCTTAATACGGTTGATACTGCGAATGGTTTCGTATCTTTTCTTGTTTGAACAGGCAAGTTGTCGGGAATTACAGGAATAAGCGCATCGTTATGCTTTATATAATGTAGTGATGCTAGCTCTTTAATCCAACCGCTGTAAAGGAGAGTGGGACAAATGTCAAAAAATGATGTTCTCCTCCAAATTGAAAAGCTGCGAAAAGAACTGAACGACCAGTATAAAGCACATAAATCCATTACACCGGAGCTTGTAGAACTTAGTGTACAGCTAGACCACCTGCTAAACGAGCTGCATCTTCACCCTTAGAATGTACTGTTTTCTCCCTTCAGTGTAAAGATGCGGAAATACAAAAGAGAGGAGCCTTTTGGGCAACCTCTCTTTTCGTTTCTCATCTGATTGCGGTTTACAGCAGCTTGTCTCCAAAGGCAGAACTCATCAAGGCTACCGCCACGCGCGCCGTCAAGTTTTCGTTGTCGAGAATCGGGTTGACCTCGACGAATTCAGCCGAGCAGAGAATATCTGCATCCGCCAGCATTTCCAGGGAGACATGGCCTTCCCTGTAGGAAATTCCCCCGATTACCGGTGTCCCTACGCCCGGAGCATCGTGCGGATCGAGGCCATCCAGGTCGAGGCTCAAGTGTACGCCATCTGTATGCTTGGATACGTGTGCGATCGCTTCCTCCATAACACGGGCCATGCCCAGCTTGTCGATCTCGTGCATCGTAAAGACTTTCATGCCGATGCGTTTGATCAGCTCTCGCTCGCCTTGATCCAGATCACGCGCCCCGATGATCACGACATTTTCCGGCTTCAGCTTGGGAGCCAGACCGCCGATGTTAACCAGGCGCGGATGACCGTAACCCAGGCTGGCCGCGAGCGGCATCCCGTGGATGTTTCCAGATGGCGAGGTCTCTCCCGTGTTCAAATCACCATGAGCGTCGAACCAGATGACACCCAGGTTCTTTACATGTCTGGCTACGCCCGCGATCGTGCCAAGAGCGATACTGTGGTCGCCTCCCAGTACAAGCGGAAAACGGCCCTCTTGCATGATATCGCTTACAACATCCGCCAGTTTTTCATTCGCTTCCACCACTTCATCGAGGTATTTGTGATTTTCCGTCTCCGTGAAATGATGGGGACGCGTTACAGCAATATCTCCCCGGTCCTGAATGTTCATTCCCATTTTTTCCAAGCGAGCCACTACGCCTGCATAACGAATGGCACTCGGCCCCATATCTACTCCACGTCGGTCCGCCCCCAAATCCATTGGTACACCGACAATGCTGATGTTCTTGTTCATGTTCGTGCCCCCATCCCTACGGTTCTTTTCTCACTGCAACACCTCTATTGTAGCCTCGAAAAGGAAATTGACTCAACTCGACAAGATCTTGCATAAATAACCTCTCCGGATCATTCTGCGGGCACAACAAAAAACGAGCAGCGACAAAGGCTGCTCGTTTCCATTACATTCGATGGAGCGGGTGATGGGAATCGAACCCACGCGACCAGCTTGGAAGGCTGGGGTTCTACCATTGAACTACACCCGCAAAAAACTGGTCGGGAAGACAGGATTCGAACCTGCGACCCCTTGGTCCCAAGCCAAGTACTCTACCAAGCTGAGCTACTTCCCGATTTATTCTTAAATATCTCTGAACAAAAGATGATGCAAACAAGAAATGCGTGCCCTGAGAGATTCGAACTCCCGACCTTTTGATTCGTAGTCAAACGCTCTATCCAGCTGAGCTAAGGGCACACGATGCTGTTTGATTTCAGAAAATGGATGTAAAAACTGGTGAGCCATGAAGGACTCGAACCTTCGACCCTCTGATTAAAAGTCAGATGCTCTACCAACTGAGCTAATGGCTCGTGCAAATGGCTGGGGTACTAGGATTCGAACCTAGGAATGACGGAGTCAAAGTCCGTTGCCTTACCGCTTGGCTATACCCCAATGTCCATAAAATAAAAAATGGTGGGGAGAGACGGATTCGAACCGCCGAACCCAGAGGGAGCAGATTTACAGTCTGCCGCGTTTAGCCACTTCGCTATCTCCCCATTTTTTATTGGTGGTGGAGGCTGACGGGATCGCTTCCTCCTTGCGCCACTACATCGAATCATCAACGCTAGCAAGCAAGATCAGAAGTACCCGAGCATTATCTTCCAAGAGTTTACTCCGAGGGTGAACCGGAACGGTGAGATCCCGAGCCGGAACCAGAACGAAGCAAATGGTGGAGGCTGACGGGATCGAACCGCCGACCCTCTGCTTGTAAGGCAGATGCTCTCCCAGCTGAGCTAAGCCTCCATCATGGTGACCCGTAGGGGATTCGAACCCCTGTATGACAGCGTGAAAGGCTGCTGTGTTAAACCGCTTCACCAACGGGCCAGATTGAAATATTTCTTCTCCAAATCCAGAGAGCGAGCATATTTAAGGCCCACTTCATTTTTTGGAGTTGAAAAATCATGGTGCTCCCGACAGGAATCGAACCTGCGACCTCTTCCTTACCATGGAAACGCTCTACCGACTGAGCTACAGGAGCATAAAGATGGCTCCTCGGGACGGACTCGAACCGCCGACCGATC
>NZ_JBHUJW010000027.1:0-1687 GCF_042683565.1 Brevibacillus sp. GCM10020057
TCCAAAAAGCATTCCTGATTCTCCGCCGGTGTCGGATAAACGAAGGAGGCATTACTGTACGGAAAAGACATGACAAGCAGTTTATATGTGAGTAATCGATGATCTTGGCATACCTCAATCGTGGTAAAGTCTACCTGTGCCTCACCCGGTGGATGTTCTAGCCGTTCGTACGTTTTTGGCACGATCCAGTTCCATTTCATTCTTTCGTCGCTGCACGTAGGCCAATACTGTACGTTGTCCACCTGTAAATTGATGTTCGTCGCGCAAGCGTTGGAAAATGCGCACACCTGTGTGTCGCTGCTTACGGGGGACCAAACGGTCCTCCTCCAACCAAGTATCGACAATCTCCATAAACGGCCCCATGACAGGGCTCCTGCTCTTTCGTTTGGTCATTGAGGCATTCCAATCCGTTTGATCAGCATATTTTTTGGCAGTCCGCCAGTGAACACCCACACGTTCTGCAATCTCATTGACCGAGCATCCTTCTACTTCGCGTAAAAACCTGATATAGTGTTGTTGAGGCATTTTCAGCATCCTTTCCATTCTCCTTCGCTAAGTTGTCGCAAACCTAACGGTAGGAGGAAATATGGGTGCTGACAAGTGCCTTTTTTGTATTTGCCTTGAGCATTTTTACGCTGCAATATTAGGCATTTCTATTGTGCAATAAACACCTGGTAGGATTCTTTGTCGGCTCTTGTGGAAGATTAGGCTCGTAATATACGCGAGAAAATTTTCTGAGAGGTTGTCCTACATAAATAATCTTTAGACTGTCACACGAACTATGTAGCGTTCAAAGGTTGTGGGTAAGCCTTTGTCAGTTGCGTGCTTTTCAAATATCCTTGTTATCTCAGACATAGACTGCTGAATTACCGATTCAAATAAGGAAGGCTTTTGACCGAAAAGACTCATTCTAATTACGTCAATTGGTTCATGTAGGTATTCAAGGCTTCTTACCGTTTCAATTTCGGCATTCTCTAGTCTCCCTTCTTGTAATCTTTGCGTAATATTGTCGAGTATTGGAGTGCCCGAGGGGGAAGGTTCAAAAAAATTAGGAAATAACTCTGACAACTCCGATGTAATATTATCGCCGGGGTGAAGACCGATGAGTTTCCCACCCTTTTTAATAACTCTCTTTACGTCAAGGTAAGCTGAGGTAGGTCCTCTACGGTTATATGCACAGTCAAATTCCTCGTCTTCAAAAGGTAGCTTTTCTTTCATGTTTGCCGTTATAAAGGTTACATTTTGCAGACCTGCAACATTTCCCTGCTTGATGAAGTCACTCGTTATATCTATACCAACAATATGCTTTACGACCGAGCTCCATTGCAAGGCAAACTCACCGTGCCCACAGCCAATATCCAGTACCTTCTTGCCCGGAACCATCTGAGACACTTCATTAGTGAATATCAATTCACCATTGGGCTCATTGATTGTCGATTTCCAAGAATACGAATATTGTCCTGTTAATCTTCCTAATTGAGCATACCATTCGATTGAATGGGGACGCACCCAATCCGTATGTGTTTTCGGATTAAACAATTTAATACTCATAAAACACCTCCAAAAATCACTAACGTTGCATAAAAAATAAATTCACTATTTGTCGAAGTATTCTGAATGGGTTTTTCAACTTCGCAACCAAAAACGGCAACATCGGAGCAAAAGGTAGCCACTATCCATTTGGTAG
>NZ_JBHUJW010000028.1:0-97627 GCF_042683565.1 Brevibacillus sp. GCM10020057
AGCGTCAAGCTGGTAAGACCCCTCATAGACGATGAGGTTGATAGGTTCGGTGTGGAAGCGCGGCAACGCGTGGAGCTGACGAATACTAATCGGTCGAGGACTTATCCACACACGCTTGGCAAGCATGCAGATCTAGTTTTCAGCGAACGAACGAATAAAGCTGTATTCCTGATTACTTGCGAAAGTAATGGCGAATACAGCTTTTTTTTTTGCATGGAAAGACATGAAGGAGAGTGTGTGAAAGAGAGTCCGTGGATAAAAGGCGGCGAGCTGTTACAATCGGAAAAGACCCGCCAGCCATTATCGAAAGGAAACTCACGAAGGCCAGCCATCCGGGTTAATTTGTGCCATTTGCTTCATAATAACAGTGGGAAAGCTCTCAATATGTTGTTCCAGGTAACGTTCGACGAGAAAGCGTTCGGCAAAGCCATGAGACAGCGTCAATTCACCCCACCACTCTGTTTCGTATCGGCAGAGCATGCTGAGCAAATACAGCAAGAGGTAGTGACTGGCCCATTCTGGCAAAGGCAGCGACTCGGAAGGGCCATTCCAGAAAAATAGTTCATCGCCATAAAACCGGAACAGCGGATGCTGATCCAGGCAGGATAGGGCAGGCTGGGGGAGGAGCAGTTCCTTTCCAGTTGCGGTTCTCCATCGAATCTGCGCCATTGTCCAGGAGGGAGGAGCGTTCCTGTCAACGTAATGTGCGAAGGTCTCCGCCGAATAAGCCAACGGACCGTCAGGCTTGTCGGGAAAGGAGACGGAAAGCCACGGATCGCAGTGCGCAGTCAGTTTGCCAGAATCAGAGCGTGACGGATCGAAGTTTCTCCCCTGCAGGCAAATCCAAAGCGGCAAAGTGTCAGTGAGCATGGCAGTGGAGTGGCTCATAGCTGGTATGGAGAGAAACAAGTCTTGGACAATGTACCGGTCCTGCAGGGGGGAAAGATCGAAGAGATGGGCGAGGTGGGCGAAAAAACCCTCCTTTTGCGGCCGAATCTCATCCTCCAGCAGCGAATACGTGCTCCGCTTCAGCTTACGCGTAGTGACTCCATGCTGCAGCATACGGCTGTTTTGCGGATAGGCGGCGTCACGCGTCAACAGCATTCCTTTCAGCAGGTGTGTACAGCCATAAAACAGCAGCAACGGTTGAACGGATAGCTCGGCAGCTTCAGCCGTCGCATAAAAATGTCTGGCCTGCTTCCATAAATAAAGAAAGCGAGTGCTTTGCTGAAAGGCCAGACGGTCAGAATGCTCCAGCCCCATTTTCTCGTAGCAGGCAGCCAAAAACTTTCGGGAAGTAGGTTCTGTTTCCAAAAATCGAAGGGTTTTCCAGGCGCTATGCATAAGTATCCACCTTCAGTAATTTTCGTAAAACGGTTAATTAGAACAGGGTATTTTTTGATTTATCTGTATAATTCATTCTATACACGAACGTTGAATGCGATTCTTGACAGTAAATTAAGGCATTTGCTAAACTGTCTAAAACTATCACCGAGAGGAGCTTACTGCAGTGCGGGAAGATAAATTTGTAAAAGAAGGATTAACGTTTGACGACGTATTGCTCATACCGGCGAAGTCTGAAGTTTTGCCGCGGGATGTAGACCTGAAAACGAAGTTGAGCGATTCGGTTACCTTGAACATTCCCTTGATCAGTGCCGGCATGGATACGGTAACGGAATCTGCGATGGCCATCGCCATGGCACGTCAGGGTGGTATCGGGATTATCCACAAGAATATGTCCATCGAGCAGCAAGCAAGTGAAGTCGACCGCGTAAAACGTTCGGAGAGCGGTGTCATTACCAACCCGTTTTCCCTGACGCAAGATCATACGGTAGCGGATGCGGATGCGCTCATGGGCAAATACCGGATTTCCGGTGTGCCGATCGTGGATGAAGGCAAGCATTTGATCGGGATTTTGACCAACCGCGACCTGCGCTTTGTGCATGATTTCTCCACACCGATTCGTGAAGTCATGACCAAGGACAACCTCGTGACTGCCCCAGTGGGAACGACGCTGCAACAGGCAGAAGCGATCCTGCAAAAGCACAAGATCGAGAAACTGCCGTTGGTGGACGAGAACAATGTCCTGATGGGTCTGATCACGATCAAAGATATCGAAAAAGCCATCCAATACCCGAATGCTGCCAAAGACGCACAAGGACGCCTGCTGTGCGGTGCTGCGGTGGGGGTTTCCAGCGATACATTTGACCGTGCTGCCGCTCTGGTAAAAGCCGGTGTGGACGTACTGGTCGTCGATACGGCACACGGACATTCCCGCGGTGTGATCGAGACCGTAAAAGAAATCCGCAAAGCCTATCCTGACCTGACGATCGTGGCCGGAAACGTAGCTACCGGTGAGGCTACCCGCGATCTGATTGAAGCAGGGGCATCTGTGGTAAAAGTAGGGATTGGACCGGGTTCCATTTGTACTACCCGCGTCGTAGCCGGTATCGGGGTGCCGCAAATTACGGCGATTTACGATTGCGCCCGCGTGGCACGGCAGTACAATATTCCAATTATTGCCGACGGAGGCATTAAATACTCCGGCGATTTGCCAAAAGCGATTGGCGCTGGCGCCTCTGCCATCATGATCGGAAGCCTGTTTGCCGGAACGGAAGAAAGTCCGGGAGAATTCGAGATCTACCAAGGCCGTCGCTTCAAGGTATACCGCGGCATGGGCTCCATCGGGGCGATGAAAGCGGGAAGCAAAGACCGCTACTTCCAGGAAAACGCACAGAAGCTGGTTCCGGAAGGGATCGAAGGCCGCGTTCCTTACAAAGGGCCATTGGCTGATGTCACGTTCCAGATGATCGGTGGTCTGCGCGCCGGCATGGGCTATTGCGGTGCGAAAACGATTAACGATCTGATCGAAAACGCGCAGTTTGTACGCATCACGGGCGCGGGACTTCGTGAGAGCCATCCGCATGACGTCCAAATCACCAAAGAGGCTCCAAACTACTCAATTTCCTAGTAAACCATTTAGTTCTCTGGACCTAACCCCCTTTTTCCTTCTGGATTGAGGGGGTTTTTTCTGCACTTTGCTATCAATTACAGCTGGAAACAAACTTCAAGCGCACCCGCTAACTATGGTAAACTGGAATTGGTGTGTGCATGTAACGAGAAAAGCTATCGACAGAAACGGGAGAGTGAGAGAATCTAATGAAACGAAAGACATGGACGAAGCGCTTGACGGGCCTGTTCCTTTCTGTCGCTGTGTTCGCTACAGCAATGGGAGGAACTGCGTCAAAGGCCGAGGCAGCACCTGCAGCCGACCTACAACTGGCAGCCAAATCTGCCATTCTCTTAGAGGCATCAACGGGTAAAATTTTGTACAGCATCAATCCGGATGTACCACTGCCTCCTGCCAGCATGAGTAAAATGATGTCCGAATATCTCGTGCAAGAAGCGGTCAAGCAAAAGAAAATCAGCTGGGACGAGCAGGTTCCGGTCAGTGAATACGCCTTTTACGTGGCGAAAATCTCGGATGCGTCCGGTGTTTATTTGAATGCAGGCGAGTCTTTTACGGTCAGAGAGCTGTACAAGGCAATGGCTGTCGTTTCGGCCAACGATGCGACAGTTTTGCTCGCAGAAAAAGTAGCCGGCAGCGAGGCCAACTTCGTGCAGATGATGAATCAGAAGGCAAAAGAGCTGGGCATGACCAACACCTCCTTTGTGACCTCCACCGGTTTGCCGGCCAATGAGCTCGGTCCGTACTCCGTGCAGACAGACCAGGTAGAAAACCTGATGTCCGCCCGCGACTCGGCCATTCTCGCCCGTGCATTGATCCGCGATTTCCCGGAAGCGCTCGAGGTATCGAAAATTCCCCGACTGACGTTCCGCGAAGGAAAACCGGACCAATTGAAAAAAGCAAACTACAACTGGATGCTGCCTGACCTGAACAACTATTACCCTGGCGTCGACGGCTTGAAAACGGGCTACACCCAGGCAGCAGGCTACTGCTTTACCGGAACGGCGACGCGCGACAACATGCGCCTGATCTCCGTCGTCATGGGTACGGAAAGTGAAACGAAGCGTTTTGTGGAGACGAAAAAGCTGTTCGACTACGGCTTCAGCAACTTCAAGCTGACCAAGCAGTTGGACAAGGGTGCGACGGTCAAAGGTTTTGAGACCGCACCTGTGAAAAACGGTGTAGAACTGGAAGTCGGCGCTGTTACCGGCAACCAGGTAAACATGCTAACCAAGATTGGTTCCGAAGCGAAGTTCACCCCGACTGTGACCTTCCAGGAACTGACGGCGCCGATCAAGCAAGGTCAGGTGATTGGTAAGCTCGTTCTGAAAGAAGAAGGAACCAAGGACAGCGATTATCTGCAGCCGGAAGATGCCGAAAAAGCAGGCGTCGATCTCGTAGCGAGCCAGGAGGTCGAAGAAGGCAGCTGGATTCGTCTGTTCTTCCGCAGCATCATTCAATTTTTCAGCAACCTGTTCAGCAGCGCAACCGGAAAGTAAACAGGCTGATCCCCATCTCTTAGCGAGGCGGGGATTTTGCTTTTTTCTGGGGTTGAGAAAAAGGGGTTGTTTTTCTCGGTATCTTTCGTTTACAATGACCTTAACAATGAACCATAACACCACAGAACAGTTGTGGAGATACTTTTAGATATAGGGGGAAACAAGATGGTACAGGTAGGAACATCCCGCGTAAAAAAAGGTATGGCTGAAATGCAAAAGGGCGGCGTCATCATGGACGTTGTGAATGCCGAGCAAGCGAAGATCGCTGAGGCGGCTGGTGCGGTTGCTGTCATGGCACTGGAGCGCGTTCCTTCTGACATTCGTGCAGCCGGCGGGGTAGCGCGGATGGCTGATCTTAGCATCGTTGAAGAAGTGCTCAAGGCTGTGTCCATTCCGGTGATGGCAAAAGCGCGTATCGGTCATTTCGTGGAAGCGCGTGTTCTGGAATCTTTGGGTGTCGATTACCTCGACGAGAGCGAAGTGTTGACTCCTGCGGATGACTTGTACCATATCAATAAAAAAGAATTCACCGTTCCGTTCGTATGTGGCGCCCGCGACCTTGGCGAAGCGCTGCGCCGTATCGGTGAAGGAGCGTCGATGATTCGCACAAAAGGGGAGCCAGGGACCGGAAACATCGTGGAAGCCGTTCGCCATATGCGCACGATGATGGCGCAGATTCGCAAAGTACAGGCGATGTCCTACGACGAGCTGATGGCGGAAGCGAAAAACCTGGGCGCTCCGTACGAACTGCTGGAGCAGGTACACAAAACCGGGAAGCTGCCAGTCGTGAACTTTGCAGCAGGCGGCGTAGCGACTCCTGCGGATGCTGCCCTGATGATGCATCTCGGCTCCGATGGCGTGTTCGTCGGTTCCGGTATTTTCAAATCGGAAAATCCGGAGAAATTCGCCCGCGCGATCGTGGAAGCGACGGCCCACTACGACGATTACGAGCTGATTGCCCGCGTCTCCAAAGGACTGGGCAGCGCCATGACAGGCATCGAAATCTCCAAAATTCGCGAAGCAGACCGCATGCAAGAGCGCGGTTGGTAAGGTGAGCGCTATGAAAATCGGTGTACTGGCCTTGCAAGGCGCGGTAGCGGAACATGTACGCATGCTGGAAGCGGCCGGAGCGACAGCCGTTGCCGTCAAAAAAGTGGAAGAGCTGGACGATTTGGACGGGCTGGTCATCCCGGGCGGAGAGAGTACGACGATCAGCAAGCTCATGCACAAATACGGCTTCATGGAAGCCATCCGCCAGTTTGGCGAAGCGAAAAAGCCGATCTTCGGCACATGCGCCGGAGCCATTCTCCTGGCGAAGCAGATCAACGGACAGGACGATTGCCACCTCGGCCTGATGGACATCAAGGTCGAACGCAACGCATTTGGCCGGCAAAAGGATAGCTTCGAGGTCAACTTGCCGGTAGCGGGTGTCGCTGCTGATTACCCCGCCGTTTTCATCCGCGCCCCCTATATCATGGAAGTCGGAGAAAATGGGCAAGTGCTGGCGAAGTACGAAGAGAAGATCGTGGCCGCAAGAGAAGGGCATTATTTAGCGGCAGCGTTCCATCCGGAATTGACGGACGATCATCGCCTGCATCAATACTTTCTCGAGATGGTGAAAGAGTACCGCAGCTAGGGGCGGTACAGGCAAAAAGCTTTGCCGCCAAACGAAAACAAGTCTCGCTACGGCATCCTTTGTGATGCCGTTTTGCTTTGGAAGCATCCATCCGCAAGCGTACCCGGCAGGAAAACAAGCTGCAATCGCGACAGCCGCCCTTTACACAGGTATAGAACCTGTAGTACAGTTAACAATAGAAGCAAGAGTGAATGACAGAACGCAATGATGAGAACAAGTACTTCGCAAGAGCCTGGCCTAGAGAGTCGGTGGTGGGTGCAAACCGAACCGGTGTGCGAAGGAATCCATCTCGGAGTGGCAAAGGATAAACTTTGTCCGGCACCGTCCCGTTACGACGGAAGAGTGGACAGATGCGAACCGTTTGGGCGCATGTGTCAACGAGGGTGGCAACGCGGGTATCCAACACTCGTCCCTTACCAGGGGACGGGTGTTTTTTATTTTTTTCACATTCGATTCGGAGGGATTCAGACATGTTGGACGTAAAAGTATTGCGCCAGGATCTGGAGGAAGTCAGACGGCGCTTGGCACATCGCAATGAAGATATTTCGGCGCTGGACCAATTCGCCGAGGTAGATGAAAAAAGACGCCAGGTGATTCAGGAAGCCGATGCGTTGAAAAACAAACGCAATACAGTATCCGAGCAAGTAGCGGTGCTGAAGCGCAACAAGGAAAACGCGGATCACCTGATTGCAGAAATGAAAGAAGTAAATGACCGCATCAAAGTGCTCGACGAAGAGCTGCGCCAGCTGGATGAGCAGCTGGAACAAATTTTGCTGAGTCTGCCAAACCTGCCGCACGAGAGCACGCCGATCGGAACGTCCGAGGACGACAATGTGGTCGCATGGACGTGGGGAGAGCCGCGCAACTTTGGTTTTGAGCCGAAACCGCATTGGGATCTGGCCAGCCAGGCAGGCATTCTCGATTTTGAAACAGCGGCAAAGGTGACGGGGAGCCGGTTTGTGTTTTACAAAGGATTGGGTGCCCGCCTGGAGCGCGCCCTGATGAACTTCATGCTCGATCTGCATACGAACGAACACGGCTACGAAGAAGTGATTCCGCCGTACATCGTCAACCGCACGAGCATGACGGGGACCGGGCAACTGCCGAAGTTTGAAGAGGACGCATTCAAGCTGGATGGTCCGGATTACTTCCTGATCCCGACGGCTGAAGTTCCTGTCACCAACATGCACCGTGATGAAATTCTGGATGCGGCAGACTTGCCGCGCTACTATGCGGCGTACAGCGCATGTTTCCGTTCGGAGGCGGGCTCGGCCGGCCGCGATACGCGCGGGCTGATTCGCCAGCACCAGTTCAACAAGGTCGAGCTGGTCAAATTCACCAAACCGGAAGATTCGTATGAGGAACTGGACAAACTGGTGAAAAATGCGGAGAAGGTACTCCAGCTGCTGGGCTTGCCATACCGCGTCTTGAGCATGTGCACCGGCGATTTGGGCTTCACTGCCGCCAAGAAGTTCGACCTCGAAGTATGGATGCCGAGCAACAACACGTACCGGGAAATCTCGTCGTGCTCGAACTTTGAAGACTTCCAGGCGCGCCGCGCGAATATTCGCTTCCGCCGCGACAGCAAATCGAAGCCGGAATTCGTGCATACTCTAAACGGCTCCGGTCTTGCGATTGGCCGTACCGTTGCCGCGATCTTGGAAAACTATCAGGAAGCAGACGGAACGATCGTCATTCCGGAAGTGCTTCGTCCGTATATGGGCGGCGTAGACAAAATCGCTCCGAAATAACAGAACCGATTCAACAGACAGCCTTTGTGCCTACGGGACAAGGGCTGTTTTTTTTTTTGTGTTGTAGTACAGAATGGGAAAATTTAAAAAATATGTTGCACTGTATTAGTTGCTGTTATATAATAAAGGCAAATATTTAGAAAATTGTTTTAATACAGATGTGGAGGGAATGGAAATGAACTGCAACCGTTGTGAGGGAAACGGCGAACTTACGTGCACGAGATGTGGGGGAGTAGGTCATGATGAAAATGGGGCGGCTTGCCACTATTGCTTGGGCGATGGCCATGTGAGCTGCAGCCATTGCAGTGGGAGCGGGTATCAGGAGTAGAACCATTTTTTTTGCTCTATCTGTACTATAATACAAACAATTAATTGAATCTGTATCATAATAATGTTTTCTGATGGAGGAGGAGCTATCTTGAGTACAATTCCTACGAATCACTCTCCGCTTGAACTTAGCATTACCGGAGACATGCGGGAAGGTTTTAGCGACATTCTCACACCGGAAGCCATCCAGTTTATCCTCAAGCTGGAACAGAAGTTTGGCGACAGACGGCAGCAATTGCTGGCGTTGCGTCAGGAGCGGCAGCTGAAAATCGATGCAGGCGAGCTGCCGGATTTTTTGCCCCAGACAGCTGCGGTCCGCGAAGGAGACTGGACGGTCGCTCCTTTGCCTGCGGACTTGCTGGACCGTCGGGTGGAAATTACAGGACCTGCGGGCGATCGGAAAATGGTCATCAACGCTTTGAACTCCGGGGCGCGAATGTTCATGGCAGACTTTGAGGACGCGAACTCCCCCACTTGGGAAAACACGATACAGGGACAGATCAACATGAAGGACGCAGTGCGCCGCAACATCACCTACACCAGTCCGGAAGGCAAAAAGTACGCGCTGGCCGAGAAAACGGCTGTGCTGATTGTGCGTCCGCGCGGCTGGCATCTGGACGAAAAGCACATCACGCTCGATAGCAGACCGATCTCCGGCAGCCTGCTCGACTTCGGGCTGTACTTTTACCATAACGTCCATGCGCTCATCGCCAATGGAACCGGCCCTTATTTTTACCTCCCGAAGCTGGAAAGCCATCTGGAAGCGCGTCTGTGGAACGACGTATTCGTGTTCGCCCAGGATGAGCTGAACATTCCGCGGGGGACGATTCGGGCGACGGTGCTGATCGAGACAATCCTGGCTGCTTTTGAAATGGATGAAATCTTGTACGAACTGCGCGAACACAGCGCCGGACTGAACTGTGGGCGTTGGGATTACATCTTCAGCTACATTAAAAAGTTGCGCAATCAGCCGCATGTCATTACTCCGGACCGCGCCCAGGTGACGATGACGGTTCCTTTCATGAGAGCGTACACGTCGCTGGCCGTAAAAACGTGTCACAGACGGCAGGCTCCGTGCATCGGCGGCATGGCGGCGCAAATCCCGGTCAAGAACGACCCGGCCAAAAACGATGAGGCGATCGCCAAGGTGCGCGCGGACAAGGAGCGGGAAGCGTACGACGGGCACGACGGCACATGGGTCGCGCACCCTGCGTTGGTCCCGGTGGCGATGGAAGTGTTTAACCGCCTGATGAGAGAGCCGAATCAAATCTGGTACAAACGGGAGGACGTTCACGTGACGGCCGAAGACCTGCTGGCTGTACCAGAGGGTGAGATCACAGAGGAAGGCGTCCGCACGAATATCAGCGTCGGTCTGCAGTATATGGAGGCTTGGCTGCGCGGCTACGGTGCTGTTCCCATCAACAACCTGATGGAGGACGCGGCGACTGCGGAAATTTCCCGTGCCCAAGTGTGGCAGTGGATTCGCCATCCCCAAGGTATCCTGCAGGATGGACGCAAAGTGACGGAAGCGTTGGTCAAGCAGTGGCTGACGGAAGAGCTGCAGGCACTGAAAACAGCAATGGGAGCAGAGCGATACGGGACCAGCAAGTTTCCGCTCGCCGGGCAGCTGTTCCTGCAGCTGGTTACCGCAGATGAATTTGAAGACTTTTTGACGGTTCCCGGCTATCACTACCTCTCATAGGGACAGCATAGGGACGAGACCCGGTCGAGGGCTGCTGAGTGCGTGTTTCATTTCAATTCCAATATAAAAAAACGAGTGGGGGAAACGAAAATGAGCAAAGCAAACAAACAGGAAGCGATCCAACAGGTGGAGAAAAGCTGGGAAACCGAGCGTTTTCAAGGCATTACCCGTCCGTATACCGCAGAGGATGTCGTCCGTCTGCGCGGCACCGTCCATATCGAGCATACACTCGCAAAGCTGGGGGCAGAAAGGCTGTGGCATCTGCTGCACACCGAGCATCACATCAAGGCATTAGGTGCTCTGACCGGGAACCAGGCGATCCAGCAAGTAAAGGCAGGACTGAAGGCCATCTATTTGAGCGGCTGGCAGGTTGCGGCGGACGCCAATCTCTCCGGACAAATGTACCCGGATCAAAGTCTTTATCCGGCCAACAGCGTGCCCCACGTCGTCAAGCGCATCAACCAGGCGTTGCAGCGCGCCGATCAGATCGACCAGTCGGAGGGCCGCACCGATACGTATTGGTTCGCGCCGATTGTAGCTGACGCAGAAGCCGGCTTTGGCGGTCCGCTGAACGTATTTGAGCTGATGAAAAGCATGATTGAAGCGGGGGCGGCAGGGGTGCACTTCGAGGACCAGCTCGCTTCCGAGAAAAAATGCGGCCATATGGGCGGCAAGGTGCTCATCCCGACGCAGGCAGCCGTCCGCAACCTGATTGCCGCCCGTTTCGCGGCAGATGTCATGGGTGTCCCGACGATCATTGTGGCCCGCACCGACGCGAACGGCGCCTTCCTCATTACCAGCGACATCGACGAGCAGGATCAGCCGTTCCTCACCGGCGAGCGCACGCCAGAAGGATTCTTCCGCCTGCGCGGCGGTCTGGATGCTGCCATCGCCCGCGGCCTTGCGTACGCGCCGTATGCGGACCTGATCTGGTGCGAGACGTCCGAGCCGAACCTAGAGGAAGCACGCCGCTTTGCCGAAGCCATCCACGCGAAGTTTCCGGGCAAGCTGCTCGCCTACAACTGCTCCCCGTCGTTCAACTGGAAGAAAAAGCTCGACGAGGAAACGATCGCGCGCTTCCAGGAAGAGCTGGGCGAGATGGGCTACAAGTTCCAATTCGTCACGCTGGCTGGCTTCCACGCGTTGAACTACGGCATGTTCGAGCTGGCAAGAGGCTACCGCGACCGCGGCATGGCTGCCTACTCCGAGTTGCAGCAGGCAGAGTTCGCGAGCGAGCAGTACGGCTACACGGCAACCCGCCATCAGCGCGAGGTAGGCACCGGCTATTTCGACGAAGTCGCTCAGGTCATCGCCGGCGGCACTTCCTCCACGACAGCTCTGACCGGCTCTACCGAGGAAGAGCAGTTCGCTCATCAGTAAATCTTTATCAGACTAATAAAGACAACACCAAGGACCGGGAGCAATCGCTTCCGGTTCCTTTTTGGGAGGGAAGCGAGTGGCGACCGCAAGCGGGCACGGCTTGGGACACGGAGGGGGAAAGAAGGGAGCCGGGACAGCGGGGGAGGTGAGGGGCGCAGGCATTGGGTTGCACGACTGTTTGCCAAAAGCGGGGGAACTGAATATAATAATGAAGGAGGCAGGCAGCGGAAAAACGCTTTCCAGCCCAATACCTATGTCCCCGTAGCTCAGCAGGATAGAGCAACGGTTTCCTAAACTGTAGGTCGGAGGTTCGAATCCTCTCGGGGACGCCATACAGCTTCAAAACCTTTCTACGACGCGGTTCTCTGATTTCCAGAGAGCCGTGTTTTCGTTTATCACGGAAACAACCAGTCGACAACATTTCTCGTTCGCCAGTTACAAGGCAAAAAATGTGGTTTACAAATAAATGGTATTAATAGTATTGTTATCAACGCGCGCGATGGGTTGACGGCGTAAAGTGGTGTCGAGCCTATAGTTTGGAGGCGAATGTATGATTCGAGTGGTTCATGTACGAGGATTTGAAAACGATAGCATTGTTCCGTCGATGCTAAGTTTAGAGGATCGTATCGTTTTTCTGGTGCGCAAAAACATGCAGAATGAAGAAATGCATTTCGATAAGATTGTAAAATACCATGTACTTTCCAATGAGTTTGCTGAGTGGTCTTTTACAAAACCTGTTGGTATTGTAAGTAATCACGATAGTGGCAAGCATGTGATGTACTATGCCTCAACGGAATGGAAAAATCATGAAGTTAACATAGAATTTTATAACTTCGACTGTGATACATTTAAGAACACATTTGTCTGTTCAATAAATATGGAGGACAAAAGTGGGTCACATATTGGAGATTCAGATATAACGAATACTGAATTATATGGTATTGATGAACGCTTTTGTATTGTTGCGTTGCCGAATGTCAGTGATGATTCTAACGCTTCGATTTTTTCCCAAGTATTACTGTTAGATAGTGCCGAAAAGAGGCTTTATCAGATACCGAATATATTGGGCAATAATGATTTGTTTTGCAGGTTGGATCAATTGTATATCCAAAAATATAACGGAGAAACCTGTCTCTATTTGAAAACGGGAAGATGCACTGTATCAGAAAAAAGAAGAGCTTATCGGGTGCGTAATAAAAATAGTCTTGATAAGAGTCTGGATGGAAATGAGAGCATCATTTGTATAGAAATAAACAAGTTCATTAGTATGGTAAAAAGGGAAATACCAATCGGAATCGACTCGATCCTGGATTCATGTAAGAGCGAAAGTGCCTTCTCTATGATGAACGCTAATGGTCGAATTTTTTATGGCAGATACAATTTCGCCCATAACAACACGGAAATCATGGAGATTGCTTCTGGACAAATTCACAGGAAGCATACTGTAAAAGGGGTAGAAAACAGAGTAGTACAGTCGGATGGACGCTACTTCCTCATGAATGAACATGAGGGGAAACAGGTTCTACTCGACTTGGAGAGTGAAAAAACAATTTTTATTACTTCACCGGATGAAAGAATCATTACGGGCAACTTGAAGTATGTTATTACCAACAGATTTAGAACTAGTGAAATTTTTTATTACAATTTGTTAGAAAACTCTTCAAACAAGATAGGGACTGGGTTAACGGATTTTGATCCATCCAAAAATGAGCTCATTCTCTTCCATGAGTAGATTAGCAATGGTATAGGGAGGTTTCCGGAGTGCAGTATTTTCAAGGGATCATCGACGCGATCAACGGGCTTCCGGGCAAGCTGCTGCAGGTCGTGGCGACGGTCAACGAGCCGATTTACGCGTTGACGAAAACGCTGGTCGTGACGAACGTTTTATTGGGGATACTGGTCGTGACTTCGCTCGCGAATATTTACATGCTGTGGAGAAATGGCCGCAGATGACTGCCGGCAAGCGTTGAGGGCTGTCTGATGGGAGAGGGAGCCGTAAAAAGGGACGGGATGAAAGCGGGCGAATCGCAAGGCTCCGGCTGATTGGCGGGCTGATACTTGTAGATGAGCGATCGATTGAAGCAGGCACCACAGGGACATTCCTGGGGTGTATTTTTATTTCCGGACCGGCCGGAGCCGAAGCACGCAAGCAAACGGGCCGGGTCGACAATCCTTTCCATGCCTCGAGGAAAAGATGTCGCAGTACGGAGGAAAATGTTGGACCATCAAGAACTACTTATCAGTTACTTTTTCCAAATCGGGAAGACAAACAAAACGAGGGGAACGAGGGCCATGCGAATGCGTATCAGAACCGGCTTGTTAGCTGTTTGCTTGTTGACTCCTTTCCTGATGCCCCCGCCATTTGCCCAAGCGGCTACCCATGTGGAGGTTGCGGTCGATCAGCTGAATGTCCGCAGCGGTCCGGATGCAACTACCCAGATCGTTGGGATGATTGCCAAGTCGATGCGACTGCCGATCGTGCAGGAACAAAAAGATTGGACACAAGTGAAGCTCGCCAATGGCACGGCTGGCTGGATCAATAACAAATACGTCAAGAAGCTGGACATTCCGCAGATCAAGTACGTCAAAAGCAATGTCGGCATGCTGAATGTGCGGGCCGAACCGAACGCAACTGCGCAAATCTTGCAGATCATCGATCAAAACGGCGTATTCCTGCAATTGAAAAAACAAGGGGATTGGGCGCAAATCAAGCTGTCTGACAAAGCGAGCGGCTGGGTGAATGCGCGGTACTTGTCCGAGACGAGCGCACCTGCGCCAAAACCGGCAGCCACGCCGGTGCCAACGCCGTCATCGTCCGTGCCGACGACGCCAGCAGCAACGCCAGCGTCCACATCTGCCATACCAACATCATCGACACCAACACCCACGCCAGTCCCTGCAGCACCCGAATGGCCAAACGGCTCCTTCGATGGCCACAGTGCGGGAACGATCGTCTTAACCGAAGGGCATGAAGTATACACGGCACCGGACTTTCTGGCGACAGTCATCGGGCAGCTCGACGCGGGTACGACGGTCAGCTATTACGGGTATGCAGACGGCTGGTACTCCATCTACTACAACGGAACGTATTCGTACCTGTACAATCCGGTGGCGCAGGAGAACGCCATGCAGGGAAACTTCGCCATCGAGAACGTGCAGCAGGACAGCAGCGAGCAGAACAACTCCACCATTGACAGCGCCGCGCCGCCGCAGCCGGACGTATCACCAGAGACTGCAACTCTGGACACCGCATCCCCGGCAGCGTCCATCCGCGTGAAAAATGCCGACACGAATCTGCGGAGCGGCCCTGGCACGACCTATCCCGTCGTGGGGATCGTTCAGCCTGGACAAGTCTTTCCCATCGTGCAAGAGGAAGGCGACTGGTATTTGATCCGCAGGCCGGACAATACGACTGCCTACATCGCGGGATGGATTGTGGAGAAGATCGCACCAGTGGGCAGTGCGGGAAGTACGGGCAGTACAGGCGGCTTGTCCCCGAACGGCTCCGGAACGGCCCCTATCGGCTACAACCAGGGCATGGTCGGGAACGAATCCGTGTACATTTACCACACGCATAACCGGGAGTCTTGGCGCAATGTCGCGCGAAATACCCAAGGCAGCTCCGTAGATGACCCGGAAATCAACATAACGCTGGTCGGAAAGCGGCTGGGGGAACTGTTGAACGGCAAAGGCATCGCGGCGATGGTCAATCAGGATGACTTCGCGCAGAAGCTGGCAGAGCAAAAGAAAAGCTACGCCATGTCCTATACGGAATCGTACAAGGCAGTCATGGCAGCAGCGTCCGCCAGCCCGAACCTGAAATACATTTTCGATATTCACCGGGACAGCGATGAGCCGCGCAGCAAGGTCGCAATCACCTTGAACGGCAAGACGTATTCACGCATTTTGTTCGTCATCGGGACAGCCAACCCGACTTATCAGGAAAACAAGAAGCTGGCGGAAATCCTGCACGCCCGGCTAGAGGCTGCTTATCCCGGATTGTCGCGGGGAGTCATTTTGAAGGGAACCAACGAAGGAAACGGTGTGTACAACCAGTCCGTATCCCAGGGCAGCCTGCTGTTGGAGTTTGGCGGCACGAACAACACGCTGGAGGAGTGCTACAATACGGCAGAGGCTTTTGCCGATGTGTTCGTGAACTACATGCTGGAATCGCAAGTGGCGCTCAAGTAGCAGGCAAAAGACCCGGAAAAGCCGGTACTGGGCGACCGGGATTGTCTTGCCGCTGTTTTCAAAGCTCAGTCAGAAGTATGGCGGGGCTTTTTCCATGATGCAAAAAAGCTCCCTTCATCCGCATATGCGAGAGAAGGGAGCCTGTAGAGAAAAAGGGGAACCTGCGGCCAGGATGTCAGGCTGAAAAATGTATCAGACTGTTCAGCCAGGAGCCCCCAATATATCGAAGTCAATAGTCTTCTTCCTGCCGATTCCCGGACGCAAGAAACTGTACGGGCAGGGCAGCACTTGCGCATTCTTTTTTGAAGGATGGGAGAAAGAGAGTTATACTGAAATGGATAACGAGGTGATTTTGATGAAACAGTCCTCACTCTGTCCCAGGTTTGAAAAAGGCATGCAACTGCTGGGAAAACGGTGGACAGGGCTTATCTTGTATCAGCTGCTGGCGGGGCCGCAGCGATTTTGTGCACTGGAAGGAGCGCTGCCGGTCAGTGGGAGGCTTCTCTCGGAGCGGTTGAAGGATCTCGAGAAGGAAGGTCTTGTGCATCGGCAAGTGTTCACGGACTGTGCACCGGTGCGGGTGGAGTATTCCTTGACGGAGATGGGGTTGGCTCTGGAACCTGTACTCAAAGGAATTGAAGCCTGGTCTCAGACATGGATCGAGCTGGAGTCAAAAACAGCGACAGAATGATGCGACAAGAAAAAGCCGCCTGCCACAAACAGCGAACGATACCGCAGCTCGCAGCTGGTTTTTGCGACTGTAATAAAAATAGCCCGGTACGGCTTACACCGTTACCGGGCCATTCTGCTTTGTGAAGGACTTACAGCTTTTTGATCTCGTCTTTGAGCAGTTCGGACTGGGTGCCAAAGACCACTTGCACGCTGCCTTGGCCGAGCTTCATGACACCGGCTGCACCGAGTTCCTTCAGCCCTTTTTCATTGACGATCTTGTCATCCTTGAGCACGAGGCGCAGACGTGTGATGCACGCATCGACAGTGACGATGTTTTCTTTGCCGCCGATGAGGTCAAGTACCTTTTGGGCTTTATCCTGCATGGTGTTCGATCCTCCTGTTGTGCCGGCGTTGACATCGTCGTCTTCGCGTCCCGGCGTCTTGATGTTCATCTTCACGATCAGGATGCGGAAGAGGAAGTAGTAGACGACGGCGAACACCAGACCGATCGGAATGATCAGCCATGCGTTGGTGGAAAGCGGGAAGTTCAGCGCGTAGTCGATCAGGCCGGCGGAGAAGCCAAAGCCGTGCTTGATGCCCATCGCGGTCACGATGAAGCCGGATACCCCGGTTAAAATGGCGTGAATGACGTACAGCATCGGCGCTGCGAACATGAAAGCAAATTCAAGCGGCTCGGTAATCCCGGTCAAAAACGACGCGAGAGCCGCCCCGATGAAAACGGATGCGATGGCCTTGCGTTTTTCCGGCTTCGCCGTGTGAATGATGGCAAATGCGGCTGCAGGCAGCGCGAACATCATGATCGGGAAGAAGCCGGTCATAAACATACCAGCGGACTTGTCGCCGGCGAAGAAGCGGTTCAGGTCGCCGTGGACCACTTTTCCTGCGGCATCGGTAAAGTCGCCGATCTGGAACCAGGCGATGGCGTTGAGCACGTGGTGGAGACCAAACGGGATGAGCAAGCGGTTAAAGAAGCCAAACAGACCGGCACCGAGCGCACCCAGACCGACGATCCAGTTCCCCACGCTGTTCAGCGCGTCCTGGATGGGACCCCAGATGATTCCGAAAATCAGGCCGATGATGACCATGCAAAGCGATGTGATGATCGGTACGAAGCGTTTGCCCCCAAAGAAGCCGAGCCACTCTGGCAGCTTGATGTTGTGGTAGCGGTTGTAGCAGTAAGCGGCGACGCCACCGGCGAGAATCCCGCCGAGCACGCCCATGTTCAGCTTCGCATCGTCCGCGATGAACGGCATGGCAGCAGGGACTTTGGCCAGCACGGCAGTCAGCACCATGTAGGCAATGACGGCAGCGAGGGCGGCCACGGCGTCTCCGGCCAGGCCGATGGCGACACCGACGGCGAAGATCAGCGGCAAGTTATCAAAAATGGCAGATCCTCCGGCAAGCAGGAAAGGCGCGATGTACTGGTTCAGGAAACCGCCAACAGCCGATCCAAGGTGAAACTCGGTCTCGTAGTTGATGGCCCCGAAGCGGAGCAGCAGCGCGGCTGCCGGCAACGTGGCGACTGGGAGCATCAGTGCTTTCCCAATCTTTTGCAAAAAGGCGAGCATAAGGAAAACCTCCTTGAAATGAGATGTATATCAGCAAGTCGTTCTCCGGATAAATGCGGAGGATAAGAGCAAGAAGAATGCCCGAAGGACGACTACTCTGATCGGATTGGTTGAAATCGCTTACAAGATGGCGGGAAAAACAACAAAACAGTTAGTCTGCTTTGTTGTTCAGGAACACAGCGGCTTCACCAACAGAAGCGGAGAGGAGCGGGTCTGCGATGGCGGTGGCTCACCGTCCGCTCCTGCGGCTGCCAATCAGCTTCTGAATTCCTGCATGAAGAGCCAGCCTGATTATTTCAAAATGACGGTCATGAGCGGCTCCTGGCCTGCCTGCACGGTAGTTTTGGCGACCACATTTTTTTCCGCGACGACATCGCCGTTGGTAATGACAATCGGGGTGACGGTCGGACAGCCGGATTCCTGCAGGACGGCCGGGTCAAACTGGATCAGCTTGTCGCCGGCTTTGACCTGATCGCCGACGGATACGAACGGCGTGAAGCCTTTTCCTTGCAATTTGACGGTGTCGATCCCGATGTGTATGAGTATCTCCAGGCCGGTATCGCTGGTCAGCCCGATTGCGTGATGCGTGGGAAACAGGTGCGTCACTCTCGCGTCAATCGGGGAAAGCAAAAGCCCTTCCGATGGCTGGATCGCTGCGCCATCGCCGACGACCTTTTGGGAAAAGACGGGATCAGGCACTTCGGACAGCGGCACGACCGTACCCGTCAATGGGGCCAGAAACGTCACTTCTTGCTGTTTTTTACGGGAAAACAAACTGCGTAGCATAAGCTCCTCCTTCTGCGTTGAACGAAAAATAGGCATGAGCAGGCTGAAAACAATGGACATCCTTACTATGTCCGAATGTTCACGCCGCTCATGCCTAGTCGAACCAGTAACACGCAGGCTATTCTTCGATTTATTGTTCCAGCAAACGAAAGACATGCACGGCCATGTAGCCGATTTCATCCTCGGGCACCGTCACTTCCAGACGGGTCGAAATGTATTCGGCCAGTTCAGAGGCCAACTCATAGGCTTCCGGAATCGTTGTTTTCACCCGGTCCAGCAGGGGATTGCGAATGGACTTCTGCTGGCGGATACGCTCTACAGCAAAACGCAGGTGCGTAATCAGGCGGACGTAGTCGACGGTACTGCGCTCAATGGTCTTGCCTGTCCGCTGCTCGATGATGGACACCAATTCGCTGATGATGTTGGCGAATCGGACGGCCTTGCTGACCGGCATATAGCTGATCGCCGAGTGGATGTGCAAAGCCAGAAACCCGATCTCGCTCTCGGGAATGTCCAGTGCGAACGCCTTTTTGATCATGTCTGCGGCCCGTTTGGCCAGCGCGTACTCTTTGGCGTACAGCGTCTGCACTTCAAACAGGAACGGATTGACGATCTCCATGCCGTTTCGCAGCCGATAGATCGCGAACTGGATATGGTCAGGCAACGCGACGTGCACGTGCTCGTTGATTTTCGGAGTGATCTCGCTGGCTACCAGCGCAATGATCTCCTCCGCAATCCCGACGACAGCGGGGTCCACCTGGCTAAGAATGGTCTGATACTGCTTTTGATGGCTTTCGCTTTCCAATCGAAAACGTTTCTCCACACGGGGATCATGGGCAGGGATGGTGTTCCCGGGCTTTGCGCCGAAGCCGATGCCTTTTCCGAACAGCACGATCTCCTGCCGGGAGTCAGGCTCTTCGACGAGGACGACGTTGTGGTTCAATACACGTGTGATCGCATATACTTTTTCCTGCTCGCGGGACAACCAATTCCACCACCTTTAGACCAGAGACGGTTACTTTCCACAAAAAAGAGCCGAAAAAACCTTTTTAGTACATAAAAAGATCTTCTCGGCTCATGCCTGCATGACCAGTAACACGCCTGTGTGAAAACGTTTCAATTGATTTTATCATAGCTTACGTTTTTCAGGTTGTCAATCACCCTGAAACCGTGGCAATCTCCCGCTATGTCTTCCCTGCTGAAGCCAGGCCGCCAGCTTGCCCGGTCATTTCGTGAACTTGTCTGCGATCGTGGAGGCACAGAACGAGTTCGGCTTGATTTCTGCCCGGAAATGGTTTGTCTCTGCCAAGCTAAGCAACGACTGGATAAATTTACGGGTAGGGCCGTTCGTGCCGATGTCAAAGTGCAGGCGGATCGGCGTGTCGAGCTGTCGGTCGCGCAAGTATTGGCGCAACTCGGTAGCGAGGCCGACTGCGTACATCGCCTCCTGAAAAATCCGCTGCTGCAGGGAAGAGTAGCGCCGCTCCTGAAATTTGTGATAAAAGAAGGTGCCTCCGTGACCAGGGCGAATGACCGTGATGACGAGGGCGAAGAATGTACCGCGGCTTTTGAGCTGTGAATCGGCTCCGACGATAATCTCAAAAGGACCGGTCATTGACGAGATGGTCTGCTCGATGTGGGAGAATACATCCGCCTTGGCAAGCAGCCCTCTGGTCGGACTGTGGAAACAATCGAACAAGGTACTGGCAGAGGTTAAGCCCACTCACATCCCTCCAGGTAGAGGCAATCTGTAGAATCCATACATGCTGCGTACATTATTAATGTATGTAATCGCGCAGAGAGTATGTGAACAAGTAGGGCAAAAAACTTGTCAGGCAAACGATACAGTCGGTGATTGGCGGAAATACCCGGCATTGTCCCGGGGACACAGGCTGTTTTATAGAGACTTCAGGAAAGCCGGAAGGTATCTTTTGGGGAGAAAAGTAGTTTGTCTGCATGCGAAAATCATTTGAGAAATCATAATTGTCCCAGAGAAGTAGCCGATGATTGGTCAATAACGGTATGATGGACAATAGCTCTGCTATGAAAAAACGACGCAGGAGGCTTACGCAGTGATAGAAGCGGATCTGCAAACGCACGAAGCATTCATGAAGGCAGCCATGGAAGAAGCGGCAAAGGCTGCCGCAATCGGCGAAGTGCCGATTGGCGCCGTCATCGTCCGCGACGGGGAAATCGTTGGGCGCGGATACAATTTGCGGGAGACGCAAAAAGACCCTACGCTGCACGCCGAGATGATCGCTATCCGCGAGGCGAGCGAGCGTCTGGGCGGGTGGCGGCTGATCGGCTGCTCCCTCTACGTCACGCTGGAGCCGTGCCCGATGTGCGCGGGAGCCATCGTCCAGAGCCGGATCGAGCAGGTCGTGTACGGGGCGTCTGATCCGAAGGCGGGATGTGCCGGCACGCTCATGAATCTGCTCGCGGAGCCGCGCTTCAACCATCAGGTCCCGGTCGTCGAGGGTGTCCTCGCCGATGAGTGCGGCCAGATGCTGAAAGACTTTTTTCGCGGACTGCGCGAGAAGCGCCAGTCCAGGGATAAGAGTCGCTCTTCGTCCGGGGAGTAGACGAAAACCGCCCGGCAGCTTCTTTGCCTGCCGGGCAGTTCGTTTGTCATTATCTGTGGTTTTGCAGCATGTCCAGCTCTTCCTCGGTCAGCTCGCGGTACTCCCCCGGCTTGAGCGCGGGGTCCAGATGCAAAGAGCCCATGCGAATGCGCTGCAGGTAGGTGACGTACAGGCCAAAGGCGGCAAACATGCGCTTGACCTGATGGAACTTGCCTTCCATGATCGTGACGCGAACCTCGGACGTCTCTCCAGACGAGATGATTTCCAGCTTGGCCGGAAGCGTCGTGAAATCTTCCAGTTCGACGCCTTTGGCAAATTCCTGGACGTGCTGCTCCGTTACCCGGCCGTCGATGCGGGCGAAATACTCCTTGTCCACTTTCTTCTTTGGAGACAGCAGGCTGTGAGAAAGCTGACCATCGTTCGTCAATAGGAGCAAACCTTCCGTGTCGATGTCGAGCCGTCCGACTGGGTGCACTTTGATCGCCCACTCGTACGGCAGCAGATCCACGACAGTCTCATGGACGTTGTCCTCCGTGGCGGAGACGACCCCTGGCGGCTTGTTCAACATGACGTATACCCAGCGCTTGAAGTTGAGCGGCTCTCCATCCACGACAATCTCCTGCTCTTCACCGATGACGTGCATGCCGGGATCGGTGGCGACGACACCGTCGACGACAACCAGCCCTTGCTTGACCAGTGCCTTGACTTCCTTGCGCGTGCCGAGCCCCATATTGGCCAGCACTTTATCCAAACGTTCACGTTTCATGTATGTTCCCCACTTTTCTTCTAATAGAACAGGTGCATGGTTATTAGTTTGGCCCAATGCCGCGCGCAAATCAAGGGGAATACGTAATTTTGGCCTTGCAATTATCTCATTCATTTGCTATAGTTAGTAATGTTTCTGATTGGAATTTCATATGGAGAGATACCCAAGTGGTCATAAGGGGACGCACTCGAAATGCGTTAGGCGTCGTGAGGCGTGCGTGGGTTCGAATCCCACTCTCTCCGCTTCCTTTGAACCAATAAGAGGACATCTGAAAGCCAGGATGTCCTCTTATTTATTTTTTTTCGCGTTGTGGCTCCCGGAAAAGGAACGGCAGGGAAAGCGGAAGATTGGGTGTGAGAACTGCCAAATCCTTTGTATAATCGGTATAAGGACGTGCCGCCGCAGCCACGGAATGGCTCTATTTCACATCCTCATAGACGATGCGCACACCCAGATGCGCAAGGGTCTCTTCACGGTAATGGCCGTGGGGGCACGCTTTTTCACAGTGCCATTCATCGCTATGGGAAAGCAACGGTTCGTTGCAGGTCGGACAGCGGTGTTGGAAGATCGATTTTAATAATCGGATCATTATATCACCTTATTCACATTAAATTACTTGGAATTATTGTACCCGAGATGTCTGCGTTTGAAAAGTATTCAAACTATTTTTATGTCAGCGTCAGGTGGGAATGGGGGGAGGAAGCATGGACGTTCTGCTGTTTGTACTCATGTTGACGCTGGGATTGATCGGCTCCTTCTTTTCCGGCTTGCTCGGCATTGGCGGGGCGATCATCAATTATCCGATGCTGCTGTTCGTGCCGGACTGGCTGGGGGTGGCCCATTTCAGCCCGCAGGAGGTCTCGGCGATCTCCATGTTCCAGGTGTTTTTTGCCTCGCTGTCCGGGGTGCTGGCCTTCCGCAGGCGCAACGGGAAAGACTCGCCGCTCATTCACCGGGGACTCGTCAAGGATATGGGCATCAGCATCCTGGCGGGGAGCCTGCTCGGCGGCATTTTCTCCAAATTTTTGTCGGCGCAGAGCATCAACTTCGTCTACGGCATTCTGGCGATCGCGGCCGTCGTGCTCATGCTTATCAAAAACCGTGGAAGCGAAAGAATAACAGCCGAGGTCAGCTACAACCGGAGCATCGCGATTCCGTCCGCTTTTATCGTCGGCATCATGTCAGGGATCGTCGGCGCGGGCGGATCGTTTGTCCTCATCCCGATCATGCTGACGGTGTTGAAGATCCCGACCCGGATCACGATCGCCTCGTCGTTAGCTATCGTATTCATCTCCGCCATTGGAGGTGTGCTGGGCAAATTGACTGCGGGTCATATACCGATATGGCCGGTGCTGTTCACCGTGATCGGCAGCGTGATCGGAGCGCCGCTGGGCAGCAGGGCCAGCGCCGGAATCAATGTGAACGTCCTGCGTTACGGCCTGCTCATCCTGATCTGTGCGACTGCCATCAAAATCTGGAGCGGCATTTTGTAAGCGTAAGATGCGGTGGAGCTGCTGGCAGGGAGCCGCCAACTCGACAACGGAAAGGGTGTCTGTATGGATTTCATGACTATTCTCTTGATCATCGCCTATGCTGTCACGACCTGGTATTTGGTCACTCGCTTTATGCCGGTGAAAGGGCTGCGAAATTTAACTGCGGAACAATTCAGGCAGCGGGTCAACCAAAAGAGCGGAGTCGTGCTGATCGACGTGCGAGAGCCGCATGAATACAAGCGGGGGTATATTCCTACCGCCGTCAACATTCCCCTGTCCCAGCTTGGCAAGCGCGTCAAGGAAATCTCCAGCAAAAACGAGGTGTTGCTCTACTGCCGCAGCGGCATGCGGAGCAAGCAGGCGGCGAAAATTTTGAGCAAGCACGGCTTTACCAACATGGCTCATTTAAAAGGCGGGATCATGACATGGCAAGGGGCTATCAAGAAAAAGTAACGACAAAGCCCCGCGGAAGAAGAAAGAACCGGGTGGCAGGCGGATATTCTGATTGAAGCCGTGAAGGGCAACGAGCGTGCTGTTTTTGAAAAAATGGATAGATTCCTCAGATTTGGGCAGCAACCTTTGGCAGCATGTCGTGGCAATCGCAGGACGTGTACTGGAAACCCTGATCGTCGTGAACGATCAGTCCGGTCACGTCCTTTTCCTTTTCAAAGACATTCATGAAGTCCCTTCCGATATTGTTGATAGTGATGTTAAACCAAAAGGATAAGCGCGTACAGGAAAACCAGTGTGTTCCTATATTGAATGGGAGCACACTGGTTTCGCCGTTTTTGCGTGAGCGGCTCGCTTAACGCACGAACGCGCCGATGATCGGGTAATGGAACGGGCGGCCTTGCAGCGCGTACAAGATCCCTTTGATCGGATAGTAGATGCCCATCAATCCGAACACGATCAGGAACGGAATGCCGATCACGATAAAGGAGAGTGCCCAGGAAATGCCGATGAGCACGCCCATGATGACGTGGAACAAAAGAGCTTGCAAAGCCATATTTTTGGCACCGCGATCCTGCATGAGCAGCCATACGATCAAGGGCACCAGGAAGGGCGCGAAAAAGGCGCTCGCATGTGTAATAGCCTTGACCCCGTTGTAATCCATGAATAAGTCCTCCTCGTCTGCTTGACTTGACGAATATCTATGGTCCTATTGTATAGTACGATGAAAGACGTCAAAACCTCCAAAAGCGTGATTATCTGCTCCGACCCAAGGCGGAGGAAAATTCCGTGCAGATCGGTTACTGTAAATTTTAAGAAAATCTTTTGTTTTTTCACAAGTAATTCTAAAAAGAAACCGGGTAAGATGACAGATAAGTGCACGATAAAGGAGCGAAACTACGATGATGATTGATTTCCATCAACCCGTCAGTTGCAAGGAACGGCTGATGTTTTTCTATAATTTTCTGCAAGCCCCCGGCCAGGTGGGGAGCATTACGCCAAGTTCGCGTGCGCTCGCGAAGCAAATGATGGAGCCGATCGATTGGGCGAGAGCCGATACGATCGTGGAGCTGGGCGCCGGTACAGGGGTATTTACCAAGTGGATCGACGAGTTGAAAAGACCGGATGCGAAGCTCGTCTCCTTTGAAAAAGAAGACAAGATGCGCAATCGTCTGGAGCTGTTTTATCCGGGCGTGCTCTTTCACGAGGATGCGGTGGAGCTGGTGCGAGTCCTCGACGGAGCGGGGTTGGACAAGGCCGACGCGATCATCTCCGGGCTGCCCTTTGCCAACTTTCCCCAGGCGCTGCGCGATCAGATCATGGATCAGGTGTACGCGGCCCTGAAGCCGGGCGGAGTGTTCGTCGCGTTCCAATACTCGCTGCAAATGAAAAGGCAGCTGCAAAGCGTCTTTTCGGACGTATCCGTGAAGCTGGTGCCGTTTAACGTGCCGCCTGCCTTCGTGTACGTGTGTCGCAAAGAGGTGGACAAGCAGGGGGCGGACGCTCTGGCATGGTAGTGGAAATGTTGACGGATTCTGTAGGTCAATTCGGTTATTTCGCCCTGTTCTTCCTCCTGTGGCTCGGCATTGTCGGGATGCCGATTCCGGACGAAGTGATCGTCCTCTCCGCGGGTGTGTTGACCGCGACCGACGTGCTGGGGAGGACCGTAGGGGCGCCTGCGCTGCAGTGGATCGGGCGGAAAAAAGGGATGAACAAGTACGTGGCGCATGCGCAGTCGCTGTTGGAGAGGTACTGCAGCTACGCGCTGTGCATCAGCTGTCGGCGTGTTCGGCTACCGGGCGTGGAAGCGGCGCAAGGAACAGAGCATGGAGCAAGCCAAAGAACGGAGCGTCGTCTCCAAGGAATACGGCAAGTAGCCATCGCAGACGCCATTGCCATTGCCACCGCCAGCAGGGGAACAGCGGCGGTGAGGAGACGATTCCCTGCATTGGATGGGTTTACGCCTTGCGAACGGGACGTATCTTTGGTATTCTAATCGTACCGTGCTAGACGGGGAGGTTGCGGTGCCCTGTAACCTGCAATCCGCAATAGCAGGGTTGAATTCCTATCCTAGGTTTCCTCATGTGAGGCTGCCTTATGTCGGCGGTGCTGAGGATCGGGTCCTGTGCAACGCGAACCCATGAACCTGGTCAGGTCCGGAAGGAAGCAGCCATAAGTGGATCATCGCGTGTGCCGCAGGGTAGCCTGGTCTGAGCTGTTGCCATGAGTAACGCTCGGATGAGGATTATCGAAGATAGGTGCACGGTACCCCATATCGACAGTCAAACAGCATGTTTCCCGCCACGGGAGGCATGCTGTTTTTGTTGTGTCGCGCACGACGAGTAACCAGGTATTGCAGAGGCTTGTAGTTGCCATCCGCTTCACTCCCCCATACTATTAAACTCTTTCAATAGACAAATTGGCATTTTTAGCTAAAATTTGAAGTGGTAAATTATTGAGATCTGTGGGGGATTGTATTGCGTAAAAATCGCTGGATCGTTTGTTTGCTGGCTTCTTTTCTTGTTTTTACCGGATTGATAAAAGCACCTTTCGCATCTGCCGCAAACAGTCCGAGTCATGCGGCATCGAGTATGCAACCGAAAGAAACGGAAGTGCATGCGCCAAAAGAACTGACCGAACCTTTCCTTGTTCCATACCTCGCGAAAGTTGAAGGAGACCCTACCCCTTATCTGAAATTTGTCATGGTTTCTCCAGCCGGTAAAATCATCAGCGGAATCGATATCTTCTCTGGGGGAGCGATCACCACCAATTTTAAGAACGGATACGGATATATCAACACGTATGGTGCATACGGCCATTCCGAGTATGCGATTTTTGACCGATACGCAAACATGCAGAAAATTCCAGTTAACGATACTTATTTTTATCACTTGGATAAGGAATGGTTTGCTTATTATCCAGATCCCAATGATGGCAAGATTCGCTTTTACAATGCGGTGACAAAAAAATCCGTTATACCAGGCTTTGAACCCGGCTTCCCTGATACAATAAATAATTTAGCATGGATGAACGTAACGGTTGATCCGCATCATATTCCTTTCCTTGATGGAAAAACGAACAAAAAGGGGTTAAAAGAGTTAACCGGGAAAACAACATGTCCGCCTTTCTTCGACGAATATTTAGGTTATTCGGAAGGAATACACCGGGTAAAAAACGGCAGCTTTGTCGTATCAGGGCTATCGAATAATAAGAAGTTTTATGCGCTTATGAACAAAAAGGGAAAAGTGATTTCCGCCAAATATGTGTATCTAAAGCCTACGTATGACAACCAGTTTTTGGCGGTTAGTCAAAAACCCGATGGTTACTATCTGACAAAAATAAACGCATTGGGAAAGCAAACCTTGCCATTTTCAATCAAGTTAGATAGCAAAGAAGATTTTAGCAAGATTTCGTATATGGGAAGAGTCTTCTACAACGATACAAAGATACTTGGCGTTGACAATAATCGCGGATTATTTACATTTCCGCATCGCCTGCTTAGCATCACCAATGAAACCGTTGCTATAGAGTACACGCAGGCCAATAAGACATGGATCAGTGTCTTTACGCACACAGGAAAACAAATTTATACGCGACAAGTTGCAAGATAGATCGGGAGCAACCGGCAATCAGGCCCCGCAAGGCTCGCCTTTACCGCAGGCGAGTCTTTTTTGGCGAAAAGAAAGGCACATGTTCATGCACGCTTGTGAGCTGAAACTGGCTCATAAAACGTTTTTTGTTGTTTTTTGACGATAAAAAGCGAAATATTTCCAGAAGTGATCCGGCCGTACAGGGGAGGGTTTAAGCGAATTGTCACGAATTTTCAGAGAGGGAGAACAATACGCTTTCCTGCTCATCGAAGTACGCCATATGTCAGGAGGGACAAGCTGTGAGTGCATCATTTTCGTTACACCTCGTCGGCTCGTCCAGACGATTGCAGCAGTACATGAATCAGCTGCCTACTGCTGTTTTCCTGGTCAACCAGGAAGGCAGAATTGTGGAGGTCAACGAACAACTGCTTCGCGTCACCGGATATTCACGCGATCAACTTGTCAATCAGCCGTTTCAGACCATTCTTCCCTTTGACGGCTCTGTGGTCCAGATGTACGAGGAGCATTTGCAAAAGGAAGAACAGCTGGATGTCCATGCAGAGGTAGAATGGCGGGATCGTCAGGGGAAATGCGGCAGAACCCCGGCGATGATATGGGTACAGCAAGCGGAACAACCTTTGTATTTGATTCATCTGTTCCAGTTGTCGAAGGAAATGGATTACGCCTTGTCCCAACGTTTGTTGGCAAAGCTGACGCACGATACCAGTCTCGGATTGTTTGTCTTGGATGATCAGGCACGCATCGTGGAAGCGAGCCAGGCGGCCTGCAAGCTGCTCGGCAAGGACCGGCTGCAAGTCATCAATACGCATATTGACCACGTTTTCGCAGGCATTCCCGAGCAGCATCGGCTCATCAAGAAAGAGCTGCTGGAGGGAGTGAAGCTGCACAACACCGCCACCTCGTGGACGAACGACAACCAGCGCTACGAGCTGATCGTGGATGCCAATACGCTGCAGGACGATTCGGGCAAGACTGTAGGCGCTTTCGTCCTTTTCAAAGATATTACCAACCTGCGCTCCTATGAACAAAAGCTGGAGCGAAACGAACGGCTCGCCATGATCGGTCAGATCGCGGCAGGCACGGCGCACGAAATACGCAACCCGCTTACTTCCATCAAAGGATTTTTGCAGATGTTTCTGAAATCGTTTACGGAAACCGGGATGGACCGGGAAAAATCGTACACGGAAATCATGCTCACCGAGATCAATCGAATCAATTCCCTGGTGAGCGAATTTCTCCTCCTCAGCAAACCGCGCAACGTCCAGTATTCGATGGTCGATCTCAACACGGTGTTTGCGGAGATTTTGCCGATTGTCGAATCGCAGGCGCTCCTGTACGGGATTGAAGTAAAGTTCACGTCCAACGGCAAGCTGCCGATGGTGGTCGGGGATACCGAGCTGTTGAAGCAGGTGTTCATCAACATTTGCAAAAACGGCATTGAAGCCATGGGCGAGCAAGGGACGCTGCACATTTCCCACCACATCGACCAGAATGAAGACAAGGTGAGCATTGACATTCGCGATACGGGACCAGGCATTCCGCTGTACATTATCGACAAAATTTTTGACCCATTTTTCACGACCAAAGAAGAAGGGACGGGGCTCGGCTTGTCCGTCTGCCAAAAGATCATTCACGACATTGGCGGACAAATCCGCGTTTCGTCCAAAGGCTACGGCACGACCTTTCACATTATGCTGCCGTATCTGTAATACACGCTGCCGAGGCCGTCTCCAGGAGATGCGGCCAGCGGAGCAAAGCGTCCCGCACAGCCATGTGACCGGGGCGTTTTCTTTGAAGGAAGCAGGCTGATAGTGTATAATGAACGGGATATAAAAGAGGATTGTGCAGATGGGGAGTGTCGCTCGAGCATGGCTTATACCGCGTTGTATCGCGTATACCGACCACAGACGTTTCGGGATGTCGTCGGGCAGGAACATGTGACGATTACCTTGCGTAATGCATTGCGCGAAGGCAGGCTTTCCCATGCATATTTGTTCAATGGTCCCCGAGGTACGGGCAAGACCAGCGCGGCGAAGATCATGTCCAAAGCCGTGAACTGTGAACAGCCCATCGACGGCGAACCGTGCAACGAGTGCGGATCGTGCCGGGCCATTTCCAGCGGCTCGGTCACCGATGTGCTGGAGATTGACGCCGCTTCCAACCGCGGGGTCGAGGAGATTCGCGACATTCGCGACAAAGTCAAATTTGCTCCCAGTGACGTCAAGTACAAGGTGTACATCATTGACGAGGTGCATATGCTGACGACGGAGGCGTTTAACGCGCTCTTGAAGACGCTGGAGGAACCGCCTTCGCACGTCATTTTCATTTTGGCGACGACAGAGCCGCACAAGCTGCCGGCGACGATCATCTCGCGCTGCCAGCGGTTCGATTTTCACCGGATTCCGCTGAAGGTGATGGTCGATCTGCTGCAGCGCATTTGCCAGTCGCAGGGCGTACGCGTCGAGGAACAAGCGCTTACGCTCGTGGCGAAGATGGCCGAGGGCGGGGCGCGGGACGCCTTGAGCCTGCTGGACCAGGCGATCAGCTACAGCCGGGATGAAGTGCGGGCAAGCGACATCATGCAGATTACAGGTACTGTCTCCCAGGCGTACTTTTCCGTCCTCGCACGCTCGATCGCCGAACGCGATGTGGCGCGGGTGATGGAGCAGTTCGATCAGATCATGGTGCAGGGCAAGGACCCCGAGCAGTTCCTGCATGATTTTCTGTACTACTACCGGGACATGCTGCTTCTGAAGACGGCTCCCCGGCTGGAGGAAATCGTGGAGCGGACGATGGTCGATGACCAGTTCGCCGAGGTGGCGAAGCTGTACGACTTCCCCGAATTGTACGCGGTGATCGAGACGTGCAATCAGGCCCTGGCCCAGTTGAAATGGTCGACGTACGCCAGAGTGCTGGTCGAACTGACGCTGGTCAAGATGTGCCAGCCAGTGGCGCAGCAGCCGGAGACGGTCGCAGCGGCAACGTCAGCGCCGCAAGCGGGCAGCGAGGAGCTGGCGGGCTTGGCCAATCGCATTCGTGCATTGGAAGAGCGCCTCGCGCAGGTCATGCAAGGTCAGGTGAGCTTGCCGACAAAGAGAGTCGAGGAGCCGCGCAAGGCTGAACCGAAGCGGGCAGCTGCTGCAGGCGGCAGTTCCCGTACCCCGATGAACAAGGTGCGCGAAGCTGCGAGGACCGTGGACGAAACCCTGACGCGTCAGGTGCGCGGCCAATGGAGCCAAATCTTGACTGATCTGAAAAAAGTGAAAATCCAGTACCAGGCCTGGCTGGTCAACGGTCAGCCTGTCGCTGTAGGCAGTGATGCGGTGGTCGTCACTTTTACCAGCCCCATCCACTGCGATAAAACCATGGAACCTGAGCTGAAGGGTGTGGTAGAGCGGGTCATGCAAAACGTGCTGGGCAGACCGCTGCAGCTGCTCTCCATTATGGAGGAGGAGTGGCAGGCGGTGCAGCAGCAGGTGGGGCAAAAAGACGGCCCTGCCGAAGAAGAGCAGGACCCGTTCCTGACCGAAGCGATCAAGCTCGTAGGCGAAGGACTTGTCGAAGTCAAAGACTGAAGGAACCACATTTAAGGGAGGAACCCTCACATGAAAAACATGCAGCAAATGCAACAAATGATGAAGCAAGTGAAAAAAATGCAGGAAGAAATGCAAAAAACGCAGGAAGCTCTGAAGGAAAAAATCGTGGAGGGCTCTGCTGGCGGCGGCGCCGTTTTGGTCAAGGCAGACGGCCACAAGCAAGTAAGGGAAATCGTCATCAAGCCGGAAGTGATTGATCCGGACGACGTGGAAATGCTGCAAGACCTCGTGCTGACAGCAGTCAACGACGCACTGCGCAAGGTGGATGAGCTGGTGGCCAAGGACATGGGCAAATTCACCGGAGGCATGAACATCCCGGGTCTGTTCTAAGAATCGTAAGTCGAAGGAGCAAACGCGATGTTCTATCCAGAACCGGTATCCAAACTGATTGAAGGCTTCATGAAGCTGCCCGGCATCGGACCGAAGACGGCCGGGCGGCTTGCCTTTTTTGTCCTCAACATGAAAGAAGACGACGTACTGGATCTGGCCAAGGCGCTGGTCAATGCCAAACGCCAGCTGCACTACTGCTCCGTCTGCAACAACATCACGGACCTCGACCCGTGCCACATCTGCCGGGACAAGCGGCGTGACGGCTCGGTCATCTGCGTGGTGCAGGAGCCAAAGGACGTCGTGGCCATGGAAAAAACAAGGGAGTTTGAGGGGTACTATCACGTGCTGCACGGTGCTATCTCGCCGATGGACGGGATCGGACCGGAAGACATTCGCATTCCCGATTTGTTGAAACGGCTTGGGGACGAGCAGGTAAAAGAAGTCATCCTGGCGACCAACCCGAACATCGAAGGGGAGGCGACGGCGATGTACATTTCCCGCCTGATCAAGCCGTTCGGGATTCGCGTGACGCGCATCGCCCATGGACTGCCGGTGGGCGGAGACCTCGAATACGCGGATGAAGTCACGCTGACCAAGGCGTTGGAAGGTCGGCGTGAACTATAGAAGCGGCGAAGGAAAGACGGGGAAACCTGTCTTTTTTTCTTTCAAGCGTACGGCAAGAGGCGCACGGATTGGCTGGCGCTGAAAATCCGGACTTTTTTGCTTGGACGAGACATACAGTGAAAACAGGAGCGTGAAGAGATGCTGACAGGACCGTCGATGTCGCTGCGGATCGAGCCAAGGGGACATCGGTCTACGCCGTGGGCGATCATGCTGTTTATCGGGTATTGGCTGATGTTTGCTGCAGAATTTTCCGTCATTCGTTTCCACAGGGGAGAGGACGGCCGGTGGGTGGCTTCCACGGCGGAGCAGCCGCAGATGTGGCTTTCGCTGACAGTGCTCGCCGTAACGATCCTGAGCGTCGTCATAGCAGTCGGCTTTCTTTTCGCCCTGGGAGCGGACCGGCGGCGGACACGGTGGCTTTGGTGGGGGAATGACGATCTGACCGGCCATGACGTGCTGCATATCGTGGCATGGATGCATGTCTTTCAGACGTGCACGCTGCTTATGTATGGACTGCTCCTCGACGGGACTCTTTTTCCCGAGGGAACGATCGGCGGTGCTTTTGAATCGGCGGCGTTTCAGATGTTTCTCCTGATTCTGATTCCCTTCTGGTTCCGCGGCCGCATGGCGGAGATCGGCGTCCGCCGTCCTGCACGTCTCGGGTGGATGCTCGTCACGCTGGCGATCCTGTTTTTCTTCATCGCCCGGGTGCTCGATACGGTGATTACGCATCCGCTCGCAGACTGGATGGGCCTGTCGCTTGCGTCCGAGCGGGAACAGCAGATTGAAAACGAGATCGTACAGGCGAAGCAGACGGACATGGTCGCGGCAGCTGCATCTTTCCTGGTGATCGGGGTACTGGTCCCGATTGCGGAGGAAATCCTGTTTCGCGGTGTCGTGCAGACGTATTTGGTGCGGCGGATGGGAGCTTTCATCGGGATCGTGGTGAGCAGTCTCTGGTTTGCGCTCTTGCACATCGATCTGGCCTTGTTTGTTCCGCTCTTCGCCATCGGTCTGGGGCTGGGCTTTGTCCGGCATCGCTACGACTCCATTTGGGGGGCGGTATTGCTCCATGCTATCAACAATCTGACGGGCGTTTTGTACTACTTTCAATGAGGGGGTACACAGGTGAGCAGGTGGGGGAAAAAGGCGAGGGTGTTAATCGACATCGAGGCGGTAGGGCTGGACGCTGCGGTCAACCGGGCGCGACAGGATTGGCAGCACGCCCGCCATTTGGTAGAGGTCAGCGAGCCGGATGGCGGCCTGGATGATGCGATTTACTACTTGCAGCTGACGGAGAAACGCTACATGTATCTTCTCTCGCAGGCAAAGCGGGAGCATCATCGCAAGCAAGCCTAAGGAGGATGCTCATGGAAACGGGATGGGTTATTGCTCTGATTATCGCGGGAATTTTGCTTGTCATTGCCGCCAGCAAATCGGTGGCGCTGCCCGTGCGTTGGATCGGTTTCGGGATTATGCAGCTGGTCATCGGCGCGATCCTGCTCTTTTTTGCCAATCTGGTCGGGGAATTGGCCAGTTTTCACATCCCGATCAATCCGGTGACGGCGCTGCTCGCCGGATTTTTGCGGTTGCCGGGCCTGGCCGCGCTGGTCATCATCAAGCTGTGGGTGATGTAGGGCGGCAAGTTACCCGTCCGTGAGCAGGAAGGCGATGCTGCGGTTTTCGTATTTGACGCGGCTGCTCTTTGGCTGGCGAAAAGAGACGAGCAGGGCGAGCAAGCGGGGCAAGGACAGAACCAGCGTCCCCCCGAGCAAAGTCAGGCCGTACTCGACAGGCAGCCAGACGTAGGCGGCGGCAGCGAGCAAGAGGCAGCCGAGCAGGACGGTGCACTCTCCCCGGCGATAGACCGTGAGCGTCACGGGGAGCCGATAGCCGCTTCCCCACCACGGCGAGACAAGCATGTCTGCCGTCGTCTGGGGCTTCTGCTGGCGCAGGCGTGCATACAGGCGAAAGACGATCAGATGGCACACTGCGATAGCCGGGACGATCGCCAGCGTCACGATCAGGCGAGCTGTCGGCACGTGCAGGAGCCGGGAGCTGAGAAGAAGGGACAAGCCCATCAGCAGCCACTGCAGCAGGGCGCCGGCCAGCCCCCAGCGAAAGCGGTAGAGCAGCTTGTAACTGTAGATGGTTTGAGAGGTCGGTGCCTTCATACGTCACTTCCTTTTCCAGTGCAGATGCAAAACAAGCCTCTTGTCAGGTTTTATTATAGCGTAAAGCGTGCAGCCGGTGGCCCTTTGTCCAGCGGCTTTTTTTGCCGTTCAAAAAAGGAGGGCGTGCAGCCGTGTCTTTGTCCAGCTTTCCCGCCCGGCGTCTCACTCCCGTTATGGTTGGGCAGGGAATGGGCAGGATAAAAAAGTCAGATTTTGGCGCGTTAGAGGAGGGTGCTTGTTTTGGACCATCGGCATTTGACTTTGCTGGCGCTGTCAGAGGAACCGGCTTGTGCGGTCCGGACCGAGCTTGCGGCGTGCGGTATCCGGCTGCTTTCGGCGGGGGAGCGTGCAGGAGCGGGGATTGCACGGGTAGACGGTCTGCTGCTGACGGAGCAGACCGATCCACACGAGTGGGAGCGGGCCGTCCCCATGCTGGCTGCTTCCCCAGGCGTGCTGCTGCTGTACGGCGCTGGCGTTCCCTACGGCTGGTCGGCAACGGTCGCAAGTCAAAGCGTCGGGCAGGCGCAATGGGAAGTCGTCCGGCTGGCGCTATTATCGGCTGGGGAAAAGGCGCTGATCGGCGGCGAGCCAAACGGGCGGTGGGTGCGCACGCTTTGCCGCCTGCTTGCGGATAGAGGACGGGTATCGCTGGTCTGCCGGATGCGCGAGGTGGATGAGGCCGTCCGCCAGCTGCCTCGTTTTCTGGCGTGGAAGGAGCGCTTTTACCTGGAGCTGGGAGAGGTGTGCGATCGCGAAGGAGTCTCTCTGCAGACGGTAGCGCGTGCAATGGGGATGGACGTGAGGGTCGGACAGGCCTGGCTTTTTCCGGAGCGGACAGACCACAAGCCCCTGTGCGATTGGATCGAGCGGGAAGCAGGGCTTGCACTGGAAAAAACGAACGGGCATCGCGTCGCCTTGTGGGGGCCGCCCTCCCTGTGGCAAGAAATGGGGACGAGCTGGCTGCAGGGCAAGGAGGTCTGGCTGGTGACCGGGGAGGAGGAGCCTGTTCCGAACGCAATCTTTTCCGGCTGGACAACGTGCAGCAGCTGGCAAAAAGCCTTGCAGGGCGCAGATTTGCTGGTGATTGGCAAGGCGGAGGGGGGAATCTGCGAACTGCCGCTGCAGGAGCTGGTTCGCTGCATGAGGCAGACGGTCGTCGTCGATGCCTGCGCCTGTTTTCCCGTGCAGGAAGCGCGCAGCCTGCTGCAGGGCTACCGAGCTGTCGGCGAAAAGACGAACGTTTGGGAATGATGCTGATTATAATGGGTTATAATGATTGGTAGATTGAGGAAAAGGGAAGGCGTTCGGACTATGGAAAAAGTTGCTCAGCGATGTATCGTCTGTGAAATGGAACGCAGCGACGGAATCGCCATCTGTGAGCAGTTTATTTGTCAAAGGTGCGAGCAGGAAATGGTCAATACCGACGTACATGATGAAAAGTACCCGTTCTTTATTCACCGGATGAGGCGAATATGGTTGAAGGACGCATGAACGAAAGAAGGCAACGGATGAAACCCGATGCCTTTTTTTGTGCCAAATCATGCTAAAATAGTGGGTAATTCATTTGATGACAAGGACGTGAGCGGTACGTGTTGGGAAAAAACGCGGATTTTCGGGAGCGGCAGTTGCGTGCTCCCCTGTATGAGCAGCTGGAGAGGCACGTCAAGCGCCGTCCGCACCCCTTTCATGTTCCGGGACATAAAATGGGACACAGTTTTGACCGTGAAGGGAAGCACCGGTTTCAGGCCATCCTGGAGCTGGATCTCACCGAGATCAGCGGCACGGACGATCTGCACCAGCCGCAGGGCGTGATCGCCGAGGCGCAGGAACTGGCGGCGGAAGCGTTCGGGGCAGAGGAGACGCGGTTTCTCATCGGCGGGAGCACGGTCGGCAATCTCGCGCTGATCCTGACCGTATGCCGCCCTGGCGACAAAATCATCGTCCAGCGTAACTGCCATAAGTCGGTCTATCACGGAATCATCATGGCGAAGGCCCAGCCTGTCTTTTTGGTCCCGGCGGTCGATTTGGCTACCGGTGTCGCCGCTGGAGTCCGGCGGGAGGACGTAGAGCGCGCCCTGCAAGCCCATCCGGATGCCAAAGCTGTGTTTTTGACCAATCCTACCTATTACGGGATGGGGATCGATCTGGAGAAAATGGCGGCGGTCGTCCATCGTCACGGCATTCCCCTGCTGATTGACGAGGCGCACGGGGCGCACTTCGGGTTCCACCCCGCATTCCCGTTGTCGGCCATGCAGTCCGGTGCGGACGCAGCCGTACAGTCGACGCACAAAATGGTGTCGGCGATGACGATGTCCTCCATGCTGCATGTGCAGGGGAAGCGGATCGACCGGGAGCGGCTGCGGCGGTATTTGGCGATGCTGCAATCGTCCAGCCCTTCCTATGTGCTCATGGCTTCGCTCGATTTGGCGCGGCGTCATCTGGTGACGGAAGCGGCCGAGGAATGGGATCGGCTGTTGCCGCAGCTGGACAAGCTGCGCGAGCGTACCGGCAAACTGGCGTGGCTGGAGTGGCCGGAAGCGGGGGCGAGCAGCGTGTACGCGACCTTCGACCCGCTCAAGCTGTTTTTGCACCTGCGCGCCGGGACAATCAGCGGATTTTCCCTGCAGCACCTCATGGAAAAGCACGGCATCTATCCGGAGCTGTCCGACTCCTCGCATGTGCTGCTGGCAGCCTCTGCAGGCACGTCCTCGCGCGATCTCGAGTCGCTGGCCCGCCTGCTGGAGTCGCTGGCTGTCGAGGTCGAGCCAGATGAAGAGCGCGTCCTGGAAGCAGGCGTCGTTTCCTCGCACTATTTGCGCGAGCAGGCGGTGCCGATGGACGTGGCAGTGGACGCCCCGCGAGAGACGATAGCCCTGGAGCAATCGCTGGGGAGGATCGTGGCAGAGATGGTCATTCCGTATCCGCCAGGGATTCCCGTGCTGGTGCCAGGCGAGCGCATGGATGCGCAAGGCTTGTCCATGCTGCTGGAACTGCGCCGGGGGCAGACCCGTTTTCACGGCGTGCAGGACGACCGTTTGCAGACGATACAGGTACTTCAATCAACAAGCAGGGGCCATACAACAGGTGTAGGAGGAACAAGGCTGTGACATCAGGACGAAAAGGTCGATTCATTACCGTAGAAGGCGGGGAGGGAGCGGGAAAATCCACGATTATCGCGCGGCTCTGCGAGGAATTGCAGGCGCGCGGAATGGACGTGCTCCTGACGAGAGAGCCGGGCGGCATCGACATCGCCGAACAGATTCGCGAAATCATTTTGAATCCGGCCCATACGCAGATGGACGAGCGGACGGAGGCGCTGCTTTACGCTGCGGCCCGGAGACAGCACATGGCGGAAAAGGTGCTGCCTGCCCTCGAGGCCGGCAAGGTAGTGCTGTGCGACCGCTTCATCGACAGCAGCCTCGCCTACCAGGGACATGCCCGGGGGTTGGGGATCGACGAGGTCTACGCCATCAACAAATTCGCGGTGGGGGATTGCATGCCGGAGCTGACGCTGTTATTTGACATCTTGCCCGAGGTGGGACTGGCGCGGATCAATGCGGCGCGGGGGCGCGAGGTCAATCGCCTCGACCTCGAAGGCATGCGTTTTCACGAGCTGGTGAGGGAAGGCTATCAATTGGCAATGGCGCGGGACCCCGAGCGGTTCGTCGTGATCGACGCCGGCCAGCCGCTTGAGAAAGTTTACGAAGATGCGCTGGCAGCTTTGACGGCCAGACTGCAAGGTGGCAGTACCGTTTCGTAACAGACATGCGGTATAATATGTACAAGAAGAATATCGTACCACGCCCACCTGTTGCTCATACAATGTAGCACCAAATACCTTTGCGGAAAGGGTGATAGCCGATGAAAATGGTCATTGCGGTCGTCCAGGACAAAGATAGTGGCCGTCTGTCTCAACAGCTGGTGAAAAAAGGCTTTCGCGCTACCAAGCTTGCCAGTACTGGCAGTTTTCTGCGCGCCGGCAACACAACATTCCTGATTGGTACGTCTGACGAAAGCGTGCCGGAAGTAATCGACATCATTGCGCATAACTGCAAATCCCGCAAACAGATGGTCACCCCTGTCTCCCCACTCAGCAATGCGGTAGATTCCTTTATGCCCTATCCCCTGGAAGTACAGGTAGGCGGGGCTGCCGTATTCGTACTCGACGTAGGAGAATTCCACTCTTTCTAGCTGACACTCCGACAGTTCCTGCTCTCTTTTTTCGCTTCCATCGTATATACTGATTTTCATGGGGACAAAACCATACGGATCGGATGCGGAGGTGGCGAAATGAAAATCAGCGATGGTCTTCGGCCAAAACTGGACATGGTGAAAACGACAGATACGCGCAGAGGTCCACAGCTGGAAAAGCTGAATTTTGGCACGATGATGCAAGGCGAAGATGAACGCATGTCCCAGGAGCGGTTGAACCGCCTGCTGGCCGATATCGACAGGCAAGGGCAGATTTTGGCCCGTTCCCGCTCCGTGCGCGACTTTTATTCTTATAAAAACCTCGTCAAGCAGTTCATGGAGGAAGCCGTGAAATACGGCATCGCCCTGGACGACCGGCGGGGAATAAACCGGCGCGGCCGCAGCCGGCTGTACAAGATCGTCAAAGAGGTCGATGCCGAATTGCTCAAGCTGACAGACGAGCTGCTCAGCGATCAGGCCCCGATGATCGACCTGCTGGCCCGCATCGGCGAAATCCGCGGCATGCTGATCAACCTGTACTTTTAGTTAGGTGTGGAGCAAACCATGACATGGACTCAATTTTCCCAGCAGCCGCGAGCCTCCGAGCTGCTGTCCCATAGCCTGCGCAACGGACGGCTGGCACACGCCTATTTGCTGACCGGTCCCAAGGGCGCGGGCAAAAAGCAGATGGCCCTGCATCTGGCGAAATCCCTGTTTTGCCCGGAGAGGGAGGCTGACGCCTGCGGGGCCTGTCTTTCGTGCAGGCGCATCGAGGGCGGCAACCACCCCGATGTGCTGTTCATTACCCCAGACGGCGCTTCGATCAAAATCGACCAGATTCGCGCCCTGCAAAAGGAAATGGCGATGCGGGCAGTCGAGTCTGCGCGCAAGGTGTATATCATCGAGCACGTCGATAAAATGACGACACAGGCGGCCAACAGCCTGCTCAAGTTTCTGGAGGAGCCTCCCGAAGGCGTCCTCGCTTTGCTTTTGACTGAACACAGCCATGCCATTCTTCCCACCATTTTGTCGCGCTGCCAGATCGTCCAGTTTTCCCCGCTTTCTGCGGATGCGATCGCGGGAGAACTGCGCAGAGAAGGCATTTTGCCCGGAGTGGCACAAGTCGCTTCCCACATTACGACAAATGTGGAAGAGGCCAAGGCGCTTAGCCAATCAGAATCGTTTGCACTGCTGAGAAATCTAGTGATACAATTGACTCAGGAGTGCAAACAACGCAATTCGTCTGCGCTTTTTACGATCCATGATATGTTGCAAAAGAGCGACAAAATCAAAGAGGAACTACCCCTCTTTTTAGATTTGCTCATCCTTTGGCTGCGCGATATCCTGTATGTGCAAGTAGGCAGGCATGCCCATCTCATCAACAGCGACCAACAGGATGTGCTGCAAGGACAAGCACTGGTATGGACAAAAGCTGAGCTCTTGCACGGGATCGATTTGGTCATGGAGACGAAAAATCGGATAGAGCGAAATGCCAACGCACAGTTGGCTCTTGAGCGGTTGGTTCTTCAAATCCAGGAGGGATAACCTTGTATGAGGTTGTTGGTGTCCGCTTTAAAAAGGCGGGCAAAATATATTACTTCGATCCCGACCGACTGCCGATCGAAAAAGACAGTACCGTCATCGTAGAGACGGCACGAGGGGTCGAATATGGCAAGGTTGTCATCGGCAAGAAGCAGGTAGCCGATTCCGATGTCGTGTTGCCGCTGAAAAAAGTGATCCGGATTGCGGACGACAAGGACGCGAGGCAAGTGGAGGAGAACAAGCAGGCCGCCAAGAATGCCTTTGCCATTTGTCAGACCAAGATCCGCGAGCACAAGCTGGACATGAAGCTGGTCGATGTGGAATACACGTTTGACCGCAACAAGATCATCTTTTACTTCACTGCAGACGGACGAGTGGATTTCCGTGAACTCGTCAAAGATCTGGCCTCTGTATTCCGTACGCGCATCGAACTGCGCCAGATTGGCGTGCGCGATGAAGCCAAGATGCTGGGCGGTATCGGCCCCTGCGGCCGGTTGCTTTGCTGCTCCACGTTCCTCGGCGATTTTGAGCCGGTCTCGATCAAAATGGCCAAGGACCAGAACCTTTCGTTGAATCCAGCCAAAATCTCCGGACTTTGCGGCAGATTGATGTGCTGTTTGAAATACGAGAACGACAACTATGAAAGCTCCCGCGATGAATTGCCTGACATCGGGAAGATCGTCACTACCCCTATGGGGAACGGGCGTGTCGTTTCCGTCAACGTACTTGACCAATCGGTGCAGGTAGAGCTTTCCGTCGATAAAAAGATCACCGAGTTTGGGCTAGATGAGATTGCGATAGGGCTTCCTACCTTTGAGTAAAGGCGGGAATAGGGGAGAGGTGAGCGAGTGGACAAACGGGAAATCTTCGTCAAAATGGCGAGCATTGAAGAACGAATTGGGGACCTCTACAAAGAGATTGGTGAGTTGAAGGACGTCATCGTCGTTTTGATGGAGGAAAATGCCCAATTACTCGTTGAAAACCAGCACCTTCGCAACCGACTGGACAGAAAAAAGACAACCGCTGCGGCCAAGCAAAAGGGAACGCGCCCTGTCGCGCAGGAAAAGGCCAAGAAGACTGTCGTCGGGGAAGGCTACGACAATCTGGCCCGGCTCTATGCTGAAGGGTTTCACATTTGCAATGTGCACTTCGGCAGCCTGCGTAAAGAAGGGGATTGTCTTTTCTGCTTGTCGTTTTTAAGCGGAGGACCTCAAAAATAAATGGCGAACCAAAAGCCGGATGAAAAAGCGACCTGGGCCATGTGTCAGGTCGCTTTTTAAGCATAGAAGAGTCACGGGCGATGTGACGACAGGAAAAGGAGTAGGAAGCGACGGATGGAATCTGGCTACAATGTGCCGCTCTACGATTCGGAGCGCATCGACGATTTGCTGACACACGAAATGAAAATCATTCAAAGCCATGAAGTTTTTTGCTTCTCGATGGATGCCGTTCTGCTGGCCCGCTTTGCCTCTGCGCCCAAAAGGGGACGCATCCTCGACTTTTGTACAGGCAACGGCGCCATTCCGCTCATCATGACGACAAGGACACCGGAGGCTACCTTTGAAGGCATCGAGATTCAGGAGCGGCTGTACAGCATGGCGAGCCGCAACGTAGCGCTGAACGGGCTGGAAGGGCGCATTACCATGTATCACGGTGACGTGAAGGAAGCGGTGGAACTTTTCGGCCACGCCAAGTTTGACGTGATTACGTGCAATCCGCCCTACATGCCTGCCACCAGCGGGGAGAAGAACATCAGCGAGCATTTTGCCATCGCGCGCCATGAAATCATGCTCTCGCTGGAAGATGTGATCCGCACCGCCAGCCAGCTGCTGAAAAACGGCGGAAAGCTGGCGATGGTCCATCGTTCGACACGGCTGATCGAGATCATTTCCCTGATGCGGCAGTACGGAATCGAGCCAAAGCGGATGCGTCTCGTGTACCCGCGCCGCGATGCCGAGCCGAACATGGTGCTCATCGAAGGGATGCGGGGAGGCAAGCCGGAGCTGCGCATCGCGCCGCCGCTGATTGTCTATGAAAACGGAGAGGAATACTGTGAAGAACTGCAGGAAATCTATTTCGGAAGACGCGATTCCCTCGCATAAAAGCCACTTCGTGTACATTTTGGCCTGTGCGGACGGGAGCCTGTACACCGGATATACGACCGAACTGCTCCGGCGTCTTCGCGCACACAACGAAGGCAAAGGAGCGAAGTACACCCGTGGGCGCGGTCCCGTCGAGCTGCTGTATTGGGAGGAAGGGACGGACCGCTCCTGGGGACTGAGGCGGGAGGAAGGGATCAAGCGGCTTTCCCGCCTGAAAAAAGAAGAACTGATTGGAGAGGGACCCCATGGTGAATGTCCAACGTAGTTTTTCGTCCGAGCAGACAGGCGCCCTCTATCTGGTGGCGACGCCGATCGGCAATCTGGACGACATGACAGTACGCTGTCTGGAGACGCTGCGCTCCGTCGACGTCATCGCCTGCGAGGATACGCGGCAGACGCGCAAGCTGCTCAACCATTTTCAGATCGACAAGCGGACAGTCAGCTACCACGAGCATAATAAGGAAGCGAGCGGAAACGGACTTTTGCAATGGCTGGCAGAAGGCAAGCGAATCGCACTGGTCAGCGATGCGGGACTGCCGGCGATTTCCGACCCGGGAGCGGAGCTGGCGCGGGATGCGGCGGCGGCAGGCTTTCCGGTGATTCCCGTTCCCGGAGCGAATGCGGCGCTGACGGCGTTGATCGCATCGGGTCTGCCTACGGACAGGTTCGTGTTTTGCGGCTTTCTCGACCGGGAGAACAAGGAGCGGCGGGAAGAGTTGGAGCGGCTCAAAAAGTACCCCGAAACGCTGATTTTTTACGAGGCTCCCCATCGGATCGACAAGACGCTGGCAGCCATCCGGGAAGCGTGGGGCAATCGCCGTGCCGTTCTGGCGAGAGAGTTGACCAAGCGATATGAGGAGTTTGTGCGCGGCACACTGGACGAGCTGATCGAGTGGCTGCGAGAGGGAGAAGTCCGAGGCGAGTTTTGTCTGATCGTCGAAGGCTATACGGGTCCTCTGGATGAGGAGGAAGCTGCGCCGTGGTGGCAGGAACTTAGCGTCGCCGAGCACGTCGACCGATACTGCGGGCAGGGCATGGGCAAAAAGGAAGCGATCAGGCAAGCAGCCGATGACCGCGGCGTGTCCAGACGCGACGTGTACAACGAATACCACCGCGAGTAAGCTGTGCCGCGCTGGCCGGACATGCCCAATGCGGTGCGGGAACAAGAATGGAAGCTGGCTGTAACAGGTCAGCTTTTTTCATTTGGAAAGGCAAAAAGAGCCTCCCCGGTGCTTGTCCCCGGCAAAGGCTCGCTGCATTTGTATGTTCAAAAGGTTTAGCGCTTGACAACCGGCATTTCAGACAGGCAATCCTGGCAAACAATTTTCCCCTTAAAGTGAGATACTTTGTCTGCGTTTCCACAGAAAATGCAAGCAGGCTCGTATTTTTTCAGAATGATGCGCTCGCCGTCCACGTAAATTTCCAGAGCGTCTTTTTCTGCGATTCCCAACGTGCGGCGCAATTCGATTGGAATGACTACGCGACCCAACTCGTCCACTTTACGAACTATTCCTGTTGATTTCATCATTGTGAATTCTCCTCCCAGTTATAGACATGTCGATGCTATTGTGCAACCGAATTCATTAATCGTCAATATTCGACATTTTCTGTTGATCACATCATACCAGTGATTCCCAAAGGTGTCAACATGGGATTTACAATTCTTTGAAAACAAAAGTTTTTTTGAAAGGGAAACATTGAAATTAAAGTGTTTTTTGATAGCGTAGAAATATTTTGAAAAATATATGGATGAAATTTACTGGGATTTATCTGCTTCAACAAAGTCGGTTCATGTCGAATTATTTGTTGGCTGGTTCGACATAATCGTCGTAATTTCACTGCCCTTCTTGTTTTTTTGCCGGGATCGACTACGGATAAATATGGAGGATGAGGAGGTTTACAAAACAGGTTGGTCGTGTACAATAGATGGTGTAAAGAGGCAAAACATAGCAAAACGACCATGATGGGAAGAGTAAGCGGACACTCCTTATTCCAGAGAGCCGGGGCAGCTGAAAACCGGTATAAGCGAGCACGCTGAACATGGACCCGGAGTTTCGCCGATGAACATGAGACGGCATGATGCCGCCTTCAGTAGTCTGCGACGCAGGCCCGCGTTACGGGCAGAGTCAGTTTTTGACTCACCAAGTCTGTCATCCGTGAGGGGACAGAATGTTTTGGGTGGTACCGCGAGCAAGAAGCTCGCCCCGAAAATTGGGGCGAGCTTTTCATATTTCCAAACGTAAGCTGGAGGGGTTATGTTGCCATGAAACCGACATACTACATCACCACGCCGATTTACTATCCGAGCAACAAGCTGCACATCGGGAACGCCTACACGACGATTGCTTGTGATGCGCTGGCTCGCTACAAGCGGCTGCGCGGCTACGACGTCTTTTACCTGACAGGTACGGACGAGCATGGACAAAAGCTGCAGGAGCGCGCGGCCGAGGATGGCAAACAGCCGCTGGAGTTTATCGATCCCATCGTAGACTGGATTCGCGACCTGTGGGACAAACTGGACATCTCCTACGATGACTTCATCCGTACGACCCAGCCGCGCCACAAGGAAGTCGTGCAAAAAGTATTCCAGCGCCTGCTCGACCAGGGAGACATATATCTGGGCGAGTACGAAGGCTACTACTGTGTGCCGGATGAGGCGTTCTGGACCGAGACCCAGTGCAAGACAGACAAAGGCTACATTTGTCCCGATTGCGGACGCGAAGTGAAAAAGGTGAAGGAGAAAAACTACTTCTTCCGCATGTCCAAATACCAGGACAGACTGCTTGCGCACATCGAGGCCAACCCGGACTTTATCCAGCCGGAGAGCCGCAAAAACGAAATGATCAACAACTTCCTGAAGCCGGGCCTGCAGGATTTGTCTGTGTCCCGGAGCACCTTCGACTGGGGCATTAAAGTGCCGAGCGATCCGGAGCACGTCATCTACGTCTGGATCGATGCGTTGACCAACTACATTTCTGCACTGGGCTACTTGAGCGACGACGACAGCAAATACCGCCGCTACTGGCCTGCCGATGTGCACATGGTGGGCAAAGACATCCTGCGCTTCCACACCATTTACTGGCCGATTCTGTTGATGGCCCTGGATGTGCCGCTGCCGAAGCAAGTCTTTGGACACGGCTGGCTGCTCATGCCAGACGGCAAAATGTCCAAGTCCAAAGGCAACGTGATCGATCCGAAGCTGCTGATCGACCGCTACGGCTCTGACGGCGTGCGCTACTTCCTGCTGCGCGAGATCAACTTCGGACAGGACGGCATCTTCACACCGGAATCGTTTATCCAACGCCTGAACTTCGATCTGGCCAACGACATCGGCAACCTGCTGAGCCGCACCGCCACGATGATCGAGAAATATTTCGACGGCGTCGTCCCTGCCCCGCAAGACGCAGGCGAACCGGACGACAGCCTGATCAGCCTCGCTGTGAAAACGAAAGGGCTGGTCGAGGAGCACATGGATGCCATGCGCTTCAGCAACGCGCTCGCACACATCTGGGAGCTGGTGGGCAGAACCAACAAGTACATTGACGAGACCATGCCGTGGAACCTGGCCAAGTCCGAAGAAACCAAGGGACGCCTGGCGACCGTCATGTACAACCTGGCAGAGAGCATTCGCATCTGCTCCGTCCTGATCCAGCCGTTCTTGACCAAGGCACCTGCAAAAATTTGGGATCAGCTCGGGATTGACGGCAATGCAGAAGCGACCAGCTGGGAGTCGGCAGGCGTATGGGGCGGATTGCCTGCAGGCAGCCGCGTGAGCCGGAAGGAGCTTTTGTTCCCTCGCCTCGATGTGCAGGCAGAGCTGGCCTTCATCGACGAGTCGACAGCAGAGGCGCGCCGTCAGGCAGAAGAAAACAAGAAAAAGCAAGATGCTCTGAAAGGAGAAACAACCGTGAGCGAAACGACAACGAATCCAACCGAGACTGTCGCTGAAAAACCGGCAGATGCCAAAGAGGAGATCGGCATCGACGACTTCGGCAAAGTAGAACTGCGCGTGGCACAGGTCGTCGAGTGCGCGAAGCATCCGAATGCCGACAAGCTGCTCATTCTCCAGCTGGATCTCGGCTATGAAAAACGCCAGGTCGTGTCTGGCATTGCGAAATACTATACGCCGGAAGAAATGGTAGGGAAGAAGGTCATCCTCGTAGCCAACCTGAAACCGGTGAAGCTGCGCGGCGAACTGTCCCAAGGGATGATTCTGGCTGCTTCTGCAGGAGACCAGCTGACACTGGCGACGGTAGATCCGAGCATGCCGAACGGCGCGATCGTGAAGTAGGACGAGCGCATCCAGCAGGAAAGGAAGGACACAGCCGTGCTATTTGAAACACATACGCATCTGAACGCCAAGGAATTTGACGAGGACCGCGAAGAAGTCATCGCCCGCGCCCGGGAAAACGGCGTAAGTACGATCGTCAACATCGGCTTCAATGCCGAGACGATCCCGTCCTGCATCGAGCTGGCGGAGAAGTACGACTTCATCTACGCGGTCGTCGGCTGGCACCCGCAGGATGCGAAAGACATGACGGACGAGCATCTGGCGTGGATCGAGGAGCTCGCACAGCATCCGAAAGTGGTAGGATTGGGAGAAATGGGTCTCGACTACTACTGGGACACGTCGCCCAAGGATGTCCAGGCAGAGGTGTTCCGCAAGCAGATTCGGCTCGCCCGTAAACTCGGAATGCCGATCATCATTCACAACCGCGACGCTCACCACGACGTCATTTCTATCCTGCGCGAGGAGAAGGCGGCAGAGGTCGGCGGGATCATGCACTGCTTCTCCGGCAGCTGGGAGACGGCGAAAATGGCGTTGGACATGAACTTCTACATTTCCTTCGGGGGGCCGCTGACATTCAAAAACGCGAAACAGCCCAAGGAAGTGGCCGCCCAGGTGCCGCTCGACCGGCTCCTGATCGAGACGGACAGCCCGTACTTGACGCCGCATCCTTTCCGCGGCAAGCGCAACGAGAGCGGCTACGTCCGTTACGTCTGCGAGGAAATGGCGAACATTCGCGGATTGTCTTACGAAGAAATGGCGCGGATCACAACGGAAAATGCGCGCAGACTGTTTCGGCTGTAACAGGCCCAACATGCAAGGTAAAAGCGGAAAACCACGGCATTGCTGATGGTTTTCCGCTTTTTTCATGCGAGGATTCCGTGTTCTACGTCCAACTGACGACGCATACCATGGTCAATGTGTCGAACGATTATTGTCCCATCGACAAGGGCGGTCGACACCAAGCGTCTATGATTCGTCAGACGTTTTTTGCTAGGCTTGTACCATCTTCTCATCGGCCCAAGGTAGGGGAAAGTTTGACAAAGGAGGAAAAGTGACATACAATCAAATGCGATCTTGTTTGGAACCGGCCACTTCCAGAATATTAGTGCAATTACAGCGCCCCTTACCTGGCTAGACCGAAAAAGCCTCGTGCTTTTCTAGGAAAAGGAGTGTGGGAAATGGAGTTACGCACGATATGGGAAAAGTACAAGAAACGGGGACTCTTTGTTTTCGGGGGTCTCGCGCTTGTGCTCGTTCCCATGATTGGGTATTTCTCTGCCCAGGCTACCCAGCCAAAACAGGTCACTTTTTCGTTGGATGGCGAAAGTCACATTGTGGCTACGGAAGCAGAGACCGTCGAGCAGTTTTTGACGGAGCGGCACATCGCCCTGACGGAAAAAGATTCCCTTCAACCAACACCACAGACAAAGCTCAAAAATGGAACGGTTATAACTTTACATAAAGTCTGGTCCATTCCAGTCCAGATTGACGGGCAGACCAAAGTAATCCAGACTTTAAGCCGCGATGTAGCCGGCGCGTTGAAGGACGGCGGCATCGCGCTGGGCGAAATGGACCGGGTGGAACCGGCATTGACCGCACCGCTCAGCAAAGATACTTCCATCACCGTCAAGCGCATCGTCGAAAAGATGGTACAGGAAGAAGAGCGGGTCACCTATCAGGAAATACGCAAAAACGATCCGCTTCTCGAAAAAGGAAAGACAAAAGTATTGCAAACCGGACAAGAAGGTAAGGCAATTGCACATTACAAGGTGATTACGGAGGATGGCAAGGAAATCTCCCGCGAGCTCGTTGGCAGAGATGTCATCACGCCGAAAAAAGACTTGGTCGTAGCGGTAGGAACGGCAGTGGCGATGCGTACGGATAGCCATTCGCAGCCGGTTCTGGTCGCGTCAGCGGGGATGATCTCCCGCGGTGGAAAAGTATTCAGGCCGAAAAAGGTACTGACCGGAGTGACTTTGACCGCGTATTCTCCGGCAGGCGGAGGGAAGCACCCCAGCTCGCCTGGCTATGGGCGAACGGCTACAGGGGTCAAAGCACAGCCAGGGCACACGATTGCCGTGGACCCTCGCGTGATACCGTACGGATGGTGGGTCTACATCGATGGTGTGGGTTATCGCCGTGCAGAAGATACAGGCGGGGCGATGACAGGCGGCAAGATTGACGTATTTGTCAGCACGGAATCGGAAGCGGTCCGCTTTGGCCGCAAGCGTAACAAAACTGTCTATATAATAGGACCGCAGAAGCCGTAGGACAGGAGCGAAATGCTCCTGTCTTCTGTTTGGTTGTATGCCGTGATAAGCTGGTTGTATGTTAGACGCGCCGGGGTCTTGCACCGTTTCGGCTGTCGGAGGCTTTTGGGCGCTCTTTTTTGGCATACTTGTACCATACGGACAACGAACGAAAGTGGGAGCATCGAGATGAAAATCAAGGAAGTTATCGTGGTTGAGGGCAGGGATGATACCGCTGCGATCAAGCGGGCAGTCAACGCCGACACGATCGAGACGGGCGGTTCTGCCATCCATCCCTGGACGATTGAAAAAATCCGCCTCGCGCAGCAAAAGCGCGGCGTCATCATTTTTACCGACCCGGACTACCAGGGAGAGCGCATCCGCAAAATCATCAGCAAAGCGGTGCCAGGCTGCAAACATGCGTTTATCACCCAGGAGGACGGGACGAAAAAAGGCGACATCGGAGTGGAAAATGCCGCACCCGAGGTCATTATTCGGGCGCTGGCAGAAGTGCGCACGGAGATGGCCGACTCCCGGGGCGAGATTACGCCAGAAGATTTGCTGGCCCACGGCCTCACGTCAGGCGGAGCCTCCAAGTCGCGGCGGATCGCGCTCGGCGAGAAGCTCGGGATCGGGTATGCCAACGCCAAGCAGATGCTCCAGCGGCTCAACGCCTTTCAGATCAAACGGGACGAATTCGAGGCAGCCATGAAAGCCATCGACGAAGAGAGGGAGTAAGCGATGACGCAAACGACCGGCAAAGACATTGCCACACCGACACGTACCAAGGAAGTCCTGGAGAAGTACGGATTCTCCTTCAAAAAGAGCCTGGGGCAAAACTTCCTCATCGACACCAACATCCTGCACAATATCGTGGCCGAAGCCGACCTGACGAAGGAAAAGGGGGCCATCGAGATCGGCCCGGGCATCGGAGCCTTGACCGAGCAACTGGGGCGTGCGGCCAAAAAAGTGATGGCGATCGAAATTGACCAACGTCTGCTGCCGATTTTGGCAGATACACTGTCGCCCTATGAAAATATCGAGATCGTGCATGGCGATGTGCTGGAGCTGGACTTGAAAGCGCTGTTGGCGGAGAAAATGGCCGGCGTGGACAAGATCAGCGTCGTGGCGAATCTGCCCTATTATGTGACGACGCCGATTCTGATGAAGCTGCTGGAGGAGCGCCTGCCGCTGGAGAACATCGTCGTGATGATCCAGAAGGAGGTAGCGGATCGAATCGCGGCCAAACCGGGAACGAAAGACTACGGCTCTCTCTCTGTCGCGGCCCAGTTCTATGCCGAGACGGAAGTAGCGATGATCGTCCCTGCCAGCGTCTTTATTCCGCGTCCGAACGTGGACTCCGCTGTCATCCGCCTGAAGGTGCGGGACCGTCCGCCGGTGGAGGTCGATGATCGGGATGTGTTCTTCCGCGTCGTGCGAGGTTCGTTCGCCCAGCGCCGGAAAACCCTTTTGAACAACCTGATGAACAGTCTGTTTCGCAAAGAGCAGAAAGAGGCAGTAATACAGATGCTTGCTGATATTCAGATCGACCCGACCCGCCGCGGCGAAACGCTGACCATCGCGGAGTTTGCCCGCCTGGCCAACGAAAGCTTGCGGCGCGGATTGATTGGGCAATAGCCGCGGGAAACCCTCATTTTTGGGCTAATCTTGCCAAAAGTGAGGGTTTTTTGTGTGTTCGGCTCTATTTCGATATCATCTTGACAAATATCTACGTAATTCATGCAAAATAGCCCGTTGACAAAAACTTGACTTGGTTGCTATAATTTTTTATTTCTTTGACAAAATAAGTGTGTGCTGTTATAATAGTTGTAAGCGAGGTGGATGGAACAATGGCAAGAAACGCATTACTTGACATTAAACGCAGTTTAGACGGCCACATCGGTGAGCGCATCCTGCTGAAAGCAAACGGAGGCCGCCGCAAAACCGTCGAACGAAGTGGCATCCTCGAAGAAACTTACCCATCAGTATTTGTAGTAAAGCTTGACGACGATCAACTTTTCGAGCGGGTTTCTTACAGCTATGCGGACATCTTGACGGAAACAGTAGAGTTGACTGTGTGCCGTGAAAATCAGCACATACGCATCACATTTGTACAACAGTAGAGCCTTTGGGTTCTGCTGTTTTTATTTTTGCCAAATATTCAGTGGCTGCACGGACCATCTCTTGCCGAGTGAAATCCTGCTGATTGCGCACACTATGTATGCCAACGAGAAAGGGAGGATGTCATGAGCCGCAGACGAGGCATTATGTCTGAACAGTTCAAGATGGAGATCGCCAAGGAGCTTGGATTTTACGATAAGGTGAAAGCCGAGGGCTGGGGAGCCATCACGACGCGTGACGCGGGAAACCTGGTCAAGCGCGCCATTCAGATTGCCGAGGAAGCATTGGCCAAACAGCATACGACATGACTCGTTGGCGGGGCCGGGGCGACCCGGTCTTTTCTGTTTTTTTCCAAACTGTCACAATCTTCTCCATCAAATCGTTTTGTCGGATCAAGTGGCATGGGGGAGAATTCCTGTGCTACAATAGAAGACTAGGAAAAACAGAACGTAGTTAGAGGTGAAAAACGTGCGTATCTCGGTCAAAGCTCCGGCCAAAATCAATTTAACTCTGGATGTTCTCGCCAAGCGGCCGGACGGTTATCACGAAGTGGAAATGGTGATGACCACCGTGGACCTGGCGGATCGTGTAGATCTGACTCTGCGCGGAGATGGAGAGATTACGCTGGATTGCTCTGCCAGCTTTGTGCCCGATGATATTCGCAATCACGCGTACAAAGCGGCAGTTCTGTTAAAAGAACGCTATCGGGTGCGCGAAGGCGTACATTTGTATATCGACAAGCAGATTCCTGTAGCTGCGGGCCTCGCAGGAGGAAGCAGCGATGCTGCGGCCACGCTGCGCGGGTTGAATCAGCTGTGGAATTTGGGGCTTACTTTGGATGAGCTGGCACAGGTCGGCTCGGAGATCGGTTCGGACGTTCCTTTTTGCGTGTACGGGGGGACAGCGCTTGCCAAAGGGCGCGGAGAGCAAATTACGCGTCTGAATGCACCGTCACCGTGCTGGGTCATCCTCGCCAAGCCGCCGATCGGCGTGTCGACGGCGGATGTGTATGGAAACCTGCGCGTGCAGGAGATCCCGGCTCATCCATTGACGGGGCAAATGCTGCGGGCCATCCAGGAGCAGGACTTCTCCCTGATGTGCCAGGCGCTGGGCAACGTGCTCGAAAGTGTCACCTTGTCGCTTCATCCGCAGGTGAGGCAGATCAAGGAGCTGATGATCGCATCCGGGGCAGACGGCGTGCTGATGTCAGGAAGCGGTCCTACGGTGTTTGCCCTCGTGCAAAAGGAAGCCAAGGTGCATCGGATCTACAACGCCTTGCGCGGATTTGTGAAAGATGTATTTGTTGCCCGAATGTTAGGTGCGCAAGAAGGGGAAATGCTTGCATGAACCCGTATAAAAATGATACATTAGCACCATAATATTCGGTTTTGGAGGAAGAGCTATGAAGAAATTGCGTAGAAGTGCTCGATTGGTCGATATGACCCAGCACTTGCTCGCCCATCCCCATACGCTGATTCCGCTCACTCTGTTTGCCGAACAATACGGGGCGGCGAAATCGTCCATTAGCGAAGACTTGTCCATCATCAAGGAAGCGTTTGAGGTCCAGGGTGTCGGCTTGTTGAAAACGGTGGCAGGCGCTGCCGGCGGAGTGAAGTACATTCCCCAGGTCAAAACGGATGAAGCACTGGACTTTATTCAACAACTGATCGGTCAATTGGCAAATCCGGATCGGCTCTTGCCAGGCGGATATTTGTACATGTCGGACGTGCTCGGAGATCCGGCCACCATGGCGCAGATCGGCAAGCTTTTCGCTACCGCGTATGCGGATAAAAATGTGGACGTGGTCATGACGGTGGAGACGAAAGGAATTCCGCTCGCGTATGCCACGGCGATGTTTTTGAATGTGCCTGTGGTGATCGTGCGTCGTGACAACAAGGTGACGGAAGGTTCTGTCGTGAGCATCAACTACGTGTCCGGCTCCAGCAAGCGCATCCAGACGATGTCCCTCGCCCGCCGCGCTTTGGCGGAGCAATCCCGCGTCCTCATCGTGGACGACTTCATGAAAGCGGGGGGAACGCTCCGCGGGATGATCGACCTGCTGCAGGAATTCCGCGCGACGGTCGTCGGCTGCGGTGTATTGGTCGAGACGACAGCGGACGTATCCGAGCGTCTGGTGGACGAGTACGTATCCCTCGCCAAGCTGCAAGACGTGGACGTCAAGGGCAAGCAAATTGAAATTGCGCTAGGCAGTTTTTTTGAGCGATAAGAATGGGCGACATTCTTGTCTCTCGGATGTGAGCGACGGCTTCGCCAAACAGTCAGACGAAAGCCGGTTTTCAAAAAGAGAGGAGTAGATTCGCATGGCAATCTCTTTTGTATCCACAGACAAAGCTCCGGCAGCGATTGGACCCTACAGTCAGGCTGCCAAGGTGGGGCCGTTCCTGTTTGCTTCCGGTCAAATTCCGCTGCGCCCGGACGGCACTCTCGTGGAGGGTGACATCGTCGAGCAGGCCCATCAGGTTTTTGCCAACATTCAGGCGGTACTGGCAGAAGCGGGCGGCAGCTTGTCCAACGTCGTGAAAGCGACCGTCTTCATCAAGGACATGAACGATTTCGCCCGGCTCAATGAAGTTTACGGACAATATTTCGGCGATCACAAGCCGGCTCGCTCTACAGTGGAAGTAGCTCGCCTGCCGCGCGATGTGAAAGTGGAAATTGAGATCGTAGCATACCTGGAAGCGTAAGATCAGCTGCTTGCAGACAGTCTCGTGCAAAATTCGCGCGGGGCTGTTTTTTTTTCGCCATTTTTCCCCTGGCAAAATGCACGAATATTGTCGATATGAGCAAATATATATATTTTTTAAAAAATTTGCATGCGGATAGCAGGAATATTTACCCAGAGGGTGGAAATAATCCTAAACGCTTTTCATAGATAAAGGGAGTGAACTAGATGGAAGTAACAGACGTTAGACTTCGCCGAGTGAATACGGATGGTAGGATGAAAGCCATTGCGTCCATTACAATTGACCATGAATTCGTGGTTCATGATATCCGTGTCATTGACGGAAACAATGGCATGTTCGTTGCCATGCCGAGCAAGCGTACACCGGATGGTGAATTCCGCGATATCGCGCATCCGATTTCCTCTACTACCCGCGAAAAAATTCAAGCGGCTGTCTTGACCGAATACGACCGTGTAGGTCAAGAAGAAGAAAGCACCATCGAAGCAGGTGCGTAGCCGAAACAAACAAGCACCCTGTCTCCTCTGGCAGGGTGCTTTGACGTCTGATTACCGATAGCATGTTTCCAGATCGGCAATGATTTTGTCCCGGTCCATGCCTTCCCCGATAAAGACGGCCACCATTTTCGGTCCGTGATTCTCAAACGGAAACAGGTGGACCTGATTGTCGGTGTGCTGAAACGAAATCAGCTCGTCTTTTCCGTGAAACAGGACGTAGCCTTTTGCCCGATAGACGTTTTTCGGCAGGCTGTACAGGAAGTCTTCAAACTTTTCGGCATCCACTGGTCCGGCAAAGGGGTAGGAGAACGTCTCGATGCTGTTGTACAAGGACGGCTGGCTTGTGCGCAAGCCGATGGACTGCTTCAGCCGATCCATCGCGGACATGCGGCCGATCGTTTTTTGGACGGGTACGGAGCGGCCGGCTTCCCGGGCTGCAGCGGCAATATCGTGCAGGCGGGAGACGGACAGCAGGGTGTGCAGGTCTACGTCGCTCTGGACGGTGAGGTGGACGGGAGCCGCCGGGTTTAGCTCGGACAGCTTTCGCTTGACCTTTTCCAGCGTTTCGGCAGGTGTCGTGTCTACCTTGTTCACCAGCAGCATGTCCGCATATTTGACCTGGTTGCGGATCGTTTTCACGAGAGGGCCTGTAGACTGGAAGCGCGAGTTCAGCTCCAGAAAGCGGGAGGCGTCCACGACCGTGATGATTCCCCGCAATTCGATTTTCTCGTACAGTTCCGGATGCGTCAGTCCGTCGACTACGTCGATGGGATCGGCGACACCTGTCGTTTCGATGAGGATTTTATCGGGATGGAGGGAGGAAATTACTTCCTTCAGACTCTCCGTCATCTCGCCCTGAATGGTGCAGCAGATGCATCCGTCCAGCAGCTTTTTCACCGGAAAGCCAAACCCTTGCAGCATTTCCCCATCAATATCTTCCTCGCCCATTTCGTTCATGACGACGACGACTTTCCCTTCCTGCGTCCGCAGATGAGTGAGCAGTTTCTGCAACAGAGTGGTTTTTCCGCTGCCGAGGTAACCGGTCAGCAAGAACACCTGTGAGCTCATTTGTTTCGACCTCCTTTGCGATAACCCCCTATTGTCCATCAATATACCATACGATAATCAGAAAATTAAATGTTGTCGGATGTTTGTCCGACTTTCAGGCAATGTCCGGAAAACGGCGATAATCCTGCGCCATGTGTCTTGAAATCCACATATGATTAAGATATAGTCATTGTGGAACTTCTACGATGGAGGGTTAACATGTCTAAGATCCATGCCGTGGTTCTGGCTGCCGGTCAGGGCACACGGATGAAATCGAAGCTGTACAAGGTCCTGCACCCTGTATGCGGGAAGCCGATGGTCCAACATGTCGTGGACACGATGGCGTCCATGCAGGTGGAGGATATCGTTGTCGTCGTAGGTCATGGTGCAGACGCAGTCCGCGCCACACTGGGCGAGGGCGTTGCATATGCACTGCAAGAAGAACAGTTGGGAACGGCGCATGCCGTCCAGCAGGCAGCGCCATTTTTACATGATAAAGAAGGTACTACGTTGCTTTTGTACGGAGACGTCCCTCTTTTGTCTGCAGAGACGTTGTCCGCATTGTTGACCTATCACGAAGAGCAGCAAGCGGCTGCGACCGTGTTGACTGCCGTGCTGTCCGACCCGACTGGCTACGGGCGCATCGTGCGCGATGAGGCAGGCGAAGTATTGCGAATCGTGGAACACAAGGACGCTGCTGCCGAGGAACGGGCGATCCGGGAAATCAATACGGGCATATACTGCTATGACAACCAAAAACTTTGGAAAGCATTGGCGCAAGTGAAAAATGACAATGCACAAGGCGAATACTACGTAACAGATGTCGTCGGCATTCTGCGGGATGCAGGTGAAAAAGTGGCGGCTTTTGAAGCGGCCGATCCGGATGAAACGATGGGCGTCAATGACCGTGTGCAGCTGTCCGAAGCGGAAGCGTACATGAGACGGCGCATTGCCACGGCTCATATGCGTAGTGGCGTGACGATCGTGGACCCGTCCTCCACGTACATCGAGGCGGACGTGAAGATCGCAGCCGATACGGTGATCCATCCCGGCACCTTCCTGCGCGGGCGGACAACCATTGGCGCGGATTGCGTCATTGGACCGCATGCTGACCTGACCGATGTGACGGTAGGGGACGGCGTTACCCTGACCTACACCGTCATGACCGATGCGCGCGTGGAGCAGGAGAGCACGGTGGGACCGTTTGCATATGTGCGTCCGGGCAGCGTGATCGGTCCAAGGGCAAAAATCGGCGACTTCGTGGAGCTGAAAAATACGAAGATCGGCGAAGGCTCGAAAGTTCCGCACCTCAGCTACGTAGGGGACGCCGAAATTGGCGACGGCGTCAATATCGGCTGTGGAACGATTACCGTCAACTACGACGGTGCTGTGAAACACAAAACGGTGGTGCAGGACGGCGCGTTCATCGGCTGCAACACCAATCTGGTCGCTCCGGTCACCGTTGGACAGAATGCCTACGTGGCTGCGGGTTCGACGATCACTCAGGATGTTCCTGACAATGCGCTGGCGATTGCCCGCGAACGACAAATGAATAAAATCGACTACGCCAACAGAATGCCTCGCAAGGGCAAAAAGCAATCATAACGGGAGGTTCTCGAGAATATCATGGCTAACTACCGCGATCCAAAACTGAAAGTCTTTACGTGTAACGCAAACCCTGAACTGGCGAAGGAAATCGCTGAACACATCGGTGTCCCGCTCGGAAACGCACAGGCTGTGCGCTTCAGTGATGGCGAGTGCCAAATCAAATTGAATGAAAGCGTTCGCGGTTGTGACGTATTTGTTATTCAGCCAACCTCTGCTCCCGTTAATGAGCACTTGATGGAGCTATTGGTAATGGTGGACGCATTGAAACGCGCCTCCGCCAAGAGCATCAACGTCGTGATCCCTTACTACGGCTATGCCCGTCAGGACCGAAAAGCACGCGCGCGCGATCCGATTACCGCGAAGCTCGTTGCCAACCTGATCGAGACAGCTGGCGCGCAACGCGTCATCACCATGGATCTGCACGCGACTCAAATCCAGGGTTTCTTCGACATCCCGGTGGATCATCTGTTGGGCGTACCGATTTTGGCAAAACATTTCTCCGAAAAAGGTCTGTCTGATATCGTGGTGGTATCTCCTGACCACGGCGGCGTTACCCGTGCCCGCAAGCTTGCGGAGCGTCTGGAAGCGCCGATCGCGATTATCGACAAGCGCCGTCCGGAGCCAAACGTAGCGGAAGTCATGAATATCGTAGGGAATATCGAAGGCAAGACCGCGATCATTATCGACGACATCATCGACACAGCGGGAACGATCACGCTGGCTGCCAATGCGCTGGTAGAAGCAGGCGCGCGCGAAGTATACGCGTGCTGCACGCATCCGGTTCTGTCCGGTCCGGCGATCGAGCGCATCAGCAATTCCAAAATTCGCGAGCTGATCGTCACCAACTCCATTCCGCTCTCCAAAGAACAGATTATCGACAAAATCACCGTGCTGTCCGTTGCACCGATTATCGGTGAAGCAATCATCCGCGTCCACGAAGAGCTGTCGGTAAGCAAGCTGTTCGACTAATTGCCGCTGTCAAGACAGGCATGACATCCCCTTGCAAAGGGGATTGAAACAAACCTCCTTTGGACAAGCTAGTGAGGAAACTTTTACTAGCGGTCTAAAGGAGGTTTTTTTGTGGAAGCGATTCAGGGTCAAATGCGAGCAGAGGGCATGGGCAATTCGGTCAAGGCATTGCGGCGAAACGGCTGGGTGCCCGGCATTGTTTACGGCTCCGGCATGAGCAATCAGAAAATACAGGTGCAGGGCAGAGAGCTGGATGCGGCACTTCGCCGACAAGCGACAAATAAACCTTATAAACTGCAGATAGATGGCAATACGTACGATGTCATGGTAAACGAGCTGCAGCGTCATCCAGTGATGGGCAACATTCTGCACGCGGACTTCAGAAAGATCAACATGAATGAAAAGATCATGACGATCGTTCCTCTGCTGATGTCGGGCGATCCCGAGCTCGGCGTGGCGACGCTGGTACGCCACAACGTAGAGGTCAGCTGCCTGCCGGGCAATATTCCAGAATCATTCACGGTCAATGTGGATGGCCTGAACATCGGTGACGTGGTGCTGGCCAGTGACCTCACCGTCCCGCCGGGAGTCGAACTGGGCGTGGATCCGACAGAAGTGCTGATCAGCATCCTGCCCGTCAAAGCCAAATCGGAAGAATCGATCGAAGCCCAGCACGAAGCCGAACAAGTGGCAGAAGCCGCCGGTTCGACAGAACAGTCCAAGCGTGTATAAAGACAAGAAGGCTCGGGAGCAAGCTGCCCGGGTCTTTTTGATTGGGGAAAAAGCTGACGAAACCCCCGCCGACCACCAACAGCTGTCCAGGAAAAAGGGGAGAAAAGCGAAGGCATTAGGGACACTACCCAGGCGGAGCGGAGAAAGCGGAACAGGCTTGAGCGGCCACCTCTGAACCAGCTTCCTCGAGATGACAACTTTGGCCGCCGTTCCGCTTTCGGAGCGCAGCCGGACAGTAAAAGCCCCCCTGCAGTGTCCCTACTAGCCGGTAGCGTTCTCCCCTTTTTCCGCCACGGCACTAAAGCCCGAACGACCGTGCTTTTAAAAAGCCCTGTCTTTTGTTCCCGAGACCATTCTAGTACAATGGGAAAGAGTAGGAGGGATCACCGTGAAGGTAATCATCGGGCTGGGCAATCCCGGCAAGAAATACGAAGACACCAGACATAATGCCGGATTTATGGCCATAGATAAAATAAGCGACAAATGGGGCATTCCCGTACAGCAGAACAAATTCCGTGCGCTCGTGGGAGAGGGCAGGATCGAGGGAGAGAAAGTCTTGCTCGTGAAACCGCAGACCTACATGAACCTCTCGGGGGAATCCGTCGCGGAAATCATGAAATTTTACAAGCTCATTCCGGATGAGCTCGTGGTCATTTACGACGACCTCGACATGCCGACCGGACAGCTCCGCTTGCGGGAAAAAGGAAGCGCAGGCGGGCACAACGGGATCAAATCGATGATCCAGCACCTCGGGACGCAGGAATTCAAACGGATCAAGGTAGGCATCGGCCGCCCCGAGCCAGGCCGCAGCGTCAGTGATTACGTGCTGCAGTCTTTCCCGGCTGCAGAGCGGGCAGAGATCAACGAGGCGGTCAGTCTGGCTGCAGACGCAGCGGCGATGTGGACCCGTGAGCCTTTTGTCAAGGTCATGAACCATTACAACAGCCTCAAGCGGTAGACGGTCTGGTCGCCGCGCGCCGTACAGGTTAGTATGATTTTCCACCCATCCGTCCATACTAAGCGATATGAAAGGGATGGGGGTGGCATATACTTGAGCATACGTTATACATGTCGCTGCTGCGGAATGAAGATCGCGGAATTTGACGAATCGCAAGTATCCGAAGCACAGCTTGGGTTTGATTCCTTGACCCCTGATGAGCGGGCTCTTATAATATCGAGAGAACAAAGTGGAGATACGGTCGTCAGCATTATGTGCGACTACTGCCGTGAAGCGCTGATACAGAATCCGGAGCTTTCTTTGGTTGGAAACCCACTGCAATGAGCGGATATCTCGTTAAGAAGGCTTGCACTGACAAGGCCTTAGCTTGGGGAGCTAAGGCTTCTTTTCGCATGGTCGATCCTTGCTGGTGGCCCAAATACGAATGACAGAAGTTTAGAGAGGGGATTAGTGAATGCAAGTCATCATTAACCCGATGAAGCAGGACTCCAACGTTGGCACGATTGTGGCAGGTCTGGAAAGAGGACTGCATGAGCAGCTTGTATCGGGGTTGGCTGGTTCTGCCCGGCAAACGCTCATGGTTGCCCTCAAGCAGATGACCGATCGTCCCATCTGCGTCGTGACCCACAACATGTATCAGGCGCAAAAGGTGTACGAAGACCTGATCGAGCTGGTGCCCAGCGACCAAGTGCTGCTTTATCCGGGGAACGAGCTGATCGGTTCCGAGCTGGCGATCGCCAGCCCCGAAATGCTGGCGCAAAGAATACACGTGTTCAACCGTTTGGCCCAGGGCTTTACGGGTTTTTTGGTTGCGCCCTTCGCGGGATTGCGCCGATTGGCCGTACCACCGCATGTGTGGAAGGAAGCGCAAATCAAACTGGCCGTAGGGGAAGAGCTGGATATTGAAGCATTCCTGCTCCGCTGTATCGAGCTCGGGTACGAACGGGTCGACATGGTGGAGAGAAAGGGAGAGCTAAGCGTTCGCGGCGGCATCATCGACCTGTATCCGATCGACTCCGAGTGGCCGGTGCGGATCGAGCTGTTCGATGTGGAGATCGATTCCATCCGGACGTTCGACATGACCACCCAACGCTCGCTGGAGGCGGTGCAGACGTACGTCATCGGTCCGGCCAAAGAAATGATCGTTTCGACGCCGCTCCTGCAGGAATCGGCGGTAAGGCTGGAGCAGAAGCTGGGTGAAACCGTTTCCAAGCTGAAGGACGGCCAGGCCAAGGAAAAAGTAGTGGAGCGCATCGGTGCAGACATTGAACGCATGGGTCACGGGCAGCGTTTTCCTCATCTGTACTCGTACATCTCTGTCATCTACCCGACGGAGGATACGCTGCTGTCCTACATGCCAGCCAATACGCTGCTGATCCTCGATGAGCCGACCCGCGTCCTCGATACGGCGGCGCATTTGCAAAAAGAAGAAGCAGAATGGCTGACGGGCCGCATCGTTGCGGGAGAGTACATGGCCAATCTCACCCTGTCGCGCTCGTACGAAGACATCGTGTCGCCGAAAAAGCGCCAGATTGTCTACTTGTCCTTGTTCCTCAGACAATCGCCGAAGACGCAGCCGCAAAATATTGTCAACCTCACCTGCCGCACCATGCAAAATTTTCACGGCCAGATGAATGTGCTCAAGACGGAGCTGGCTCGCTGGCAAAAATCCCACGACCAGATCGTCTTTGTCGCGGCAGACCTGGAACGCGCCAAACGGCTGGAGCGCGTCCTGCACGATTACGAGATGGAGGCGGATGTGCTGACGGAGGCGGTCGAGACTGTGCCGCCGGGCCGTCCGACGATCATTCTCGGCAATCTGCAGACGGGATTCGAGCTGCCCTTGAACAAGCTGGTCGTCATCACCGAGGGCGAGGTGTTCACGGCCAAGCAGCGCAAGGCGCGAAAAGTCCAGCAGACGATGAACAACGCCGAGCGGATCAAGAACTACCTGGAGTTGAAGCCGGGCGACTACGTCGTTCACGTCAACCACGGGATTGGAAAATACCTTGGAATTGAAACCAAGGAAATACTCGGAATTCATAAAGATTACTTGCATATTCAATACGCGGGTGGAGACAGCCTGTTCGTGCCGATTGACCAGATCGACCACGTGCAGAAATACGTGGCGAGCGAAGAAACGCAGCCGAAAATCTATAGCCTGGGTGGAACCGAATGGAAGCGGGTCAAGAACAAGGTTCAGTCCTCCGTAAAGGACATCGCCGAAGACTTGATCAAGCTGTATGCGGCTCGCGAGGCGGCCGTCGGACACGCCTTCTCGCCGGATACGGAAGAGCAGCGCGAATTTGAAGCGATGTTCCCGTACCAGGAGACGCCGGACCAGCTCCGTGCGATCGCTGAGGTGAAGGCCGACATGGAACGCCGCCGCCCGATGGATCGTCTCGTCTGCGGGGACGTCGGCTACGGAAAAACGGAGGTAGCCATCCGCGCGGCGTTCAAAGCGGTGATGGACGGCAAGCAGGTGGCCGTGCTCGTGCCGACGACGATTTTGGCCCAGCAGCACTACGAAACATTCCGCGAGCGCTTTGCCGATTATCCGATCCGCGTCGAGGTGCTGAGCCGCTTCCGCTCGCGCAAGGAACAAAATGCGACGCTGAAAGGGCTCAAGGAGGGCACCGTCGATGTCGTCATCGGGACGCACCGCCTGCTCTCCAAGGACCTGATCTTCCACGAGCTGGGACTCTTGATCGTGGATGAGGAGCAGCGCTTCGGGGTGAGCCACAAGGAAAAGCTGAAGCAGATGAAGACCAATGTGGACGTCATTACGTTGACCGCGACGCCGATCCCGCGTACCTTGCACATGTCGATGATCGGGGTACGCGACCTGTCGGTTATCGAGACGCCCCCGGAGAACCGCTTCCCCGTGCAGACGTACGTGATGGAATACAGTCCTGCGCTGGTGCGGGAAGCAATCGAGCGGGAGATGGCTCGCGGCGGCCAAGTCTTTTTCCTCTACAACCAGGTGCAGGGCATCGAGCAAATGGCCGAGCAGATTTCCATGCTCGTGCCGGATGCGAAGATTGCCGTAGCGCATGGCCAGATGAACGAGAGCGAGCTGGAGAGCGTCATACTCGACTTCCTGGAGGGCAATTTCGACGTTCTGGTGAGCACGACCATCATCGAGACCGGTGTGGACATCCCGAACGTCAATACGCTCATTATTTACAATGCGGACAAAATGGGCTTGTCCCAGCTTTACCAGCTGCGCGGGCGGGTCGGCCGTTCCAACCGGATTGCCTACGCTTACTTTACGTATCAACGGGACAAAGTATTGACGGAGGTCGCCGAGAAGCGTCTGCAGGCGATCAAGGAATTTACCGAGCTGGGCTCCGGTTTCAAAATCGCTATGCGCGACTTGTCCATTCGCGGCGCCGGGAACCTGCTCGGTGCGGAGCAGCACGGCTTCATCAATACGGTCGGATTTGACTTGTACAGCCAGATGCTCAAGGAAGCGATTGACGAGTTGAAAGGCGAGGTCAAGCAAGAGAGCGCCGCGACCGTGGAGATCAACCTGCAGCTGGATGCCTACATTCCTTCCATGTACATTACGGACAGCCGGCAAAAGATCGAGATGTACAAAAAATTCGTCGCCGTCTCCTCTCTGGAGGATGTGGACGATCTGGCTGAAGAATTGCTCGACCGTTTCGGCCCCGTGCCCAAGCCTGTCGAAAATCTGTTGACCATATCCCGTCTGCGTGTCTACGCCCAGCAGCACCACATTACGGAAATCAGCCAGAAGAATCCAGAGGAGATCAAGTTGTTCCTGCATCCGAGCCAGAACAACAACATCGACGGCGGAGCGCTGTTTGCGCTTACCAGCAGTTGGAACCGCCGGGTAGGACTGTCGGGTGGACAACAGATTGTCATTGCTGTTAAAGTAAAAGGGTTGAGAGAAGACGAAGGCGTGCAGCTGGTGGAAAAGCTGCTGCGTCAATTTCACCAGGTGCGAAAAGACACCGGTACGGAGAGCCCTGTATCCTAGACTGCCGGGCTAGCCAGGAAGGGAGATCCATATGATGAAACGTTCTGTAGCGATTCTGTCGTCTGCCGTACTTGTCGTGGCATTGATGGCAGGGTGCGGAAAAGCAGATGAAAACGCACAGCCACAAACACCTGCAAATCAGACAGGAGGATATGGGCAAGGCAATCAGGCTGCGAATGCAGCAGATCCGCTGGTACAATTTCCGAAGCTGACCCTGCCGTTTACTGTAGATCCAAACGCGGCCATCGTGGAATATCAGGGCGGCACCATGAATGGAAAAGAATTTGAAGAGTTTCTGCGCGTCATCAACTTCATGAACCCGCAACAAGGCGGCATGATTGAAGCGGCAGACGACAGCAACCTGAAGGCTTTTGCCCGCGAATACACGGCGACCAAAGTATTGGCTGCGCGTGCGGACGAGGCTGTGCAAAAAGAATCCAGGGAACTGGCCGAAAAAACGTTCGACAAGATCAAAAACCAATATCTGGGTTTCCTGGGCAAGGATGAAGCCAAGTTTAACAAGCTGATGGAAGGCCAGGGTGTCACCAAGGAAATGGTTGTCGGTCAGATGGCCCTCATCAACGATTCGATCGGCGTGCTGAAAAAAGGCATTGACGACGCTGCGCTGAAAAAAGAGTACGACGCTATGGACAAGGCTTCCCGTACGGTCGCTTCTGTCCGCCACATCCTGATCTCGACAGAGAAACGCAAGCCGGAAGAAGCGCTGAAGCTGGCAAACGAACTCGAAGACCGCCTGAAAAAAGGCGAAGACTTCGCGGCACTGGCCAAACAGTACACGGACGACCCGGGCAGCAAGGAAAACGGCGGCCTGTACGCCGATGCCGATGTGACCCAATGGGTGCCTGAGTTCAAGGATGCTGCTTTGAAACAGGAAGTGGGCAAGGTAGGACCTCCGGTGAAAACCGATTACGGCTACCACATCATCAAAGTGGAAAACCGCAAAGAAAAAACGTTTGACGAGATGAAAGAACAGCTTCGTGCCAGCGCCTTGGAGAAAGCGTATGACGCCTTCGGGAAAAACGAGCTGGACAAGCTGATTACCAAGTACAATCTGCCAAAAATCAATCAGCCTGCCGCGAAATAAGCGAGCGGGCAGGTTGCAGCGAGAAACAGGGACATGGGTTCCCTGTTTTTTCGTTTTCTCGCATATTCTTGAAACAGGGGCAAATACTATAGTCACTCGCTACCGCCCGGGGGAGAGTAACTGAATCAGGCTGGAAAAAGTTGCAGTCGCCACGCATAGGTAAAATTAGAATTTGAGGAAAAAATACAGGTAACGAACCAAAGCTTTTCACAACCCACTTCTCTTAGGAAAGCGAGGCAACATGACATGAAAGCAACTGGTATCGTTCGTCGAATTGACGACCTCGGTCGGGTCGTGATTCCTAAGGAGATTCGTCGTACATTGCGCATTCGTGAAGGCGACCCGCTGGAGATCTTCGTAGATCGTGATGGAGAAGTCATTCTCAAGAAGTATTCACCTATTGGAGAGCTTGGGGATTTCGCTAAAGAATACGCAGACTCTCTGTACGAGAGCATGAATCATACCGTCCTGATTTCTGACCGAGACAGCGTGATTGCAGTGGCGGGGGCTTCCAAGAAGGAATACCTGGAGAAGCCGATTGGCAGCATTGTCGAGAAGTGTCTGGAGGAGCGTAAACCCCGGTTGGAGAAAAATGCGGGCTCCTATGAGATTTGTCGTGATATGAGCGAGACGTACGGATCTTTCGTCGTGGCTCCCATCGTCGCCGGTGGTGACCCGATCGGTTCCGTCATTTTGCTCAACAAAAACGAGTCAGTTAAAATGGGCGACCTGGAAATGAAAATGTCGGAGACTGCCGCCGGATTTTTGGCGAAGCAGATGGAACAGTAGAAGCTGGAATCAAAACAGCCTCATGCAAATGCGGGGCTGTTTTTTTGTTGCGCGCCAAGTTTTCTTGATCGGAAGACGCATGTGGTATAATGTACGAAGTTTCTGGTTGGAGAGGAGAAATTTCACCCATATGGCTCAAGAAAAAGCATCCGTACAATTCGTGAAAGGCGCCGCGATTCTTGGGGTGGCCGGTCTCGTCTCCAAGTTGTTGGGAGCCGTATACCGCATTCCGTACCAAAACATTGCCGGTGACATCGGTTTGTACGTATACATGCAAGTATACCCGCTGTACACGACGCTGCTGATTTTGGCGACGGCGGGCTTTCCCATTGCCATCTCGAAAATCGTCTCGGAACGAGTCGCCTTGGGGGATACGCTCGGGGCGCGCCGCGCGTTTCGCATTGCCAGCATTGCGCTGGTCATCCTGGGGGTATTTTTCTTTCTGCTGTTGTACGGCGGGGCGACTTTGGTCGCGCGTTTCATGGGAGACGAGCATTTGGCGGCGCCGCTGCGGGCTGTTGCCTGGTCGCTGCCGCTCGTTCCGATGGCGTCGATTTTGCGTGGATATTTTCAGGGCCATCAAAATATGATGCCCACAGGCGTTTCACAGGTAATCGAGCAGCTGATCCGGGTCATTTTCATCCTGGTGTCCGCGTTCTGGGCGATGAACGTGTACAAGGACGCTTATCTCGCCGGTACGGGCGCCGTGTTTGCCGCGTTTCCCGGCGGGGTGGCAGCCGTGCTCGTTTTGCTCTGGTACTGGCAGCGGGACAAGCAGGGCAGGCAGCTGGTTGCCGGCCAGCAGCAGGCAGACGGTGTAGCGGAATGGACCAATCGCGAGGTATTGCGCAGCCTGCTGTATTACGCGCTGCCGATTTGCATGGGCGCACTGGTGCTGCCGCTCATCCCGCTGGTCGATTCGGTGACAGTCGTGAACATGTTGCAGTGGAGCGGGATGCACGAAGATTTGGCCAAGCTGGCAAAGGGAGCATATGACCGCGGGCAGCCGCTCATTCAATTCGGAACGTTCTTTGCGACCTCGCTCTCCCTCGCGCTGGTGCCGGCCATCAGCGAGGCCGTGGCGCAACGCCAGCACCATCTGATTGCCAGCCGCTCGGAAGTGGCGATCCGCCTGACCTTTTTGCTCGGGCTGCCCGCGTCATTCGGACTGGCGCTGCTGGCCGAGCCGATCAACGTGATGCTGTACGGTGACGCGAGCGGGACGCAGGCACTCGCGGTACAGTCGTTTACGATCCTGTTTGCGACCCTCAGCATCGCCAGTGCCGGCATTCTGCAAGGTCTGGGACGGGTGATGCGCCCAGCGCGCAATCTGTTCATCGGCGTGCTGGTCAAGCTGGTGCTCAATCTGGTGCTCGTCCCACTGTGGGGAATCGCAGGGGCGGCTCTGTCGACAGTCCTCGCTTATCTGGTTGCGATGGGGCTCAATGTACTGGCTGTGAAAAAATATACGGGAGCCGAGATCGGTCTGCGCCAGACGGTACTGAAGCCATTCATTTCGGTCTTGGTGATGGCTGGCGTGGTGCTGGCTGTCGAATGGGGGGCAAACGCCCTGCTTGCCAACATCTCCGGTCCCCAGCGTCTGCTCCACACTATCGTCGGACTGCTGGCGATCGGCTGCGGAGCGCTGGTCTACTTGCTCGCGCTGCTGAAAACGGGCGGACTGACGCGCGCGGACATTCAATTTTTACCGAAAGGCAAGAGGATCGCTTCGCTGCTTTCCAGGCTGCGCCTGTTGCCATGACAAAAAAATCGGGCATGATGTGAGACGAAGGAGGCATGAGAAGTGGCTACAACCAGGCAAATTATCACGGTAGTCGGTCTCGGGGCAGGAGACCTCGACCAGTTGCCGTACGGGATATACCGGACGTTGAAGCAGGCATCCCATCTATACTTGCGCACGCAGGAGCATCCGGTGGTGGAGCAGCTGCGCGCCGAGGGGATCGCGTATGCATCATTTGATGAGGTCTACGAGCAGCATGAATCATTCGAGGAAGTATACACAAAGATCGTGGAAAAGCTGTTTGCCAGCGTACAGCAGCACGGCTCGATCGTCTACGCCGTGCCGGGCCATCCCCTGGTGGCGGAGCGCACGGTGCAGCTGCTGCTGGAGCAGGGAGCTGCCCGTGGGATTGCCATCGAGATCGGCGGCGGGCAGAGCTTCATCGACCCGCTGTTCGCCCGGCTGAAAATCGATCCGATTGAAGGCTTTGCCTTGCTCGACGGAACGGCGCTGAAGGCAGACCAGGTATCGCCCGGACTGCATACGATCATCGCGCAGGTGTACGATGCGTTCGTCGCGTCCGATGTGAAGTTGACATTGATGGAAGTTTTGCCGGATGACTATCAGGTGACGGTGGCAACGGCTGTCGGTGTGGCCGGGCAGGAGCAAATCGAGACCGTGCCGCTGTACGAGCTGGACCGGCTGGACCATTTCGGCAATCTGTCGCTTGTCTACGTGCCGCCTGCGCAGGATGAGCGTGTCGCGTACCGCCAGTTCTCGTATCTCAAAGAGATCGTCGCCATCCTGCGCAGTCCGGACGGCTGCCCGTGGGACCGCGAGCAGACGCATCAGAGCATCCGCAAAAATCTGATCGAAGAGACGTACGAGGTGCTGGAGACGATTGACGACGAAGACCCCGATGCGATGTGCGAGGAACTGGGCGACCTGTTGATGCAGATCATGCTGCATTCGCAGATGGCCGCCGAGGAAGGGTACTTCACCGTCGACGATGTGGTGGCGACATTGAATGAAAAGCTGGTACGACGCCATCCGCACGTCTTCGGGGAAAAGAGCGCGAACGACTCCAGCGAGGCGCTCGCCAACTGGCAGGAAATCAAGGCCCAGGAAAAGGCGGCAAAAGGCATCGATGTCGCGGTCCAGTCGCAGCTGGCGGGCATTCCCCGCGATTTGCCAGCGCTCATGTACGCCTACAAGCTGCAAAAGAAAGCGGCACAGGTGGGCTTCGACTGGGACGATGTCGCGGACGTCTACGCCAAGGTCGAGGAAGAATTCCGCGAGCTGCGGGAAGCGGCGGACGAGGACCGCGCCGGAGAGCTGGGCGATCTGCTGTTTGCCGTCGTCAATCTCGCCCGCTTCCTGAAGCTCGATCCCGAAGAAGCGCTCGCGCTGACCAACAACAAGTTCAAGCAGCGTTTTTCCTATATCGAAGACAAGCTGCGCGCATCTGGCCGCACCTTTGAACAGACCGATCTTACGGAAATGGATCAATGGTGGGAAGAAGCCAAGCAGCACAGCAAAAGGAGAGGATAGGCATGAGGCTGGACAAGTATTTGAAAGTATCCCGTCTGATCAAGCGCCGCACCTTGGCGAAAGAGGTGTGCGACAAAGGGCGGGTCGAGATCAATGACCGCGTGGCCAAATCAGCCAGCAACGTCAAGATCGGCGACAAGCTGTCGATCCGGTTCGGGCAGAAAATCGTGACGGTGAAGGTGGAGGACATCAAGGAAAACCCGCGCAAGGAAGAAGCGGCTTCCCTCTATTCCGTCATCGGCGAAGTGCCTGTGCCGCGTGATGAAAAAGAAGAGGATGCTTACATCAAGGGCTAGAAGGCTGGAAAGCATGGCTCCGAGCCAAGACTACCTGTTTGCTGGTAGTCTTTTTTTCATACAGGAAGGGTATATAATGGAGATACATGTGAGCACCATGAAGACGAAGGGAAGTGTGTACACATGCAACAAAACGCAGTGAGACTCGGGTATTTTCTCGGGATCGCTCTCTTGCTGGCTGCGCTGTTTTACTTTTTTGCATCCAACTGGCCCGCACTGGATCGCTTTGGAAAAATCAGTGTGAGCGTATCTGTGCTCCTTCTGTTTTACCTGTTTTCCTACGTCGGCTCGCTCGTGTTGAAACGGCATGCGTTTATTAGCAACTGGCTTTTGGCCGCAGGCGGACTGGCCTTTGGCGTCACCGTAGCGCTGCTGGGGCAAATCTACAATTCGCACGCTGACAGTTACATGCTCTTTCTCGTCTGGCTGCTTCCCAATTTGCTGTTTGCTATTGTGACGAAATACCAGCCCTTTTACGTCATCAGCTACGTCCTGGCGCATCTGGCCATTTGGTTTTTTCTCGATCCTTCCGTCATCCATGTGGCGCTCGGGGACGATTGGTGGTTCATGGTCTATTGGCTGATTGCGCTCGGCAATCTCCTCCTGTTCTGGCTCACTTCTATCGAGCGGCTGCGCTCGCGATCTATCTATTACCTGTCATTTCTGGTTTTTCAGCTGTCCCTGTTTCTTTCGGCTTTTGTAGAAGTGTATGGAGTGCTTCCGGAGCTGTTGTATCTGGTGATCGGCGCTGCTTTGTTCGTCGCTTTTCTCCGCTGGATGCCGAACCGTGCGATGCTCGTCGTGACAGCGGTCATGCTCGCTCTGTTTCTCATCGGCAAGTTTTTCTGGTATATGGGAGAATACTATTCCGAAGGCTTTTTCCTGATCGCGCTGCTGGTCGCTGCGGCGATCGTCTGGGGAGCGGTCGCGGGTATGAAATGGCTGCGCAAACAGTCCTCGCAGCAGGATAGCTTGTGGGGGCGTTTTATTCAAGAAGCCTTTATCGTCCTCGTCACACTGGTGGCGTCTTCGATCGGAGCGATCTCGTTGACGGGTTTTCTGGCTCTTGTGTTCGATGACGACAAGTCAGTCGCGTACTTCCTGTTTTTCCTGTCTGTCATCGGTTTTATCGCACCAGCCGTATTGAGCAAAAGTATGAATTCCACCGTTCGCTACACGCTGCTTGCGATGGGATACTTGCTCGGAGTCGGCTCGTCCCTTTATCTTGAGGGCTACGCTTGGATCGTGTTCCTGATGGTTCTGGGCTATGTATGGACAGTGAATGGCAGAATCCCCGTCAGGCTGTTGACGCAGTTTGGCTTTCTGCTCGTCCTGTACGTGAAGCTGAGCGATTGGGGAAGCAGTCAGGAGTGGGTGCTGTGGCTGTTCTTTGTGTTCCAGCTGGCCATGTATGTGGTTCAGCGCTTGCCGACAGCCCTGCAAAACAGCTCCCTGGTCTATGCGCTCTGCTGCTTGCTCATCCTGACAGAAGTACATGACCGCGTGATTTGGCTGCAATTCGTAATCAACCTTGCTTATTTTGCGCTCACGACCCTCCTTGCCTACCGCGCCCTGCAACAAGATCGAAAAGCGAGCTTCGGGATTGCGCTGGGCTTCTGGTTTGCTTTTTTGCTGATGAAGTATTACGACCTGTTCTGGAGTCTGCTGCACAAGTCCATCAGCCTGCTGATACTGAGTATCGTCTTCTTTGCTGTCAGCTACTGGCTGGATCGGTCAGCCAATGGCAGGCAGGAGGAGCAGGGAGTGCCGATTTTTGCGCGGCAGCGGTTCGCCCTCGCGGCGATCATTGTGCTGCAGCTTTTGCTGGTCGGCTATCAGGTCCAGAGCAGTGAATCGATTCTCTCCCAAGGCCGCTCGGTGAAACTGCAGCTAGCCCCCATCGATCCACGTTCGTTCCTGCAAGGCGATTACGTCCAGCTTAACTACGAGATTTCCACGCTCGAACAGGAGCAATTCAGCGACGAGAACGCCAAGCTGCGGGTTGTACTGCGTCCCAACGAGAACGGGGTCTACCAGTACAGTGGCTACTACGAACAAAACGACGTCTGGAACAAGCCGTATCAGGAGCTTTCCGGCGATGTCATCATCAACGGCAAAGCGATTGACTCTGACCGGGTCGAATACGGGATCGAGAGCTATTTCATCCCGGAGGGCACCGGCCAAGACATTGAGCGCACGGCGAAATTCGCCATAGTACGGGTAGGGAAAAAGGGAGACGCGCTCTTGGAGAAGCTGACTTCCGAATAGATACCCCAAGCAAAAAAGGAGCTGTCCGATTGATTCGGCAGCTCCTTTTGCTTGGAATATGCGACTTCATCAGGCTGTAGGTGAAGCCATTCGTTACCAGTCTGTAACCCTTTCCTGCCGTTCTTTTCCTATTATAGAGAGAATTGCAGGTGAAGGAGGCGTTACCGTTGAACAAAAGCACAAAACAAGGATTATCTGTACTGCTGGCGACTACGGTGTTGGCAAGTCCATTCGCCGTGGTGCCAAAAGCCGCTTATGCCCTCACAGTCGAAGACGTTTCGGCGGATGATACGAGCGCGGATGAAGAAACAGAATATACAATCGAATTTGAAATCGACAAAGAGTTGAAAGCGGGCGACGAGATTTCCGTCAAGTTTCCATCCGATTTCACCGTCGACAAAAAGCTGAAGACATCTGACGTCTATCTGGAGGATGACGACGGGGACGAAGTGGAGATTGATAATGTGTCCGTCAGCAGCAATGTCGTGACCATCGAGCTGGATGACAAGGTAAGCAAGGGTACGGTCTTGACCTTGTCGATCGACAACGTGACCAATCCCGAGGACAAGGGCACGTATTCCATCGGGGTGAAAACGTCCAAGGAATCGACGTACAAAAACGGAAAAATCACCATTGGCAAATCGTCGAGCAGCAGCAGTAGCAGCAGCAAATTTGCGGTCTCCCAGAGCAGCAAGGACGCAGGAGCAGAGATTTCCCTGACCTTGGGCAAATTCAATTTGTCGTCCAAGTCGAAATTGAAAAAAGGGAAATACATTTACGTCGACTTCCCAACCAAGGATATGCTGCCGAAGAGCATCAGCAAATCGGATGTCAAAGTAAACGGGACCAAGGTAGACTACCTGTCGATCATTGACAATGACTCCATTCGCATCGAGGTGCCGAGCGGAGCAGACGGCGATTCCTCCATCAAGCTCGAATTCAGTTCTTCGGCAGGGATCAAAAACCCGTCGAGTGCCGATGACGACTATACCTTCGAGATCGAGTACGACGACAAGACCTACACGTCCGAGAAGATGGAAGTCACCGGATCGGCCAACGCATCGTTTGACGTCGCGCTGTCGGACCGGGGGGCAGGGGCGCGCTCCAGCTACTCGTTTGACATCGATCTGTGGACGAAGGCGTACGCCAACTCGGATATTACGATCGAATTCCCGAGCGCGGACATGGTCCCTCCCGTCCTGTCGGGCTACAGCGTGACGGTAAACGGGGAACCGGTCGGCACTGTGAGCGTGAGCAATGGAAAGGTCTCCTTCCGCACGCCCAGCGGGTTCAAAAGCGCGGACAGCCTGAATGTCAAATTTGCCTTCGATGCGTATTTGACCAACCCGAAAACGGCAGGGACATACAGCCTGACAGCCAAGGTAGACGGCAGAACGTACCGTTCCAAAAGCTTTGAGATCACTGGCAGCGCTGTACCGGTTGCGGTGGACAATACCGCGGCAACGATCGGACTGACGAGGGCGACTGCTTCTACTCCGACCGGCATACAAATCGCGATCAAAGGTCTGGGCGCGCCGATCACGCGTGGGCAAGGCTTCTTTGAAGTCGTACTGCCGGCGGGCTTCCGCATTCCGGCGTACATTCCGAGTACCAGTGTGACGGTCAACGGAACGGCTGCCAATTACGTCGGGGTCCGTGGCCAGAATCTGATTATCGTGCCGACGCAGGATATTCCCGCGCAGACGGCTGTCAACATCAACGTCCTCGAAGCCGGGGGAATCGTCAACCCGGCGCCTCCCGGTGTGTACAGCATCGGGGTCTACACTTCCGAGGAAAAAGGACTGCTGTTTGCCCGCCCGGCGACGATCGTGGCTCTGAACGGCGTCAGCTTCAAGGCCAACGTCGCTTCGTTCACCAAGGCAGGAAAAGTGACGGCAATGGGGGCAGCGCCGTATATCGTAAACGGCAACACCTTGATGCCGGCGTCGTTTTTCCGCGATGGCCTCGGCATGACTGTCACCTGGACGCAGACGACCGCCAAAGTCGTCAGCGGCAATACCGTCATGCAGTTCAAGGTAGGCTCCAACGTAGCCACCGTCAATGGCCAGAATGTGACCCTGCCAGTGGCGGTTCAACTGAAAAACAAGATTCCGGCCTTGCCGCTTCGTGCCATTACAGATCGGACCGGCTACAAAATCATCTTCGCCAACGGCAACTACACGATCTATAAATAGTCAGACAACCCCGCGATCCAGCGGGGGTTTTTTGTTCTAAAAGGACATCCCTCCCCATACGATGGTACAAGAAGGGTATGCAAGGGGGGGAGTTATGATGAACGAGCACATGAAGCGGCCTCGGCATGAAGTCGTGATGATCAATCGGCGCAGCTTGGCGATTTCGGGTGTAAAAAACGTCGAAAGCTTTGACAGTGAAGAGTTTTTGCTGGAGACAGAGGGCGGCTTTCTAACCATACGTGGACAAAATTTGCATATGAAAAATCTGAGTCTGGAAACCGGAGAAGTGGCGATCGAAGGTCTGGTGCATGAAATGGCCTATCTTGAGCAAGGTCAGGCCGGGGATCGGTCGAGAGGTTTCTTCGGCAAGCTGTTCAAGTGAATATCGGGGTTCAGCTGCAGACGGTGCTGGCTATGTCCACGTGCGGTGTTCTCATGGGAATGGGATTTGATACGTACCATGTTTTCAAAGGCAAAAGCAGGCTGCCGCTCTGGATGGTGTTTATTTTTGACATCCTCTTTTGGGTAGGCAGCATGGGGGCTGTTTTCCTCATATTGCTGAAGGTCAATAACGGAATCATTCGCTTTCCCATCTTTTTTGGAATGATTTTCGGCGCCTGGGTGTATTTTGTTATAGGTAGTAAGAAGTATATCCAATTGCTGCACCGCGTGATAGAATTCTGTCAGTGGCTCTATCGCACGGTCTTGCAAATCATCGACGTCCTGGTCGTTCGTCCCGTCTTGTTCTTTTACCGAGTGATCCTGATGACGCTGGCATTTTTGTATTCCGGGTTGCTCGCGATCCTCGGCTTTTTGTGGAAAGTGGCGCGATTTGTCACTTCTCCGTTTGCCAGATGGGGTCAACAAATGGGGAAAAAAATGTTCAGCAAGTCAAGAGGAATTTGGTTCAATTGGAAGAATTTGTTTCACTCGAAGAGAAAACGGGAGTAAACATCCGAGGTGGCAAAATGATGAAAGAAGCAATGTCCGCTCCAGTAAACCGAAAAGGACAAAGGCGGAGAATGCGGCTCTTTTTCTTTTTCATTCTTTGCTTTTTCGTCTGGACTGGCTATACCCTCTATTTGCAAAGCGGGGTCCTGTCCCAGAAAGAAGCAGAGCTTAATGCGCTGAAAGAAGAGTCGGCGAATTTGCAGCAGCAGCAGGAAGAGCTGTCATACGAAGCGAGTCGGCTGGGTGACAAAGAGTATTTGGCAGAGCTGGCACGCAAGCGGATCTACTACACGAAGCCCGGCGAGAGCATTTATGTGATTCCGGAGTAGGCTGTCTGGCTGATCTTCAAGCAGAGGGAGGCTTTCCACGTTCATGGGAGTCGAGATCGGGAGCAAACTTGAAGGAAAAGTGACAGGTATCACGAAATTCGGTGCGTTTGTGGAGCTGCCTGGAAATGTGACCGGTCTTGTGCATATCAGTGAGATTGCAGATACGTTCGTCAAAGACATTCACGATTTTCTCAAGATCGGAGACATCGTTACCGTAAAGGTCTTGAACATCCGAGAGGGAAAGATCGGCTTGTCGATCAAAAAAGCACAGGAAAAGGAAAGGCCTCCTCGCCAACAGCGGGAGCGCGGAGAAGCCTTTGAAGATAAACTGAACCGATTTTTAAAAGAAAGCGAAGACCGCCAATCCTCGTTAAAGAAAAATGGGGACAAGAGGGGCCGTGGTCGACAGCGTTGATTCGGAAAATTACCACTTTTCTTTCTTTGTGTCAATCGCATTTTGACTGCACGAGCAGGAAGGCATTTTGGAAATCGTGCCGAATACGTAATCGTAAGCCCGTTTCGCAAAGCGCGAATCACCTGTCGGCCGACGTTATCCGCCATAACGTCGGTTTTTTTTGTCTTTGCGCATGTCCGAACGTGTCAATGAATTTGTCGGATGATTCTGGGAATATCCATTGGTATTTTGACAAATTTTACAATACCGCCTCCGTATAATGAGAAACACATTGAAAAGAACGGGGTGGTGTAACATGATCGCAAACAAAAATGTCTCGAGTACCGGCCAGGTGTGGACGCGTCAAGTATCCGAACAGATGGATACGGCGGCGCGGACCTGGGGAGAGAAAATAGCGAATGCCGCGCAGCGATGGAACGTTCTTCCTTTGTTGATGGGCTTTTTGCTGGGGAGGGCCCTCATTCTCGAAGAGCTAACCCCTTTTGTGATCCCATACTTTATGGTGATGTTCTACATCCGTCGTGATTGCATCGTCACGACGGGGTTTGCCTTGATAATCGGAGCCTTTTCCCAATCGGTGCCAGTCGGGCTGGAGACGATCCTCAGTATCGTGCTCGCCCTGGCCGCTTGCAAAATTACCGAAAGAATGAGGCGCAAAGACTTTTCCCGTACGCCGTTGCTTGTCATGACGACGATCTTCATCAGCCATCTGCTGTACCACGCGCTGACGAACCAGGTAAACACCTACGAGCTGGTCATGGTGGCGGTGGAGTCGGTGCTCGGCTTCGTCCTGACGCTGATCTTTATCCAGTCGCTCTCCATCGTCCACATGGCCAAGCCGTACGAACCGTTGAAAAACGAAGAAATCGTGTCGCTGGTCATCCTGCTCGCCTCCCTGATGACGGGAACGGTCGACTGGATGGTCGAAGGTGTCTCGATGGAGCACGTGCTCTCCCGGTATTTGCTGCTGCTGTTTGCCTTTGTGGGTGGAGGGACAATCGGGGCGGCCGTCGGGGTGGTCACGGGACTTATCCTGAGTCTGGCCAACGTCAGCGCCTTGCTGCAGATCAATCTGCTCGCCTTTTCCGGACTGCTGGCGGGACTGCTCAAAGAAGGGGGAAAAGTCGGCGTCTCGGCGGGGCTGCTCATCGGAACGGCTATCCTGGCGATTTACGGAGGGGCAGAGGACACGCTGTACTTGTCGCTCGTGGAATCATCGCTGGCGATCCTGCTGTTCATCCTGACTCCTGCCACGTTGTGGAAAAAGGTCGCGAGATTCGTTCCCGGCACGAGCGAAAACATGCAGTCCCATCAGGAGTACATGCGCCGCGTCCGCGATGTGACCGCAGCCAAGATTCAGCAGTTTTCCGAGCTGTTTACGCAGCTGTCCCGCAGCTTTGCCCAGACGGCGGACCCCGAAGAAATCGAAGAAGAAGCGGACGCGTTTCTTAGCCGCGTCACCGAATTTACCTGCCAGAAGTGCTGGAAGAAGGAACAGTGCTGGGAAAGGGATATGCAGTCCACCTATCAGGGGATGCGCTGGCTCATGGAGAAAGTGCAGGAGAACGGCACGCTGGCCGGCATTACGCCGCCAAAGGACTGGGAGCGAAAATGCGTGAAGACAGAAAAGGTGCTGACGGTCATGGAGCAGGAGTACGACCGGCAGCAATCCTTTGAACAGTTGAAAAAACAGATCAGGGAGAGCCGCAAGCTGGTGGCCGATCAATTGTCCGGCGTATCGCGGGTGATGAGCGACTTCGCCCGTGAAATCCAGCGGGAAGGAATGGAGCTGAGTTTACAGGAAAAACAGGTATCGCAGGCGCTGGAGGGGCTTGGCCTGTCTGTGCGCCGCGTGGACATTCACAGTCTGGAAGAGGGAAAGGTGGACATCGAGATCAGCCAGCCTACCTGCTACGGCCGGGATGAGTGCGCCAAAATCGTCGCTCCGATGCTGACCGAGATTTTGGGAGAGAACATCGTCGTCCGGGAAAGGCACTGCGACGCCCAAAAGGACGGCTCCTGCACCATGTGCCTCGCCTCCGCCAAAACGTACGAGATCGATATCGGCGTGGCAGGAGCAGCCAAGGACGGCAAGCTCCTCTCCGGTGACAGCTTCCGCACGATGGATCTGGGCAACGGCAAAATGGCCTTGGCCATCAGCGACGGCATGGGCAACGGAGCGCGTGCTTCCCTGGAGAGCCAGTCCGCGCTGGACATGCTCCAGCAGCTGCTGCGCTCCGGCATGGACGAGAAAATCTCGATCAAGACGGTCAATTCCGTACTCGCGCTGCGCTCCACGGAAGAGATGTTCGCAACTGTCGATCTGGCGCTGATTGACCTGCAGACCGCACACACCCGGTTCGTCAAAATCGGCTCGACCCCGAGCTTTGTGAAGCGGCGTTCAGACGTATTTACCATTACCGCGAACAATTTGCCGGTCGGGATTCTGGACGAGATCGAGGTGGATGTCGTCTCCCGCACGCTCAAACCGGGCGATCTGCTGATCATGATGTCCGACGGTATCTACGAGGCCCCGCGGCATATCGAGAACCGGCAGGCATGGATGAAGCGCATCATCAGCGAGCTGCAGACTGACGATCCGCAAGAAGTGGCAGACCTGCTCCTGGAAAGAGTCATCCGCCAGCATTCCGGCCAGATCGTCGACGACATGACGGTGCTTGTCGCCCGCATCGACCGGTTCGTGCCGCAATGGTCGGCGATCCAGGTACACGGCATGCAAAAGCTGGAGCGACCGCGAGTTGTCAGCTGATACGTATGTTTTCCAGCCTCCCCGTCGATACTGTTGCTAAAACAGGCAGAATGGGGAGATAATTTGTGAAAGAAGCGACACTTCGGCAAATTTTGGTTGTGACAGACGGATGCTCGAACACCGGGATGAGCCCCGTGGCGGCTGCCGCTCTGGCGAGAGAACAAGGGATTACCGTCAATGTCATCGGCGTGATTGAGAAAAGCGAGCTGGGGGAAAAGGGTGAGACGGAAATCCGCGAAATCGCGAAAGCGGGCGGCGGCCTGTGCGACATCGTATATCCGCAGCAGCTGGCGCAAACCGTCCAGATGCTCACGCGCAAGGCAATGACGCGAACGATACACCAGGTGGTCCATAAAGAATTGAAAGAGATTTTGGGCGATTCCGGAATAGAAGAGCTGGAGCCGCAAAAGCGCGTGCAGGTAGCAGGCATGGTGGACGAGCTGGGAGAGAAAAGCAGCCTGAATGTCGTCATGCTGGTCGATACATCCGGGAGTATGAAGCCGAAGCTGGCTGCGGTGCAGCAGGCGATTCACGACTTTAGCATCAGCCTGCAGTCCCGCAGCGGGCATAGCCGGATGGCTGTCTGCTCATTTCCTGGGAAACAAAAGTATTTGGACGTTAGAATTCCCTGGACGGAAAAAGTGGAGCAAGCCCATCAAATCACCAGCGATCTGGCGATGAGCGGGATCACTCCGACAGGACCGGCGATCGTGGAGGCGATCGCATTGTTCGACCATGTCAAGCTCCCGCAGTCCCTTTCCGGGCGATATGCCTTGGAATCGGGCGATCACGAAGATGGAAGCTTGCGGGACCATGTCTTTTGACCAGACTCTGAAGATCCCCGGCCTGCCCCGGCAGTTCCAGGGCAAGTGGAACAAAAAAACGTACCACGTCCTAAGGGAGCTGGGACGTGGGGCGAACGGGGCGGTTTACTTGACGACCCAGGGCGGAGTGCGGCGGGCAGTCAAGGTCGGCGGAGAGAGCATCGACATTTTAATGGAAGTGAATGTGCTGAAAAGCGTGCAGCAGGGGCGGGACTCCCAAGTGGGACCGCTCCTGTGTGATGTGGACGATGTGATGATCGACGGCAAGCCTTGCACGTTTTACGCCATGGAATACCTGGAGGGAGAGCAGCTGGATCGATATATCAGGCAATCCGGTACGGAGTGGGTCGCTGTGATGATCGTCCAGCTGCTGGCTCGTCTCGACGTCCTGCACAGGCACGGCTGGGTATTCGGCGACCTGAAGCCGGAAAATGTGATCGTGACAAAGGGAGATAGGCAGGTGCGGCTCATCGACTTTGGGGGAGTGACCAAGCTGGGCAATGCCGTCCGCCAGTTCACCGAGGAATACGACAGGGCGTACTGGCATGCAGGCGACAGGCGCGCCGAGGTCAGCTACGATCTGTTCTCTGCAGCCGTCATGATGGTCCGTCTGTTCGTCGACCGGCAGACGTGGAAAAGCATTCTGGGCGAACCGCGTCAGACCGTATATCTGTGTGATATAATACGGAACAGTGACGGCCTGTACCCGTACCGCGTGCCTCTCCTGAAAGCCATTCACGGGAAGTACGCTTCGGCGGGGGAGATGCGAGCAGAAATGCTGACGATTCTGCGGGAACTCACGGTTGCCGCCCCGAAGCAGCAGCAGACACGCAAGCGAACATCTGGGGCAGGGGGAACGGGGATCAGCGGCTTGTTCGTCGCTTCTTTGTTGCTCTTGGCTGGCACACTCTATTACGCCTGGTTCATGTGAGGCCTTCCGCGCATGCACATGGGCAAGCTTCGACAAAGGCTTTATTTAAGGATGTGACGGTTCTTGTCCTCAGATTTGGTGATGGATACATGCCTGTTGGCAGGCGCAATCATATTGAAAAACGGAGGCGAGACCTACCGGACAGAGGAAACGATGGCGCGGATCGCGGAGGCAGCCGGAATGGACGACGTCAACAGCTCCGCTACTCCGACGAGCATCATCCTCTCGTTTCGCTGCGGGGGGCTGGATCATACGAGAATGGTTCGCACCCCCATGCGCACGACGAACCTGAATAAAATCACGCTGGTCAACGACGTGTCCCGCAAGTTTGTCGGCGGCAGCATTACGCTGGAACAGGCGTACTTGACGCTGTGCGAGATCGATCAGAAAAAACCGCTCTATCCCAAGTGGATGCAGCATATGGCGGCCGCTATCGCCAGCGGCTCCTTTTCCATGCTTACGGGCGGGAGCTGGTACGATCTCGTGCCGTCCGCTCTGGCCGGTTTGATCGTCAATCTCAGTCTCGAATATTTGGAACAGTTTGTGCGAATGAAATTTTTTACCGAGTTTTCAGCCGCCTTGCTGGGTGGCCTGTTTGCCTTGCTCACCGTGACGTGCTTTCCCCAGCTGCATATCAGCATCATTATCATCGGGGCGATGCTCCCGCTGTTCCCGGGGATCGCGATCACCAACTCGCTGCGGGATCTGATGGCAGGAGATCTGGTGGCAGGTGTCTCCCGCGGCGTCGAGGCGATGCTGACGGCGGTCTCCGTCGCTGTGGCTACTGCTATTATTCTCTGGTTTACGAGGTGATCCGATGATATGGCAAGGTCTTGCGCTCAGCCTGGTGTCGTCCATGGCATGGTGTGTCCTGTTTAACGTACCTGTCCGCACCATATTTGCCGGCGGCGTTGCCGGGATGGTCGGTTTTCTCGTCTATTCGCTCTTGCCGGCGCTGGGCGCAGAAGTATTGCTGTCGACCTTTGTATCTGCTGCGATCGTCTCGCTGCTCAGTCAGATCTTGTCGATATATTTGCGTGTTCCTTCTACGAACTTCAGCGTCGCCGGGATCATCCCGCTGGTGCCGGGATCGTTGGCATACAGATCCATGCTGGCTTTTGTCAACAACAATTACATTGAAGGCATTACGTTGGCCACCCAAACGATGATGATAGCGGGTGCGATCGCGTCCGGACTCATCTTTGGAATATCGGTGGTGACGATTGTGAAAGGAGCCCGTCATGCTGGCAAGCGTGCACAATGAAATATTGCGGGAGCGTCTGCTGCTGCCAGGGGAGACCGTCGTGGTCGGCGTATCCGGCGGGAATGATTCCTCGGCTCTTTTGCATATCCTGGTGTCTCTCAATGAACAATATCATTACGGGTGGAAACTCCATGCCGTTCACCTGAACCACGGATTTCGCGGGGAGGAGGCACGGCTGGACGCGCTGTACGCGCGGGAGCTTTGCGAATCCCTCGGCGTTGCCTTTCACCTCTTTGAATTCGATGTGCCGGCCTACATGGAGCAGACCGGCAAAGGGGGACAGGAGGCGAGCCGGGACGTTCGCTACGGCTTCTATTTGCGGGTCGCAAAGGAACAGGGGGCTGCCAAACTGGCGCTGGCGCATCATGCTGACGATCAGGTTGAGACGATCTTGTTCCGGCTTGTGCGCGGGACGCGATTGCACGGGCTGACGGGAATGCCGAAACGACGCTGGCTAGAGGAGGGAGGCATCGAGCTGGTACGCCCTCTTCTGCACAAGACAAGGCAGGAACTGGAGGCATACTGCCGCGAGAATGGCCTCGCCCCGCGGGAAGACAGCAGCAATCACTCCCGCAAGTACAAGCGGAATTTGCTAAGGCTCGATGTCATGCCGTTGCTCGCCCAGGTCAACGAACGCTACCGGGAGCATATACTTGAGGCGGCAGAGGCGATTCGCCAGGACGATGAGCTTCTGGAGAGACTGGCAAGGGAGCAGCTGCAAAAGGTCTTGATTGCGCAAAAGCAGGACGAGATCGTATTGGACCTTGAAGCGTTTCAAAAGTGTGACGTTGCTTTACAAAGGAGAATGATTACTCTAATATTAGGGTATGTCTCGAAACAAACTGAGTGGTCTTCTCAGCATGTCGAGGCGGTGTTGCATATATCAGGTGGTAGCCGTCCTTCGGCACAATTGCATTTGCCTGGAGAGCTGGTGGTAAACCGGGTGTACGGGCGAATTCATTTTTGTCCAAAAGGGCGAGAAGAACGCATACATATGTATTGTTACGACCTTCCGATACCAGGATCGATCTGGATCGAGGAGAGCAAGGTTTGGGTACATACGAAACAGCTTGTACGTTTCACGGATTGGAAGCGACTGCAGGAGAACGAAGCGGTGTTTGATGCCGATCGTCTTCCAGGGCCGCTGTTTTTGCGCAATCGCAGACCCGGTGACCGCCTTGCCTTGTTTGGCACAGCATCTGGAAAGAAACTGAAGGAATTGCTGATCGATCAAAAAGTGCCACGGGCCTGGCGGGACAGACTGCCGCTGCTGGCGGCTGGAGAAGAAGTGTTGTGGGTGCCGGGATTGCGGCGTTCTGCGACGGCGCCTGTAACGGAACAGACCAGGCGGCTTCTGTACGTGCGGGTAGAATTTGGAGAAGATTGGCGGGAGGTTTTTTCATGAATCAAGACATCGAGAAGATTTTGCTATCAGAGGAAGAGATTGCAGGCAAGATTCAGGAGCTGGGCAAGACGCTGGCTGCCGAATATCGGGGGAAAAATCCGCTGGTGATTTGCGTGCTGAAGGGCGCCGTCGTATTCATGGCCGACCTGATCCGCCACATGGATATCCCGTGCGAGATGGACTTCATGGCAGTTTCCAGCTACGGAAGCGGCACCGAGTCTTCGGGCATGGTCAAAATTTTGAAAGACCTCGATACCTCTGTGCAAAATCGTCACGTCCTGGTCGTAGAGGACATCATGGACAGCGGGTTGACACTCAGCCGCCTGGTAGAGCTGCTGCGCCATCGCGAAGCGGCTTCGGTCAAAGTCGTTACGCTTCTGAACAAGCCGGAGCGCCGCAAGGTAGACATTTCTCCGGATTACAGCGGTTTCGACATTCCGGACGAATTCGTCGTAGGATTCGGGCTGGACTATGCCGAGCAATACCGAAACCTTCCGTATATCGGGGTATTAAAGCCTGAAGTCTACACAAAGTAGGTTTGTTGTGGAGACCCTGCTTCATATGATAAAATGTGAAAAGTGTCTGTTCGTGAGAGGAGGTAAGGAATGAATCGCTTTTTTCGTAATACCGGGTTCTACCTGCTGATTTTTCTTGTCACGGTCGGGATCGTGAATTTCATCCTCTCCGGTACTGATAAGGTTGGGAAACTTACATATCAGGATTTCCGGGTACAGCTGTTAGCCGATAACATCACCGAGATGTCCATTCGACCTGAAAATGGTACATACCGAGTCGATGGTACGCTGGCTAAAGCTATTCCGGGACAGGAAAGCAACAAATTTTTCACCAATGTTCCCCTGTACGATTCCAATATTATTTCGTTGGTAGAGCAGAAGATGGATGAGCAAAAAGTGAAAAAAGTAGAGGTTCATCCTGCGGAAGGCAACAGCATCTGGCTCACCTTCCTGACCTCGATTATTCCGTTTGTGATCATCTTCATCCTGTTTTTCTTCCTTCTGAATAATGCGCAGGGTGGCGGCAGCCGGGTGATGAACTTCGGCAAAAGCCGTGCCAAGCTGTACAACGAAGAGAAAAAGCGCGTCACGTTCGACGATGTGGCAGGGGCAGACGAAGAAAAGGCGGAGCTGGAGGAAGTCGTTGAATTCCTGAAAGATCCGCGCAAATTTAACGCTGTCGGCGCCCGTATCCCTAAAGGGGTCCTGCTCGTAGGTCCTCCGGGTACCGGTAAAACGCTGCTCGCCCGTGCTGTTGCAGGGGAAGCAGGCGTTCCGTTCTTTAGCATCTCCGGTTCTGATTTCGTGGAGATGTTCGTCGGGGTCGGTGCTTCCCGAGTGCGTGACCTGTTTGAAAATGCGAAGAAAAATGCGCCTTGCATTATCTTTATCGATGAGATCGACGCTGTCGGCCGTCAGCGCGGAGCGGGTCTTGGCGGCGGTCACGACGAGCGCGAGCAGACGCTCAACCAGTTGCTCGTAGAAATGGACGGCTTTGGCGGCAACGAAGGCATCATCATGGTGGCTGCGACCAACCGCCCGGACATTCTCGACCCTGCACTCTTGCGTCCGGGACGCTTTGACCGACAAATTACAGTGGACCGTCCGGACATCAAAGGCCGTGAAGCGGTGCTCAAGGTACATGCCCGCAACAAGCCGCTTGGCGACGACGTGAAGCTGGATGTGATTGCCCGCGGTACTTCGGGCTTCACCGGTGCCGATCTGGAGAACCTGCTGAACGAGGCAGCCCTCCTGACCGCCCGCAAGAACAAAAAGCAAATCAACATGGCGGAAATCGACGAGGCGATCGACCGCGTCATTGCCGGTCCGGCGAAAAAGTCCCGCGTTATCAGCGAAGAGGAGCGCCGTCTGGTTGCTTTCCACGAAGCTGGTCATACAATTATCGGCTATCACTTGCGAAACGCCGAAATGGTACATAAGGTAACGATCATTCCACGCGGTCAGGCTGGCGGGTACACGGTCATGTTGCCGAAAGAAGACCGTTTCTTTGCCACCAAGACAGACCTGCTGGACAAAATCGTCGGCCTTCTTGGTGGACGAGTCGCAGAAGAATTGGTACTCGGCGACATCAGTACCGGCGCACATAATGACTTCCAGCGTGCGACGGCGATTGCACGCAGCATGATTACGGAGTACGGGATGAGCCGTCTGGGGCCGATGCAGTTCGGCAGAAGCCAGGGACAGGTATTCCTGGGCCGCGATTACGGCAACGAGCGCAACTACTCCGATCAGATCGCGTACGAGATCGACCGGGAGATGCAAAACATCATCAACGAATGCTATGCGCGATGCACAGAGCTTTTGACCAAGCATCGTGACCAGCTCGATCTGATTGCCAACACCTTGCTGCGCGTCGAAACACTCGATGCGGAACAAATCAGGCAGTTGATCGAAACCGGCCGCATGGACAACGATCCGGATGAAAACAAAGACGTGGTCGTCAACATTCAGCCGAAAAAAGAAGATACAAACGATGAACCGACACAATAAGGGGCGCCTCTGGTGCTCCTTTTGTTCTACAGGTAAGAATGGACCCGGTGCTTATCCCGTGCTTGTGTATGCAGCCAGACTCGTGCCCTTTGGGTGCAACAGCCCAAGGTTTCAAGTACGGAACTCCTGTCTTGGTCACCATAGGCACCATGTACTTCTCATACCGGTAAAGGGGGAATACGATGTTGCTCACACCGCGCTTGGCTGCCTTTGATATGGATGGGACTTTGTTGAATGAGCAGTCGCAAATGGCGGACGCCACCAAGGAAGCTTGCCGGCAGTTGCAGGAGCGAGGCTGCAAGCTGGTCCTGTCGACGGGAAGGACGTACGGGTCAGCCTTGATCCCCGTGGACTCCTTTCCGTTTGACGGCTACGTCTGCAGCAACGGGGCAGCGATTTACGAGGCGGACGGCACGATGGTGCACCGCGTGTTTTTGCCCAAAACGATGGTTGTCGACGTCGTGCATGTCCTGCGGCAGGAAGCGATCTACTACGAGCTGCACGATACAACGGGCAGCCGGCTGATGGTCAAGGAAGACCGGGACCGGCTTGAGGCGTTGATCGAGGAAGACAATACCGTAGAAGGCATCTCGATGCGCCGGTTTGCTTTTTACAAGCTGTCCCGCATCGTACCGCTGGTCGAGCTGCTCGATCAGGTCGAATCGGGCGCGATTGAAGTGGTAAAGCTGTTTATCTGGCACAACAACCCGGAACGTCTGGATTGGGTCCGGGAGCAGCTCTCGCTTTGGGCGGAGCAGGCGACCTTCACGACCTCCGGCAAGCACAATATCGAAATCATGCCGCTGGGCGTATCCAAGTGGGAAGGACTGCGCTACTTTATCCAGAAGTGGGGAATCGCGCCGGAGCAGGTTATGGCTTTCGGCGATGCGGACAACGACAAGGAAGCGTTGATGGGTGCCGGCTACTCGGTCGCCATGGAAAATGCTCCAGCCGAGATCAAGAGGCTTGCCCGTTACACGGCTCCCCATCACAACGAGGACGGAGTCGCCCGCTTTATCCAGGAGCATGTGCTGGGGCGAAAGTAGCTGTTCCAGGCAGTTTTTCCACGGGACATACATTGACAAGGCAGGGTGAACCGCTTACAATGACCCTAAATTACGACACCTACGTAGGGGGATTTTTTCCATGGACGCTTTAGCGTTAGAAAAAAAAGCCCAGCGCAACGCTGAGTTACGAGAACGACTGATGCAGCTGAAGAAAGAGCGCAATGCGATCATCCTGGCACACTTCTATCAACGTCCGGAAATTCAGGAAGTGGCCGATTTCATTGGCGACTCTTTCGGGCTGGCTCAAAAAGCAAAGGATACCGACGCAGACGTCATTTTGTTCTGCGGCGTTCACTTCATGGGAGAAAGTGCAAAAATTCTCAATCCCCAAAAGACGGTCCTCATTCCTGACGAACGGGCAGGCTGTCCGATGGCGGATATGGTAAACGTAGACGGCCTGCGCAAGCTGAAAGCGCAGCATCCAAACGCAAAAGTGGTAGCCTACATCAATACATCGGCAGACGTCAAAGCGGAGACTTACATCTGCTGCACATCGTCCAACGCCAAAAAGGTGATCGAATCCATCGACAGTGACGAGATCATTTGGGTGCCGGACAAAAACCTGGGCCACTACGTCTCCCAGTTTACCGACAAGAAAATGATCATCTGGGAAGGATACTGCAATACGCACGACCAGCTGTCGGTCGAAGACATCATGACCTTGAAGCAGCAACATCCGGAAGCGCTCGTCGTCGTCCATCCGGAGTGCCGCCCGGAAGTCGTGCAGCTGGCTGATTACGTTGGCTCTACTACCGGCATTTTGAAATATTGCCGAGAGTCTTCCCACAAGGAGTTCATCATCGGGACCGAAGACGGCACGCGTTACATGCTGGAAAAGGACAGCCCGGACAAAACCTTCATCTTCGCTTCCAAATATCTGGTCTGCCCGAACATGAAGGTGAACAACCTGAAAAAATGCGTAGAAGCTCTGGAGAATATGAAGCCGGAGATTTTCGTGCCAAAAGATGTGGCCGATGCTGCCCGCGCCTCTCTCGAACGGATGTTGGAAGTCGCGCCGGGATAATGGCGGCTTGTGTGAGTGAATAGGGGAAAGAAATGAAGGGGCAAAGCCAATTGGCTTCGCCTCTTTTGTTTGTCTTTTTACTTGTGATTACGGGGCTGAAGGTCTTTGCGGCGATAGATACCGAGCAGCAGTCCGACTAGTACCATTTGCTGGACGAAGGGGGTGATTCCATAGCTAATGAACGGCAAATTGACAGAGGTGAGAGGCACGAGACCGACAGTCATAAAGATCCCCCAGAAATAAGGGAGGAACAAGAGTGCCATCAATCCTGACATCAACAGAGCACCGTAAGGATCTTTCACCCGTTGTTTGGCTCGAAGCAGACGGTGAAAAAGCAGGATGCCCAGGAGTACGACGACGGAACCTGTCGCCAACCCAAAGTTATGTACCAAAAAGGTAAAAATAAAATCTGATTCGATGACGGGCACGGTGTCTAAGCGCGAACCAAAGCCATTTCCCCACAAACCGGCAGATGCTACTGTTTTCATCGATTGAATGATGGTATAGCCCGCACCATTGGGGTCGCTATAAGGGTCCAGATAGGCCAGCAAACGATTAAGGTGATAGGGCCTGATAGCCTGATACGCGATACAGCAGCCTGAAACAAAGAACAAACTTGCCAAGGAGAGTAACATCCGCTTTCTTGCCGGAGTAGAGAACAGGAGAACGAAGAATCCGACGGCATATACCAAAGCGGCAAACAGGTTGAGCGTCCCCAAGAGAAAGAAAGGGGGCAGAAAAAGCAAAAAAGTCCAGACAATCGTACGGCGCTTATTCCAATCCCAGTCAGTGAACATACCCGCCATGGCGACAACAAGTAAAAAGGGGCTGTGCACAGATATATTCAGCAGTGTAAAGCCCAGATCCAGATGGTAGACGCCATTCACCAAAGTTCCTCTGTAGCTGGTACAGAGCAGGAGAAGCATCGTTGAGAAGAAAAGAAGCTTGCTGTACCGTTTCAATCTCCTGTAATCGGTAAAGAGAATGCCAAGGAAGACAGCGACCCCTCCCAGTATCCCCGCTAGCTGCTTTGTAAACATTTCGCCACGATCTTGCGCGAGACTAAGGGAGTACATGGTTAGCAGACCGATCCCAATCAGAACGGTTACGATGGCGAGGATGCTCCATTCCATACGGGGTTTGTGTGCTTGGTGAAGATACCCTCCGACGGTAACAGGATCGCCCATCTCAGCAATGGCTTTTTCTACGGATTCTTCCTCACTGTATCCAAATGCCTGATAGTCTTCGATTTTTTCCGCCAAATGGTTTTCCAGCTCAAGGGCAATCGTATCGTGCACCTCTTTATTCGCAACCTGCTGACAAACCTGCCGTATGTACTCGGCGCACTTTTCACTGGTGCTCATGCATGTCCCTCCCCTATCACTTGCTCCACTGCTCTGCGGAAAGAGTACCATTCCTGCCTTTTTTCTTGCAAAAGTGTCTGCCCGTCTTTGGTAATCCGGTAGTATTTCCGTTTTCGTTCGCCCTCTCCGTCACTCCAATAGGATTCGACCATCCCTTTTGATTCCAATGTGTGAAGAATTGGATATAAGGTTCCTTCTTTTAAAGAAAGAATTCCGTCCGAGTTTCGTTCCATTTCTTTACTCATCTCGTAGCCGTACATAGGCTTGCGTTCCAGTAGAGTAAGGATCAGGATGACGGTACTGCCCTTCATCAATTCCTTGTTGATTTTCACAGTAACCTCCATTATCGATGTATTGTATATCTAGGTATGATGTTATAGGCGCCTTCAAACATTGTCAAGCGGAATAAAGCCCGGAACGCACTGGTTCCGAGCCTTTTCTTGTACCCCATCCGGAAACTTCTACGACGGCATAGGCGTAGGAGTAGGAGTAGGCTTCCCGTATCCTTCCTTGTAGGCGTTGTCGATGTACTCGCGAATTTCTTTGGTGGATTTGCCGGCTTCCTTAAGCTTGGAGGAAACGACGGCGATCTCCATGCATACGCCACAGCGTGTTGCGTGATCGTCCCAGACGATAGAGCCGTCCGGACGCTCTTCTTTGATAAAGCAGTTGCCGTTGTGCTGATGGCCCGCGCTTTCGCCGCAGCCGCAGTAGCAAGGGATGGATTTGAGCAGTTCGCGGTTGGCTGCAGCGATTTTGTAGGATTGCACGATGACAGGATCTTGATTGTCGAGAAATTTGGGCAATTGATCGGCAGAAGCGGTCATTTCCTGCAGATCGCCGTTTGGTGCGTGTTGTGTATGGCTGGCGTGCTCTTGGCCGGCTTGGTCGGAACTTCCGCAACCGGTCAGCAAAGCTGCCGTGATGAAGCTGATGGCGAGCCATGATTGACGTTTCATGTGGACAAACCTCCTCCCGCTCATTGTAACGTAAGGGAAAATAGAAGAGCAAACGGTTCCGAATACGGGAGAGCGTGACCATTTTCCTGTAGCGATGTGAATGCAGGCATAAATACGCCGATTAAATCGTAATAAATCCTATTTACTTTCCGGGCGTCTGTCCGTATAATGAGAAACGGAAAGCAAGTAAATCGGAATCGTTATGAATTGTATGGCGTGAGGAGCTGAAATACTGAATGAAGAAGAGACTGATGGCTTTGCTAAGTGTTGTCACAGCGGCGAGCCTCGCTGGCTGCGGAACCACACAGACGGCGAGCACTTCGTCTGGAGCTACTGGGGACAACACGGCGTCCAGGCCGCAAGTATATACGACGATCTACCCGCTCGAATATGCGGCCAAACGGATTGGCGGGGATTATGTGGAGGTTACCAACCTGATTCCGCCGGGCGTGGAGCCGCATGATTACGAGCCGACTGCCAAGGATATGGTCGCCCTGTCCAAGGCGGACGTGTTTGCCTATAACGGCAGCGGACTGGAGTTGTGGGTAGACAAAGCAGTAGAGAGCATGGACAAGAACAAGACGGCGGTCGTAAACGCGACCGAGGGCATGGACCTGCTCCAGGCTGCGGAAGGGGAGCATGAGGGAGAAGCGGAAGGCAAGACCGAGGAGCATGAACACGATCATGGCGGCCTCGATCCTCATGTTTGGCTCGATCCATCCAAGCTGAAGGAAGAGGCGGCGAAGATCAAAGACGCCCTGGTGCAAAAAGACAAGGCGCACGCAGCTGACTACGAGAAAAACTTCCAGCAGCTTTCGGCTGATCTGGATCAACTGGACAAAGAGTTCAAGGATATGGTCGCAGCCGCGTCCAAAAAGGAATTTATGGTATCGCACGCAGCCTTTGGCTATTTGGCTCATCGCTACGGGCTACAGCAGGTTCCCATCTCCGGCGTGAATCCGGCCGACGAGCCATCGCCGTCCGAATTGAAGCAATTGGTGGAGCATGTGAAAGAGCACCAGATTTCGTACATTTTGTTTGAGACGCTCGTCTCCCCGAAAGTGGCAGAGGTAATCGCCAAAGAAGCAGGCGTCCAGACCGCTACGCTCAACCCGCTGGAAGGCTTGACGGAGGACGATGTGAAAGCCGGGCGCGACTACTTGTCGATCATGCGCGATAATGCAAAGACGCTGCGTGCGGCATTGAAATAGACAGGGATAAGGAAGGTGTCGCTCTTTTCGGGGCGGCATCTTTGTGCAGATGGCGGTCAACGCAGGCGTGTTTCAACAGTTTTTGTCCCATGACTACTTGTGGCGTGGGCGAAAACGTAGTAGGATGAGAAGGATCAAATCAGAACAAATCCGATTTAAGGAATGATTGATTCATGGAACGGAAGATACCGGGAGAAGCCGTGGTAAAGCTCACGGACGTCTCCTTTCAATACGATGAAAAAGTGGTGCTTGACCAGGTGGCGTTCACCCTCGAACGGGGAGATTTCGTCGGCATCGTCGGCCCGAATGGCTCGGGAAAATCGACGCTGATGAAGCTGATCCTTGGGCTGCTGTCTCCCACCAAGGGAACGGTGGAGCTGTTCGGGCAGCCTTTGGGCAAATTCCGCGACTGGAGCCGAATCGGCTACGTCGCGCAGCAGGTGGCCCACGGTGCGGGCGGCTTTCCGGCAACGGTGCGGGAAGTGGTCGCTTCCGGTCTTGTCGGCAAGGTCGGTCTTTTCCGCTGGCTGAAAAGTCACCATCACGAAAAGGTGCGGGACGCCGTGGAGAGAGTGGGCCTGACAGCCAAGCTGGATCAACGGATCGGCAGCCTGTCCGGAGGCCAGCTGCAGCGCGTGTTTATTGCGCGGGCGTTGGTGGCGGAGCCGGAGCTGCTGATTTTGGACGAACCGACTGTCGGCGTGGATCAGGAGTCGATCGAGCAGTTTTACAGCTTGTTGCGCTCTTTGAAGGAAGAAAGCGGCTTGACCATGATGATCGTCAGCCACGACGTCGGCGTGATGACCCAGTGGGTAAACAAGGTCGCATGCGTCCAGAAAAACATCCACTTCCACGGAACTGCTCACGAGTTTGCCCACAATCACGAGCAAATTCTGGCGCAAATGTACGGAGATTCCGTAAAGCTGCTTTCTCACCACCATTAATGGTGTCGAACACGGAAAAAGAAGGAGTATGAACATGCTGGCTGATTGGTGGCAGTATGATTTTTTGCGGTATACCTTGTTTTCAGGGGTTTTGATTGGACTGATCTGTCCCATCCTGGGTACGTTCTTGATTGTGCGCCGTTTGTCGATGATGGCAGACGGCCTGTCCCACGTGACGCTCTCCGGCGTGGCGGCGGGAATGCTCGTCTCGAAGAAAGTCGCTTTTTTTGCCGCTGTGAACCCGCTGTTTTTCGGCATGCTGTTCGCCGTTGTCGGGTCGCTGTTCATCGAGCGGCTGCGCAAGGTGTACAAAGCGTATCAGGACCTCGCCATTCCCATCATTTTGTCAGGAGGCCTGGGCTTGTTCACCGTGCTCATCAGTGTGGCAGACGGCTTCACGACGGACTTGTACTCATACTTGTTCGGGAAAATTGTGACGGTCACCATCGAGGATTTGTATGCGCTCGTCGGCGTGGCAGTCGTGGTGCTGGGGACGGTCTTCCTGATTTACAAGGAGCTGTTCGCGGTATCGTTTGACGAAGAATTCGCCCGTGTATCCGGCGTAGCGAGACGGTCGATCAACCTGTGGTTTATGGTGCTCGTGGCGCTGACGATCGCCGCGTCTATGCGGATCGTCGGGGTGCTGTTGATTTCCGCCCTGATCACCCTTCCGGTGGCGGCCAGCCTGCAGATTGCGGGGAGCTTTCGCCAGACGATTTTCTTTTCCATTGTATTCGCAGAAATATCTGTTCTGAGCGGACTGTATTTTGCCTATCTGCTGGATTGGGCTTCTGGTGGTACAATTGTTTTAATGGCGGTATTGATTTTGCTTATTGTGCTGGGTGCGAAGAAACTGCGCAACACCATGCGTTGATTGCATAGTCAACCAAGTGATGACAAAAGGAAGGAGAGTTTGTCGATGAAAGTAGAGGAAGCGCTGCAGATTTTGAAGGATCACGGATTCAAATATACCGGCAAGCGGGAGGAGCTCATTCGCATCTGCGCGGCGGAAAAAAGATACCTTTCGGCCAAAGATATTATGGAGCGAATCAAGGCGCATTATCCTTCCCTCAGCTTTGATACGGTTTATCGCAATCTCTCCACTTTTGTGGAACTGGGGATTCTGGAGGAGACAGAGCTGGACGGCGAAGGCAAATTCCGCCTGGCCTGCTCGGCGGACGGCCATCACCACCATCACGTCATCTGTACGGAGTGCGGCAAGACGTCAGCGCTGCCAGGCTGTCCGATGAACATCATGTCGGTGGTTCCTGATGATTTTCAGGTAACTGGCCATAAATTCGAGGTGTACGGCACTTGCAAGGATTGCGTGGAGCATTCCAGTTGACATAACGGATTTAAGACAGCATTCGCGGGAGCAGCGGATGCTTTTTTTCTTGTCGGAAATTTTGGATGTCAAAGGCCGTGCCAGCACTAGTAAGATCGCGCGAAGCGGGAAGTACAGATCGACTCTGCGAAAATCGTCGGGGCGTTTTCCGGGCAAAAAGACGTGACCGCTTGCGGCCGAGAGAACCGTCCCTGACCGTTTTGCCTATAGAACCTCTCCGGGGAGGTTTTCTTATCGCAGCCCTGCAGGATTTGCTATAATGGGTGGGATATCATCGGTTTTTTCACGTAGCTTATATTTCATAAGGAGAGAAGGGACACGAGGATGATTCCCCGCTATATCGTAGACTTTGATTTGCGAGCGCTCCCGCAGAAAAAGACGAAGGTCGCCATCATCGGGGCCGGGATCGCCGGTCTGTACACGGCGCTGCAAGCAAGTGAATATGCAGATGTGGTTTTGATCAGCAAAAAAGGGCTGGACGACAGCAATACGCGCTGGGCCCAAGGGGGCATCGCAGCGGTGACTGCCAAATCCGACTCCCCTGCGCTGCACCGTCAGGACACCTTGATTGCCGGGGCGGGACTTTGCTCGTACGATGCGGTGGAAGTCCTGGTGAATGAAGGCCCGGATCGCCTGAAAGAACTGATTGCGTACGGAACGGAATTTGACAAGGATGAAACGGGGCAATACGAGCTGACCCAGGAAGGCGCCCACAGCAAGCGGCGCATCTTGCACGCCAACGGGGATGCGACAGGTGCGGAAATCGTAAGGGCCTTGTCTGCGCGGGTGTTGGAGCAGCCGAATATTACCGTGCTAGAAAATCATTTTGCCATCGATGTCGTGACGCAGGGGGATGAGTGCGTCGGGGTCATTGTGAGACAGCCGGATGGAGAGATCTTTTTCCTGGAGGCAGACGCGACGGTGCTGGCTACGGGCGGGGCCGGCCAGCTGTACCGCTACACGACCAATCCGGAGATCGCGACCGCTGACGGCATCGGCATCGCGTATCGGGCGGGAGCGCGGATCAAGGACGTGGAGTTCATCCAGTTCCACCCGACCGCTCTCTACTACCCCGGAGCGCCTCGCTTTCTGATCTCCGAGGCCGTACGGGGCGAAGGGGCGATCTTGCGGAACAGCAACGGCGAGCGGTTTATGGACAAGTATCATCCGCAAAAAGAGCTGGCCCCCCGCGACGTGGTAGCGCGCGCGATCGTCTCCGAGATGGAGAAGGCAAACTCCACGCATGTTTTCCTGGACATTACCCATGAATCTGCTGACAAGATCAAGCATCGCTTTCCCACGATCTACCAGTTTTGCCTGCAGTACGGCCTGGATATGGTGACGGACTGGATTCCTGTCGCCCCAGCCTGCCATTACATCATGGGCGGTGTCGAGACGGATTTGCACGGGGAGACGTCGACAAAAAGGCTTTTTGCCTGTGGCGAGGCGTCGTGCACAGGCGTACACGGAGCGAACCGCCTGGCCAGCAATTCCCTTTCCGAAGCGGTCGTGTTCGGGCACCGGATTGCCGAGCGCATCCGCCAGCTTCCGGCATTGCCGGTCATCGAGCCGCTCGTGGTCACCTCCCCGCAACGCCAGCTTTGCACGGCGGGTACGCGCGAACAGAGAGTGAAGCTGCAAAAGCTTATGCTTCGCTACGTCGGCGTCAAGCGGGATGAAAAGGGACTGCAAAAAGCGTTGGAAGAGCTGGAGCGTATGGCGGAAAACTACCAGGAGATTCCGGTGGAGCAGGAAGATTTCGAGTACCTGAATTTGCTTAGTGCGGCCGTGCTGACGACACGGGCGGCCCTCCTGCGCGAAGAAAGCCGGGGCGGGCATTACCGCAACGATTTCCCCGAGAAGGACGATTTAATTTGGCGCAAGCACCTGGTTCAGTCCATTCGTGGCGGCGTCGAAGAGGAGAGTGGCAAGAACAATGTGGAGTAAACGGGAGCTGCAGCAAAAAATAGAAGAATGGCTGCACGAGGATTTGGGCTTTGGCGATATTACGACGATGAGCACGATTCCGGAGAGCGAACAGGGAGTAGGGATACTCTATGCCAAGGAAGCGGGGATTGTAGCAGGTCTGCCTGTTGCGCAGCAAGTGTTTGCGACGGTGGACCCGGATCTCGTTTTCACCGCAAAAGTGGAAGAAGGCGCGCGCGTCGAATACGGCACGCAAATCGCCGAAGTCAGCGGGTCTGTCCGCTCGATTTTGAGCGGCGAGCGTCTGGCGCTCAATCTGTTGCAGCGTCTCTCCGCCATCGCGACGAAAACGAACGAATACGTGCGCGCGGTAGAAGGCACGAAGGCGCGGGTAGTCGATACGCGCAAGACGACGCCGGGCCTGCGCTTTCTGGAAAAGTACGCGGTTCGTGTCGGAGGCGGGCACAATCACCGTTTTGCCCTGTACGATGCGGTCATGATCAAGGACAACCACATCAAAGGCGCGGGCGGGATCGCACAGGCAGTGGCAGCAGCGCGGGCGGCCATTCCGCATACGATGACGGTGGAGGTCGAGGCCGAGACGCTGGAGCAGGTGCAGGAGGCGCTGGACGCAGGAGCCGACATCATCATGCTGGACAACATGTCAAATGAGCAAATGGTTGAGGCTGTGCAGTTGATTGGCGGAAGGGCAGTCGTGGAGGCATCCGGCGGAGTCAATCTGGAGACGATCGGCTCGATTGCCAGGACGGGCGTCGACATCATCTCCGTAGGGGCACTGACGCATTCGGTCAAGGCGTTTGACATCAGTCTCGATCTGAATACACGGAAGCGATAAGGGGCAAGCACAATGCTACTGGTGATAGACATCGGCAATTCCAATATCGTCATGGGGCTGTACCGCGGGGACGAGCTGCGCCATCATTGGCGGGTGGCGACAGATCGGAACAAGACCGAGGATGAATACGGCATGCTGGTCACGAGCCTGTTTCAGCACGGGGGGCTGGTGCTCGGGCAGGTGAGCGGCGTGATTATTTCCTCTGTCGTTCCGCCGCTGAACTTTACCATCGAGCGGATGTGCGAGAAATACTTGCAGCAAAAGCCTCTGCTTGTCGGCCCGGGAATCAGGACGGGTCTGAACATCAAGTACGAGTACCCGCGGGAAGTAGGGTCGGACCGGATCGTCAACGCCGTGGCAGCCATTCACCATTACGGTACGCCGCTCATTGTGGTCGACTTTGGGACGGCAACGACTTTTTGCTATGTGGACGAGCGCGGGCAATATTGGGGCGGAGCGATTGCGCCGGGGATCGGAATTTCCACCGAAGCCTTGGTGAGCCGCGCCGCCAAGCTGCCGCGCATCGAGATCGCCAAGCCGGCCAGCGTCGTAGGGCGCAATACGATTGCGGCCATGCAGTCGGGCATCTACTACGGCTTTGTCGGGCAGGTAGAGGGCATCGTTCGCCGGATCATCGCGGAGTACGGAACAGACCCCAAAGTGGTCGCGACAGGCGGACTGGCCGCTTTGGTAGCAAAGGAGACGTCGTGCATCCACGTGGTCGACCCGTATTTGACGCTAAAAGGACTGCGCCTGATTTACGAGCGGAATCAATAGGATGCGAATCCATAGGCAGAATCGTGCTGCTTCTTGTCTAGGGAAGCAGGAGAATGATAAAATCTGTGTATACAATGATGAAAACGTGACATAAAAATAAAGGAGCCGATGCCGTTGCAGCGGCATGGCCCCTGAGACAAGACGCTGTGGAACCCCACGGCGCGCATGTTAACAAACCAGCGAACTCACCGTCGGGCGGTCAACTCAGGCGGTGGGTTTTCGCTTGTTACACTTCCTCTTCCACCAGCGGAAAAGCTTCCTGCTGCTAAACCAGAGGCTTAGCAGAGTGGCTAATACTTTCAGGCAAAAGTAAAGCGCACCGAGCGTGACCATCAGCATCATCCCCTTTGCAGGAAGCTGCGCCGCGGTCATCCACCGCCATTCTTGTCTCATGAAAACTATACCATTTTTTGGGGGGTCCGAAAATATTCACCTTCCCGTGTATGGATCGGGTGCAGTTGTTCTTCTTAAGTCCATGCAGTCCATGCCGGTAAAATGGAAGGCAACCCAGAAACTTTCAGGCAGGGAGCGCGGAACGGGGGAGTATTTTCAGGTTTTGCAGGTAATGATAATCGCAAGTTCACCAGGAAATACGGCACGTCTGCAAGAAATTAAAGAGAACGTGATTTTTATCGTTGACAAGAGTAGTTCCACAAGATAAAATGGCTATTGTGTCTGACAGCGATGTGTTATCCAGTTAAACTTTTTCAGTGTCTTTGAAAAAGTTGTTGAATGTAACAGCAAAATCTGATAACATAGTAATTCCGTGAGGGAAACAACGCGGATCGCTTCGATCCTTAATCATACATGGATGGATGTCCGAGCGGCCGAAGGAGCACGATTGGAAATCGTGTAGGCGGTGTAGAACCGTCTCGTGGGTTCAAATCCCACTCCATCCGCCACAAACGCCTTTTTCTTACATAATACGGCCCGTTGGTGAAGCGGTTTAACACAGCAGCCTTTCACGCTGTCATACAGGGGTTCGAATCCCCTACGGGTCACCATCATATACCCCACAAAGTGAAGCGGATGCTTTGCAGCAACACCGAGTACTTTGCGGGGCCCCAACAACAGTTTGGGGAGTATGGAGGCTTAGCTCAGCTGGGAGAGCATCTGCCTTACAAGCAGAGGGTCGGCGGTTCGATCCCGTCAGCCTCCACCATAAAGTTGTCGCGGGATGGAGCAGCTCGGTAGCTCGTCGGGCTCATAACCCGAAGGTCGCAGGTTCAAATCCTGCTCCCGCAACCAAATTTCTCTCATCTATTATGGAGCTGTGGTGAAGCTGGAGTTCACGCCGGTCTGTCACACCGGAGGTCGCGGGTTCGAGTCCCGTCAGCTCCGCCATTTTACCCAAAAGGTACGATTGGCGAATTTTATAGTACGAGCCATTAGCTCAGTTGGTAGAGCATCTGACTTTTAATCAGAGGGTCGAAGGTTCGAGTCCTTCATGGCTCACCAGTTTTCACTTCCTGTATCGCGGGCGAAGCTTTGCGTGAAGGACTCCAAGTTGATATGCGGTCGTGGCGGAATTGGCAGACGCGCTAGATTCAGGTTCTAGTGGTGGCAACACCGTGGAGGTTCAAGTCCTCTCGACCGCACCAAAATTTCACTTTTTTATAAAGTATGCGGACGTAGCTCAATTGGTAGAGCGTCGCC
>NZ_JBHUJW010000028.1:97767-98300 GCF_042683565.1 Brevibacillus sp. GCM10020057
TGGATAGAGCGTTTGACTACGAATCAAAAGGTCGGGAGTTCGAATCTCTCAGGGCACGCCACTCTTAATAAAAAGAAGTATGTACAGTCGGGAAGTAGCTCAGCTTGGTAGAGTACTTGGCTTGGGACCAAGGGGTCGCAGGTTCGAATCCTGTCTTCCCGACCATGTAATCATCTCCTTCGCAAATAGCGTTGGGAATGATTGGTGGATGAATATTTGGTTGTGGTGTGGTACGCTATCAACCTGTGTTTCTGAACGCATCTCACTTAACATAGAGCGAGGAAAAAGTTGAATAATAATGATTGACTTTGACATCGCAGATGTGGTAAGATGTAATTCCTGTCGCTTGTTCGACAGAATCAAAAATGCTCTTTGAAAACTGAACAGCGAAAGCGTTGATGAGTCTATCATTTGATGATTTGCCAGCTTGAAAAAGCGATGAACCAGAAACAAACTTTATTGGAGAGTTTGATCCTGGCTCAGGACGAACGCTGGCGGCGTGCCTAATACATGCAAGTCGAGCGAGTCTCTTC
>NZ_JBHUJW010000029.1:0-2683 GCF_042683565.1 Brevibacillus sp. GCM10020057
ACCATAAAAAGCCACGTATTCGTTCACCCAGGGTTATTCACTAGTTTGGGAAGAAACGAAAAGAGCCAAACCCATTTTCATGATGGGGTGTGGCTCGAGGAGGCATGGAGGTTTTGTTTAATTCAGCATCTCGTTCCCTCCAACACTCACGACTCATTTTATGATTTCTACCAGTATTACCTATTCTGATAAATACCATTCTAAACCGCTAGTCATTTTTGTTTGTTCCATATACAAAAATAGACTCTAAAATCCTGAATCCCTTGTGGCTGTAGGGGAGAGATGGATTTTAAAAAACGCTAGTTTTTATATTTATATTTTATTTGATGCCAGACTTTTCGTTTTCTTTCTTTTTCATGCTCCCTCCAGCATTCACGACACTTGGGGGTGCAATCTCTTCGCTTTGTATATTAGACTGTTATTCTCCCTTAGTATTTTTAGGTCATTAGTAAAAACCTTGATATATAAAGGATTTTTAGGTGAGTGAAAATTTTTGATTTCTTGGAAAGTGGCTCAAACCCTTATGTATCAAGGGATACAGCGATTTTCTAAACTTGGACATTTTCTCTTTCTTCTTTTGCTTTCTCGCCACAATTCCCTCCGTTTTTCTTTCCAACAAGTCTCACAATATTTTTTTCTGTTGTTGGTAGCCTCAATTCTTATGCCACAAACTTCACATTGTATCTTATCCCCAATTTTTCGATCTACATTCGTCCTTAAATTTTCAACAATGACATCACCAAAACATTCCCAAACAGTCTAGGAAGCCATTCTAGGCGTTTTAATTTTGAGTAATGTTTTTACTCTAACTTGATATTAAAACGTCTATTTACCCCATAAAAATCGGTCTGATGACGTGTTAATGCCAAAAGCAATTCTACGCTTAAATTTCTGATTAATTTACATGAGATTTTGACGTATCGGATTGGATGGGTATGGTTCTATAGGTTGGATTGGAAAGAGGGGAATTTCATTCAATTCTACATTAAAAATAAAAAAAAAGAAGCGGATTGACCCGCTCCCCTTGAGAATTGATTATGCAATACCAATAATTGGCTTTGTATGCCATTCAATCTCAATGTTATGTGTTTCAATCATAATCGGCATGCCATCTGGATATTCCAGATAAAGTTCATCATGTACACTTAAATCGTTAAGGAGATAATACGCCGCCAATTCCAATTCCGAAGATTCACATTCAAATTCAGAAGATACAAAGAATGTGACTGTACCGAATCTTTCACCCTCAATCTCACTATCATCATACCATCTTACCGATTGACCAATAACTTTTAAAGTAACTATCTCCCCATCAATTCTGCCAAGAGAAATTTCGTCCATACTTTTTACAGCGTGATCAATGTCTTGCTCTTGACCAATACTCGTGGAAATAGCAAAGGTTAATTTAGCGTATGCAGTTTGATTGTTCATGGTTAAATTCCTCCCTGAAAATAGTTTTATTGGTTTAATAGTTGCTCACGTTGTTGGCGCAATACTTCAATTTCTTGCATGATTTCCTTTCGGCGTTCCTTTGTCGTGGCTTTCTCGGAAAACTCTTTCGCCAAAGAAATATGACGTAAAGTAATGGACTGTAACTCCTCATGTAAAGCGTCATCTTGCCAAAGACGTAATGCTAAGGACATTATCTCACCCCTTTTGGCTTTAGAGCCTTAAAATACAGAATGTGGAGTGTATTTAAGTCGGGTTTGACAGGAACACGATGACTTGCGTAACGAATGTAAAGTCCTTGATGATCCTCATGTAGTACACGCTGATAAAAACGTCCAGCCATCAACACTTTGACTTTTTTGCCGATTAATGCTTGTAAATCGGATTGTTGGAGTGGAGTCATAGGCTTGTCCACTCCTCATATCTCTATGTTGTTAAGAGGGTTAAATTTTTCATTTTGAGAAGCCAAAGCACTACCCCAAATGGCTAAATATTTCTGTGTGACTGCGATCTGGCTATGTCTTAACATCTTTTGTAATGTAAACACGTCACACCCTGTGTTTTGCAAGTAGAAAATGCTCAGTTTTGCAGCCAAAATTGCCTAAGCACTTGCCAGCCGTTTGTAACTACAGAGGAATTCTATCCATTGCCTGCTTGAAACGGAAGCTTTCGCCCGTGAATGAGAGGATATGAGCGTGGTGGATCAAGCGATCAACGAGCGCCGATGTGAGCTTCGTGTCTCCAAACACCGACGTCCATTGGCCAAACTCCAGGTTGGACGTAACGATCACACTCTGTTGCTCATAGCAATCCGCGATCACGTTAAACAATAACTCAGATCCGGTTTGGCTGAACGGCACGTAGCCAACTTCATCAAGAATGAGTAAATCTATCTTTTTCAATTTCTCTCGAAATCGGCTGACTGTTCCCAGAGCAAATTTTTCCTGAAGCACAGCGACCAAATCGGAAGCCCGGTAGAACTGTACCGCCTTGCCCCGGCGACAAGCCTCCACGCCCAGTGCCGTTGCCATATGGGTTTTTCCTGTGCCTACGGCTCCCATTAAAAGTAAATTCTCTTTACGTTCGAGCCAATCCAATTCCCGAAGCAACTCTGTACTACTGCCATTCGGGAAAGAGATATGGTCATACACATACCCCTCGAAAGTCTTAATATGCGGGAACCCTGCCTGCTGGACAAGCTTCCCCAGCTTGGCGCGGCGGCGACCGTCCAGTT
>NZ_JBHUJW010000030.1:0-398 GCF_042683565.1 Brevibacillus sp. GCM10020057
GCACACGGTGGATGCCTTGGCGCTAGGAGCCGAAGAAGGACGCAGCGAACTGCGATAAGCCTCGGGGAGCGGTAAGCACGCTTTGATCCGGGGATCTCCGAATGGGGCAACCCACCATCTGTAATGGGATGGTATCCTTCACTGAATCCATAGGTGATGAGAAGGCAGACCCGGTGAACTGAAACATCTAAGTAGCCGGAGGAAGAGAAAACAATAGTGATTCCGTCAGTAGTGGCGAGCGAACGCGGAAGAGCCTAAACCGTCGGGTTTACCCGGCGGGGTTGTGGGGCGTCTCACATGGAGTTACAAAAGATGCGCGTAGGTGAACAGTCTGGGAAGGCTGACCATAGGGCGTGACAGTCGCGTAACCTAAACGCGCATCTCTCCGAGACCCACCC
>NZ_JBHUJW010000030.1:505-1499 GCF_042683565.1 Brevibacillus sp. GCM10020057
GCCGTAGACCCGAAACCGTGTGATCTAGCCATGTCCAGGGTGAAGGTAGGGTAACACCTACTGGAGGCCCGAACCCACGCACGTTGAAAAGTGCGGGGATGAGGTGTGGCTAGCGGTGAAATTCCAATCGAACTCGGAGATAGCTGGTTCTCCCCGAAATAGCTTTAGGGCTAGCCTCGGAATAAGAGTCTTGGAGGTAGAGCACTGATTGGGCTAGGGGCCCTCATCGGGTTACCGAACTCAGTCAAACTCCGAATGCCAATGACTTATGTCCGGGAGTCAGACGGTGAGTGCTAAGATCCATCGTCAAAAGGGAAACAGCCCAGACCATCAGCTAAGGTCCCCAAGTATACGTTAAGTGGGAAACGATGTGGAGTTGCCCAGACAACCAGGATGTTGGCTTAGAAGCAGCCACCATTTAAAGAGTGCGTAATAGCTCACTGGTCGAGTGACTCTGCGCGGAAAATGTAACGGGGCTAAACGTATCACCGAAGCTATGGCAGTCCTTACGGACTGGGTAGGGGAGCGTTCCAAGCAGCAGTGAAGCCGTACTGGAAAGAGCGGTGGAGCGCTTGGAAGTGAGAATGCCGGTGTAAGTAGCGAAAAGACAAGTGAGAATCTTGTCCACCGAAAGCCTAAGGGTTCCTGGGGAAGGCTCGTCCTCCCAGGGTTAGTCGGGACCTAAGCTGAGGCCGAAAGGCGTAGGCGATGGACAACAGGTTGATATTCCTGTACCACCTCTGCTCCGCTTGAGCAATGGCGTGACGCAGGAGGATAGGGTGAGCGGCCTACTGGATGGCCGTCCAAGCAGTAAGCCTGGTGTGTAGGCAAATCCGCACACCGTAAGGGCAAGCTGTGATGGCGAGGGAAATTTTAGTACCGAAGTCCCTGATTTCACACTGCCAAGAAAAGCGTCTAGCGAGGAACAAGGTGCCCGTACCGCAAACCGACACAGGTAGGCGAGGAGAGAATCCTAAGGTGCGCGGGATAACTC
>NZ_JBHUJW010000031.1:0-117800 GCF_042683565.1 Brevibacillus sp. GCM10020057
GTGCTAAAATCAAGGCACAACGCAGATTTCCTCCTTTTCAGTGGTTGTCTCGACAACTCCCACGATAGAGGAACATCTGCGTTTTTTCAATGTCTAGCACGGGTTATGGTGATGAATCTTAATTTTGTTAAAAAAATACTAAACACAAGAAAAACAGCAAATGAGTGTCGATGGTCTTTTGTTCAGAGCCTAAAGTATCAATCCACTGTTGACCGGTTCAGAAAAGGTGAAGCTGAGCAAAAAGAATTTATTGAATATGCATTACAAGAAAATCATGTATTAAAAGAACAGGTCGAAAGCCTCGAAGCAGAAAATCGATATTTAAGTCAGATGATTGAAAGAGTAAGTCCAAGTGATTTCAATACTCGGACAACTCTAATTTTCAAAGGATCGGAGCCTGAGTTATTTCCAAATGAACAGGTAGAGCTAGTTCGGGAGATAATAGAACAAAAATTGAAAAGCGGCAGTTGCTCTATTAGGGTTAAAAATATCCTAGTTTCAATCTTATCAGCTAACGAAGAATCAAATAATAAAGACCAGTTCCTTGGCGAAGTTAAAACTATACTTGCTGCACCTGATGGTTTGTCTAGGCAGGGAAAGAAAAAACTATTAAGATTAGGGTTTGAACTTACTGAGGATGGAAAACATTATAAGATTAAAATTAGAGGTGATGACAGGTATTCGCATGCTATCTCTAAATCTGCTAGTGATGCTCGTGCTGCTAAAAATAATTACTCAGAGTTTAAAGAACGTTTTTTTAGCGTCTAATTTGAGTTCAGATGGGAGCCTTCCGTCATAGGAGGGTTCTTCATTTTGACATCAGTCAAACATATTAGAAATACTAACTTGCCGTTACAGACAGCGCGGAGAATCGTATCATAAATGAGGGAAAGATTTAGTTTAGATCGATAGACTACTTCATTCTTACCTATAGACTCAGACGAATTCTAATTACTTGGTAATATAGTTGACCGGAACTCCTTGTACTTCAAGAGTCTCCGGTCTATAACTTTATGATCACAAAATAGCCCATAGTGAACGACATTCAACATTGTTGATCACCTATCCATAAGTCGCTATAATCGAGAAAAGAAACAAGCAAAGAAGGGGATGTTTGCCATCGATCTGTCCAAAATTGGGAAACGCATTCGCCAGGCCCGGCTGAGCCAGGGCTTTACGCAGCAGGAGTTGGCGGACAGATGCGGGTTTACCAAGAGCCTCCTGTCCAAAATCGAAAACGGACAAACGGCGTCCGCGATTGCGACGTTGTCAAAAATAGCCGATCACCTGAAGACACCGCTGGCCTGGTTTCTGGAAGAGGACCGCGACGATTATCTCGTCCTGTCTCCCAAGCGTCAACGCACATTCACCCTGGGGAGCAAGGAAATGGGGTACATGTATGAGACGCTTGCCAACCGCTCCCGGTTCAGCAAAATCGAGCCTGTCCTGGTGACGGTTCCTGCGGATATGCCGGAGACAGAGCCGTTTACCCATCCCGAGGAAGAATTCATCTACATCGTGAGTGGAACGATCATCCTTTACTACGACGGCGAGAAGCACATCCTCGAGGAAGGGGACACTGCTTACTTTGCAGGGAGCAAGCCGCACATTTTTTTGCCATACGCGAACACGGAAGCGAAAGTGCTGAGCGTGTTCATCCAGCCGTCTGCCTGAAACAGCGAAAGCGGCGGGGGACATAGTCTGTGAGTCTGTAGAAACAGCGCAGTCGAGCGGAAGCGCGCTGTTTTTTTCATGCTCATTATTTTTCGCACAATTTTGAATCATCCCTATTTACAGGCGGCGGAAGATGTAGTAGTATATGGTCATTCAACAAAGTTGAATAAAAGGAAACTTGCAAACAAAGAGAGTACGCAAACATTTGTCACCGCAATCTGTGGCGATTGTTCATGAGAGCGGTTGCACGCAGAAATGAAAGCGTTTCCCGTTGTGGAAGCGGGGGAGAACAGGGCATAGTACCTGCAGATTATTACAACATAGAGTAGGAGAATGCAAGATGACTACCAGTCGGGTATCGGGTTTTTACAAGCTGTCGCCGGAGGAACGGCTAGAGAAGGTCGCTGAGGCAAGGGGGCTGAGCGCAGAAGAAAAGCAAATCTTGTCGGGAGCGACCCCATTCCCGCTGCGCACCGCCAATGCGATGATTGAGAACGTCGTCGGGGTGATGTCCATTCCGCTCGGGATCGCGACGAACTTCAAGATCAACGGCGTCGACCGGTTCATTCCGATGGCGACGGAAGAGGCGTCTGTCGTGGCGGCGGCCAGCAATGCGGCGCGTGCTGCCTACGACCTGGGAGGTTTTTACACTTCCATGAGCGGCTCGATCATGCGCGGGCAAATCCAGGTGGTGGACTTGGCTGATCCGTACGGCGCGATGGCGCGCATCTACGAAAACAAGCAGGAGATACTGGCTCGCTGCAATGCGAAGGACCCGACGCTCGTCTCGCTCGGGGGCGGGGCCATTGACGTCGAGGTGCATGTGATCGAGCGGTCGAAGCAGCCGATGGTCGTGCTGCATCTGCTCGTCGACACGCGGGATGCGATGGGGGCAAACGCCGTCAATACGATGGCCGAGGCAGTCGCGCCTTTCGTCGAGGAAATTACGTCCGGCCGCGTCGTCCTGCGCATCATTTCCAATCTGGCGGATCGTCGACTCGTGCGCGCTCGGGCGATATTTTCCACAGAGCAGCTGGGCGGTGAAACAGTCGTCGACAACATCATCCGCGCCTACGAATTTGCCGAGTGCGACCCGTACCGCGCGACCACGCACAACAAAGGGATCATGAACGGGATTTCCGCCGTCGTGCTGGCGACAGGGAATGACACCCGCGCCGTGGAAGCAGGGGCACACGCTTATGCGTCCGTGACGGGCCGATACCGCTCGCTCACTCGCTGGGAGAAAAACCGCGAAGGCAATCTCGTCGGCACGATCGAGGTGCCGATGGCGGTCGGGATCGTCGGCGGCGCGACCAAGTCGCATCCAACGGCACGCCTCGCCTTGAAGGTGATGGGCATTGCAAATGCCGAGGAACTGGCCGGTGCGATCGCGGCGGTCGGGCTGGCGCAAAACCTCGCAGCCATGCGCGCGCTCGCGGCCGAGGGCATCCAGCAGGGACACATGGCCTTGCATGCCCGCAACCTCGCCATGATGGCAGGGGCGCAGGAGGATCAGATCGACCGAATCGTACAACAGGCGATCCAGGAGAAGGATGTACGCTATGACCGCATCCTGGAGCTGACCAAACAATTGCAGGAGGGGGATGCCCATGGAAACTGATATGGTGAGAAACGAACAGCAAACGGCGGCTTCGGGGAAAGAGTACATTGAAATTCTGGGGGATACCGTCGTCCCCGTCCGGATTTTATCGGCTATCGTCATCAGCATCTGCCTGAGCATCGGCGGCTACTTCTTGGGGAAAAGCATTTTCCCCAAGATTGCCGAAGCCAAGATGGTCGGCTCGTACTCGCTGCTGCTCGGCATCGCTGGCAGCGTCATCGGCTTGATCCTGTGTGCCAGGCTGTTCAAGCCGAGCCGGATTTTGACCGAAGATGACACGTCCAAGGAAGGGCTGGAGGAAATCTTGACCAGCATGCAGACAGACCCGCAAGCCGAGTATGAGCTGATCAAGGACGATCCAGTCACGAAAAAAGAGATGGAAGAACTGGGGATTTGGGAGTCATTTAAGAACAGCGGGGGGCGAAAACAACCATGAGCGTACTTGTCACATCCATTTTGCTCGCATTGGCGGGTGCTATCATTTTCTCCTTGATCGGATTGGTTTCGGGTACAGATGAAACCGCTATCATGGTGCCCTTTACCTTGCTCGTCATCTTGCTCGGCGCGCCGCCGGAAGCTGTCTTTTCCTTCTTTATGGCGGCTGTCCTGGCGAAGCATCTGACGCACGCCATCCCGACCGCGCTGATGGGCATTCCGGGCGATACGACAGCGGTGCCGCTGATCGACCATGCCTCGTCGCTGCGCCGTCTGGGCGTGCCCCATGTCGCGCTGCGCAAAATGCTGTCCGGCGGATTGATCGGTGCGTTTATCGCCCTGCCTACTGCCGTGTTGTTCGGGCATTTTCTGGGACAGTTCGCCGACTTTTTCAAATCGGCTTCCGGACTGATCTTTACGTTGGCCGCTATCCTGATCGCCTACTTCTCCAAAGGGAAATGGGTGAGCGTCGTGATGATTATCCCGTTCGCCTTTTTCATCAAAAGCATTGATACGTTCAGCTTCAACGTAGTGGAAAAGCATCTGAGCACGAGCTTCTTCCTCGGCATCGCGATCGGCCCGATGCTCTCGGATATTTTGTTCGCCCTGTCGCCGGCAGCGCGCAAAGGCATGGTCCGTTCGTCCGCCAAGGAATATCACCTCGCGCCGGAGACGAAGTCGTGGAGGGGGTACTTCCCGAATCCGTTCCGCGTCCTGACCAAAAGACAAACGGCATATACAGCAGCGACATCCTTTGTGTCTTCCCTGACCTTTGCCTTCAGTCCGGTGGGCATGACCTCGCTGATGGGGGAAATCGTCGGCTCGCGCAACAAAGGCGTCTACAAAAAGGCTTCCTCCAGCCTCGCCTCGATGAACGGGGTCACGGAGTCCACCTACATTGCCGAAGCGATCATTCCGCTTCTGGCGTTTGGTATCCCGCTCAGCCCGGTAGCGCTCGGGCCTGCGTCTCCGCTGTTCAATGCACCGCCCGTCTTTAAGAGCGAACCTGTAAACAACCTGCACAATATGCTGACACCGTGGGAGTTCTTCCTGTACGGCCTGATCGGTCTGGTGATCGCCGCACTGATCGCCTACCCGTTTGCGATGAACTACGCGCGCAAAGCGACGGTGTTCGTCATGAAAAACATCAGCCAGGAAGCGATTGTCGGCATGTTTATCGGCCTCGCCTGCCTGCTCGCCTTCCATGAGGCGCAGCTGGTCGGCGTGCTGCTCACCCTGACGATGGCGGCAGTCGGCGGTTTGCTGAACCGCGTGCTGGGCGTAAGCTCCGGCGTACAGTTCATGATCTTCTACGGCTCTACCTACATGATGTCTAAACTGCTTGGAGTCTGATGCAGATGAAAATCGATCCGACAACGATCACCATCAAGGAAGTCGGCCCGCGGGACGGACTGCAGAACGAAGCGGTGTTCATCCCGACGGCGGACAAAATCGCCTGGGTCAACCAGCTGTCGCACTCCGGTCTGTCGTACATCGAAGTGACGTCGTTTGTCCATCCCAAGTGGATTCCGGCCTTGGCGGATGCGGTGGAAGTAATGTCCGGCATCGAACGTGTGCCGGGTGTGACGTACGCGGCGCTCGTCCCGAATGTAAAAGGGCTGGAGAGGGCACTAGCCGCGCAGGTCGATGAAGTCTCCGTTTTCATGTCGGCAAGCGAGACGCACAATATGAAGAACATCAACAAGACGAGGCAGGATACCTACCCGATCCTGGCAGAAACGGCGAAGGCTGCACTGGCGGCAGGCAAGACAGTGCGCGGCTACGTATCTACCGTGTTCGGCTGCCCGTACGAAGGAGCGGTGCCCGTCGAGGACGTGATTCGGGTGACGGACGCCTTGCTGGAGATGGGCGTGCAGGAAGTTTCGCTCGGGGATACCATCGGGGTGGCTCATCCGCGCCAGGTGCAGGAGGTGCTGGAAGTGCTGCTAAGGCGCTTTCCGGCAGAGCGGCTGGCGATGCACTTCCACGACACGCGCGGCATGGCAATTGCCAACGTGCTCGTGTCGCTGGAGATGGGGATGACGACCTTTGACAGCTCGCTCGGGGGACTCGGCGGCTGCCCGTACGCTCTCGGCGCGTCGGGGAACCTCGCGACAGACGATCTGTTGTACCTGCTGGATGGACTGGGAATGCAGACAGGGGTCGACGGCGAGAAGCTGCGAGAGGCAGCGCGTTTGATTCAGGAAAAAATGGGACGTCCGCTGATGAGCCATAGCATGCAGGCTTGCCAGGGACAGGAAGGATAAGCAAAAGAGCACAGCGGTTGCAGCGGGCATGGAAGACGTGTCCGGGGCGGCAGCTGTGCTCTTTTATGCTGAGCAGGATGTATGTTCAGGATTCGCGAAAGGGCGGCAAAGTTCCACGTTCGCCCGCGTCAAGGCGAATGCTTACCTTGGAAACTACTTTTCAAATCCCGACAGGTATGGTGTGATAGAGAAAGATTTTGGTACAGGAGAAGCCAGGGGTGATTGCATGCGTCATTTCACGAAATACATCAAAAAATACGGTGTCATCTTTTGTGTGTCCCTCGTCTTCCTGACCGTGGAAGCCTTGTGCGACCTGCTGCAGCCGACCATCATGTCGCGCATCGTCGACATAGGGGTCGCCAATCGGGACCTGGACTACGTGCTGTCCACGGGGGGGCTGATGCTCGGCGTGACGGCGGTCGGCGCGGTGGCGGCCTCGATGCGCAACCTGCTGTCGACGTACGTGTCGCAAAATTTCGGCGCCCAGCTCAGGTCGGATTTGTTTCAAAAGGTGCAGACACTGTCTTTTGAAAGCATCGACAAGTTCGACCGCGCCTCGCTTGTGACCCGGCTCACCAATGACGTGAACCAGGTGCAGGTGTTCGTAAACGGCATGATGCGCATCTTCGTGAAAGCGCCGCTTACGTGCATCGGCGGGCTGGTCATGGCCGTGCAGCTGAACGCGAGGCTGGCGGTTGTGCTGGCGGTCGTCGTGCCGGTTGTCGGTCTGTTTATCTTTTTGAACATGAAGATCGGCTTCCCGTTTTTCACAAAGGTCCAGCAGTCCCTGGACAAGGTCAACGGCGTCATGCGCGAATATTTGTCCGGCGTGCGCGTCGTCAAGGCGTTCAACCGCTTTGATTTTGAAGTCGGCAAGTTCAAAAGCGCCAATGAAGAGCTGCAGAGCAAATCCGTGTCCGCTACACGCGTCATGTCCGTCTTCAGCCCGGCGATTATGCTGACGGTCAATCTGGGCATCGTGGCCGTATTGTGGATGGGGGGCCTTGCGGCAGAGCGGGGAGACATCCAGGTCGGCCACATCATCGCCTTTACGAACTACATGACGCAAATTTTGTTTTCGCTCATGTTGATCTCGATGGTGTTCAACATGTTCGTGCGCGCCAAGGCATCTGCGGCGCGGATCGGGGAGGTTCTCGGCGAGGAAAACCGGATGACGTGGGACCATTCTGCTGCTGCCGAAGATGCACGCAAAGGTCGGGTGGACTTCGAGCACGTGTCTTTTTCCTATGCGGGCGAGCAGGGGGAGCCTGTGCTGAAAAATATTACGTTCTCGTGCCTGCCGGGCGAAACGGTGGGGATCATCGGCTCGACCGGCTCAGGCAAGAGCACGCTGGTCAGCCTCATCCCGCGTTTTTACGACGCGACGGAAGGGACAGTCCGCGTAGGCGGCGTGGATGTGCGCCAGATTGATCCGAAGCGGCTGCGGGAGAAGATGGCGATTGTGCCGCAAAAGACGACGCTGTTTACCGGAACCGTCCGGGACAATATCCGCTGGGGCAAGGAAGACGCGACCGACGAAGAAATCGAGCAGGCAGCGCGGATGGCGCAGGCGCACGACTTTTTAATGCGCACAGCGGATGGGTACGAAGCGCGGGTCGGGCAGGGCGGCATCAACTTTTCCGGCGGCCAGAAGCAACGGCTCTCGATCGCCCGGGCTCTGGTGCGGCGGCCAGAGATTCTTATCCTCGACGACAGCACGAGCGCGGTGGACGTGGCGACGGAAGCCAGGATCAAGGAAGCGCTGCGCGAATACGCCAAAGGCCTGACCTGCATTTTGATCGCCCAGCGCATTACGTCGGTGATGGACGCAGACAAGATCGTCGTGCTGGATCAAGGGGAGATCGTCGGCATCGGGACGCATGCGAGTCTGCTTGCGACGTGCCGCGTCTATCAGGAAATCTTCCATTCCCAGCTCGGCAGGGAGGTGCAGTAGCATGTCGCAGGAACGAAGCCAACGGCCGATGCAGCCGCCCATGCTTCCGGGCAGACCGGGGCGAATGGGGCATGCCGGGAGAGGGCCGGTCGTCAAGCCGAAAAACTTCAAAGGGACGCTGCGCCGGCTGTGGCAAGCGTTTGGAAAAGAAAAACGGGCTTTGCCGCTCGTATTCGTCATCGTGCTGGTAGATGCGCTGTTGATGCTCGCCGCCCCGTATCTGATCGGGAAGGCGGTCGATGCGATGGCAGGAGGACAGCAGGCGCTCGGCATGCTCGCCGTCATCACATTCGCCCTGCTCGTCTCGTACGTGGCAGACGGGCTTTTGACCTTTTGGCAAGGCTGGCTGATGGCCGGGCTGTCCCAGCGGGTCGTGAAAAACTTGCGCCAGGACTTGTTTGCGAAGCTGCAAAAGCTCCCGGTCGCGTTTTTCGATTCGCGCCCGCACGGCGAGCTGATGAGCCGGCTGACGAACGACATCGACAACGTCAGCAACTCCATCTCGCAGTCAACCGTCCAGCTGATGTCCGGTTCGATCATGATCTTCGGCTCGCTTGTCATGATGCTGGCCCTAAGCCCGATATTGACGCTCGCGTGCATGATTACCGTGCCGCTCGTTTATTTGCTGACGCGCTCGATCGCGAAGAAGACGAGCGTGCTGTTCAAAAACCAGCAGATCCAGCTGGGAAAACTGAACGGGCACATCGAGGAGACGGTATCGGGGATTCAGGTTGTCAAGGCGTTCAACCACGAAGAGCAGGCGATGCGGGAATTCGCTGCGATCAACACGGAGCTGTCGCGCATCGGGATGCGGGCGCAGATCTGGTCCGGCTTTCTCATGCCGCTCATGAACGTCATCAACAACCTTGGCTTTGCGGTGGTGGCGGTCGTCGGCGGGGCGCTGGCCGTCAAAGGCATGATTACCGTCGGGGTCATCGCCAGCTTTCTCAGCTACTCGCGCCAGTTCGTCAGGCCGCTCAACGATCTCGGCAACATTTTCAACGTCTTGCAGTCTGGGGTGGCTGGAGCGGAGCGGGTATTTGAAGTGCTGGACGAGAAGGAAGAGCCGGATGATGTCGCGGGGGCCGTCGAGCTGACAAACCCCAAGGGACACGTCGTATTCGACAACGTCAGCTTCGGCTATCGTCCCGAGCAGCTGATCTTAAAAAATGTCAGCTTCGAGACCGAGGCGGGCAGCACCACGGCGCTCGTCGGGCCGACAGGGGCAGGGAAGACGACGGTCGTCAACCTGCTGACGCGCTTCTACGATGTGACCGAAGGGGCGATCTACCTGGATGGCAGGGACATCCGGGAGTACACCCGGGACAGCCTGCGCCGCAGCTTTGGCTTCGTGCTGCAGGACACGTACCTGTTTTCCGGGACGATCAAGGACAATATCAAATACGGCAAGCCGGATGCGACGGATGCCGAAGTCGAGGCGGCTGCGGCGATGGCGAATGCGAGCGCCTTTATCAACCGGCTGCCGCAGCGCTACGACACGATGCTGACGGAAAACGGCGGCAACCTGAGCCAGGGCCAGCGCCAGCTGCTCGCCATCGCCCGCGTGATTCTCGCCAAACCGGCCCTGCTTATTCTCGACGAGGCGACGAGCAGCATCGACACGCGCACGGAAATTCATATTCAGGATGCCTTGCTCACGATCATGGAAGGGCGCACGAGCTTCGTCATCGCCCATCGGCTCAATACGATCCGGGATGCCGACACGATCATGGTCGTCGACCGTGGAAAGATCGTGGAGAAAGGCGATCACGAGTCTCTCATCCGGCAGCAGGGCGTGTACCATCAGCTGTTTTTCAACCAGTTCAAAAATCTGGAGGCATCTTCCTAGTCCAGGGCACAGCCGCAGCGCATGGACAGGTTGCGGAACGGTGGCGACAGGAGAGAAGCTGTTCACGTCTCATGGAGGCGGGGACAGCTTCTTTGTCGTCGGGAGCGGACGGGGAAGCAGGCAGTGGGCAGAGCATCTGTCCGGTCTCGGCTCTGGCGTTTTGCTTCTCTCGGCGAATCTGCTACTGCCCGAAATGCGCGAGGACGAACTGCCGGAAGCGCTGCGCGGCTGGAGACAGGTAGCCGCCTTCGACCAGGGCCATCCCGATCACGCGCTGGCATTGCGGCTCGCGAATGCGGATGTACACGATCTTGCTCTTGTCGATTCCCCGCAGGTCAGGCAGGAGCGAGACACCGAGGCCGGCGGCGACCAAACCGGCGACGGTAGCGGCTTCCTCGCCTTCAAACGTGATCCGGGGCTGCACGCCGATCTGCGCAAAGGCTCTGTCCGTCGTGCGGCGCAGGGCGTATCCCTTTTTCAAAAAGATGAACGGCTCGTCCGCGAGTTCCTCCAGCAGGATGCTCTCCGCGCCTGCCAACCGATGGCCGACCGGGACGATGGCGAACAACTCTTCGCTCCACAATGGCGTCCACTGGATCGGCAGCTTCGTTTCCGTCGGCTCTGCCAGCAGGCACAGGTCCAGTTCTCCGGCATCGAGATGTTCCAGGAGCGAGTAGCTGTGGTTTTGCATGAGGGAAAAGGTGATTCTCGGAGCCTGTGCGCGGAAGGCGCCGATCAGGTCGGGGATCAGGCTGGTGCCCAGCGTATGCAAAAAGCCGAGCGCGACTTCGCCGTGATCCGGATGGACGAGGTCACGCAGCTCCTGTTTTCCTTCTTCCCATTCTTTCAGGATGCGGCTCACGCGCCGCAGCAGCAGCTCGCCGTAGCGGTTCAGCACGATGGTGCGTCCATGGCGGTCAAAGAGGGGAACGCCCACTTCTTCCTCCAGCCGGGCGATGGAACGGCTAAGTGCCGGCTGCGAGAGCGACAGGGCCTCCGCAGCGCGCGTGACGTGCTGCATGCGGGCGAGCGTCTGGAAATATTCGAGCTGCTGCCACTCCATGGGCATACCTCCAATCGCAATCTTTTGCATCTGTAATCATTACTTGTATGCATGAAAATCATGATTACAATAAATTATTCATTATGAATTGTCAATGATAGTATAAAGGTGTGAAAGGAACGGACTCATGGGAGGTTTCATCAGCATGGGATACATTCGGCAGGGCACAGCTGCTTTTCGCAAGTCCAACCTCGCGTTTTTCGCGGCAGGATTCAATACGTTCGCCATTCTGTACAGCACGCAGCCGATTTTGCCGGTATTTTCCACGGAGTTTCACGTCTCTCCGGCGATGGCAAGCCTGGCATTGTCGGTGACGACGATCGCGCTGGCTGTCAGCATGCTCGTTTTCGGGACGATCTCGGAGGTGTGGGGGCGCAAGCCGGTGATGATCGGCTCCATGCTTGCCGCTTCCGTTTTGTCGGTCTTGACGGCAAGCAGCACGAGCTTTGACAGCCTGCTGGTCTTCCGCGTCATTCAAGGGATTGCGCTGGGCGGGCTGCCTTCGATCGCCATGGCGTATTTGGGCGAAGAAGTGGAGCCGACCAGCCTTGGGGTCGCGATGGGCCTGTACATCAGCGGAAACTCCGTGGGGGCGGTCAGCGGGAGGATCATCTCCGGGATGCTGACAGACTGGTTCAACTGGCATGTGGCGATGGGGGCGATCAGCGCCATCAGTCTGATCGCGAGCCTGATCTTTTGGCTGAATCTGCCGAAGTCGCAAAATTTCCATCCGCGCTCGCCGGAAGTCGGCAAGCTGGTCTCGTCGATGGTCAGCCATTTGCAGGACCCGGGGCTGCTCTGCCTGTTCGGCATCGGCTTTCTCATTTTGGGCAGCAACGTCGCCCTGTACAATTACATCGGCTACGTGCTGACGGCACCGCCGTACTCGCTCTCGCAGACGCTCGTCGGCTGGATTTTCATCGTCTTTCTGGTCGGGACGGTCAGCTCGGTCTGGATGGCCAAAAAGGCGGAATTGCACGGGCGGGCAAAGGTAGTGATGGTTTCGCTGGTCATTACGCTGGCAGGGGCGTGTCTGACGCTGGACGCGCATCTGTATCTGAAAATTCTCGGGCTGCCGATCCTGACCTTCGGCTTTTTCGGCAGCCACTCCATCGCGAGCAGCTGGGTGGGCAGGCGCGCCCTGCATGACAAAGCGCAGGCGTCGTCGTTGTACCTGTTCTTTTACTACGCAGGCTCCAGCGTCGGCGGGACGCTGGGCGGCGTATTCTGGTCATCGCTCGGCTGGGGCGGTGTCGTGGCGATGGTTGCAGGCTTCGTCCTGATCGGCCTCGCGCTCGCTGTACGCCTCTCCAAGGTGCCGCCAGCAGCGGCGCTGAAAGTGAACGGGGCTGTGAATATGCCCACGGCGAAGGAAAGAGATCACGCGCTCGGGAAAGGCTCGGCCAGCCGCCAACCTCTCGGGGGTCCCGATGTTTTTCAGTGAGTGATGGAGAAAATTTTTCACCCCGTGGGTCAAGGTGGTGCGCAATCTGGTAAAATGAGGAAATGCTCCCTGTCGCGTGGTGCGGACAAAGCGCGTGCATTCGTCGCCGGGATTTCGCCGCACTGACTTTGGGAGTTGCCATTCCGGTCCCATCGCTGCCGGTCCCGATTATGGAGAAATGCTGAAATACCAGGATACATCCAGAAGTTTTTATTTCCCGCAGACAAAGTTTGCGAAGCATGGAGACAACATCAGGTTTGTCGGGTGGGCCAAAGATGGAAAGTCATTTTACGTGGCTGATCTTGCGGCGATACCGTACGCGTGGTAGTAGCGCCTGTGCGTGCGGAGGCAGGGACAGGAGATGCGAAATATAAACGAAGGCTGCCGAACAAAATCCGGCAGCCTTTTCATATGCAATGCCTGAAGACAGCAGCCTCGAGGGCATTTGGCAACTTCCTCAAATGAAGAGCGACAAAGCCATAATCAGAATGATCGCCACGCAAGACAGGATCGTTTCCATGACCGTCCATGTCTTCAGCGTGTCCTGTACCGACATGTTGAAGTATTCCTTGATCAGCCAGAAGCCGGAGTCGTTGACGTGCGACAGGATCAGGGAGCCTGCGCCGGTAGCCAGCACGAGCAGCTCCGGGCTCGTACCCGGGAGCTGCTGGGCAATCGGTGCGACGATGCCTGCAGCCGTCATCATGGAAACGGTCGCAGAGCCTGTAGCGACGCGAATCAACGCCGCGATCAGCCAGCCAAGGAAGATCGGGGAGATCGCAGAGGCGGAAGCCAGTTCCGCGATGTAGTCACCGACCCCGCTGTTGAGCAGCACTTTATTGAAGGCGCCGCCCGCACCGATGACCAGGAGAATGGTAGCCGTCGGAGCGAGGCAGTCGTTGGTGAATTTGAGAATGTCGTCTTTGCTGAAGCCGCGGTTGCCCCCGAGCGTCCAGAAGGAAATGATGACGGCGAGCAAGAGGGACGTGATCGGGTTGCCGATGAAGTCGGCCCACTGACGGAGCATGTCATCCTTGGGCAAGCTCACGTCGGCGACAGTCGCCAGCAGCATCAGCAAAACCGGCAGCAGCACCGTGAAGACGGTCACGCCGAAGCCAGGGAGATCGCGCTCGTCTTTTGGTTCGCTCAATTGAGCGGCCAGTTCCGGCGAGATGCTCGTCTGCACACGTTTGCTGATCCAGGTGCCGTAGAGCGGTCCCGCAATAATGGCAGAAGGCAGGGCGACGATGATGGACAGCAAAATCGTTTTGCCTACGTCAGCCTTGAACAGATCGACGGCAGCCATGGCGGCCGGATGCGGTGGAACGATCCCGTGTACGATGGACAGGCCGGCGATCAGGGGAATCCCGATTTTCACGAGGGAGACACCCGTTTGACGGGCGATGGTAAAGACGAGCGGGATCAGCAGAACAAAGCCGACCTGGAAAAATACAGGGATACCGACGATAAAGGCGACAAACATCATGGCCCAGTGGACGTTTTTCTCCCCGAACAGGCCGATCAGCGTGCGGGCGATTCGTTCCGCGCCGCCGGATTCCGCCATCATTTTTCCGAGCATGGTGCCGAGTGCCAGCACGATTGCGATAAAGCCGAGCGTGCCGCCCATCCCGTCCTTGATCGAATCGACGACCTTGACCAGCGGCATCCCGGAAGCGATCCCGACGAATCCGGCGGCGAGCAGCAGGGCGACGAACGGATTGACTTTGAAGCGGGTGATGAGCAGAAGCAGCAGCAAGATAGAAATCAATGTAATGACAAGTGGCATGAATGCCCCTCCCTTGACGTCATGATTTCGTGATCAATGTGTGTTTACTGGTTCAGCTGCTTTTGGAATTCAGCAATCAGCTTGTATTCCTCCAGCAGGTTGTAGTACACGCGCTCGTAAACGTAGAACAGCTGCAGATAGGTGCTGGAGCGTTCCTGATTCGGCTCGTGCCGATGGGAAATGTGGATCAGCTTTTTGACATCGTGCAAATTGTTCATGGCCCCGAGTGCGTGCATCGCGAGCAAAGCGGCGCCGAAGCTGGAGCTTTCATGGCTCTCGGGAATCAGCACCTCGTAGCCGAACATGTCGGCCATGATTTGCCGCCATTCGCGCGAGCGCGCAAAGCCGCCGGAAGCGCGAATTTCCGTCGCTCCACCCGCCAGGTCGCGCAGGGCGATGCCGATGCTGAAGACGGAAAACAGGATGCCTTCCAGCACAGCCCGGATAAAATGCTCCCGCTTGTGGTGCAGGCCGATTCCGAAGAACGAACCGCGGGCATTGGCATTCCAGTACGGGGCGCGCTCCCCGGAGAGGAAGGGGAGAAACAGCAGCCCGTCTGCGCCTGCCCGAACTTTTTCTGCGGCCTGGATCATCACGTCGTACGGATCGACCCCCATCTGCTTGGCCCGCTCCACCTCCGGCCAGCTGAACTCGTCGCGGAACCAGCGCAGCATGATGCCGCCGTTGTTGGACGGCCCGCCGATCACCCAATGCTTTTCCGTCAGCACGTAGCAGAACGTGCGGCCTTTGGGGTCGGTAATCGGCTCGGGCACAACGGTGCGCACGGCCCCGCTCGTCCCGATGGTGATGGCTACCTGACCGGGATCGATGGCGCCGATTCCGAGATTGGCGAGGACGCCGTCGCTTGCACCAACCACAAACGGAGTATCGGCATCGATCCCGATTTCTTCGGCGTAGCGAATTTTCATGCCGCGCAGCACATGGGTGGTCGGGACTGGATCGCTAAGCTGCTGCCTTGTGATGCCGGCCACCTGCAAAGCGTCGTCGTCCCAGTCGAGCTTGCGCAGATTGAACAGTCCGGTCGCCGAGGCGATGGAATAGTCGACCACGTACTGGCCGAACAGCCGATGGATGACGTATTCCTTGATCGAGATGAACTTTGCCGCCTTGCGGAACGTGTCCGGCGCCTGTTCGCGCAGCCACATGATTTTGGGCAGCGGCGACATCGGATGGATCGGCGTTCCCGTAGCGAGGTAAATGCTGTGGCCGACGCCGTCCTGCTTCAGCCGATCGGCCTGGGCTGCGCTGCGGTTGTCCGCCCAGATGATGCTGTGGGTCAGCGGATTGCCATGCGCATCGACGGCGATCAGGCTGTGCATCGCAGTTGAAAATCCGATCCCGCCGATTTCGCGCTTGTTCACGTTCGCCTGCTCGACAGCCAGTTTCAGGGACTGAATGACGGCGGCGAAGATCGTCTCCGGATCTTGTTCCGCCCATGACGGTTGGGGAACGAGCAGGGGATAGTCAACATTGCCTGTTCCGCGCACAGCGCCGTTCGGCGTGAAGACGATAGCTTTCGTGCTCGTCGTCCCGATATCCAGCCCGATAAAATACGATGGCTTCATTGCGGTTCACCTTCTTGTTTGAATACGCTTACAGATGCTCGCGAAGTAATATGGCGATTATAACGAAATTTTTTTCATTTGTTAATATGTTAGAAAAAAATTATTTCATTTTACCGTTGCTTTTTTGTACCAGTATTCCCTTCCTTTACCTTCGATCAGGGGCGTCCACGAAAAAAACGCCTGCTGCTACAGGCGTTTTAACGAAATGGCTTCGCGGATATGCTGGATATTGGCAATCGTCTCTTCCTGCCGCCGCAAGGATACGGCGACGTAGAGCAGGTCGATCAGGCTGAGCTGGGCCAGCCGGGAGGAGAGCGCTTCGGTGCGAAAGACGGTCTCGCGGGACGTCGTGTACAGGCACATATCGGCCAGCCGCACGAGCGGAGACTTGCCGTAGCTGGTGATGCCGATCGTCTTGGCTCCGGCTGCCTTTGCCACCCGCAACGCTTCGAGGATGTCCTCGTTGGAACCGGAATGGGATATGCCGACGGCCACGTCCCCTTCGGACAGCAGGGAGGCAGACATCACCTGGTAATGGGAGTCGGAATGGTGGATACAGGGAATGCCTGTCCGCATAAATTTGTGATAGGCGTCCTGGGCGATGGCGGCGGAACCGCCTGAGCCGTAAAATTCAATGCGCTTCGCCGATTCCAGGCAGGTGACGATGTTTTGCAACGTGTCCTTGTCGATGATCTGCCGGGTATCGCGCAAGGTCTCGATGTTGGCGGTGAAAATCTTTTCTGCAATCGAGCCGAGATCGTCATCGTCGAGGTTAATCTCCTGGTAGATCGATTGCTTCGGGTTGGTCACCTCGCTGGCGAGCGCGATTTTAAATGCTTGATACCCCCGGAAGCCAAGGCGGCGGCAGAGGCGGAAGACGGTCGCGTCGGCGCACTGGCTCTGGTCGGCCAGTTCCGTAATGGACAGATGAATGACGTCGCCCGCATGCTTCAGGATGTAGTCGGCGATTCTCTGCTCCTTGTTGCTAAGCTGCGTGTAGATGGCGCGCAATTGGGTAAGCACGCCGGGTGGCACGTGTGTGGTTGAATCGGCCAAACGAAAAACACCTCCCAAGTGATGGAGAACTGCTACCCAATTATAGAAAAGGTCGGGTTTCTTTTCCTAGCTTCAAAAAAATTTTCTTCAATTATGATGAAAAGGGAAAATAATTGTCATATAATTACGAGATAACGAGTGGAACTCAAAAGGAGTGACGTACCCGCAATGAAACTGGCGATTCTTGGATTAGGAAAAATGGGCTACAATCTGACATTGAACCTGCTCTCGCATCAACACGAGGTCGTAGCTTATGATGTGGAGCCGACACGGGCACAGGAGCTGGAACGCGAAGGAGCCATTCCGGCACAATCGATCGAGGATGCGGTTGCCAAGCTGGACGCGCCGCGTGTCATCTGGCTGATGGTTCCCGCAGGAGAGATCGTAGATGAGCTGGTGGACAAGCTTGCGGGGTTGCTGTCCCCTGGCGATATCGTCATCGACGGAGGCAATTCGCACTACAAGCAATCGGTAGAGCGCTACGGGCGGCTGAAGGAAAAAGGCATTCACTTTCTGGACGTCGGCACGAGCGGCGGGATGGAAGGCGCGCGCCACGGCGCTTGCATGATGATTGGCGGCGACCGGGAAGCATTCGCCCGCATTGAGCCGATGATCCGCGACATCAACGTGCAGAACGGCTACCTGTACACAGGCGAGGCGGGCAGCGGCCACTTCCTGAAAATGATTCACAACGGGATCGAGTACGGCATGATGCAGGCGATCGGCGAAGGCTTTGAGGTGCTGGAAAAGAGCCCGTACAACTACGATTTCGCCGAGGTGGCGCGGGTGTGGGCCAACGGTTCGGTCATCCGCGGCTGGCTGATGGACCTGACGGAGCGGGCGTTCCGCAAAGACGCGAAGCTGGATGAAATCCGCGGGGTTATGCACTCCTCCGGCGAAGGCAAATGGACGTTGGAGACAGCCTTGGACCTGCAGGCGGCGACTCCGGTTATTGCCATGTCCCTCCTCATGCGCTATCGCTCGCTCGAGGCGGACACGTTTCACGGAAAAGTCGTCGCAGCGCTGCGCAATGAATTCGGCGGGCATGCGGTGGAAAAGAAATCGTAAGAGCAAAGCAGTACAGCAGCAGGCGAAGGGAGAGGGAACATCCCTTCGCTTTGTTGTGTGTCTGCAAGCATCCCACGAGGGCGCGGCTTTCTCATGAGGAAGCCGCGCCCGTCATGAAGAAGCGGATGGCCAGCAAACAAAGCAGCAGCGCCGCAAAGCAGCAAGCGGAGACGTACAATTGAATCCGATTCCGCCAGAAAAGACCGACCAGCAGGCACGCCACGCTGACGATGCCAAGGAGAAGGGGCACGAGAACCACCCATATGTTTTCGATGAGATAGATGTGTTCTGCAACCTTTTGCAAACTGCTGACACCTCCTGTCTTAACTTCCAAATAAAGGGTATCATTGCGTGTGGGGGCCGGTAAATAGCAAGTAAGGCAGAAGTCATACGAAAACGTATATCCCGTCGCCCATTGATCTTGCTGATACTCGCTATCGAAACCTTCCATTGGACGTATCTGGAAAATGGCCCTCGCGCTGATCGAGGCTGGCGAGCACAGACGTGACGATGTGCAAGGAGTCGAATTCGCCTTCGGAGATGTCGATGATCGGCAAGTGGCCAGGAAAGAGCGTACGGTTGATCTCGCCCGCAGCCAATCCCTTGCTGTAGAGATGGAGGATTTCCCCCGTGAGGTTTTCCAGATGCTCGAGCTTTTGATGGAGCATGGTTTTGCCGTTGGGTATATAGCCTGCATGGGCGCAGTACAGCGCCTGAAAGTCGTGGGAAAGCACGAGCCGGAGGGAGTCCATGAGCGTCGGGATGGATTCTTCCCGCAGGATGACATTGGTCTTTGTCCCCAAAAACAGGTCTCCGGCGAACAGGCGGCCGGTTTTTTCGTGGATCAGGGCGATGTGGTCACGGGCGTGGCCGGGCGTTTCGAGCACTTTCCAGTCCAGGGTGCGGGAGTGGAACGATTTTCCCAGAGAGTGAGCCGGGAAAGGATCGCGGATGCCCCATGTGAGCTGCCGGTACACCGGGTAGTCGGCCCTTTGTGCGCAGCGGGCAACGCCTTTGTCGTGGATGTAGATGGGCACGTGCAGGTGCGCTTCGATCCATGCTGCTCCTCCGACATGGTCTTCATGGCTGTGGGTGAGGACGACAGATTCAAAGGATGAGGACTGATAGAACGGGATGAGCGATGCCTCGATCGTTTTCGGGCCGGTATCGATCATCATCCCATCCGTCAAATAGACGTAGACGGATGAGTCGCGTCCTTGTCGTTTGACGATCCCCTCCACACATACGACATCTTCATGGTTGTGTATGTGAATCATGTGCAGCACCTCCTGCTATCAAATTCTCTCTACCAATAAAAAAATTAGCTCACCTTCTCATTATACAATTCAGTGATTATTCTGTCATTTTTCAAAGTCTTTTTGCAGGGGCGGCAAGCCGTGTAAGATGAGAGGATGAAGATGTTGCAAGAGGTGAAAAAATGAGCGCATTGCCGATCGACGAAATATTGCCGGAGCTGCTGGCGACGCTGCGCGACCATGCGAACGCCGTACTCGTAGCAGCGCCGGGTGCCGGAAAGACGACGCGCGTCCCGCTGGCCGTCCTGGACGAGCCGTGGCTGGCAGGACGGCGCATCTTGCTGCTGGAGCCGCGCCGTCTGGCTGCGAGGGCGGCCGCCAGATATATGGCTGCGGCACTGGGGGAGCAGGTAGGAGAAACGGTAGGCTATCGGGTCAGAATGGACGCGAAAGTCGGTCCGAACACCCGGATCGAGGTCATCACGGAAGGGGTGCTGACGCGGATGCTGCAGGCAGACCCTGGGCTGGAGGGTGTCGGCCTGATTTTGTTTGACGAGTTTCATGAACGCAGCCTGCATGCGGATCTCGGGCTCGCTCTTGGCTTGCAGGCGCAAAGCCTGTTTCGTGAAGACTTGCGGATCGTGGTCATGTCGGCGACGATGGATGCCGCTGCGGTTTCCCGCCTGCTGGGCAATGCGCCGGTGATCGCAAGCGAAGGGAGGATGTTCCCCGTCGAGACCCGCTATCTCGCGCGGCCGATGGAAGGACGGCTGGAGGATGCCGTCGCGGCGAAGATTGTGCAGGCGCTGTCCGAAGAAACGGGCGATGTGCTGGTCTTGCTCCCGGGAGCGGGCGAAATTCGCCGCGTCGAGGGAAAGCTGCGGGCCGCCGGATTGCCTCCTCATGTCGCCATCGCTCCTTTGTACGGCGCCTTGCCGCAGGAAGCGCAGGATGCGGCGATCCGGCCTGCGCAGCCTGGCAAGCGCAAGATCGTCCTGGCGACGTCCATCGCGGAGACGAGCCTGACGGTGGAAGGGGTACGGATCGTCATTGACAGCGGCCTCATGCGCGTCCCTCGCTTTTCCCCTCGCACAGGGATGACCAGGCTGGAGACGATTCAGGTTTCTCGGGCCTCTGCCGATCAGCGCAGGGGAAGGGCAGGACGGCTGTCGCCGGGGGTCTGCTACCGGATGTGGACTCAGCAGGAGGATCGGGCGCTCGCGGCGCACACGGCTCCGGAGATTCGCGAGGCGGATTTGACGCCCCTGGCGCTGGAGCTGGCTGCGTGGGGAGCGGACGACCCGGATGAGCTGGCGTGGCTCGACTCTCCGCCGCGCGCAGCTTTGGCGCACGCCCGCGATCTGCTCGTCCAGCTGGGCGCGTTGGACGCTCGCGGGAAAATAACCGCGCATGGCCGGGAGTTGGCCGGGCTGGGGCTGCACCCAAGGCTGGCGCACATGATCCTCGAAGCAGAAGGGCGGGAGCAGCTGGAGCTGGCATGCGAACTGGCGGCGCTGCTGGGAGAACGGGATATTTTGCGCGGCAGAGGCGCTGCCGGACAGGCGGATTTGCGGCTGCGGGTCGAGGCGCTGCGGGCAGCCGCGGACGGGCGGCGAACGGGAAAGCTGCTGCCGGCGGGCTTCTGGGAGGTCGACGAGGAAGCGTGTCGACGCATCTGGCAGGAGGCGGCTGCGCTGAAGCAGACGTGGCGGGCTCGCGTGATAGAGCAGAGAGCGGGGGCGGGCGATTCGTTGGATGCGATCGGTTCGCTGCTGGCCAAAGCCTTTCCGGACCGGATCGGACAGCGCAGGGACAGCGGGAAGTACGTGCTGAGCAACGGCAGGGGAGCCGTCTTTGCTGGCGATCAGCCGCTTGCATACGCCGCCTATGTAGTTGCGGCAGAGCTGGACGATGTCGGGACGGACAGCCGGATCATGCTGGCGGCGGGGATCACCGAGGAAGAGCTGGAGCGCGTCTGCGCAGAGAGCATCGAGGAGGAGACAGCCGTTTGGTGGGACAAGTCGGCGCAGTCGGTGCGCGCCCGCAAGCGCAGGCGGCTCGGTGCGCTGGTCCTGCGGGAGACGCCTGCCCCTCTGACAGACCCGGATGCGGTGGCGGCTGCCCTGCTGCAAGGAATTGCCGAAGAAGGGCTCGCCGTGCTGCCATGGAGCCGCCACGCCCGTCAATTGCAGGAGCGCCTTTTGTTTCTGCACCGCTTGGACGGCTCGTGGCCGGACGTCTCGGACAGCGCTTTGCTCGCGCATGTGGACGAATGGCTGGGCCCGCATGTGCAGGGGATCAGGAGCCGGGATGAGCTGTCCCGCCTCTCGCTTTCCGCGATTCTGGAGTCGCTGCTCGACTGGGAGCAGCGGCGGGAGCTGGACGAGCACGCTCCGACACACGTCGTCGTCCCCAGCGGCTCGCGTTTGCCGATCGATTACAGCGACCCGCAGGCGCCTGTTTTGGCCGTCCGTCTGCAGGAGGTGTTCGGGTGGAAGGAGACGCCGCGCATCGGGCGAGGGCGTGTGCCGCTGACCCTGCACCTGCTGTCGCCCGCCAACCGGCCGGTTCAGGTCACGCGAGATTTGGCCAGCTTCTGGCAGAGTGCGTATTTTGACGTGAAAAAAGATTTGAAGGGACGCTATCCCAAGCATTATTGGCCGGACGACCCGCTGCAGGCAATCCCGACGAACCGGACGCGGCCGCGTGCCTAGTACCGCCTGCAGGGAAGCAGACGCCTTACTTGGGGTCGGAGGCTTCCTCTCCCCAGCGTTCGCGGAAAATGAGCTTTTGCAAGTCGAGCCGCTTTTCCCACCGGTGTTTTTCCAGGAGGGGGCGATCCGGGTAGTCGTCCGTATAACCGACAGACAATAGCGCTACCGGCTCGATATGGGGCGGGATTTCCAGGATGCGCCGCACGTCCTGCTTTTTATAGAAGCTGACCCAGCCCATCGCGAGGCCCTCTGCGTACGCAGCCAGCCACATGTTTTGAATGGCGCAGCTGACGGACATGATGTCGGTCTCCGGAATCGAATTTCGTCCGAGCACGTGGTCGCCGCCGCGAGTCGGGTCACAGGTCACGCAAATCGTGACGGGTGCTTCCTTGATTCCCTGGATTTTCAGCTCCAGAAAAGCCGATTCGCGGCCCGATCCTTCGTAATGAATCGCCAGGGCGCGCCGTTCCTTGTCTGCGCAGGCGGCGAGCTGCTGCTTGGTGGCATCTTCTGTGACGATGATGAAATTCCACGGCTGCATGAAGCCGACGGACGGGGCATGGTGAGCGGCGGCCAGAATCATCGCCAGTTTCTCGGACGGGATGGGGTCGCTGCGAAAGGTGCGGATGTCCCTGCGGTTGCTGATGGCTTTGTACAGCCCGATTTTTTCTTCTTCTGTCAAGCGGTTCATGATGGCATGTGCCCTCCTGCCTGTTTTTCCTCTCATTGTAATCGGGAAAGAGACTTTGCTCCAGACATCTGTTTGACATATTCCTCTCATACGCTAGGAAGAGAGTCTGTTGCGATCGCAAGAGGAGTGAAGCGAAAGTGAAGAGCATCCTGATTGTAGAAGACGAACTGCCGATCTCTCGCGTCTTGAAGGCTTATCTGGAAAAGAGTCAGTTTCACGTCGAGCAGGCATTTACCGGCGATGAGGCCGTGCGCAAATTCGATGCGGGCAATCCGGCGCTCGTCCTGCTGGATGTCATGCTCCCCGGCAGGAGCGGCTGGAGCATCCTGGAGTATATTCGGAACAAAAGCTCATGTCCCGTGATCATGCTCACGGCATTGGGGCAAATTGACAATAAGCTGATGGGACTGCATCAAGGGGCGGACGACTACATCACCAAGCCGTTCATCGCGGACGAGGTCGTGGCGCGCGTCCAGGCAGTGCTCAGGCGTTCGACGAACATGATAGAAGGCGATCGGGTCAGACAGTTCGGCAGCCTGAAAGTCGATTTCAAGGCATATACCGTAACTTTGCACGGGATTGAGCTGGCGTTTACCCCCAAGGACCTGTCCCTGTTTTTATTTTTGGCGCAGTACAAAAACCAGACGTTCACGAGGGAGCAGCTCATTGAGCACGTGTGGGGCATGGATTACGAAGGCAGCGACCGGGCCGTAGACCTGGCGATCAAACGAATCCGCCGATCTCTGGAAAACTGGCCGGCTTCAGAAGGGGAGATCCGGACCTATCGCGGTCTGGGATACAAGCTGTGTGTCTATGAATAAGAACAGGCAAACCACGCTTTTTCGCTACTGGACGACACGCTACCTGATTACGCTGTGCGTCGGCCTGCTCGTCATCGGGATCGCCTCCAGCCTGTGGATCAACTACAATGAAACGCAGAAGCGGCTGGACTTCATGCGGCTGACGGCCGGCGAAATAGCGGATCGCGTTCTCGATGCGGACGGAAATATCAAGGTCGCGCCGTTTTTGTTCCGCATTCTGGACAACAGGCAGCAATCACTGCGGCAAAATTACAAACCGTTCATGCTGATCCTGGGGGCGCAAAAGCAGCCGCTGTTTGACTTGCCCGGCCCCCTTTCCAACGAGCTGTCCGCGCGCGCTGCCCAACTGACGGATGCCGGGGAGGACGTCACGGAGATCACCCTCTCGCGGGGAGAGCAATTTTTGTTCGTCAAACGCAGCATTACCGCCAAGGAGCAAACGGTCGGCTGGGTCTTTTTGTTCACGCCGAAAAAGGAAATGATGCGCAGCACCACGGAATTTCAGCTTCTGTTTATTATGCTCATCAGCCTGGGACTGCTCGGATGGCTGGTCATTTTCCTTTTGACGAAAAAGCTGTCGCAGCCAATCATGGACGTCGCAGCGGCCGCGAAGCAGATCGTGATCGGCGACTACGACATCCGCCTGGAAAAAGACAGCAAGGAAACGGAAATTTACGAGCTGATCCACTCGTTCAAGGAGATGGCAGACCGGCTGCGTCAGCTGGAGATGATGCGGACGGAGCTGCTCGCAGGCGTGACCCACGAGCTGAAGACGCCCGTCACCTCGATCAGCGGGCTGGTGCAGGCCGTCAAAGACGACATCGTCACGGGAGCGGAGGCGAAGGAATTTTTGGAAATATGTACCAGTGAGACGGCGCGGCTGCAAAAAATGGTGGAGGATTTGCTCGATTTCAACTCGTTTGCGGTCGGAGACATCCGCATTCGCCGGGAGAGCCAGGATGTGTACGAGCTGGTGCAGGAAATCACCCATCAGTGGCGGATCGGACAGGAGGAGGACAACCTCTCGCTGCACGTGGAGAAGCCCGAGCGGCCGATCATCGTCTTCACCGATCCGCTGCGGGTGCAGCAGGTGTTGTACAATTTGCTGAACAACGCGGCCCAGGCGTCCCGACCCGGCGGACGCATCGAGATACGCCTTGGCGAGACACCACAGGACATACGAATTGTCGTGCAGGATCACGGGACGGGGATTCCTGCGGCGGAGCAGCCCTTTGTCTTTGACCGTTTTTATCGTGGCGAGGAGAAGAAGCATACCGTGCGCGGGCTGGGATTGGGGCTGTCCTTCAGCCGGATGATCGCCCAGGCGCTGGGGGGAAATCTGGAGCTGACGGAATCCTCGGAAGCAGGCACGACCTTCACGCTGACTTTGCGAAAAGGTGTGGAAGTGTAGAGGAGACTGATGCCTTGTCTAAAGTTTGAGCGCACCCCTTGGAATAGACATGGGAGAAACCTCTGCGGGTTTCCGATGTAAATTCCAAGGGGTGCCTTTTTTCTTGCCATTGCGCTATTCAACTATGTCGACGAAATAAATGTTTCACCTCTTTCATGAGTTTTTGTTGATCGCCCTTGTTAACTAAACAGATCGCTGCAAGTACATAGCAAAGAGTCAATCCGATTGAAACCAAGATCATCTCAAACCATTTCACAACAACCACAACAAGAGGGACCGAGAGCAATTTAACGGAAATTTGCAAAGCCTGTCTTAATGACCCTATTTTCCCTAGATGCGCAGATGGGACGATCGTCTGCAAAAAGGTTCTTTCACATACTTTTGAAATGGCTATGAAACCGCCTAACACGAATTCCAGTATACTCAGCAAAAGGATCGAGGGATTGCTCCCAACGGGGCCAGTATAGCCGCACTTCCCAACAGACTGAAGATAAACGTGACGACAATATTTTTTTGCAGGATAGTAATTCGCTTGAAAATTTCCAGGAAAAAAATCCTTCCGACTCCCTAACGCAGAAATCAGGGAGGCCATAATAAACGTTGTTATGTTTTTCTTTGTCATGCCTGATCGTTTCACCTATAACAAAGAATTTTTGAGGAAAGCGAACCGGTCCAAATCATGCTTGGCCCATCCAAATTTTTGAACAGTGCAGCAATTTTTCCTAATATTACTATATTCGTTTTCATTTTCAAATCAATAAAAGGCTCCTGACGCAATCCTGACGCATTTGTTCCGTATATTTGATCCCATCACGAGGTTCATGCAAACAAGAAAGCGAGTGGGGGGAGTCTCCAGGTGACGGAAATGAATGGGAAAGGAAAACGGTTCTCCACAGGGAGAATGAACAAGAAACGGTGGATCGCACTCGGAGTGGCCGTCGTGCTGATTGGCGGCGGTGTGTACGGCTATCAGGCGTACATGACGCCGACGAGGGTACAGGCTGCCTTTCAGGTAATACCCGTGTCAAAAGGCGATGTGACCGAGACGGTGCTGGCGTCCGGTACGGTTCAGGCGTCCAAGCGCACCTCCCTGTCCTTTGCGGATGTGGAGGATGCCAAGGATGCGATCTCCTCCATCGTGGTCGGGGTGGGCGATCAGGTAAAGGTGGGGCAAGTGCTCGCCACGATGGACGATTCCGTTGCGAAGATCCAGGTGACCAACGCACAGGCCAATCTGCTGTCCGCGCAGGCGAAGCTGGAGGAAGCGCAGAAGCGCAAAACGACAGCGGAGATGCGCACGCTGGAGGCGAACGTCACCCAGGCCAGGACGGAGCTGGAATTGGCGAAGCAGTCCATCGATTCGCAAAAGGCGACAAGCGATGAGGAAAAAGCAAAAGCCAATCTCGCCAATGCCCAGAAGACATACGCGTCGCAAAAAGCGCTGTACGAGGCAGGCGCGATCTCCAAGACGGAGTATGACACTGCGCAGTCGGAGCTGGAGCAGGCGCAGCGCGACTACAATACGGCGGTGCTGACGGCAGGGCAGGCTCGCGGTCAGGTGTCGAGCAAGATCGAGCAGGCGCAGGCCGCATACGACACGGCGGTCGAAGCGCTGAACGAAGCGAAAAAAGGCCCGGACGCCTCAACAGTCCTGTCCGCGAAGGCAGCGGTCGAGCAGGCGAGGGCGCAGTTGCAGCAGGCGCAAAAGGCTTTGAATGCCGTCACGCTGAAAGCGCCGATGGACGGGGTCATCGTGCAAGTAAACGGGAACGTCGGGGAAATCCCGGGAAGCGACTTCATCATCATGGACAACTCCAATTCCGGCAGTCTGGAAGTTCTGGCCCAGATCAGCCAGAGCGACATTGGCAAAGTCAAGGAAGGGCAGAGCGTCAGCTTCACGACGAGCTCCTATCCTGATGAGACGTTCTCGGGCAAAGTCAAGCTGGTCTACCCGGAGGCCAAAACAGAGTCCGGCGTGACGAGCTACGACGTTTTGCTCACGGTTGACAACAAGGAAGGCAAGCTGAAAATCGGCATGACGATGAACGTCACAATCGAGATCGGCACCCATCAAAACGTGCTGGTCGTGCCTGCGCAAGCCTTGCAGACGATGAACGGGAAAGACGGCGTCTACCTGTACACAGAAGGCAGCACCAGGGAAAGCGGCAGCAAGGAAGGCAATGCGCGCAGCGCGGCCAGACCGTATCGCTTTCAGCCTGTCAAAATCGGCTATTTCGCCTCGGACAAGGTGGAGATTACAGAAGGGCTGCAGGAAGGCGATAAAGTCGTCATCATGGCAATGAATACGTCCGCAGCGTCAGCAGAGCAGAACGCCAACCGCATGGGCGGCATGACCCGTATGGGCGGCGTAGGAGGCTTCGGCGGCATGGGAGGCGGCTTCTCTGGCGGAGGAGGCGGAATGAGAGGGCGATGAGCAGATGAAACCAGTCATTGTAATCGAAGACCTGAAAAAGCTGTACCGCATCGGCGATCAGGAAATCCATGCGCTGCGCGGCGTCAGCCTGACGATCGACGAAGGCGATTTCGTCGCGATCATGGGACCGTCCGGGTCGGGGAAATCGTCGATGATGAACGTCATCGGCTGCCTGGATAAGCCGACCTCCGGGGAGTTTTATCTGGACGGCCAACCTGTCTCGCAAGCCCATGACGACGAACTGGCGGAAATCCGCAACCGCAAGATTGGCTTCGTCTTTCAAAACTTCAATCTATTGCCGCGCACGACGGCCGTGGAAAATGTCGAGCTGCCGCTGCTCTACGGCGGCGTCCCTGCGAAAGAGCGGCGGGAGCGCGCCGTCCAGGCCCTGATCGATGTCGGGCTGCAGGAGCGCTTGAACAACAAGCCGAACGAGCTGTCCGGCGGGCAGCAGCAGCGCGTGTCCATCGCCCGGGCGCTGGTCAACAACCCGGTCATTTTGCTCGCGGATGAGCCGACGGGGGCGCTGGATACCCGGACGAGCGAAGAAATCATGGGCATTTTCCAGCAGCTGAACGACGCGGGCAAGACTGTCATCCTCGTCACGCACGAGCCGGACATCGCGGATTACGCCAAACGAATCGTCCGGTTCCGGGATGGGCAGATCGTCTCCAACGAAGTGGTGAGCAACCGGAGAAGAGCGCATGGGGAGGAAGGGAAGCGATGAGTTTTGTCGAGTGCGTACGCATTTCATTTCGCAGCATAAAAGCCAACGGACTGCGATCCATCCTCACCATGCTGGGCATTATCATCGGGGTCGCGGCGGTGATCGCGATGGTCGCCATCGGGGAAGGGACTTCGAGCAGTGTGGCCTCGCAGATCAACGGGCTGGGGAGCAACCTGTTGATCGTCTCGCCAGGACAGGCGACGCAGGGCAGAGTCAATCTGGGGGCAGGCTCGCTCAACACGCTGACGCTGGCGGACGCCGAGGCGATCGAGCAAAAGGAGTCCGTGTCCGGCGTGGCTCCAAGCGTGAATGGCAGGGCGCAGATCGTCTGGGGCAGTAGCAACTACTCCAGCTCGCTGGAAGGCACGACGGCGGCGTTTCCCCAGGTGCGCAACGTCCAGGTCGAGCGCGGGCGTTTTTTTACCAACTTTGAAGTCAAGCAGCAGTTCAACGTGGCAGTGATCGGAACCGAGGTCGCGAGCAACCTGTTTGCCAATAGCAGCGTCACCCCCATCGGGCAAACTGTCCAGATCAACCGGATTCCCTTTACGATCATCGGGGTGCTGAAAAGCCAGGGAAGCTCCGGGATGACGAACAATGACGACCGCATCCTGATCCCGATCACGACGGCCATGAGCCGTTTGACGGGAGGGAAAAACGTCGGGACGATTTACGTGTCGGCAAAATCGTCGGACCAGATGGAGCAGGCGCAACTCGACATCCAGAGCACACTGCGGGTCAGGCACAACCTGCGTCCGCAGACAGCAGACGATTTTCGCATAACGTCGCAGACCGATATTTTAAGCACGGCGCAGGAAGTGTCCAGCTCGATGACGGCACTGCTGTCGGGGATCGCAGCGATTTCCCTGATCGTCGGGGGAATCGGGGTCATGAACATCATGCTCGTGTCCGTGACCGAGCGGACGCGCGAGATCGGCATCCGCAAGGCGATCGGAGCGAAGCGCGGCGATATTTTGCGCCAGTTTTTGATTGAGGCGGTCACCCTTAGCCTGATCGGCGGGATCGTAGGGATTGTGGCAGGCATCGGTGCCGCCGCGGCGCTCAGCCGTTTCGCCGGCATTGCGACGGCGATCAGCCTTTCCCCGATCTTGTACGCATTCCTGACGTCTTCCCTGGTCGGTGTCGTGTTCGGAGTCTACCCGGCGCGAAAAGCGGCGCAGCTGAAACCGATCGATGCGCTGCGCTACGAATAAGGACAGGTGTTGCCTTTTTCCGAATCGGGCATACTAGCCGCGTGAGGTGGTAGTCTGATGGAAAAAAACGTCCAGTTTTCCGTTTCGTGGCGCGAAGCATCGCGCATTTTGAAGAAAATCAGAGCGAGCAACCTGCGGTATACGGTGAGGCAATGGGAAGGAAAGTCGAACATCGTCTTCGTGTTTCCAAAAGTGAGCGTCAGTCAGTACGTCTATTTGTACATCATTTTCGGATCGATGGCAGCAGATGCAGCGGGCGGCGGCGACCACTAGAAGAACGGTTCTGGTGCGCGGGCAGACTTTGGGCCGTTTTGCAAAAACAGCAATGCCCGATAGAAAGATTTTCAATAAGTTGTGATAAAACAAAACCTGACACTTTTCGATGTCAACGTTTCATAGTACAATGCCTGTATGAACGAACTTGGGGAAGTTCGGGATGGCGGTACCCAATCTGTGCAGGAGGGCCGCCTCTTTTTTATTAAGGGTAAAACTAGGTACATATACCTAAAATTACAGCTAGTATTAATAGGTCTAGCGATTTAAGATAAAGACATTCACGTAATTACTTCCGTACTACTCTTCCCGGGTTGTTGATAACCTGGGCTTTTTTTTGCAAACAAGGCTGAGAACGTTCAGCCGTTGGTGGGCCGACGCGGCGGGAAGCTTCCTTTGACCAGAGCGTCCAAAAGCTGCTCCTGTGTCAGTTTAATCGTGATGCCGGGTTCCGGTAGATCCGCCAAAAACCGGTTTTCTTCATGCAAATACCAGAGGGCGCCTGTAGGGCGAAGCGGGTAGATCAGCACGTTTTCCTGCGTCTGCTGTCCGTGCTTCGCGATATCGCGCAGCGAGGTGTAGAGCTCTCCCCATATCGGCAAATAAGGCTTCGTCTGCTGAAGGTGGAGGGCGCGGAGGAGTTGAGCTTTTGCCAAAGAAAGTAACTCGTTCGTCGAAGGGTCAATCGAGAGCATGATCCTTATCTCCTTTATCGCTTCGTTTCCCAGTTTCCCAGTCTTCGAGAGGTCGGAATGTTACAGAATGTGGCGAATTATGTCGAAGTTATGGATAAGTGTAAAATAGTCGTGAGCGCGGTGCAATAGGAGAGAAGTAGCATGCAGATCGCCATTTGACGGCTGTTTTTGATTTGGTTAGCATAAGGTAATCGGCTGGTTCAGCGCAGCGCCAGATGTCAAAAGCGGATGTGCGCGTCGAGGCGGACCACGAGTGCTTTTTGCTGCCTGATACGGCAAGTGAGTGCTGGAGAACAGAGGAGGAAAAGGACTTGATAAAGGAATTCAAAGAGTTTGCCCTGAAAGGAAATGTCGTCGATCTGGCAGTCGGTGTCGTGATCGGCGGAGCTTTCGGGAAAATTGTAACGTCACTGGTCAACGACATCATCACGCCGTTAATCGGGCTGCTGCTGGGCAAGGTCGATTTTTCCAATCTGTTCATCAATTTGAGCGGCACGCATTACGCGACGCTGGCCGAAGCCAAAAGTAAAGGGGCAGCGACCTTGAACTACGGGCTGTTTCTCAACTCGGTCATCGACTTTTTGATCATCTCGTTTTCCATCTTCATCGTCATCAAGCAGTTGAACCGGTTCAAGCGCAAGCAGGAAGTGGCGGAGGCTCCGGTCACGACCAAGGAATGCCCGCATTGCATCACGACGATCCCGGTAAAGGCGACGCGCTGCCCGAACTGCACCTCCATGCTGGATGGCCGCGGCACAGCGCTGGCGCACGAATAGCCCGGAAGTCATTTGCCCTGATCCCCATCGTTACCAAATCAATTTGAAAACCATTTCTTTTTCAACGCTTTTGAACGGAAAACGGGGCGTCTCCAAGTCAAAACATCGACTTGTGAGACAGCCCCTCTTTGGCATTTCGGCACATCCGGTGGAGTGGCGGTGAGCCGTGGCAGGCCCGCCCCCTTCACCCGCCGGGACAAGAGAGCTGTCAGGTGCGCACGCGGCTTTTTTTGTGCTTGACCCGCTTGCGGTACTGGTAGTGCAGTCGCTTGATCGTGCGAAAGTAGGTTTTGTCCTTGAGCTTGGCGAATAGTCCGTGAGACGGAAAGTCGTAATTGACTTCGATCACGGCGATTTGTCCTTGCTTGTCGATGGCGTAGTCGACGCCGATCTGGGCGGAGTGCCGGTACTTGTTGAAATGGGAGCAGACCTGATAGCTAAGGTGGATGAGCGTCCGTTCGATCCGGCGGATTTCTGCGGGGGAGAGAGACAGCGACTTCTTCAGCGCGTGGGGAACAGTGACGACATAGCCGCCTCCGCGGGCTACATTCGTGATGACGCTGTCAGCCCCTGCGACCTTTGCCAGCATCCCGGCATACTGCCATTTGCCGAGACCGTTGCGCATCATCATTACGCGGATGTCGTAGGGCCGTCCGTTCAGCTCGGCGAGGTCGATGCCTTTCTGGACGATGTGCGTTTTTTCACTGCACAGCCTTTCCAGCTTTTGCTGCAATTCATCGAGGGTGGAGACGTGAACGGGCTCTCCCCGCTCCTTGACCAACTGGTAGCCGTCCGGCTTTTTTTGGACGCGCACGATGCCTTTTCCCATATGGGTTCTCGTCGGCTTGATAAAGACGGTGTCGTACTGGCCCAAATAAGTGCGGAGGGCGGCAGGCTGGTACAGGGAGGTGGGAGGCAAATAGGGGCGGATGTGCGGGCTTTTGGCAAAGAACTTGTGAAGGCTCCATTTGCAGGAGGAGATCATGCACCATGCACCTCGCTTGGAAAAAGTCCATTCTCGCTATGATATACGGGAAGGGCGCAAGAAGTGAGAGGGCAAGGCGAGAGCGGCCCGGGGATTTGTCAGCGGACACTGTATATCGAAGAAAGCTCAGGTGGTAAAATGAGGTAATAGTAAAGAAGGCTCGAAAAGGCAGAGGGGATTCTGTGTCTAGTCGCATGTATCGGCCGCTGCAACCGCCTGTCATTCAGCCTGGCCTGGCTCAGCCCCATTACCGCTATCTCGAGTAGGAGCCGTGCCTGTGGAAGGGGGGGAAGGAAACGTGGACAAGGAAACATTGGACGGCTGGTGCCGGAAGCAGCCCGGATGCACGTACGATTACCAGCCTGTGTGGGAGTGCGATCGCTATCATGTCGGCGGGAAGCTGTTTGCCATGATCGGCAGTGACGGCAAGGGGAAGGACATCCTCACGCTGAAATGCGACCCGGCCTGGGCGGGCGAGCTGCGCGACATCTATCCGGGCATTATCGCTGGTTACCACATGAACAAGACGCACTGGAATTCCGTTTACTTCGATGCGGACATTCCGCACGAGCTGTGGGAGCGGATGATCGCGCATGCCCACGAGCAAATCGTGCAAAAGCTGCCGAAGAAAGTGCGGCAAGAGCTGTCATTAATGGTATGAGAAAGGAGCGGTTCGCTATGGGAATCAAGCTGGATATGGTAGGGATTGTCACGAAGGACATGAAGAAATCGCTGGATTTTTACCGCCTGCTCGGGCTGGATATACCGGAGAGCGCCAATGCCGACGTGCATGTGGAGGTCGTGCAGGACGGCGTGCGCCTCGCCTTTGATACGGTAGAGGTAGCCCGCGATGTGTACGGCGGCTGGGAGGAGCCGACGGGGCATCGGATCGAGCTGGCGTTTTTGTGCGACAGCGCGGACGCCGTAAACGAGCTGTACGCGAAGCTCGTGGAGCACGGCTACGCGGGCCATCGCGAGCCGTGGGACGCCTTCTGGGGACAGCGCTACGCCATCGTGGCCGACCCGGACGGCAATCTCGTCAGCCTGTTTGCCTGATCCGGCAAAACAACCGGGACAGCCGGTTCCGGGGCAAACGGTCAGTTCGGCTTGACGCAAAAAAGGTCATCCAGTGCACATGAGCTGGATGGCCTTTTTTGACGTTCGGAGTGGAGTGGCTCAGGTTTCTGTCCGGCGCAGCCAGATTTTTTGACCGCTGGCACGGGCTTTCCCGACTTTTTTTTGGAGGCAAGGGACGGGCGGCTTCCGGTCAGCGCTTGTGGTTGAGGATGCTGTCCTCCAGCATGCCTTCCGTATCGCCGTAAACGCGGATGATATGCCGCTCGCCCCAGGCGCAGAGCGTGTCGAGAATGTTTTTCAGGCTCCAGCCGTACTCGCTTAGCTCATATACCACTTTCGGCGGAACCTGGTTGTAGACGATCCGGTTGATGATGCCGTCCTCCTCCAGTTCGCGCAGCTGTTGGGTCAGCATCTTTTGGGTGATGCCCGGCATCAGCCGCTTCAGCTCGCTCGTCCGCTTCGCCCCGTGGGTCAGATGGCAGAGTATCACGCATTTCCACTTGCCGCCGATCACCTCCAGTGTCGCTTCTACCGAGATGTTGTACTTCTTTTTCTTCATGCCGGCTCCTTCTTTCATTAATAAAATCGCATAGGTACAAAAAAGTGCCTATGATACTTTCAGGTTCCTATCATACAAAAAAGTGTGTACTTCTCATTCTGTTTTCTATCCTCCATAATAGCATTTGCCAGCTGGTATTCACCATACCATTCTTTTTCCGTTCGCGGTGAACGAACGGTTGATTCAATATCAAGGAGGAATACTTGTGACAGAAGGAACAAAGCGAAGCACGCTGGCCCTGCTTGCCCTGGCGATCAGCGCGTTCGCGATCGGAACGACGGAGTTTATCAGCGTAGGCTTGCTGCCGTTGATTTCGCAAGACTTGAACATCCCGGTCACGACTGCTGGACTGACTGTTACTTTATATGCGCTGGGTGTTACCGTCGGAGCACCTGTACTCACCTCGCTCACGTCGAGTTTGCCGAGAAAGACGCTGCTGTTCTGGATCATGATCTTTTTCATCGCGGGCAACAGTATCGCGGCCAGTGCGGGCTCGATTGCGTTGCTGCTCGTCGGGCGTGTCGTGTCCTCATTTGCCCACGGCGTATTCATGTCGATCGGGTCGACGATTGCCGCTGACCTCGTGCCGGAGGATCGCCGGGCGAGCGCGATTTCCCTTATGTTTACCGGGCTTACGGTCGCCACGGTAACGGGCGTGCCGCTGGGGACGTACCTCGGCCAGCAGCTCGGGTGGCGGGTTGCATTTGCCGCGATCGTTCTGGTCGGCGTCATTGCACTGATCGCCAATTCCCTGCTCGTCCCGGGGAATTTGCGCAAAGGAGTCAAGACGACGTTCGGCGATCAGCTGAAGCTGGTCACGAACGGCCGGCTGCTCCTCATGTTCATCATCACTACCTTGGGCTACGGTGGGACGTTCGTCGTCTTCACCTACCTGTCGCCCTTGCTGACTGATATTGCCGGTTTCTCTGCAGCACAAGTCGCGATCATCCTGCTCGTCTACGGCATTGCCATCGCAATCGGCAACGTGGCGGGCGGAAAGTTCGCGAACCGCAATCCCCTCGGAGCTTTGCTGGTCATGTTTGTCGTGCAGGCGCTCGTCCTGTTCATCCTGTTCGTTACTGTGCCGTTCAAGCTCGCCGGGCTGGTCACGATCTTTTTCATGGGCATCATGGCGTTCATGAACGTGCCGGGTCTGCAGGTATACGTCGTCATTTTGGCGGAGCGGTACGTGCCGAGCGCCAAGGATGTGGCGTCGGCTGTCAACATCGCCGCGTTTAATGCGGGCATCGCGATCGGCGCCTATCTGGGCGGAGTTATCACGGATTCGATCGGGCTTATTCATACGACATGGGTCGGGGGAATTATGGTGCTTGGCGCCGTCATTTTGACAGGCTGGAGCCGAGTATTGGAAGGCAAGGCTGGCCGTTCCAGGGTTAGCAAAAACCATAAGGAGGTTACGTGTTCATGACAACCAATCTGCAAGCTGCAACAACACTCGCAAACGGAGTAAAAATGCCTTGGCTCGGCCTCGGCGTGTTTAAAGTACAGGATGGCCAGGAAGTCATCGAGGCGGTGCGCGCCGCCATCCGCAATGGCTACCGCAGTATCGATACCGCTGCCGTCTACGCCAATGAAGAAGGCGTTGGCGAAGGCATTCGCCTTGGCATGAAGGATGCGGGCATTACCCGCGAGGAGCTGTTCGTCACTTCCAAGGTATGGAATTCCGACCTTGGCTACGAGGCTACGCTGGCTGCTTACGAGACGAGTCTGAAAAAGCTCGGTCTGGATTACCTCGACCTGTACCTGATTCACTGGCCGGTCGAAGGAAAGTACAAGGACGCATGGCGCGCCCTGGAAAAAATCTACAAGGACGGAAAGGTCAAAGCGATCGGCGTGTCCAACTTCCACGTACATCATTTGCAAGACTTGATGAAGGACGCGGAGATCAAACCGATGGTCGACCAGATTGAGTACCACCCGCGCCTCGCGCAAAAAGAGCTGCTGGCTTTTTGCCGGGAAAACGGCATCCAGATGGAAGCGTGGTCGCCCCTGATGCAAGGCCAGTTGCTCGACCATCCGGTGCTCAAAGAGATCGCAGAGCGCCACGACAAATCCGTCGCGCAAGTCATCGTGCGCTGGGATCTGCAAAACGGCGTCGTCACCATCCCGAAATCCATCAAGGAACATCGGATCGTGGAAAACGCAAATGTCTTTGACTTCGAGCTTTCCGCAGAAGACATGGCGAAGATCGACGCCCTGGATGAAGGCGTGCGCGTAGGTCCGGACCCGGACAATTTTGATTTCTAATCTGGCCTCTATGTATATCGAAGAAAGACAAGCAAAAAAGGTGCCTTTGAATAGGGCACCTTTTTTGCGTCCGCCGATTTTGCTGAAGCTGACGGGTACGAGCAGGGAAGAGGGGGCGCATTTGTTGAATCTTACCAATGGGAGAATCCGGGAAGCGATTCAGAAGTACAGTTAATCCAGGAGGGGATTTCCATGTTGCCAGAACACATTCGCTCCGAGCTGCGAGCTATCGTGGGCGAAAAGCATTGTCTGGATCGGCAGGAAGCGCTGGTCGCCTATTCGTATGACGCTACTCCGATGCAGCAGTCCCTGCCGGATGTCGTCGTCATGCCGCAAAGCGCGGAAGAAGTCCAAGCAGTCGTGCGGGTAGCCGCCAAGCATCAGATTCCAATCGTCACGCGGGGAGCCGGGTCCAATCTGTGCGCAGGCACGATTCCGGTCGGCGGGGGCATCGTCCTCGTCCTGAACCGGATGAACCGGATCGTGGAAATCGACGAGCAAAACCTGACGATCACCGTACAGCCGGGCGTCCGCACTTCGGACATTCACCAGGCGGTAGAAGCGCGCGGTCTTTTCTATCCGCCAGACCCGGGCAGCATGGTCATCTCAACCATCGGCGGGAACATCGCGCTCAATTCCGGAGGACTGCGCGGCCTGAAATACGGGACGACGAAAGACTACGTGCTCGGACTGGAAGCAGTGCTGCCGAACGGCGAAATCATCCGCACCGGCGGCAAGCTGATGAAGGACGTGGCAGGCTACGACCTGACCAAGCTGCTGGTTGGCAGCGAAGGCACCCTGGCGATCATCACGCAGGCGATCCTCAAGCTGATTCCGAAGCCGCAAACCCAGCGCGTCATGCTGGCGATGTTCGCCGACCTGTCACAGGCGGCTCGCTCCGTCTCGGATATCATCGCAAATCGGATTATTCCGGGGACGCTGGAGTTTCTGGATCAGGGGACGATCCGCGTCGTGGAGGATTTCAAGCAAATCGGTCTGCCTACGGATGTCGCCGCCATTTTGCTGATCGGCCAGGACGGCGAGCCCGAGTCGGTGGACCGCGACATGGAGAAGATCGCGGCGATCTGCAAGCAAAACGATGCCGTCCAGATCAAGGTCGCGACGACGCCGGAGGAAGCAGACGAAGTGATGACGGCGAGACGCAGCGCCCTGGCCGCACTGTCCCGGCTGCGCCCGACGACGATTCTCGAAGACGCGACGGTGCCGCGCGCCCAGATTGCCCCGATGGTCGCCGCTATTCAAGAGATCGCGCAGCGGTACGGTCTGCACATTTGCACCTTTGGTCATGCAGGTGACGGCAATCTGCATCCTACCTGTATGACCGATGCGCGCAATCACGAAGAAATCGAACGGGTCGAGGAAGCATTCGCGGAAATATTCGCAGCGGCCATCGAACTGGGCGGCACGATTACTGGCGAGCACGGGGTCGGAATCGTCAAGGCGCCGTATCTCGAATGGAAGGTGGGTGCGGCAGGCATCGAAGTGATGAAAGGCATCAAGCGCGCTTTCGATCCGCACAACCTGCTCAACCCCGGCAAGATGTTCGCCAAAGAAACAAGGAACAGAGTGGTGGTCAGTCGTGCTTAGAGAAGCGTTGATCGACAAACTGGATTACGACGAGCTGTCCAACTGCATGCGCTGCGGCTTTTGCCAGCCCGCCTGTCCGACCTTTCGCGAGACAGGTTACGAAGCGGCGTCCCCACGGGGGCGGATCGCGCTGATGAAAGCGGTGGCGGACGGCGTCATGGAGCCGGACCAGGATTTTGTGGACCAGATGAATCTGTGTCTTTGCTGCCGCGCCTGCGAGCCAGTCTGTCCGGCGGGCGTTCCCTACGGCCAGCTGATCGAGCAGACGCGGGAAGCGATCGAGGAAGTGCAGGCGCATCCGACATGGATCAAGCTCGTGCGCAAAGTCGTTTTCACGCATCTGTTCCCCCGGCAGGACCGGATGTATCGGCTCGGCAGCCTGCTGCGCTTCTATCAGCGCTCCGGTCTCCAGAAAGCGGTGCGCAGGCTCGGCATGCTCCGCATTTTGCCGAAGCAGCTGGGCGAGATGGAGGCGATCATGCCGGAAGCATCGGGAAAAGGGGTCAGAGACTATCTCGGCGCCACGGTCATCCCGGCCGTTGGCGAACGGAAACGCCGCGTCGGCATGTTCCACGGCTGCATCATGGACGTCCTGTTCAGTGAGACCAATCTCAACACAGTACGCCTGTTGACGGAAGCCGGCTGCGAGGTCGTCATTGCCGAAGGCCAAGTCTGCTGCGGCGCCCTTCACGCTCACAGTGGAGAGCGTGAAGCCGCGAGAGAGCTGGCGCGGAAAAACATCGCGGCCTTCAGCGCGGCAGGTGTGGACGTGATCGTCTCCAATGCGGGCGGCTGCGGGGCCATGCTCCAGGAGTACGGACATCTGCTGGCGGAGGACCCGCTCTGGCAGGAAAAAGCGAAATGGTTTTCCGCACGCGTGAAAGACATCAGTGAGCTGCTGGCCGAGCTGACCGATCCGGCGGCGTGGAACGCCCTGCCCCAGCCGATGCGCGTCACCTACCAGTCTTCCTGCCATTTGCGCAACGGCATGAAGGTCACCAAAGAACCTGTCGCCTTGCTGCAGTCGATCCCCGGCGCGACTTACGTGCCTTTGCGCGAGGGCGACCGCTGCTGCGGCTCGGCAGGCATCTACAACCTGATCCAGCCCGAGATGGCAGGCAGCCTGCTGGACGAGAAGATGGGCCACGTCGCCGCCACGCAGGCGGACATCTTGGTCACCTCCAACCCCGGGTGCCTGCTGCAGATGAAGGCTGGCATCAACCGGGCTGGCCTGGAGGACCGGATGGAAGCGGTGCACCTCGTAGATTTGCTGGCGAGAGTCCAGTTCGGGAAAAAAGCGACGTACGCAGGGCAATGCAAAGCGGCCGAACAGGCAGAGGTCGTCACGAAATAAAGCGGCGGATGCGCTGCCCGACCAGAAGCTGTGCAGTCCCGGTGGATGTGCAGGTCGTAGATGGACATGACTTCCATGGCATGAATGTAGGTCGAATGCTCATCCCATTCATTGAGCTGACCTTGGGGAGCCTCGATCGCATTCCAGGGTTCATTGGCGAGCAGCACATTCTGGTAGCGATGGCGGAAGTGCTCGGATGACCAGCGCGCCTGCGGAGAGTGTTACTTCACGTGATCCAGCACGCTTTTGATGTTCGCGGCCGAGTCTTGGGCGATGGTCAAATTGTAGTACTGACGCACCGCCTGGTAGACGGCGTTTACGTTTTTGTTCGTCTTGCTTTTTCGGTAGGCGGAGATTTCTTTGGCGAAGCGGGGGTGATGGATGAGATCGCGGCTCCAGTCCCAGACCCGCGGTTTCAGAGCGTCTTTTCTCGCCTGCTCAAGCATTTGGGGGAAGCGCGAAATAAAATATTGCCTGATCGCCTTGTTTGCCTTGTCATATTCAGGAGTAGCCAACACATCAAAGGGAGAATCGGATATATACGGCTTCCCGTTGACGTAGATCAGCTCTCGGGCCTGCGCCGGCACCATCCCGGGCAGCAGCTTCACCTGATAATACTCCCATCCGTTTGCCGTCTTCTTGCCGGGGAGCACCAGCGTGATGAAGTTCGACAGCCGTTCGTACGCATACTCCTCGGGGTGTTCAAACGGTCCCGGCTCCATGCTGAGCGGCGTATGGGGATACAGATAGCCTTTGCTGTCCACGACAAATCCGGGCAGGCCGACCTCTACGGCCCAGCGCACGGCTGTGTCGTCCGAATCTTTCAGGTCAATGCCCCCGTGATAGGGACGGATTTCGCCAAACACGCGGTAGAGGACGGTCGCAACGAACTGTTTCGTCGCGATCCCGTCGTCGATCTCCTCGGGTCTGACGTAGCCGGCATCGATGAGCGGCTGGAGGCGGGCGTTCATGTAGAGCTGGGCTCTTCTCTCCCTAAGCTCGCGGTCTTCATCTGAGTACGGTTCCGCTTGGGAGATACGTCTGTCGAGGTCATCCAGGTCTATACCCGCTGGGAAGGCAGGGGGGAGAATCGCCACGAAGTCGTACAGATTCCACAAAAATCCTTTTTTTGAGGAGGCGAACTCGCGATTCGTATCTAAGGCCAGCTTCCAATACGATCCGCCGCTGTCCATGTCGATAAAATAGTCCGTCTTTGTGTAAGTTCTTTTCAGGGCAGGCACCTGCGGGTTGGCGATGGAGACCATCTGCACATTCAAAAACAGATACTTTTCCGGATTCGGCGGGAGGCTTGTACGTGATGTGCGGGCTTGAAGCCGCTGCTGCAACTGCGGGCATCAGAGGCGAGAGCAGGAGGGCGGCAGTTAGGCAGAGCGAGCCAGCCAGCAGGGTGGCCATCATTTTGTTGCTGGTCATGGTCCATCATCCTTTTGCATCATGATGTATGTTAGACGCATCAGAGGAGAGGGGAGTTTTGGTATATTTTACATTTTTTTCTAAACGATCAATGCAAAAAAAGCAAAGGACATCCTTTTCGGGAAGGCCCTTGCTTTTCAAAATGGAACCCCATCAGGTGTTGTTTGCTAAAAGCTCTGCCAGCCGATCCATGGTCTGTTCGGCCCCTGGGACGGCATATTTTTTCACCTTATCGAATACCGCTTCCGTTTCTTCAAAAACGGTGCGGTAGGTGAGTTTCGTCTTGCCATCCAGATCCTCAAAGCAGACCGTCGCCATAAAATGGGAAAATACAGCATGTTTGAAGACGATTCGCTCGAGATGAACGACTTCGACAATGACGTGCATGTTCGGATAATCAACGTTGTCAGGGCCGTGCATGATAAACTCCCATGTTCCGCCGGGCATCATATCGAACTTCTGAAAAGTCGATGTAAAACCTCGAGGTCCCCACCACTTTGACAACTGCTCCTCATCTGTCCAAGCATCAAACACCATCTCGCGTGGAGCATCAAATACGCGGGTGATCACAATCTCGCGTTCGCCTGCTTGTGCTGCGTTGTTCAGGCTCATGCTTATCCCTCCCAAATGATATAGACTCATCCGCCCAGTCCTATTCGAGAGCTTTCCCCAAGGCATCTAGCAACTCGTTCGTGCCATGCTCGCGAATTTTCGGCGTATCATGCCCATCAAAAAATGCCCCTTGCTCCGTGAAGATCAGCTTCGTGCCGCCCTCGGTCGGGAAGAGTTCAACCGTTGTGAGTGAAACGGAAATGCGCGTCTCGCCCGCATCTATGGAGTAGGTATAGACAATGCGTTACGTTCATTCATCCTCTTCAACCAAGAAATTGCCCAGTACATCCAAACACGCTCCCAACTCATTCGATGTTCGATGACGAGCTTTTCATGGTTTTTTTTCATGGCTTGCAATAGTTTGGTAAAGTCTTCAACCGTTACGGGAGCCTTTACTTGAATTAACTTCGATACATGCTGGAGTTGCTCAAGAAGTTTCTGCTGCAGCTTTATTTGCTCTTTAATCCGAGCCATTTGCAGGTCCCAATCTCAAGCGTACTGATCAGCCCACCCTCCAGGAGAATCTTGATTTCTTCAAGGGACAAGCCCAATTCCTTAAGCGATAAAATCTGCTGTAGACGCAAAAGGTCGGATTCGTTGTACAGCCTGTGCCCGGCCTCTGTCTGATCGGACGGCGAAAACAAACCAATTTGATCGTAGAATCGGAGAGTGCGTACGGTGAGTCCTGTTAGTTTGGCAAGATCTTCTACCTTCCAATGCTGGCTCATAGATACTCCTTCGTTAGCGCTAACTTTTACCGATACTTTGATTATGAAAGATGACGTAACGTAAGGTGCAAGAGAAAGTTTTTTAGAAAACCGAAAAGGCCGTCCATTCGTATTTCAGAAGTTGTTTCATCTGTATTTTAACACAATATATGGAAGATACATGGGGAGTTAGCGTAACACCCGCTTCCAGTCTACTCCTTTATTTTCAAAGAACAGCTAGAAATTTAAGAAAGAAGACGGTGTGGGACCTCAATTAGTTGACAAGGTCAAATTAAAAGTTGATAAAATCAACTTACTTTGATATGCTGGATTCAGAGCAAAACTTTGCAAAGGCATGGAGGGGTCTCTGTGGAAAGGCTGTCCTACATAGAAAAAATCAGAAAGTTCAATCGTTATTACGCCAGCGTTCTCGGCAAGATCGACCAGGAAATTTACCAGCCGCCATTTCCGCTGACAGAAGCGAGGGTGATTGCAGAAATTCATTACAGACACGGCAGCACGGCTACCGAGATTAGAGAAAATCTGGGCATTGACAGAGGATACATGAGCCGGATGCTGCAGCGGTTTGAGGAAGAAGCGATCATCACCAAAAGTCAATCGCCGGAGGATAAGCGTCAATACTTGCTTGAGCTGACAGAGAAGGGCAGGGCGATTTTTGCGGAAATGGTGGAGCGGGCCAACCAGGGCGTCGGCAAAATGACGCAGCATTTGTCCGAGCGGGAGCTTTCCAGACTGGTCACCTCCATGGAGACGATCGAATCCATTTACGCGGCAGAACGCGCATCCGACGTGACCATTCGGCCTTTTCGACCGGGTGATCTGGGATACATCGGCTACCTTCACGGGAAGTTTTACGACGAAAAATATCAGTTTGGACGAATTTTTGAATATTACGTGATGAAAGGGCTGGCCGATTTTCTCTACAATACGGCTGGCGGAGAAGTATGGGTAGCCGAAAGGAACGGGGAGATCATCGGCTCGATCGCCATCACAAAGGCGAGTGATACAGAAGCGCAGCTTCGCTGGTTTATTCTGGACGAACGGCACCAGGGCATGGGCATCGGGAAAAAGCTGATGGAGACGGCTCTGCACTTTTGCCGGGAACGAGGCTACCAGCATGTGTTTTTGTGGACGGTAGCGACACTGGAAGCGGCGCGCCATCTCTACCGCAAATACAACTTCCGGCTGACGGAGGAAAAGCCGAACGAGGAATGGGGCGGAACGAGGGTGATTGAGGAGCGATGGGAGCTCGATCTGTCCCGCAAGTCCGGTCAGTAGAGGGGAGCAGCGTCCGCCGGGCGGCATAGCGGCGCGAAAACACCAAAAAAGCAAAGAGTTCAAGGGCAGAAGGCTTCCTTTCTGTCCAGAGCTCTTTGCTTTTTTTACGGGTGAATGGCGGCCTAGAAATCGATCCTGAACTTCAAAAATCCGGCTTTGCGCAGCGCTTCGTAAATAATGACCAGCGCAGGTCCGAGAATCAGCCCGAAAAAGCCGATGATCTGAAAGCCAAGGAACATGCTGACCAGAGCGGCCAGGGCGCTGATGCCGAGATTGGAGGCGAGAATTTTCGGCTCGATGATGCGCCGGACGACGGTAATCACCAGAAACAGGACGATCAGGCCGATGGCGAGGTGCGTCTTGTCCGTGAAAAAGCTGTAGGCGGCCCACGGCACGAGGAACGACCCTGTTCCCAGGATCGGGAGGATGTCCACGAGTACGATCAGCAGAGCGATTACCGCCGAATATTTCACATGCAGGATGATCAGCCCCAGCCACGCGATCAGGAACGTGACGAGGCTCAGAATGATCTGTGCGCGCAAAAAGCCGATTGTGGCGCGGTTCAGCTGGGTGAACACCACGTTGATCTTCTCTCGCGCCGACGCCGTGAACATCCGCAGGAAGCCGGCCCGCAGCCGAGGCAGATCCAGACTGATCAGAAACAAAGCGACCAGGTAGATGACAGCCGTCAGCAGGAAGCCGGGAATGGCGGCGACTGTGCCGAGAATGCCTTTGCCAAGAGAGGAAGCGGTGGCGAGCGCGGACGTTTTCAGGCTGTCGAACACCTGCTGTATCTGGATGACCGTCTCTTCGGGCAAGGTCGAGTAATACAGCTCCCAGCGTCCGAAGGTGGACTCGAGAAACTCAAACAGATGCTGGGAGTAGGCCGGGAGCCGCTGTGCCAAATCGACGCTCTGGACGACGATCCGGGTGCCTAGCCAATAGGCGATGGCAGCGAAGCTAAGAAGAAACACGAGAAAGGAAACGATAACGGCCCCGAGCCGATTCACGCGCAGGCTCCGGACGAGAAAGAGCACGACGGGTTCCAGCAGGATGGCCGTCAGCAAGGCGAGCAAAAAGGGAACCGAATAGGGCAAGAGAAACAGCGCGATGGCCAGGAGAATCCCCGGCAATACAAATTTCCGGATCGTCATCGAAAAGGCTCCATTCTCACAAGCGAATAAGCAACAGGTTATATCCATTCGTAACTATATTATCACTTTCTTCGCAAGGAAAACAATGTGCTCACTTTACAGGCGGCCCGGCCATGTACTGACCGAACTATCAAAATTGTAAAGAAAGATGAAAAAATACAAAAAAACTGGGGTGTGGCAATTTTGTGATATGATGAACATCCATATGATTCTCGGCCAAGAATCGCAAATCAATATAGCTAAAATTAACAAAAAGCAAAGGAATCTATTTACATTGTGAATAGAAACATTCCTTATGGTAAAATGTGAATGGTATTCGACACAGTTCGACAAAACGTATCTGTGTGAATATAGATTACATCTTGTTAGTGAGGTGTCAAAATGAAGCGGTTTGGATTAGCGATACAGATTGTCATCGGTCTCGTTCTGGGGATTCTGGTTGGGGCCATGTTCTTCGGCAATCCTGCTGTGGCGACCTATCTTCAACCGATTGGCGATGTGTTCCTTCGGTTAATCAAAATGATCGTCATCCCGATCGTGATTGCGACCTTGATCGTCGGCGTCGCGGGCGTGGGTGATGTTAAAAAGCTGGGGAAAATCGGCGGAAAAACCATTTTGTATTTTGAAATCGTTACCACGGTTGCGATTGTGGTCGGTCTTTTGGCAGCGAACATCTTCCAGCCCGGTGTCGGAGTGGACATGTCTCACCTGTCAAAAACGGATATCCACAGTTACGTGGAAACGGCTGAATCGACACAAAGCCATAGCATGATTGATACATTTGTCAACATCGTACCGAAAAACGTTTTTGATGCGATTGTCCGCGGCGATATGCTGGCGATTATCTTCTTCTCCGTCCTTTTTGGTCTCGGGGTGGCAGCTGCTGGCGAACGCGGCAAACCGGTACTGAATTTCTTCCAGGGTGTGGCGGACGCCATGTTCTGGGTCGTAAACGCCATTATGCGTTTTGCTCCATTCGGGGTTTTTGCCCTGATCGGCGTTACCGTTTCCAAATTCGGTCTGTCTTCTCTCCTGCCGCTTGCCAAGCTGGTCATCCTGGTGCACGTAGCGATGGTATTCTTCATCCTCGTGGTACTGGGTGCGATTGCGAGAATGAGCGGGGTCAAAATTACGCAAATCATCCGCATCTTGAAGGACGAGCTCCTGCTGGCTTACTCGACATCCAGCTCGGAGACCGTTTTGCCAAAAATCATGGAAAAAATGGAACGCCTCGGCTGTCCAAAAGCGATTACATCGTTCGTCATCCCGACAGGCTACTCGTTTAACCTGGATGGTTCGACCTTGTATCAGGCTCTGGCAGCGCTGTTTATCGCTCAAATGTACGGAATCCACATGCCGATCAGCGCGCAAATCACGCTGATGCTGGTATTGATGGTCACCTCCAAAGGGATTGCAGGCGTGCCTGGCGTCTCGTTTGTCGTTCTGCTTGCGACACTGGGCTCCGTGGGCATTCCGCTGGAAGGTCTGGCGTTCATCGCAGGGGTCGACCGTCTGTTGGACATGGCCCGCACCGTGGTTAACGTCGTGGGCAACTCGCTGGCCGCAGTCGTCATCTCCCGCTGGGAAGGTCAGTTCGACATGAAGAAAGCCGAACAGTATTTGAAAGAAGTCAGCAGCGAAAAAGCTGCATAAGAATAAGGAAAGACGCAATTCCAAAGCCTTTCGTCCGGAGCAAATCCGGGCGGGAGGCTTTTTGTACAGATCGGGATGGATGAGATTCCATCCAGTACAAGTGCAGCTTGTGCCACACTTCGGGCGAAGGGAGAAAGCAGGGCAAGCTCGGGCATCCCGACAGATTCGCCAGGCGGACGCGCTGGCTACAGGGACTTTCCAGCCGCTGTAACTTCGGCTAGACTATAGCAATAACCATCGTGAGTAGAAAGTAAAGGAGCTGTTTTTGCATGCACACCATCACACAACCGACATCGCCGCTCTCGCTCAAGGAGTGGGCGGTCGCCGTCAAAGCATTGGGCGAAGGACATCAGATCATCACGATTCGCAAGGGCGGATTGTACGAAGAAACGAGGGAATTTCGGCTCGAAAACAACAAGTTTTACCTCTATCCGACCTACGAGCATCAAAAGCCGGAGATGGTCAAGTCCGAATACCACGGCTTGCTGCAGGAGACGCTTGCGGGTTGGTCGCCGGAAAAGCAGACCGTAGAGATCGCTTACTTTGCAGAAGTGACCGATGACATTGAGCTGATGGACGAGGAGAAGCTGCGCGCGCTCGCGCCTTTCCATATCTGGACAGACAACTTCGCGGACGTGCGGCTGCACTGGAAAAAGACAAAACCGCTGCACATCCTGTTCGCCCGCGTATACCGCCTCGACCGGCCGGTGGAGATCGCCATCGAGGAGGCGTACAAGGGCTGCAAATCGTGGCATCATCTGCTGGCTGCCATTCCGGGGCAGAGCTTTGCGCCTGTGCTCTCCGACGAAGAGTATGCACAGAAAAAAGAGGCAATCCTGCAAATCTTGGGCCGCTAACGGATAGATCATTTGGTTCAGGAGAGGAGAATGAAAGGATGAAAGCTGTAGTTGTCACCGCCTTTGGCGGTCCGGAGCATATGAAGCTCGTGGAGATGGAAATGCCGGATATTTCGCCGCAGCAGGTCCTGATTCGCGTAGAAAAGACGAGTGTCAATTTTGCGGACATCAAGTCGCGTTACGGCAAAAAAGGAGGCGGAACGCTCCCTTTTATCCCCGGTCTTGACGTTGCCGGCGTCATTGAGCGGGTCGGCTCACAGGTGCAGCGTTTTTCGCCGGGACAGCGCGTCATCGCGTTTCCGGCAGGAGGATCGTATGCGGAGTACGCCGTAGCCAGCGAAGCGTTGACGTTCGCGCTGCCGGACAGCATCGACTTCGAGACGGCGGCGGCCAGCCCAGTCGTTTCGTTTACTTCCTACAAGCTGCTCGCGGACGTAGCGCGGCTCGTGCCCGGCGAGACCGTGCTGATCCATGCTGCGGCCGGGGGAATCGGCACGACCGCCATCCAGCTGGCCAAGCTGCTGGGGGCAGGCAAAGTCATCGGTACGGTAGGCAGCGCCGGCAAGGCTGCCGTTGCCCGCGAAGCAGGAGCCGACCATGTCATCTGCAATGACACGGAAGATTTCGTTGCAAAGGTCAACGAGCTGACAGACGGTGCGGGGGCAGATGTCATTTTGGACTCCATCTCCGGCGCCGTCTCGGAGCGGAGCCTGGAATGTCTGGCCTGGTACGGCAGGCTCGTCCATTTTGGCAACGCCAGCGGCGAAGTCGGTTCCATCCGCACGATTGACCTGCATGCGAGCTGCCGCTCCGTCCTTGGCTTCAGCTTCGGCACCACCCGCAGCAAGCGGCCCCATCTGCTGCAGGACACGGCGGAAAAGGTGTTCGCCTATCTCGCTGACGGCAGGCTCCAGATCAAGATCGGCAAGTGCTTCCCCCTGGAAGAAGCCGCCGCCGCCCATGCGTGGGTAGAGAGTCGCCAAAGCACGGGGAAAGTGCTGCTTGATGTGAGGAATTGACAGCTGCTTTTCCAAGACATGCCTGTTCAGGAAAGTGTCCCCTCTTGTTGACTTCCCAAACTGTACGCATTATGATTACAGTACCCTTCTGGAGGAGGAAGCCGCTGAAGTGAATAGTGAATTGACGATAGCCGTCCACAGTCTGGCTCTATTGGCGAACCTCCCTGACCATATGGCCAGCAGTGAGCACATTGCGAAAAATGTATGCACCAATCCGGCAAGAATCCGAAAGATTATGAGTATGCTGAGAAAGCACGGCTTCGTACGTACAAAAGAGGGACTTGGCGGAGGTTACATCCTCGACTGCGATCCGCGCGAGGTGAATCTGGCCCAGCTTTACCGGACCGTTTCCTGCGGGACGTTGAAGCCGCAATGGTGCACGGGAGATCCGCAAGATTCCTGCCCCGTTTCTGCCAAGATGCACAGCGTAATGGACCAGATCTTCAACGAAGCAGAGGAGCATTTCACCCGGTATCTGGAGCAGATTACCATTCACTCGGTGCTGGACAAAATCAGGCAGTCGTAGGCTTGTTCACTTGACCAAACGGCAGTCCCTTGCGCACAAGGCGGGACATGTGCGCGAATCACCTGGGAACATCTGCTATCCAGGAATAACGCCGTTTACAGTATAATGCCTAGGAGGAAGAAACAATGGCTACTTTCGCACACAATCCATGGTTTGAAAAAGGCGTGACTTTCAAGCAGTACGTGGAAGCCATGCAGGTCAATCGCGAAGAGCTGACGCGTGTCTACGAGCAGCTCGCCTTTACCGATGAGGATTTGGCTGTTTGGGAAGACGTCGCGCAGCGGGGCTGGAGAGGCATCGTGCTGACGGCAGACTGGTGCGGGGATGCTGCATTGAATGTGCCAATCGTGCAGCGAATTGCGGAGAAAAGCAATATCGAACTGCGCTACCTGATTCGCGATGAAAATCTCGAGCTGATGGATCAGTATTTGACCAACGGTACGGCCCGGGCGATTCCGATCTTTATTTTCATCGACGAAGCGGGCGAAAAACAGGCAGTGTGGGGCCCGCGCTCGCCGCAGGTGCAGGAGCTGATTACCAGCCTGCGCAGCGGACTTCCCGAAAAAGATGCACCGGATTTTGCCGAGAAGCAAAAAATCGTCCATCGCGACTTCAAGCAACAGATCACGAGCGACCCGGCCATCTGGCGCACGGTGATCGACAGCGTGAAAGCGGCGCTGCAACGATCGTGACAGACGAAAAATTTTTATGAATAGGACTGGATAAACGCAAAAATGAGAAGTGCAGAGAATAATCGACGACCGATTCTTTTTCTCATGGTGAACATGTTTATTGCAATGCTGGGAATCGGCCTGATCATTCCCATTCTGCCCGAGTTTTTGAAGGAATTTGACGCGGGCGGCAAGACGGCGGGCTATTTGATCGCTGCGCTGGGAATGACGCAGTTTATCTTTTCCCCGATCGCGGGCGAATGGTCGGATAAGTACGGACGGAAAATCATGATCGTCTCCGGACTGGCACTGTTCACCATTTCCAACCTGCTGTTTGCGACGGCCCAGCACATTTCCATGCTGTACGTATCCCGGCTGATCGCGGGGATCGGCGCGGCCGCCATGATTCCCTCGATGCTGGCCTACGTGGCAGACATCACCACCGAGGAAAAGCGCGGCAAAGGCTTGGGTATGCTCGGCGCAGCCATGTCGCTCGGCTTTGTCATCGGGCCGGGGATCGGCGGCTTCCTCGCCGAACTGGGCTTGCGGATGCCGCTGTACGTCTCGGCGGCTGTAGGGGCGCTCGCCACGCTGGGCTCCTTGCTGTTCCTGCCGGAGTCGCTCTCCAGGGAAGCGCAGCACGCCGCACGGAATGCCACGATCAAAAAGGAAAGCATCTTTATCCAACTGGGCAAGTCGGTAAAGGCGCCGTATTTCGTCATGCTGATTCTCGTGTTTACGATGACCTTTGGCCTGGCCAACTTTGAAGTAATCTTCCCGTTGTTTGTCGATGCGAAGTTCGCCTATACGGCCCGTGACATCTCCATCATCATCACCATCGGGGCGTTGGCTGGCACGGTCGTCCAGGGGGCTCTGATCGGCAAGCTGATCAATCGCTTCGGCGAGAAAAACCTGATCAACTGGACGTTCCTGCTCTCGGCTGTTTCCATGGTGCTGATGCTGCTGTCCGGAAACTTCTGGTATATGCTCGTGCTGACCGTTCTGTTCTTTACCTTGACGTCGATCATGCGTCCTGCGATCAACACGCTCATTTCCAAGAGAGCAGGCGACGAGCAAGGCTTCGTAGCCGGGATGAACAACGCCTACATGAGTCTGGGCAACATTTTCGGTCCGGCGGCGGCAGGCACGCTGTACGATGTGCATCTGAATGCGCCGTACCTGTTCGGCGCGCTCATTTTGCTGTTCAGTCTGTACCTCTCGCGCCGGGAAAATCGCCGCAGCAAACTGAAGCCGGCTGCGGTGCAATCGTAATCGGCCAACGTTGGCATGACGCAAACAAAAAGCGGACCCTTTGTTCCTTGAGAACAGAGTGGGTCCGCTTTTTTGCTGCTGTCTATAAGGGGAAAGCCCGCGGCTGGGGCTGGCGCACAGGTAACGGCTGCAGGGCCCGTTTCACGCAAACTGCACGTTGTCTTACTCCACGAGGCGCGGCTTGGCTGGAGGCCCGTCCTGCGCGTGCTCTTCTTCCACGAACCGCTTCAGCGCCTGCAGCTTGTTTTCCCAGAAGCGCTCGTAATACGACAGCCAGTCCCTGATCTCGGTCAGCGGCTCCGGCTGCGTGCGGTATCTCGTCTCGCGGCCGACTTTTTGCTCTTTGACCAGTCCGGCCTCCGACAAGACGCGCAAATGCTTGGATACTGCCGTGCGGCTCATGGGAAAATGCCCGCTGATGACCGTAACCGACATTTCCTGCTCGGCCAGCAGGCGAAGAAGCTGGCGCCGCGTCGGGTCTGCGATCGCTTGAAAGACATCGTGCTTGGCGGCAGACGAACTCATTTTTTCTCCACGTACTCACGCAGTTTGGGCAGCACGGAAGAAGCCCAGCCCTGGTTCATGCGCTCGCGGACCACGGTATGCGATTCGCCGACCTCTGTGACCGTGCCCTCCGACCAGCCGGAATGAATGAGCGTGAACTCCGTTTGACCGCCCAGATCCTTCAAGGCAAACGTGACTACCCAATCCTTGCCCCAGGAAAAGACGAGGCGGTTGGGCGGGTCCAGTTCCTTGACCACGCACGGGGAGTCTCCGTAGGGGGAGAAAATGGTAAAGGCTTGTCCTGCGACCGGTTGAAAGTCGTTGGGCATGAGCCAGGCGGCGATGCCTTCTGCCGTGGCGACGGCTTCCCATACCTTTGACACGGGAGCGTTGAGGACGAGAGTCTGGACGATATCCGGGATCGTTCCGGGAGTGTGTTGAGACATGAGCGACCTCCAATTCGTTGTTTGGTGTACAGTTGAGTGTCTTCTTGAAAAAGGAAACCAAAACGTTTCGCATTCATTTTAAGAAACCAAATGGTTGCGCGTCAAGCGGTTTTCGTTTGCTGAATAGCCGGGCAGGCATCATGGCGGATCTCGGCGCCGCCACGGGAGACTTGATTTATACCATGCTCGCAGCAGTCGGCTTGCGCGCCATCTTGATGAAGCCCATGCCGATCTTTCGGGTGGTGAAATGGAAAAGTATCAATTGATACTGTTAGCGAGCTGTGATGATCTTTAGATAGGTATCAATTGATACTGGAACGGATATTATATAAGGAGGTGGGGAAGAAAGTGAAGATTGAGACAACTGGACGAGGCTGTGTGTGTCTTTCATTTCACGAGGATGAACCATAAAAATGATAATCTCTTGAAACTGTTATCAAAAGAACTTAAAAACTTGGAGGAAATGACCTTTCCCAATATCTTTTTGCCAAACTGTTAAATATGGGAATTGCGACTATAAAAAGATATGAATTGGGGACATCTTCGCCGGATACTACGCAGATTGGCATTTATAAAATGTTGAGGAGTAATCCAAAATCAATAAAGCAATTTTTTGATCAGAACAAAAGCAAGTTTGAACCGGATGAATTGAAAACTTTGGAGAAAAAGCTCCAACCATTCATTGAGAATGATGTTATCGAGGTTTCAAGTCAACGGTTACTGGAGAAAACATATGAGTCTCATAACAACACGCTCGAGACAGGGGGGGCTATCTTTAACTCGCAAAAACTGTTTCATATGGTCTTATTTTTCTCAAGGGAATTTGTTTTAAAAACCAAGCTCATGAAGTTATTATGGTACTCTGACTTCCTAAGATATAAGAGGACCAGAAAACCCATTAGCGGCACTCCATATTGGCATTTACCGTATGGCCCGGTCCCTAAAAAGCATGATTTAATTTCGCGCATCATGAAGCAGCTTGGAAAGAAACGGTGGACGAAGAGATCATCTCTTACAGCTACGCGGATTCTATTCAATTAAGCTGAGTAATAAGGGGTTGTCTCAAAAGTCGATTTTTTTGACTTGGAGACGCCCCTTTTGCCGTTCAAAAACGTTGAAAAATCAAAGGTTTACATATGTCCTTGAATCCGTATCGCTAGGAAATTTTTACAATCCGGCACCATTTGCACAGCGACCTGGAGACGGCATCTTTTTTCGTGAAACTTTTTTTGCACAAGGATTGTTCCGCCCGGTGGAGAAATGGGGTAAGGTTAGCGGAATGTGAAGGCATGTCACGAGATATGCAATATCAACGAGAGACGAGGGATTTTTGCCATGAGTCAAACAGTTTATCGAATCGGCGTGATCGGCGCGGGGGTGATGGGGGAGCGAATGATGAACGCCATCCGCACGCATGAGGCGTTTCGGATCGCTGCCATCAGCGACGTGTCCGCCGAACGGGCACAGGAGGCAGCCAGGCTGTCCGGGGATGTCCCGTGGTACACCGATTACCGGGAGTTGCTCGCTGCCGAAGAGCTGGATGCGGTCTATTTGGCGGTACCGCCGAAATTCCATCACGCGATCGCACTGGACGTGCTGGCGCACAAAAAGCATTTCCTGTGTGAAAAGCCGCTGGCCAACTCGCTGGCAGAAGCGGAAGAGATGCTGCAAGCGGCCAAGGCAGCCGGTGTTGTGCACGCGATGAACTTTCCGACGTACTATCAGGCGATCTTCCCCGAGCTGCAGCGCCGCCTGAAGGAGCTGGGAACCATCCGCCGCATCGACATTCTCACCCACTTCCACCAGTGGCCTCGTCCTTGGCAGCAGACGCCGTGGCTGTCCGGCCGCGAGCAGGGGGGCTTCATCCGGGAGGTGCTGCCGCATTTCACCCATTTGACGTACGCCCTGTTCGGCGATCTGGAAGTCATTCGCTCAGAGGTGGACTATCCGGCCGATCCGCAGGCGTGCGAGACGGGGGTATCGGCTTTTCTGCGGCTGGCGGACGGTACGCCTGTCACGATCAACGGCCTGGCGGGCATCGCGCATGAGGAGTATCTGGATTACCGCATTTACGGGACGGAAGGGACGATCAGCCTGCAAAACTGGACCAATCTGTACACGGGCGGCGACAATGAACGGACGTCTCGGGTCGAGATTCCGCTGGTGGACCGGCTGGCGAATTTGCTGGACGAGTTTGCGCGGGCCATGGAAGGAAAAGAGGCGCGGCTCGTGACCTTCGAGACGGGTGTCAAAGTGCAGAAAGTGCTGGAGGCGCTCCTGAGCAACGAATAGGCAGGAAAAATCGCGGGGGCTGCGGCAGATCGGGCTGGGGAGGACGGGCAGTCATTTCGGGCACGGCAGCGGAGACATCGTGATCGCCTTTACGACGGCACACAAAATTCCGCACCAGTCTGAATCGTTCCTGGAGACGCGGACGCAGTTGCACGAGGATCATCCGGTGATGAACCAGTTGTTTGCGGCGGCCGAAGCGAGTAGGCAGCCGCGAAGGAAGCTGACATGCACAAAGCGGAGAACTAGATAGCAAAGGGGCGGTAAATATGGCACGTGTTTTATTTATCAATGCCGGATCGGAAGGACACGTCAATCCGACGGTGGGAGTCGTGCAAGAGCTTATATCGCGCGGCGAGGAAGTCGTGTACTTCACCGTCGATGCTTTCCACGAGCGGATCGAAAAGACGGGAGCGACTGTGCGCACGATCGACGGCCAACAGTTTATCAAGGCGTTTATCTCCGGCGGAAGAAATTATTTGCCGGAAAGAATCAACGGTCTTTTGCATACGACAGACATCGTCATCCCCAGCGTGCTGGAACAGATCCGGGGCGAGCATTTTGACTACATCATCCACGATTCCATGTTTGGCTGCGGACGGCTGCTGGCGCAGATACTGAAGCGGCCCGCGATTACTTCCTGTACTTCCTTCGCGCAGACAAAAGAGTCGTTCGATGAAATGATGAAAGGGATTTCGGAAAAAATCCCGGCAGAAATCATGAAGCCGATCCAGGATGAATACCAGAGACTGACGCAGAGGGTGAAGGAAAACTACGAGGTCAACATCCAGTCTCCCTATGAAGTCTTCTGCAATCCCGCATCGCTTGCCATCGTGTACACGACTCGCGAGTTCCAACCGTCTGGCGAAACGTTCGACCATACGTACAAGTTTGTCGGTCCATCCATTTCCCCGCGATTCACGTCGGCAGACTTCGACTTTGCTGCGATCAAAGGGAAAAACCCCATCTACATATCGCTGGGCACTGTCTTGAACGATGCGATTGATTTCTACAAGCTGTGCATGGAGGCATTTGGAAACACCGGACATACCGTTGTCATGTCTGTCGGGGACAAAGTACGCCTTTCCGATCTGGGGGACATCCCGAAAAACTTCGTGGTCAAAAGCTATGTTCCGCAGACGGAAGTTCTGCCCCATGCGAAGCTGTTTATTACGCACGGCGGGATGAACAGCGCCCATGAAGGACTCTATTACGGAGTTCCCCTCGTTTTACTCCCGCAAAGCGCGGACCAGCCGATCGTCGCCGAGCAAGCAGCCAGGCTCGGGGCAGGCATTTCCCTGCAAATGCAAGGCATGACTGCCCGTCAGCTGCGGGAAATGGCAGAACATGTGTTAACGAACCCTTCATTTCAAAAAGCGGCGGCGAATGTGCAGGAATCCTTCCAACGAGCAGGGGGGTATCGCCAGGCGGTCGATGAAATTTTTGCATGGAAGAGGCAATATCAGATAGACAATTGAAAGGAGCTGGGCAGTCCTGATGCGCAGCCGGCCCAACTCACAGGGTCTTTTTGCGCCCCGATGAACAGCCGCGGTTGCCATCCCTAAAATTAACCAATAATAACTAAGGAAAGCATGCACATCCAACCATCCAGGCAAACGATGGCCCCGTTCAGAGGTGAATCTCCATGAAGAAGGCAACCGCATGGCAATGCTCTCTCTGCATTCTGCTCCTGTTCAGCTTCCTGGCCGCAGGGGCCGTGGCTCGCGAAGAACAGCCCCCTGCACAAGTAAAAATACAGACAACCGCCCCCGCTGTCCGGACCGGCATCGAGCGCCTGCTGGAACAGCCCGCGCAGCTGCTGGGAAAGCGCGTCGGGCTCATTACGAACCAGACCGGGGTCACGTCAGGGCTCGTCCATGACGTAGACGCTCTGCTGGAGAAAAAGATTCAGCTCGTCGCCGTGTACGGTCCCGAGCACGGGATACGCGGTGCGGAGCAGGCTGGCTCTGCGCCGGAGTCATTCCAGGACGCGAAAACGGGCTTGCCCTTTTACAACCTGTACGGCAAAGAACCGCAAGAAATCGCCCGGCTGTTTCGCGACGTCGACGTTGTCCTGTACGACATCCAGGACGTCGGAGCGCGTTTTTACACCTATATTTCGACGATGGCCTACGCGATGAAGGCGGCGGCCATGGAGGGAAAGCCTTTCATCGTGCTGGACCGCCCAAATCCGCTCGGGGGAGAGAAGGTCGAAGGGCCGATCCTCGATCTGCATTTCCAGTCTTTCGTCGGCCTGTACCCGATCCCGCTGCGCCACGGCATGACCGTCGGGGAGCTGGCGGGGTGGATTCGCAAGCAGGATTTGGAAAAGGAATACGGCGCAAAGGCCGACCTGACCGTCATCCGCATGGAGGGCTGGAAGCGGGGGATGCAGTACGAGGACACGGGGCTGCCGTGGGTGCCGCCATCCCCGAACATGCCTACCGTCGGGACGGCAGCTGTCTATCCCGGCAACGGGCTTTTTGAAGGGACGAATCTTTCCGAAGGGCGCGGTACGACGCTGCCGTTTGAGTGGGTCGGGGCGCCGTACATCAACGGCTGGGAGCTGGCGCATCGGCTGAATCGGCTAAAGCTGCCGGGCGTTGCGTTTCGGGAAGCGTACTTCCAGCCTGCCTTTTCCAAGCATGCGGGCAAGACGATCGGCGGGGTGCAGTTTTACGTGACGGATCGGCAAGCGTACGAACCTGTCCGCACCGCGCTGACGGTCATGGCAGAAGTGAAGAAGCAGTACCCGCGACAGTTTGACTGGAGAGGCGATCACTGGATCGACAAGCTCCTTGGCACAGACGCGGTCCGCAAAGCGCTGGATCAGGGAACGCCTGTGAACGAGATCGTGGCGAAGTGGCAGGAGGAGCTGCGCGCGTTTGAAATGCAGCGAAAGCCCTTTTTGCTGTATGGCACGGAGTGATGGGAGCCGATGAGATTGCGCACAGGAATTGTTCTGCTGCTCTGCTTCTGTCTGTCCAGTAATGCACTTGCGCTGGACAAGCAGGAAGTAGAGAAAAAACCGAAGCCTGTCCTCCATCCCGCCGCTACAGCCTGGGATCGCCCGGGAGCGTCTCACCGCGAGTTGCTGGTCGGACAGCCAAGCGATGCCGGAATGACGGAGGAACCTTTGGAGGAGATTGACGGGGTCATCGAGGAGGCGATCGCCCAGAAGCTCATACCGGGTGCTGTCGTACTCGTGGCGCGGCGCGGCGTGATCGTCAAGGAGCAGGCGTACGGCTTTGCTGCCCGTTATGCGGATGATGCCTTCACCCGGCTGCGGCACCCGATCCGGATGCAACCGGACACGATGTTTGATCTGGCGTCGATCAGCAAGCTGTTTACGGCGACTGCCATCATGCAGCTCGCGGACCGGGGGCTGGTACAGCTGGATGCGCCCGTGGCTTCCTATTTGCCCGAATTCGCGGCCAACGGCAAGGAAAAGGTGACGATCCGCCAGCTGCTGACGCATACCTCCGGCTTTCAGGCCTACATGCCGCTGTATAAAAAAGGCGGCAGCCGCGCGGAACGATTGCAGGCCGTCCTGTGCCAGCCGCTCGTCCATCCGCCGGGGAGCACCTTTGCGTACAGCGATTTGAACATGATCGCGCTCGGTGCGCTGGTGGAGCGGCGAACAGGCCAGCGGCTCGATTCGTACGTGCAAGCGAACATCCTCACGCCGATGGGGATGACACGCACGATGTACAATCCGCCCAAACAATGGGAGCAGCAAACGGCGGCAACGGAATTTCAGCAGTCGCCGGAGAGGGGCCTCGTCTGGGGAAGCGTGCAGGACGAGAATGCCTGGGCGCTTGGCGGGGCAGCGGGACACGCCGGGCTGTTCGGTACGGCCCGCGATCTGGCGGTGTTCGGGCAAATGTTTCTGAACGGCGGCACGTATAAAGGAAAGCGGATTTTGTCCGCACAGTCGGTAGCCTCGATGGCGGCGAACCAGCTTGCCGCTTTGCCGGGAGAGGAGCACGGGCTCGGGTGGGAACTGGGGCGCGGCGCTTACATGGACGCCCTTGGCGACGGTCTGGCGATGGGGCACACCGGCTTTACCGGCACGGCGCTCGTGGTGAGCAAGAGCCAGGAGACCATCGCCGTCCTTTTGACCAACCGGATTCACCCGACCCGCGAGACAGAATCGATTACGCCGCTGCGCAGCCGTGTCTTTCGGCAGGTCGCGCTGGCGATTCCCGTCCACAAGCCGTGGCGCGACGGTGCGTGGTTTGCGGGAGCAGGCGATGAGCGGCAGGCGACGCTGACGGCACAAGTCATGCTCCCCGGCGGAGGGACGCTGACGTATGACACGTGGTATCGGCTGGAAAACGAGTACGATTTCGGCTATTTGGAAGTGTCGCCGGACGGCAAAAGCTGGCTGTCCGTTGCCAGCCCGGTGACCGGCGAGAGCGATTGGGCTGGCGCCGCATGCAGGCTGCCGGAAGGGACGAGGTATATCCGGTTCCGCTGCGCGACTGATGCGACGATCAACGGTCGCGGCTGGTACGTGCACCACCCGGCGGTCTATGATGCAAAAGGTCGTCCGGTGCAGGCCGACTGGGTGGCAGAAGGCTGGCATCACGAAACCGCGCGAGAGGAGGAGAAGCAATGAGCCGCACGGACAAACGAATGCGTCTGCATCTGACTTCGCTGCAGATGCTTGTATTTGCAATCGTGGTGAGCACGGGCGCATCCGGTTATCCGCCGAATGCCCAGGCACAGGTCCAGATCCCCGATCTCATCCTGCATCTGAACATTCCCGGCGTAGAGGTGCAGCCGATGGGCGACACGCTTCCTTTGCTTGCCCTCCACGTATACAGGGACGGATACATGGAAAAGGCAACCCGGCGCTTGCAGTGGCAAAGCTCGAACAAAAACGTCGCTTCTGTCGACGAACAGGGGCTCGTCCACTTTACCGGCCGTCCGGGTACGGCGATTGTCACTGTCTCCGATGGCAGGATGAACGACCGGATCGAGCTGGTCTGCCGCAGCCAGGGAATGCCGCAGGTGGCGGTCTACAGGCAAAAAGGCGAGCGCTACCAACTCGTCAACAAAGCCATCGCAGGGATGACGCTGGATGAAAAGATCGGACAGATGATGATGCCAAACTTTCGCCGGGCCGAGGGCCAACATGCAGCGACGCTTGCGCCCGAAATCGCGGAAACGATCCGGAAGCATCACATCGGCGGGGTGATTTTGTTTCGGGAGGATGCAGCCAGCACGGAGCAGACCATCCGTCTCGTGCAGGCGTACCAGCAAGCGGCCCAAAAGTACGGCCTGCTGGTGGCGATTGACCAGGAGGGCGGCATTGTGTCCCGGCTGCAGCAAGGCACGGATTTGCCGGGCAACATGGCGCTCGGGGCGGCGCGCTCCAAAGCATTGGCCTGGAAGGCGGGAGATGTCATCGGCAGCGAGCTGGCGAGCCTTGGGATCAACACAGATTTTGCCCCTGACCTCGATGTCAACAGCAACCCTGACAATCCCGTCATCGGCGTGAGGTCGTTCGGGGAGGACCCGCAGCTGGTCGGAGAACTGGGAGTCGCGTACATGCGCGGACTGCAGCACAACGGCATCATCGCTGCGCTCAAACACTTCCCCGGGCACGGAGATACGGCGGTCGACTCGCATCTCGGATTGCCCCAGGTGCCGTACGATCTGGAGCACCTTGCAAAAACGGAGCTGATCTCGTTCAAGCAGGCGATTGCGGCAGGCGCGGATGCGATCATGACGGCGCACGTCACCTTTCCGAAGGTCGAATACAGGGCCGCCATTTCCAAAAAAGACGGATCGAAAATCGCCCTGCCAGCGACACTCTCTCCCGCCATCATCACTGGTCTGCTGCGGGAAAAGCTCGGTTTTGACGGCGTCATTTTTACAGACGCCATGAACATGCAGGCGATTGCCGACCATTTCGGGCAGACAGACGCGGCGATTTTGGCGATTCAGGCGGGCGTCGACATCGTGCTCATGCCGATGAATCTGGAGAAGGTCATCCAGAGTGTTTGCGAAGCGGTGAAAAAGGGGCAGATCGCCGAGTCGCGCATCGACCAGTCCGTACGGCGCATCCTGACGCTGAAAATCAGGCGCGGAATCTTGAAGGAAGAAGATCCGGAAACGCTCGAAGCCCGGCAGATTCGCGCACAGGAAGTGGTCGGTTCGCCCGCGCACAAACGCGTGGAGAACGAGATCGCGGCGCGCTCGATCACCCTGGTCAAAAACAACGGAGTGCTCCCCCTGCAGCTGGCGGAGTCGCAAAAGCTCGTGGTCGTCGGAGCCGATTACGTCGACGAGCTGGCCGCAGCGCTGGCAAAGCACCATGCCCGGACGGCGGCGATACGCATAGGGAAAAAGGGGCTTACCGCCGAGCAGTGGGGACAGGTGCAGCAGGCAGATGCGGTCATTCTCGCCTCCTGTACGGCAGATGCAAGGGGCAGGTCTGCGGACGCTCCCGCGATGAAGCTGTACAGGCAGATCACCGAGCAAACATACAAGCCGGTCATCTCGGTGGGCATCCGCAACCCGTACGACGTCATGGCCTATCCGGCAGCAGATGCGTACCTCGCCCAGTACGGGTACCGGCCGGCGAGCTTCGCCGCGATGGCCGATACGATCTTCGGCTGGAATGTCCCAACGGGCAAACTTCCGGTGACGATCCCGGACGGAAAGGGCGGAATCCTCTATCCGTACGGCCACGGCTTGACCTTTGCACCGCGTTCATAAAGCGTACAGCGCGCAAAAAAGATCCGGCAGCCGCAACCGCCGGATCTTTTCTTATGTGCAGGCTAGTTTGGATTTAAAACTCCGGCAACGACCGTTTGACAACCGGAATCCACAGTTCGCTGCGAAAGGTGGGAGAGGAGATGTCTTTATGCTCGTTCCATAAAATTTCCGGTCCTGGAGCAGCCTCGTAGAGCGAGGAAGGGAACCACTCGGAATAGATTCGGCCCCAGACGTTTTGTAGCGTAGCGGGGAACGGGCCGACTGCTTCAAACACCGCCCAGGTCAGGGCAGGCACTTCGAGCGCTGCGAGGTGAGAGGGACAATTTGCGATGGTAGCCACCCCAATGTAGTGATCGAGTTCTCCCTTTTCTTCCATCCGCCCTTCCGAGAAGTTCACGGACGCGCTGATCAGCCCGCGCGGCTCGACGTTGGACAGGCTTTTCAGCAGATGGATCGTCGCCTCGTCCAGGCTTTGCCACATTTCGGCGATCTCGGGATTGACGCCGTGGAACTGGATCGGGACCCGTTTCTGGATTCCGACGATGCGGAACGCTGATTTTTCTACGATTCGATAATTCATTTCGCTACCTCCCTGTATAGTCAACTGGAAGGTCATGCGCGGATAGGCTTTCAAGGATGCTCCGTGCCCTCTGGCCTCCGACGGGGTGATGCCGTGCAAGGCGTGAAAAGCTCTCGCAAAGGAATCGGCGGAGCTGTACCCGTACTTCACTGCGATGTCGAGAACCCGGCAGTCGCTGTGAGCCAGCTCAAAGGCGGCGAGCGTCAGTCTCCGGCGGCGAATGTACTCCGAGAGCGAGATTCCCGCGAGGAACGGAAACATGCGCTTGAAGTGGTATTCCGAGCAGGCCGCCAGCCTCGCCACCTCTTTATAGTCGATCTCATCGGCCAGATGCTCCTCGATGTACACCAAGGCTGCATTCAACTGCTTCAGCATATCCATGCGAATGACCTCCCTTCCTTTTCAAGCATAACAAGGGGAAGCGTGCGTACCTCCGACATTTCGTGCACAACATTGACGGGGCCGATTTGGTATTGACGGCCACAATGTGTATACTGTTCATGTGGATAACGAAAAATCCGGAGGTGTATCTGAATGAAAAAGCTGCGACTGCTCTCGCTGCTGCTCGTAGCCGCCATTGGCCTTTCCGCCTGCGGATCGTCGAGTACAGCTGAAATTCCGGAAGGGGTCAAGGCGAAGCAAAATCCTGCCTACCCGATCGGAAGCGAAGTCATCATCAAAGCAGACCACATGCCGGGCATGAAAGGTGCGAAGGCCAAGGTAGCAGGCGCTTACGATACGACAGCCTATGCGGTTACCTTCACGCCTGCGACTGGCGGCGCGCCGGTGGCCAATCATAAATGGGTCATCCATGAGGAAATCAAGAACCATGTGAAAAAACCGTACAAGCCTGGCACAGAGGTGGTCCTGAAGGCGGATCACGAAAAAGGAATGATGGACGCATCGGCGAAAATCGACTCCGCAGAGACGACCACGGTCTACATGGTCGACTATACACCGACCACGGGCGGCGGAGAAGTGAAAAATCACAAATGGCTGATCGAAAGCGAGCTTGAACCGGCGAAGTAAGCAATGCCGAAAGCCGCCCGCAGAGGTCTGGACAAGAAGAGAACACATTCCTTTCCCAAAAAGGAAGTGCTCTCTTTTGCGCAGTAATCCTGCCCGGCGTTTTGTTCTTCAGTCCAACTCCTGAACGGGCAGGGCGAACCTGATGCCGAGACCGCCGTTCGGAGGGAGGTATGCATGGATGTTTCCGTCCTGCTTTTCGATCATTCCTTTGCAGATTGCAAGCCCCAGCCCGCTGCCGTTTTTCACCTTCGACCGCGCCTTGTCCACGCGGTAGAACGGCTCGAAGATTTTGGACAATTCCCCCAGGGGGACACCAGGGCCGTTGTCCTCCAGCTCGAAGATTGCCTGCTTCTGGTCGGTGTAGACCCGCATGTTCACGCGCACGTTGTCCTTCGCATGCGAATGGTTGAGCGAGTTGTGAATGATGTTGGCGAACACCCGGCGAATGCGCTGCTCGTCGATGAACAGCGTCGGGTTTCCTTCGACCTCGCATGTGCAGTGAAGCTCCGCCGAAAAGGCAGGCAGCTCTTCCGCATACTCCGACGCAATCGACTCGACGAAAGCCTGAAGCGGGACCTGTTTTCGGACCAGCAGCGGATGGCTGTCGTTCTGCACGTATTCTGACAGGTCCTGCATCAGCTTTTCGATTTCGGTCGCCTTCCGATAAATGATCTGGTAGTATTCCTGCCTGGTTTCCTCCGACTGGACACGCCCCTTCATCAATCGCTCCATGTATCCTTTGATGGAAGTAAGCGGCGTCTTCAAATCGTGCGAGATCGCGGCCATGGCTACGGACTGCTTGCGTTTTTCCAGCAAAAGCTTCTCGTTGGCCTGGACGAGGGTGCTGTATATTTTTTCCCACTCCATCTCTCGCGGGTAACACTGCAGGTCGGTCTTCAGCAGTTCGCTGTGTTTTTCGTAAAAGGTGACGAGCGGGAGCATGGCGATCTTTCGGCTGTAGGTGGCCAGAAAGAGCGTGGACAAGCAAAAGAGCAGGATCGATACACCCATGATGTGTTTGGACGTTTGCAGCGGCTGCAACATGTCCCACGTGACGGGATGCGTGAAGGTAAACACATACCGATGCTTTTCATCGGTGTACTGATCGTCCTGGAGTGTGACGGAGAACAGGTTGTGGGACAAGGAATCCACGGTTACCGTCTTTCCCGTCTCGCGGTCGTACATGTTGATGCGCATGGAATAGTCCTGCGCGTAGCGGTCCAAATAGGAGCGCATCTCCTGCGGCTTGCCGCGCAGCTTGTTCATCTCGTTGATAAACTGCCGGTCCTGCAGCTGGAACTGATGGCGCAGCTTTTCCCATTGCGTCGCAAAGTCCGCAATTTCAAATTTCCAATAATAGATGCCGAGAATCATGAGACTAAGCAGCAGCACGATGCAGTGAGCGATCAGAAGTTTGATCTTTATGTGCTGCTTCATTGCAAATCACCGACAAATTTGTAGCCGATGCCCCACACTGTCTTGATGTAATGCTTGTCGTGCTCCAGCTTCGAGCGCAAGTTTTTGATGTGCACCGTGACGGTGTTGATGTCCCCGTATTCCGTCTCGCCCCAGATTGCATTGTAGATCTGTTCGCGGCTGAGGACGCGGTTGGCGTTTTCGGCCAGGTACACGAGAATTTGGAATTCCTTGGTGGACAGCTCGATGCGCTTGTCATGGTGAAAGACTTCAAACGTGTCCTTGTTGATGACGAGGTTTCCGCTGTGAATCGGCTTGGCGGCGGATATGTACCGGTTTTCCCTGCGCAGATGCGCGCGTACCCGTGCGATTAGCTCGGAAATGCTGAATGGCTTCAAAATATAATCATCCGCGCCAACCTCGAGGCCGATGATCCGATCCAGCTCCCGATCCTTTGCGCTCAGGAACAAAATGGGAATGTTGACGGTATTTCGTATTTTGCGGCAAACATCCAGCCCGTCCATCTCCGGCATCATGATGTCGAGCAAAATCAGGGAGAGAGAGGGGTCCAGCGCTTTTTCCAGCGCTTCTTTGCCCGTTAACGCTTCGACCGTCAGGAATCCTTCGTCCTGAAAGCTTTCGGCGATCAGGCGGACAATATCGGGATCATCGTCAGCAATCAAAATCGTTGGACTATTCATGATGAAACCTCCTTGATCACTATTATAAAGAGTTGTGTATCGGAGGAATAGAAGGGGGAGAGGCCTGCGAAGTAAAAAAGGCGCCCCGGGGATACGGAGCACCTGCTGAAGCGCGAAGTCTTAGTTGTCGTCATCGCTCGGCTCTGGGAAGGACATCCAGTTCCAGCCCAGTGCATATGGGGCGGTGGTGTTGTCGACTGCAGCCGGAGCTGTTGTTTCCGGTGCAGGCGTGGTTGCAGTCGCATCTGTAGCCGATGGAGTCGGCGCGAACACTTCCGTTGCCGGGTTGGTGTAGATGTGGTTTTCGCCAACAAATGTGCTAAAGAAGCTGGCAGTCCCTTCTTTGTCACCCTTCTCGCTCGCCGCGAATGCAGGTACAGCCAGAGAAGCGGTAACAGCCATTACAGCTGTGAGCGTGAGAAAACGACAGGTTTTTTTCATTGCAATCATCCTCCATGATCCCCCTTCCTTGAGGGAAAACATTTTACATTGCCAGTTATAAACTACATTTCTGTAATGGCTCTGAAAAAAGTATGAAGTTTTATGAAGAAATGCAGGGAATCATCCGTAAATTTAGGTTTTTAGTCAAAAAAAATATTTTCGGAATAAACTTACGGTGGAAATCATTCAAAATAGTTGGTATTTTATAGACAATATGTTGTGCCAGAAGAATAGCATATAAAATCAAGGGAGATGTGGAAGATGGAGAGTCAGCTAAAAATTACTCTGTCCGAACAGAAAAAGGAAAAACCATCCAGCGACAAGCTCGGATTCGGCGTGCACTTTACAGATCACATGTTCACGATGGACTACACCAAGGGCAAAGGATGGCACGACCCGCAGATCGTACCGTATTCTTCCCTCACGCTCGATCCGGCAGCGATGGTGTTCCACTATGGACAGGCCGTTTTTGAAGGATTGAAGGCGTACCGCAACAAGGAAGGAAAAGCCTGGTTGTTCCGGCCCGACCAAAACTTCAAAAGAATGAACCGTTCTTTGAACCGCCTCAGCATGCCGCTGATTGACGAGGAATTTATGCTGGAGGCGCTCAAGCAGCTGGTAGCCATTGAAAAAGAGTGGATTCCCACAGAAAGCGGAACATCCCTGTATATTCGTCCGTTTGTCATCGCGACCGATGCATTCCTCGGTGTACGCGCTTCGCACACGTACAAATTGCTGATTCTCCTGTCTCCTGTAGGCGCTTACTACGCTGGCGGCATGAAGCCTGTAAAAATTTACGTCGAAAGCAACTACGTGCGCGCCGTTCGCGGCGGTACGGGCAATGCCAAAACAGCCGGCAACTACGCAGGCAGCCTGAAAGCCCAGGAAGAGGCGAAGGAAAAAGGCTACGAGCAAGTGCTCTGGCTGGATGGCATCGAAAACAAATACGTCGAGGAAGTCGGCAGCATGAACGTCTTTTTCAAGGTGAAAGGCGAGGTGTGGGTACCGGCTCTAAACGGCAGCATCCTGGAGGGCATCACCCGCGACTCCACGATTCAATTGCTGAAAGATTGGGGAGTGCCTGTGGTCGAAAAGCGCATTTCCATGGAAGAGCTGTATGAAGCCTATACGAGGGGCGAGCTGGAGGAAGCGTTCGGCACGGGTACGGCAGCGGTCATTTCTCCGATTGGCGAAATGAACTGGAACGGCCGCCAGATGTTCATCAACGGGGAGCAGATCGGCGAGCTGACCTCCAAATTGTACGATGTCCTCACCGGAATCCAGTACGGGCTTGTGGAGGACAAGTTCGGCTGGTCGGTTGAAATCAGATAAGCAGACACCGCCGCTCCCAAAAAGGGTGGAGGGCGTCTGGATGACGTGACTCTCCCATAAAGCGAGTCTTGCGTGCAGCATAGCGAGATACCTGAAAGGGTCGAGCTATGCTGCTTGTGTATATATAGCAGAAACACAAATCCAGGTGCGCTCCTGTAGCAAGCGCAGGAAATGTCTGCCAGGCGAAAGCAGGGAGTGAACGTCAGTTGCGAGAGAGGGATAGACATGCACGAAGAGTTGCTGGACATATTTGACGAGGCAGGGACGCATATTGGCGTGGCACCGAGGTCGGAGGGGTGCGGGAGCTGGGAGAGGAACTGGGGCTTTCGGTTGCCTTTGCCGCTCTCGAACCGAACGGGGCGATCCGCGATGTAGGGATCGGGCCGGGTATGATCGACAAGGAGCTGTGCCATGTGTTCGCATATGCATGCGACCAGCCGCTGCACGCATACGAACTGCAGCCGGAGGAAGTCACCGGGCTTTTCTGGGTGAACCTGGATGATCTGGAGACGTTGTTCTTCGGAAAACGGGACAAGCTGCAGGCGGCGGGCTTTTTGGCCGATGCAAACGAGGCGAAGCGGGATGTGGTGCTGGATGTGGGACGAGAGGCGTTCGTGCCGCACGAGAGCCATTATTACACGTACGTTTTTTCCGCTGTGCGCAGGCTTGGCGCGGCGCTGCTGGAAAAATAAAGCGGAGAGCCGGGAAGGGAACGTCCGGGGCGTTTGGTGGATCATTTCCAGGAAATGCAGCAACAAGGTTGCCGAGTTGCAGGAATCTTGGGTACTATTTTTGTAGGCGATGGGAATATTGCCAAATCGTTACAGATGGGAGTGCAGAATGATGGAGGAAATTCGGCCGATTTCACATGGAGATATCCAAGACGTTGTCAGAATCACGGCGATGGCCTACCCTGGAAGCAGTCTCCTCGCCCCGGAAAACAGCCAGCGCTTTGCCGAACGCGTACGGGATACGCTGGAAAATGATCCGCACGCCAGCTTTCACGGACTCTTCCGCGAGAACCTGCTTGTCGGTGTCATGAAGTGGTACGATTTTCCGATGAACGTGCACGGCATCCAGCTGCTGACCGGAGGGATCGGCTCGGTGGCGGTCGATTTGTTGCATAAAAAAGAAAAAGTCGCCAAGGCCATGTTGCAAGGATTTCTTGCCACGTATCGCGAGCGCGGCGTCAGCCTCGTCTCGCTCTACCCGTTTCGCGTCGACTTTTACAAGAAGATGGGCTTCGGCGTCGGGAGCAAACTTCACCAATACCGCATCCGTCCCGCGAGCCTGCCGTTTACGGCCAAGGACAAGGTGCATTACCTGACAGATGCGGACCGTGAGCAAATCTTGGCCTGCTATCACCGTATCGTCCGGCAGACGCACGGAATGGTCAAGAAGACGGATCGTGAGCTGAAAAGTTTTCTGGAGCAGCCTGGACTCATCGTCGTCGGCAGCAAAAAGGAAGAAAAAGTGAGCGGCTATCTAGCGTTCCAGTTTCAGTCTGCACACGAGGACAACCGGCTGCAAAGCGACATCGTTGTCAAGGAGTTTCTGTACGAGACGCCGGAAGCGATGGCCCAGCTCCTCTCCTTTTTGCACACCCAGTCCGATCAGGTCCAGCGCGTCGTCCTGACGACGGCTGACGATGACTTTCACCTGCTCTTGTCTGATCCCGGCAACGGAACGGACAGGCTGATTCCCAGCGTCTATCACGAGAGCCATGTGTCCGGTGTCGGGCTGATGTACCGGGTGATCGATGTACCGTGCTTTTTCCATCAGCTGTCCCGACGCCGCTTCGGTCAGGAAAGCTGCTTGCTGCGACTACGCATTCGCGATTCGTTTCTCCCGGAGAACGACGGCAGTTGGCTGATCGCTTTTCGCGAGGGACTGCCGGACGTAGTAGAGGCAGGCCAGCCTGACGTCGAAATGACGCTGGATATTTCCGATTTTTCTTCGCTCGCCATGGGCGCGGTCAGCTTGCGCAAATTGCATCAGTACGGGCTTGTACAGCTAAGCGACGACAAGCTGCTGCCGCTTTTGGACAACATGTTCGCAGTGGACGAGAAGCCGAGATGCACAACCCCCTTTTAATGATCGAATTGTCACGAAATAGCCATAAATAGGTATCTTTTTTGGAACCCTCCCATATGATGGTACAAAATGGGAGGGGGGACTTTCGATGGTTTTCTTGACGTTAGTGATTTTCGCCATTTTTCTGGTGGCAGTCTGGATTGTGGTCAAACTCCTCTTCCGCTTGGACCGCCGCGATTCAATCATGTACGACCAGCGCCAATTGTGGGAAAAATATGACGTCACTTTGCAGGATATGCGCTACCCGAAACAGAAACAGTAGAAGGACAGGCGCCAGTTACTGACGATAACGGCTTGTGGCGTGACCAATTCCGAGAAGTGGGTGAGTGATATGACTTTCGGAAAAGAGCGGCACAGGCGGGAATACTTCCGCTTGCGGCTTGATCCTCCTCTTTTTGCAGACATGACAATCGTCCTCATCAAAGGCAAATCCTTGGAGGTTGGGAGCGCCAAAGTTTTGATTGAAGATATCGGGGGCGGGGGACTTCGGTTCCTTTCCCATCTGAAAATGCCTGCGAACGATCAACTCGTCCTGCAATTTGAAACGTTGCTCCAGGACGAGCCGTTGAAAATGTACGGGCATATTCTTCGGACCGCGATATGGGGAGAGAAATTTTACGAATATGCAGTCCGTTTTACGATGGAAGAGGCCCAGCACCTCGAAATCAACCGGATAGTGAATCGGTACGTGATCCGCTCCAGACAGAACAGGCAGGTGCGCGGCGAACACTTCCTGCAAGGAGACCGAGAACAGTTTCTCGAGGAGCAAGCCAGACTCAGCCTGCAAACTACCCCCGCTAGATAAAAGCTTCTGCGTTGTGCCAAAGAGCCAACGAGAAGCTTTTTTGTTTGACATAAATAAAACGAAATGATAAATTGTCTACTATAAAATAAACAAAAGAAAGTAGTGTTTGTATATGTCGTTGACAGAACAGTTTTGGAGCGCATCCCTCGAGGAGTTGAAGCAAGGGTTTTGCGAGCGGGAGCATGATTATGTCTGTTTGCTGTGCGGGCAGGAAGTGGAAAAAGGAATCATTTATCCGGTCGGCGATCGTCTCTTCGATGCTGCCAAATATATGGACCATCACATCGAGGAGGCGCATGTCTCGGTATTTGACCATCTGAGCAGGCTGGACAAGCGGATTACCGGCCTGTCTGACCACCAGAGCAACTTGCTGCGTCTGTTTTACCAGGGCATGAGCGATCAGGAGGTGCAGGCTGCGTTGGGCATCGGGAGCGCCTCGACCATTCGCAACCATCGCTTTGCTTTGAAGGAAAAGGAGCGGCAAGCCAAAGTCTTTCTGGTCATGATGGAATTGCTGAAGGCGAGTAGCAAGAAAACGGCAGCGAAGGCAACTGCGCCTGCTGGCGGCAGACAGCGCGAGGCAGAACTGGCGGTGTCTCCTGCAGAATACAGCGAGATCGTAAGCAAGTATTTTCCGGACGGAACGCTGGGACCGTTGAGCCGGTTCCCCCGCAAGCACAAGCATCGGCTGGTGGTGCTTCAGGAGATTGCCAAACGCTTCGATCCGGAGCGGGTGTACAGCGAGAAAGAAGTCAATGCGGTACTGCAAGACGTTTACGCTGACCACGTTACGCTGCGCCGCAGCTTGATCGACCATTCTTTTCTGGAGCGAACAGCAGGCGGCAGCGAATACTGGGTCACAAACAGGAAAAGCGGAGAGGAGCAGGAGAACCAGATGAACCGGAAGCAGGAGCTCAAGCAGCTTTACAAGGAAATGAAAACGGAGGCGGGTGTCTACCAGATCCGCAACACGCAAAACGGAAAGGTCTGGATTGAAGCGACGCGGAACTTGAAGACGATGAACGGCAAGCAGTTCATGCTGAAGCACGGCTCCCATCCGTGTAAGGCTCTGCAAGAAGACTGGAAGCAGTACGGCGAGGATGCGTTTGCATTCGAGGTGCTGGAGGTGCTGGAGAAAAAGAACGATCCGTACTTTGATGAAGCGGATGCGCTGGAGAAGCTGGAGAACAAATGGCTCGACAAGCTCCAGCCGTACGGGGAAAAAGGCTACAACGAAATGAAAAAGCGGTGAGAGCTGGCTGCATGAGAAAAAGACAGGTCCCTTACGCTGGGCAGGGGATCTGTCTTTTTCCTGTCCCGAAATGTCAGCGAATTCCTTGTGGCAGTGTCGGCGGGACGTAGTTCAATTCTTCGTCGGCAGTGATGTAGTCCGTATTGACCATGAGCAGCAGGTAGCGTTTGCCCGTCTGCGGGTCGCTCAAAATGATGTGGTCGCGGCCGGCCGTCTCCAGCACGCCGCGGAAGATTTTGGCGTTCCACTGGCTGTTGTTTTCAAACGTTTGGTACACGGTAATGACTTTGCCGCGATTGAGGCGCAAAATGTTTTCGATGTACGATTCCTCGACGACTTGGCCGGGGGTCATGGGAATGCCGGGGATCGTCGAACCGCTTGGCTGCATCGGGGTCATCTGCGGTTGCAGCGGCATTCCGTAGGGCATCTGCGGCGACTGGAACATGTCGTATCCATACTGCGGGTATTGCGGGAATGGCATTTGTTGGCTCATGATGAACTCGCTCCTTAATCTCTCTTTCTCTAGTAAACACGTGGGCAATCATCGGGTTGCGGAACGAAGAAGCAGTGCGCTTTATAACGTCCGGAATTCTGTTGGTTCCACCAGGTAGGAGGACAACTGCCTGCAGGTTTATAAAACCATAAAGCGTTGGTAGCCGGACGTGTCCGTTCTCCGTTGATCGTACGTTTGGCCAGACGCTTCTCTCGATCTCGGGCGCGTTGGTAAAAATACGGCTTTTGTACCGATTCATAGCCGCCGGGGGACTGGAAAACCATGTCTCTCATCGAGCGGATGCCTTTAAAATCCAGGCAGTTGGATAAAATGCGGTTCACCCCGACATTGCCGACCATCAGCATACCGAGATCGCCTTCCCCTTCGGCTTCCGCCCGCAAAAGCCTGGCGAGCAGGTCTACGTCGCTGGAGTTCGCTTTAATGACAGCCATTGCTTCACCTCCTCCAAAAACTCACAATTACAATATATGGGCGCGCCTGCAATCGGTGATTCGCAGAAATGAAAAATTCCTGTTGCATGACCTGCAAGCTGCTGATGTTTACGCGCCGATGCGGATGAACGCAAAAAAGCGCTCGCAGCCAAAAAGAAGGCTCGGGCGCTTTATTTGCATAGCTCGGCATGGCTTCGACCGTGCTTTGCCCTACGACTGTCGCCGCTTTTTCCAGACGAACCAGCCGATGGCGACGACGACGGCGATGCCAAGGAGCGTGACTTGCAAATAATCATCCAGAAGAACTTTTGCATGTTTTCCGTAAAAATGGAACAGGGTGCCGATCAAAAAAAATTTCAAGCCCCGTCCCACGATGGCGAAGAGCATCAGTTTGGTCAGCGAATAGTTGAATACGCCGCTCAATACCGTAAACACCTTGAAAGGAATGGGCGTAAAGGCGCCGATGAGCACGGCGGCATCTCCGTTTTTGGCAAACTGTTCGGTTGCCGCAGCCGTCCATTTCGCAGGCAGCAGCTTTTGCAAGAGCGGTTTCCCCAGCCATTTTCCGAGCATGAAGCCGATGGGCGCGCCCAGTACGGAAGCGGTAAAGGCGACAGTGGCAAAGCGCAGCGCAGAGCCGGGATCGATCAGGCTCATGGCGATTTGCATGAAAAAAGGCGGAACCGGACTGATAAACGAGTCCAAAAATGCCATTCCGAAGAGTCCCCATATTCCGTACTGCATAAAAAGTTGTGTTAGTTGTTCGAGCATGGGCTTCTCCTTGCGAATTTTCCTTCCCCGCCATTATACAGGAAAGATTCGGTTTCTGTAGCTAGGATATGCCGGATTGTCCAAAGTCAGCACCAGCTTCTAGGACAGAAATTTTTCGGACATACTGTTAGGGATGTTCCTCAAGTGCCATATCTATGAAGGAGGCGTAAACCCAGATGAAATCCCATCCGTACGGCGCGCACGAAGTAATTGAACTGCATGAAGTGTTGAACGGCGCGATCGACGCGATCACGACCGCCCATTTGTACGTCCCGTTCATTCGCGATCCCGAGCTGGCGCAGCTGGTTCACCATCAGCTTCAGTTCATGCAAGGCGAGTACAACACACTAGTCTATACGGTGCAAGGACTGGGGGCGGGTGAGCTGCTGCCGTACCGATCCAATCAGCCGATTCCTTACACCGGGCAAATGGCGGGGCAAACCGTCCAGACGGGTCAGCCGATGCAGGCAAGCCAGCCTCATCCGTACGCGTCCCAGATCCATGACCGCGATGTAGCGTCCGCTTTGCTCGGCATCCACAAGGCGGGGGCGAAGACGAAAATGGCAGCTGCACTGGAGGCCGCCCATCCGCAAATTCGCGAATTGCTGCTGCAAGGGGCCGTCAACTGCGCTCACCAGGCACATGAGCTGTGGGGCTACATGCAGCGCAAAGGCTACTATACGTGGGCGGTCATGCCGGAAGCGACCAACGCAGAGCTGCTGCGCGGCTACCAGCCGCTGCGAAGCGAGCCGGAGCAACCCGTTTCCCCGCAGGCTGCCCCCGTGCAAGCTGGCAGCGAGCAGAGCACGATCCCGTCACAGCTGCTTAGGGAGAGCGCGAACGGCGCACGCGTGGCGCCAGTGGTGGAGCCGCCTATGACTCCGGTGAGCGCCAATCCGGTTTTTTCGCCGCCGTCTTATCGGCATGACGTCCACGGCGCGGCCGAAGATACGGCGATGACAACGGACATCGTGCAGACGACAGGAGTGGAGGCGACTGACGCGCTGTATCAGCAGGCGGATGGCAGGCAGCCCCGAAGTCGCAAGAAAAACACGATTTCAGACACCTTGCTTGGTCAATAAGTCCTGTAATTTTCGTTGACGACAGGAAATAATCTCCACTACTATAGAAAGAGGACAAACATTTTCGGGAGGGGCCCATGAAAACGTTGGGATCGGGGAAAGTCATTTTTTATGCGCCGGACGGCACGACGCAGCAGCTGTCAGGCGAGATTGACGTGCGGGGCGATCGCGTCTCCGTGACGGAAATCATCTACTTCAACGGCGAGCCAAACGGCGCCCGGGAGACGAATTTTCCTCTTGCGCAGACCGTTATTTACTGGGAACCGGAAGTATACGCGGAAATCGGATTTGAATAGGGCTATGCCCCGAAAGTCGACAACCTTGCTATTGGCAAGGTTGTTTCTTTTTCTCCGGCGCAAGCGGGCAATACAGACAGCGGAGATGGTATGTAACTCCTGACAGTATAAGTGCCCTGGGCTATAGCCGGGGTAGGGCAAGTGTGCTATTATGTGGAGTGGAATTTACGTAGGGAACAAGGAGTGATCCTTATGATCGACAGCATTCTGGAGCGGGCGTTGAGAGGCGAACGCCTGGGTCTGGAGGATGGCTTGGCCTTGTATGCGAGCGACCAGATTGAAAAGATCGGACATTATGCCAATCTGGTCATGCAAAAGCACCATCCGGACCCGATCGCGACGTTTGTCATCAGTCGCAATATCAACTACACCAACGTATGTGACACGTACTGCCGATTCTGCGCTTTTTATCGCAAACCGGGCTCGCCGGAAGGATATGTTTTGCCGAGAGAGACGATTTTCCAAAAAATTCAGGAGACCATCGATGTAGGCGGGACGGAAATTTTGATGCAGGGCGGGACCAATCCCGACTTGAAGATCGACTACTACACGGACCTGCTGCGCGCCATCAAGCAGCGCTTCCCGAACATTACCATGCACTCCCTTTCGGTGGCAGAAGTCTTGAAAATTGCCGAAGTGTCGAACATGTCTGTCGAGGACGTGCTGAAAGAGCTGAAGGCTGCCGGTCTCGATTCGCTGCCGGGCGCAGGGGGAGAAATTTTGGACGACCGTACACGCCGCAAAATTTCCCGTCTGAAAGGCTCCTGGACGGACTGGATCGAAACGCAAAAGGCGGCGCACCGTGCCGGTTTGCCAGGTACCGCGACGATGGTGATCGGCTTCGGCGAGGAAATGGAAGAACGCGTGCTCTCGCTGATGCGCATCCGCGAAGCGCAGGATGAGACGCACGGCTTCAAGGCGTTCATCGTCTGGACGTTCCAGCCGGACAACACGAACATGAAGGCGGTTAACAACACGCCGGAGGAATATTTGAAATCGTTGGCGATCAGCCGACTGATGCTGGACAACTTCGAGAACCTTCAGGCGTCCTGGGTGACGATGGGCCCGGAATACGGACAGCTGTCCCTCTCATACGGCGCCAACGACTTCGGCCAGACGATGATGGAAGAAAACGTCGTGTCGGCCGCTGCTTGTACCTACAAGGTCAACACCAACCAGATTCTCGAGCTGATCCGCGGCGCTGGCAAAATTCCCGCGCAGCGCAACACCCAGTACGACATCCTGCGCATTTTCAAGGACGGCGAGATGGCAGAGAAAGATTTCGTCATGCAAAACTGACAGGTGTAAAAACCGTTACAGCACGCTTCTCGATCGTAACCCCGCAAGCGGGGAAGCGACGGGGAGCGTGTTTTTTTCGTTCCCTCTGTTTCCAACCGTTTAAAAGTATATCGCTCCTGCCGGGACATATACTGTAAGTACAATTGCGGTTGGGGGGATGGTTATGCAGACGTTCCGCGTATTGCTGGAGAATGTCCCTGCGCATTGTGGCACGTATCGCGCCATCTTGCAAGAGATGACGGAGCGGGTCAACACGGCACCGGTGAGAATTACATACAAGGAGGAGGAACAGGACGGGTACCGCCTGTTCTGCTTTCAAAGCTGGTGCGAGGAAGAATACGATGCGCAGACGATTGACTGGGCAAGAGCCTTTGTAGCACTGTCCCTGGCCGAGTGGATCATGCAAGTGAAGGAACCGGAAATCGTCGAGGAAATGGCAACGGACTTGCTCTGTGCCGAACAACTGGAAGACGAATGGGCCGACATTCTCCCGTATATCCAGCGCATGTGCCACGAGAGCGAGTCGGTCTGCGGCGAGTTTCCTGCAACCACCCGCAAGGCCAATCTATATCGCAAAGCGTTTGCGTACCTGGAGTCGGAGCGGTCGATCAACGTGCTTGGCTTTGTGCGCTTCCGCCTGCAGGATCACTGGAATGAGCTGTTCGAGCTGGTGGAGTCCGGCATTGACGAATATCTCGAAGACAAGCAGTACCAGGAATTTGTGGAGCTGCTGCGCTATTTTATCTCTGTTCAGGAAATCAAGCAGGAAGTGGTTCACGTCGTTCCTAGTGTGGACAAACCTTTCTACCTTTATGATAAAAAAGGGGATCGCATCTGGCTCGACCAGCTTGATGCCGCACTTGGCCTGGACGAACAAATTTGCCGGGATGAAGATTACCTGGTCAGTGCCCTGGTGACCTTGGCGCCGGAGAGCATCATCCTGCACATGGCGACAGACAGGCCCGGACTGACCCAGACGATCCGCAGCATTTTTGGCAGCCGTTTGAGCATCTGTCCATCATGCCCGCTTTGCCTGGCAGACAGGCGCGTACTTGACGTGCACAATCCGTTTCCACTATAATAGCAACAACAACTTTACATCATGGCAAATACGATGAGAAGGACATGGACGATATGCAGGACGCCATAGAGAGGCGGGACTAGGCTGGAAGCCCGCTGCGGACACATATGGATCTACCCCCTTCGAGTAGCTGCCGGGAACGAAGGCACTGCCTTCCATTATCGGTAAGCCGGTTTTAACCGTTATGTTTTCTTGAGGAGTTTGTTTCCGTGCGTTTCACGCATCAGGCAGGCTCGAACAAGGGTGGTACCGCGAGATGACACTCGTCCCTTTGGGGATGGGTGTTTTTTATTTCTCCACTCTCCATTACAAACAGAAAGGAAGAAGCAAACGTGGCACAAATCAATGTGACTTTCCCGGATGGTGCAGTAAGGCAGTACGAGGCCGGGACTACCATCGAAGACATCGCTGGTTCCATTAGCGCCAGCTTGAAGAAAAAGGCAGTAGCAGGGAAAAAGGACGGCAAAGTCGTCGATCTGTACACCCCGCTGGAAGAGGATGCAGCAATTGAAATCGTGACGCTGGATTCGCAGGACGGGCTGGAAGTGTACCGTCACAGTACCGCCCACTTGCTGGCGCAGGCAGTGCGACGCCTCTACGGCAAGGAAGTCAAATTCGGGATCGGTCCGGTCATCGAAGACGGCTTTTACTACGACATGGATATCCCTGTGTCCCTGACTCCGGAAGACCTCGCCAAGATCGAGGCGGAAATGGAAAAAATCGTGAAGGAAGACCTGCCGATTCGCCGCAAAGTAGTCAGCCGCGAAGAAGCAACGGCCATTTTCCAGGAGCTGAACGACCATCTGAAGCTGGAGCTGATCCGCGACCTGCCGGAGGATGCGACCATCACGCTGTATGAGCAAGGCGAATTTTTCGACCTGTGCCGCGGGCCGCACCTGCCATCTACCGGGTACATCAAGGCATTCAAGCTGATGAACGTAGCAGGCGCTTACTGGCGCGGCAAAGCGGAGAACCAGGTGCTGCAGCGCGTATACGGTACCGCTTGGCCGAAGAAAGCCGAGTTGGACGAATACCTGCACTTCCTCGAGGAAGCGAAAAAGCGCGACCACCGCAAGCTGGGCAAAGAGCTGGAGCTGTTCATGTTCTCCGAGGAAGCGCCGGGCATGCCGTTCTATTTGCCAAACGGCTTTACAGTCCGCAACGAGCTGGAGCAATTCTCTCGCCGCCTGCAGCAGCTGGCGCAGTACACTGAGGTGCGCACTCCGTTCCTCATGAACGAACGTCTCTGGCATCAGTCCGGTCACTGGGACCACTATCATGAAAACATGTACTTCTCCGAGGTAGACAATGCGACGTATGCCCTGAAACCGATGAACTGTCCGGGGCACATGCTCATTTACAAAAACACCATGCATTCCTACCGCGACCTGCCGATTCGCTACTCCGAGTTCGGCCAGGTGCACCGCCACGAATATTCCGGCGCGCTGAACGGCATGCTGCGGGTGCGCACTTTCTGCCAGGACGATGCGCACGTCTTTGTCCGTCCTGACCAGATCGAAAGCGAAATCAAGGGCATGATCCAGCTGATCGACACCATTTACAAAGTGTTTGGCTTCGAGTACAGCGTGGCGCTGTCCACTCGTCCGGAAGACTCCATGGGCTCCGACGAGCTGTGGGAAATCGCGGAAAGCTCCTTGCGCAAAGTGCTGGACGACGCCGGCCTGCCGTACGAAATCAAGGAAGGCGACGGCGCGTTCTACGGTCCGAAAATCGACTTCCAGATCACGGATGCGCTGAAACGCCGTCACCAATGCGGTACGATCCAGCTGGACTTCCAGATGCCGGAGAAATTCGACCTGACTTACGTGGGCCAGGACAACGAGAAGCACCGTCCGGTTGTCTTGCACCGCGCGATGTACGGCTCCATGGAGCGCTTCATCGGCATCCTGATCGAGCACTACGCAGGCGCATTCCCTGTATGGCTGACGCCGATCCAGGCGCGTCTGATGAACATCAGCGAAGCGCATCTGCCATACGCAGAGCAGGTGAAGGAAAAGCTGCAGCAAGCAGGCATTCGCGTCGAGCTGGATGCGCGTAACGAGAAAATCGGCTACAAAATCCGCGAAGCGCAAGTGCAAAAAATCCCATACATGCTCGTCATCGGGGAAAAAGAAATGGCAGACGGCACCCTGTCCGTGCGCAGACGCGGCGTAGGGGACGAAGGCGCGATGTCCGTAGATGCGTTCATTGAAAAAATTCGTGCGGAAATCAAGGAAATGAAATAATCGCGTCTTGCGCGCAAAAACGAAAAAGGGCGTTTCCCTCCGGATGGCGGGAGCGTCCTTTTTGTGCAGGATGGACAAAACGATTTGGAGCGGATCAAAAGTGCAGGAAAATCAGGCGTCCAGGACCCAGATATGGTACTCTTAATGCAGGATGATGCGGGAACGGGTAAAAACAAAGGGTGGAAGGGAGGGAAATGCCATTGCCAGAGCCAATCATGGATGCCAGAAATCGCCCTCTCCGGGATTTGCGCATTTCGGTGACGGATAAATGCAATTTTCGCTGCCAGTATTGTATGCCTGCAGAAATTTTCGGGCCGGACTTCGTATTTTTGCCTCAGCACAAGCTGCTGTCCTTTGAAGAGCTGGCGCGGTTGACGCGGATTTTTGCCTCGCTGGGAGTAGGGAAGATCCGGATTACGGGCGGCGAGCCGTTGATGCGCAAAGACTTGCCGGTCTTGATTCGCATGATCCGCGAAGTCGAAGGCGTGCATGACATCGCCATGACGACAAACGGTTCCTTGCTCGCCCGCCACGCCAGAGCGCTGAAGGAGGCGGGACTGGACCGGGTTACTGTCAGCCTGGACAGTCTGGACGAAGAACGTTTTGGCCGGATGAACGGCAGGGGCTACCGCGTCGCCGATGTGCTGAATGGGATCGAAGCGGCAGCAGAGGCCGGGCTTGGCATCAAGCTGAACATGGTGGTCCAGCGCGGCGTCAACGACCAGGATATTCTGCCGATGGCCCGCTACTTCCGGGAGCAAAAGCACACCCTGCGGTTCATCGAATTCATGGATGTAGGGAACAGTAACGGATGGAAGCTGGACCAGGTCGTGCCCTCCAGCGAGATCGTGCGCATGATTCACGAGGAGATGCCGCTTGAACCGGTGGACCCGAACTACTTTGGCGAGGTGGCTACCCGCTACCGCTACGTCGGCGAAAAGACGGAGATCGGGCTGATCTCGTCGGTGACGCAGGCGTTTTGCTCCACCTGCACGCGTGCGCGGCTGTCAGCAGAAGGCAAGCTGTACAGCTGCCTGTTCGCCTCGACGGGTGACGACCTGCGGGCGCCTCTGCGCGATGGCCAAAGCGACGAGGAGATCCGCGAGCTGATCCGCACGATCTGGGAAAAGCGCGACGACCGCTACTCGGAAGTGCGGGGGAACGCCACACCGGACCTGAAACAACGGGCCAAAGTGGAAATGTCCCACATCGGAGGCTGACCGAATATGCACAGCGGGACTTGACAAAAGAAAATACGCCCTGTATTATAAAGAGCGTGTATCAACACTTCATACTTCGAGAACAAGCAGAGGCGCCCAGCTTCTCACCTGGGTCGACGTCACATGTGACTGTTGACAGGTAACTCTTACGCAAAGATCCTTTGATCTGATGAATTTGCTAGGTGAGATATGTGCGGGCGCATAATGCGTTCGCACATTTTTGTTCCTTCTCGAAATTGACGGGGGTGGCAAGTATTAGCAAGGATCAAATGTTAATTAACGAAGCGATCCGTGCCCGTGAAGTCCGTTTGATCGGTGCTGACGGGAGTCAATTGGGAGTCGTACCTTTCAGGGAAGCTTTGCGCATCGCCCAGGAAGCCGAATTGGATCTGGTCAACGTTGCTCCTACAGCCAAGCCGCCGGTATGCCGTATCATGGACTATGGGAAGTTCAAGTACGAGCAGGCGAAAAAGGAAAAGGAAGCTCGCAAAAACCAGAAGATCATCGAGCTGAAAGAAGTGCGTTTCTCTTCCACCATCGAGGAGCACGATTTCCAAACGAAGCTTCGCAACGTCCGGAAGTTCTTGGAGGATCATCACAAGGTGAAGTGTACGATCCGTTTCCGTGGACGTGAAATCACCCACTCCGAAATCGGACTTGCCGTTATGGAACGTGTTGCAGCCCAATGTGAAGATATCGCTTCGCCTGAGCGCAAGCCGAAGATCGAAGGCCGCAGCATGATCATGATTTTGGCTCCGAAAGCGGAAAAGTAAGATAGTAGTTTAGACAGGAGGATTTTTCAGATGCCTAAAATGAAAACCAACAGGGCTGCTGCGAAACGTTTCAAAAAGACTGGCAGCGGCCAACTGAAACGTGACCGTGCTTTTGGTAGCCACTTGTTCGCAAACAAAACGACCAAAGCAAAACGCCACCTGCGCAAAGCTGCGCTGGTATCCAAAGGCGACCAAAAACGTATGGAGCAAATGCTCACATACCTGTAAGTTTTCCCGATTACACACCATTACACAGCATGAGCTCCCTAAGCGCCTGGAAGCAGGCCGCCATGCTGGAAAGACCAGGAGGAGTTTAGTATGCCAAGAGTAAAAGGTGGCATTGTTACACGCCGTCGTCATAAGAAAATCCTGAAACTGGCGAAAGGTTACTTCGGTTCCAAACATCGCCTGTTTAAATCCGCTAATGCGCAGGTAATGAAATCCCTGCTGTACGCATACCGCGACCGTCGCCAAAAGAAACGCGACTTCCGCAAACTGTGGATCACTCGTATCAACGCACAAGCTCGCCTGAACGGCCTGTCCTACAGCCGTCTCATGCACGGCCTGAAAGTAGCTGGCATCGAAGTAAACCGCAAAATGCTGGCTGACCTGGCTGTAAACGACAAAGCCGCTTTCAACGAGCTGGCTGCTGTCGCAAAAGGCAAACTGAACGCGTAAAAATGGCAAAGAAGCCGATCTTCCCCCCCGGGATAGATCGGCTTTTTTTCTGCGGTGATGAGATCCAGGAATCTCCCCCAAAATGGTAAACGACGGCAAGCCCGAAGTTCCGTATGAAAAATCTCTGAATGTCTTGAACTGCTTGAAAAATGAACCAGAGTGGTAGAAAATCGCAAAAAAACTGTAACCTTTTTCTTGTACTAGGCACTAATTCATAAAGAACTATGTTTACCTTTCGTTGACAGGGAGAGAACACTTTGCTAGATGATCTGCAGATCGAAAAGCAATTTACCATCATCTATGAAGCCTACTATCGTGATGTTTATCACTTTTTCTATTGTTTTACAGGTAATCAAAACGATGCCGAGGATTTGACACAGGAAGCTTTTCTCCAGGTGATTTCATCCTTGCCACGTTTTGAAGGCCGTTCTCATATCAAGACCTGGCTCTTTGCCATTTCCAAAAATATCGCCCGTTCCTGGTATCGTAAGCGCAAGTTCTTTCAGGTATTTCTCGACCCTTTTCTGTCTGGATTGGAGGGGGTAGATGGGCGCCCTGAGTCGGAGTTGATGGCCAAGGAAAATTCAAACGAGGTTTTAAATGCCTTGAGGAAGCTGAAGGCTACTCATCGGATGGTGTTTATTCTGCGTTGTGTAAAAGACTGCAGTGTAAGGGAAACAGCAGAAATACTGAAATGCTCGGAAGCAAAAGTGAAGGTAGATTACCATAGGGCATGCAAAATGCTGGCAAAAGCACTTTATCCGAAGATGAAAGGGTGAGAGTAAAAGTGGACTGGTCAACTGAGAAGTGGATAAAAAGGACACTGCAGAACGAGGAGGGATATGAGCCTGATCCCGAATTTGCAAGCAGCCTGCGGCAAATGTGCTTGCAATCTTTGAAAACAAAAGAAAAACGTGCTCGTAGAGTAGCCCATTTATCCAGAGTCGCAGCTGTTATGAGCGTAACATTGGTACTTTTCATGGGTTCAGCCTTTCTGATCTCGCATCAGAATCATCATGCAAAGACGCCGGTCAAACCATCCAATCCGCTTTTGGCGACCGCAAGACCGGAAACGCCCGTCCCTCAGCATAGACTGTCACCTGAAACGAAAGAGCAGGAGATACCGGAAACGAATCTCCAGTCGAAAGCTACATCGGACCACAACAAGAACATTACAGAAACAGCAGCCGGAGCTGACCAGCCAAGGGGGATAAAAGGGGAAAAAGAGGCAAGACAGTTTTTAACCCAAGTAGTCGGAGAGCGATACAGCAGAGAATATCAGGCATTGCAACGAATCGAAAAGGAGGAGGGGAAAGCCGAAATTACGTTTACCCGGGGGAAAGAGACTGCTTCTGATCCCGGAAGTGTAATCTCAGTGAGTCTTGATTCAGCTGATCGAGCGGTTGGCATCGTCGTGACAGACAGTTCATCTGCGGACATAGCGCGAATCGTTGAATTTCACGGATTGAAGAGCCCTGCATGGATAGAAGATATGCTCGCATCACGGCTGCAGTTATTTTATCGAGTGTCTACAGCAACGCTAATCTATGAGATGCCTGAGTTGGAGGAAATTGATGCGCATTCAGGTAGATTCTTCGGGAAGGCCGATTATCTATCTGCCCAGTATCAGCATTCTTTTATACAGGAGGTTCAATCGCAGGGCCAATCTTTTTCCGGCAATCATGTTAAGGAGTTGGCGGATTTGCTGACTGAGGATACGGGCATTGAGGTGGAGAATCTTCCTGTTCACGAGAAAAAAGGGGAGAAGAGCAGCACCATCATATGGCAGAACGAACAAGGAAAACGTCTGACGCTTGAAACAAATAGTGAAGGCAATATCATCGGATTTGCCTACCAGGAATCGGATCAGCATCAGGCAGAGCGAAAAATACAGCTATCGGAACTCAATGCCCGAGAGATTGCCGCCAGATTTCTCTCAAAGCATATGCCGAAGTCGATTTCCCATGTGTATTTTTATCAGGCATCCAGACAAGGAAATGGTTCTGTCATTCAGATGGAGTGGATGCCGGTAATCGATCAGATACCGATTCGCGATCGTTCCTTTTTGATAACCATTGATTTGTCCGATGGGAAGATCATCGCATTTCGTGGAGATTTCACGGATATTCCGGATAAAATCAACACACGGCAAAAGCCAATGGAAAGAGCAGAATGTATCGCCAGCTTTCTGAAGCAATATCCGCTGCAGCTGAGAGGAACACCGTCGATCCATCCCCTGCAGGGCGACCCTTCTTTTCACTATCGGTTGATAGGGTTGCCGCCAAATGCGGTAGAATTCAACGCCTATACTGGGAAATGCCTGGATTAAAAAAATATGTAACCTTTTCAAATGAATAGGCACTAATACTGATGAAAAGCAAAATTTTCATGTAGGAGATGGAAATATGAAAACAACCAGGAAGCTTATCGTAACAATAATTGCAGCCAGCATGTTGACAACAACACCCGCTTGGGCTGCGGATTCGCAATCAGCAAAAAAAGATCAAGCAACGATTATAAATCCGCAAAACATTGAGCTTACACCGAGCGTAATGAGAACGATTGAGGGGCTTCCCCAACGGTTGCCCCAAATGACAAACTATGTCGCTCTAGATGTGTCAGACGTGGTAAATGACGTGGTGAACATAGGGCTGTATGAGCGGGATGTGAATCGAGCCGTTATTACACCAGATGGGGTGAAACGGGATTTGTTCCCGCTCGGGTTTGTCCATATCGACAGAAACAGTGGGGAGTTGATGGAAGTACGGATTTCTGGTATTCGACTGAATGACGGGAAGACAATAGTGGATGACAATACGCTAAAAGAACGCGCGTCGGATTATGTGAGAGTGCTTCAACCTGATGGTGCCGATCAATATCAGCTCGTTTCCGTTTGGAAAACGGACGAGTATGATCTGGGCAAAAAAGTCGGACAGAGTGTACAGCTTAACTTCCGTTCTCCTGTTCATGGAAATGCGGAAAAAGCGAATTACGTGGAGATAAATCTCACGGGAGACGGGAGGCTGCTCGGATATAAAAAGATGACAAAACCAATCGCGTACGACTCCTGGTACGTGGCCCCATTGGACAAACGGACGAAGCCAAACGATGTTCTATCTGACGAATCCAGGAGAAGCTTGGACAAAGTCAGTCAGATTCTGCCGATGATCAAGTCGTACACCCACGAAAAAATCGAGAGCAGTGATGACGGTACAGCCAAGCTTGTGTTGTCCAAAGACGGAATCACAAGGTTTCCAAGCGTCTACATAACGTTTAACAAAGACGGAAGCATCCACAATTTAGTGGTGGACGATCTACGGATTCAACCGGCAACAGATGAGTTGGCCAAGCAAAAAGCAGCTTCCTTTATCAAAGACTATCTGGGCGATACGGCACAGGTTGAATTCCAATTGAAAGAAATTGCTCGCAATGAGAACATTACCAATCTCCCAACGGGCAGCGTGAGTTACGCAACCAAAAGTGTAAGGTTCTTTAACCCCAAAACAGAAAAATGGTTAGCGATTGAAGTATCATCAGCAGGGGAGATCTGCGGATTTCTGGGACCAGTAGAAAAAACCTTTTATCCATACTAAAGATAGGAGAACGCCGGGAAGTGATGGAGTATTGGCCCATAAGGCCCAGCCGTTGCACCCAGCACATTTTCATAGGTGATCGGCGCGATCGTGTACAATTCCGCTGCTCTGCCTGAGCAAAGGCCAGTCAGCAAAAAGGAACGTCGCGATAGCGAGCCATGCTGCCTGGCATAACGCGCCTGGCAGCTGTTTTCTTTTTGCGGGACGAAGCGCCACTTGCCGTCTGCGCACATATGATGATGGGTGAATCCACGCAGGAAGGAGTTTGTCTGATGAGTGATCGCCACATGATGGCGGGGGAAGATTTGCAGGTGTGGGCGTACCGGCTGGAAGCGAAGTCGCCTATGGACGTCCTGGTGACGGCTGTGGAAAATTATGCGGGCGGTCTCGTTCTCGCCTCGAGCTTTGGCGCAGAAGACGTCGTGTTGATCGACATGCTGCACAAGCTGGCGCCGACGATCCCTGTTTTTTATTTGGATACGAGCAAGCATTTTGCCGAGACATACGCTACCCGTGACCGGCTGCAGGAGAGGTACGGCTCGACGTTTATCCAGGTTTTGCCGGAGCTGACGCTGGAGCAGCAGGCTAAGATGCACGGCGACAGGCTGTGGGAACGCGATCCCAACCTGTGCTGCGAGATTCGCAAGGTGGAGCCGCTGCGTCGGGTGCTCTCGCAGTATCAGGCCTGGATCACGGGCATTCGCCGGGAGCAGGCGCCGACGCGGGCACATGCGAAAAAAGTGGAATGGGACGAGAAGTTCAACCTGGTGAAGTTCAACCCGCTGGCCGACTGGACGGACGCGCAGGTGTGGGAGTATATTCACGCGCATGACGTCCCGTACAATCCGCTGCACGACCGAAACTACCCGAGCATCGGTTGCAGCGTCTGCACGCGCACAGTCATGCCAGGTGAGCATCCGCGGTCCGGAAGATGGGCAGGCCAGGAAAAAACCGAGTGCGGTCTGCACAAATGAAGGACGTGGGGGAGAACATGATACCGCAAAGCTTGCCAAAGAAAACGATCACGATCGACAAGTGGACGCTGTCCGACATTGATTGTTTGGCGATTGGCGCATTTTCCCCGCTATCCGGATTCATGGTTGAGGAAGACTACCTCTCCGTAGTGGAGACCATGCGGCTGGCGGACGGGTCGGTCTGGCCCTTGCCGGTCACGCTGGCGGTCGATGACGGGCAGTACGGCGACATCCAGCCGGGTGAGCGCGTGCTGCTGCGCGGCGAGGACGGGGGCAACTACGCGATTTTGCAGGTCGAAAGCTGTTATTACCCAGATAAGCTGCGGGAAGCGATGCAGGTTTTTCGCACGGCAGACCCGGCACATCCCGGAGTGAAAAGGCTGTTTGAAAAAGGCAATCTCTATCTCGGCGGCTCGCTCGACGTCCTGCAGCGGCCAGTCCCGGAGCAGTTCGCCGAATACTATCTGACCCCCGCCCAGACGAAAGCGCTCTTTGCGCAAAAGAACTGGAAGACGGTCGTCGGCTTTCAGACGCGCAATCCGGTGCACCGGGCGCATGAGTACATCCAGAAAGCAGCGCTGGAAATCGTCGACGGGCTCTTTTTGAACCCGTTGATGGGAGCGACCAAGGCGGATGACATCCCCGCAGACGTGCGCATGAAAAGCTACCTGACCTTGCTTTCGCACTACTATCCGTCTGACCGCGTGCTGCTTGCAGCCTTTCCCGCCGCCATGCGCTATGCTGGCCCGCGCGAGGCGGTTTTCCACGCTCTGGTCCGGAAAAACTACGGCTGCACCCATTTCATCGTCGGGCGCGATCATGCGGGAGTCGGCAACTATTACGGCACCTACGACGCGCAGCACATCTTTTCGGAATTTCGGCCGGATGAACTGGGAATTTCGCTGCTCTTTTTCGAGCACAGCTTCTACTGCACGGCATGCGAAGGCATGGCGACGGCGAAAACGTGCCCGCATGACAGCAGTCGACATGTGACGCTGTCCGGAACCAAAGTGCGGGAGCTGCTGCGCAGCGGCATCAAACCGCCCGCCCAGTTCAGCCGGCCGGAAGTGGCTGCGGTGCTGATTGAGGGGCTGCACGAGAAAAGCGGGAGCGGGCTGGAAGGATGTTAGCCGGGAGGAAAAGGAACGGTTCTGCGTTCCTTTTTCCTTCACGGACAAGGGGACAAGCTGGACAATCTGTGTATGCGCTTACATCCAAAACCGTTGCCGTATCGGCGATTTTGACTGATCATTCGTTCGGACGAAAGTCTAAAAATTTGCGGTTCTTTTCGTTGACACCCCTATGGTGCCTAGCTATAATCAGACGTAACACTTTATATTCTGACAACAACAATATTGTAAATATTGTTATAATAGCAGGCTATGACGAGGATAGTGCCCGTCCACTCTTTCACAGAGAGCCCGGATTGCTGAGAACCGGGTAAAGAGCACGCGCATTGCTCACCTCTGAGCCGTTTTGCTGAAACCTGCTGTGCGCAGGCAGTAGGCAGAACCGATTAACACCCGTTAGCGTGTTACAGTCTGCAATTTTGATGTGACTGGCTGAGATCGGCTGACCGTGAGGCGCCGATGAAGTTGGGTGGTACCGCGAACCCTTTCGCCCCAAAAGACATGGAAAGAGAACCGTGTCGGGGCGAAAGGGTTTTTCTATTTTGCTATAGGTATTTTCAATACCTGTTGGAAAGTGGGAGGAGGAGAGAACATGAGTGTTGAAATGGCCGAAATGCAGACAAAGAACAGTATTCCGCAGATTCAATTCGGAGAAGAGGTGACAGGCGCTGAAGCCTTGCTTCGGTGTTTGCTCCTCGAACAGGTAGAATACATCTTCGGCTATCCGGGAGGGGCGGTGCTCCCCATCTACGACTCGCTGTACGGGAGCTACTTCAAGCACATTTTGACCCGCCACGAGCAAGGTGCCATCCATGCGGCTGACGGGTACGCCCGGGCGACAGGCAAGCCGGGGGTGTGCATCGCGACATCCGGACCCGGAGCGACGAACCTGGTGACAGGGATTGCCACGGCGCAGATGGACTCGGTGCCGCTGGTGTGCATCACAGGCAACGTTGCCCAGTCGCTGATCGGTACCGATGCGTTCCAGGAGGCGAACATCACGGGGATTACGGTTCCGATCACGAAGCACAACTACTTCGTCCGCGACGTGCGGGATTTGCCGCGCATCGTGAAGGAAGCGTTCCACATCGCCACGACAGGCCGGCCGGGCCCCGTGCTGATCGACATTCCCAAAGATGTCGCCAACGCGGTCGCACCGTTTTACTATCCGGAAACCGTGAACATTCGCGGCTACCGCTCCTCGGTGGTGCCAAGCGATGAAGAAGTTCAAAATTTTGTAGCAGCGATCCAAAAGGCGAAGCGTCCGGTGATCATGGCAGGCGGCGGCATTATCGCAGCCAACGCGGATGCCGAGCTGCGCGCCTTCGCGGAAAAAACGCGTATCCCGGTCATCAGCACCTTCATGGGACTTGGCGGATTTCCGGGCGTTCACGAGCTGTCTTTGGGCATGCCGGGCATGCACGGTAACTTTACGGCGAACCAGGCGCTGCTCAATGCCGATTGCGTCATCGGTCTCGGGGTCCGCTTTGACGACCGGATCACGATGGGCCGCACCAAGGAGTTTGCTCCCAATGCCCGGATCGTCCACGTCGATATCGATCCGGCGGAGTTGGGCAAGAACGTAGCGACAGCCGTGACGGTTACGGGCGATGTGAAGAGCACCCTGGAAAAGGCGCTTCCGCTGGCGGCTGCATGCGATTCCGAAGCGTGGATCAAGCAGCTCAAGGACTGGCAGCAAAAGCAGCCGTACAAGTACAAGACAGACGGGAAAACGCTCAAGCCGCAGGCCGTCATCGAACTGTTGTACCGTTCCACCAATGGGGAAGCAATCGTCACAACGGACGTAGGGCAGCACCAGATGTGGACAGCACAGTATTACAAGTTCAAAAAAGCCCGTTCGTTCATCTCCTCGGGTGGTCTCGGCACGATGGGCTTTGGCTTCCCGGCTGCGATCGGGGCGCAAATCGCTCATCCGGGTCGTACTGTTATCGCGGTCGTAGGGGACGGCGGCTTCCAGATGACCAACCAGGAGCTGGCGATCGTCGCGCAGTACAAGGTTCCGGTGAAGGTTGCCATCCTCAACAACCAGTGCCTGGGCATGGTTCGCCAGTGGCAGGAGCTGTTCTACGACAATCGCTACAGCCAGATCGACCTGACCTGCAGCCCGGATTTCGTCAAGCTGGCCGAAGCATACGGCGTGAAGGGATTGCGCGCCAGCACTCCCGAGGAAGCCGAAGCGGTATGGGCAGAAGCGCTCGCCTGCGACGGTCCGGTCGTGGTGGACTTCCGCGTCGCCCAGGAAGAAAACGTCTATCCGATGGTTGCCGCAGGGAACACACTAGATCAGATGGAATTGGGGGAAGAGTAAGATGCAGCAGCATACCCTTGCCGTACTCGTAAACGATCACCCCGGCGTCCTGACCCGCGTGTCCACCTTGTTCGGACAGCGTGCTTTCAACATCGACAGCATCACGGTCGGGGGCACGGAAGAGGCGGGCCTGTCCCGGATGATCATTACGACCGGAGGAGATGACCGCCAGATCGACCAGCTGATGAAGCAGCTGCACAAGCTGATTGACGTCATCTCTGTCACCAATCTCAGTGCCAACTCCTACGTGTCCCGCGAGCTTGCACTGATCAAGGTCAGCGCATCGCCCAGCCAGCTTGCGGAGCTGAACGCCATCGTCGAACCGTTCCGCGCGGCCATCGTCGATGTGGGAACCAGTTCGCTGATCGTTCAGGTGACGGGCGACACGGAAAAAATCGACGCGCTGCTCGTCCTGCTGCAGAGCTATGGCGTCCTCGAATTGACGAGAACAGGCTCGGTAGCGATGGCACGCAGCAATGTTCCAGCAACAGCCGCTGCAACGGTTTGAAATTTCAATATTCGGAATAAAAATTCAAACTAAACATATTTTTAGGGAGGCTACACAAATGGTAAAAATGTACTATGAAGCAGACGTAAAACATGAGGTACTGCGTGGGAAAACAATCGCGATCATCGGTTACGGCAGCCAGGGGCATGCACAGGCACAAAACCTGCGCGACAGTGGTTATAAAGTAGTGGTCGGTCTGCGTCCAGGGAAGTCCTGGGATGCAGCGGTAAAAGACGGTTTTGAGGTGCTGTCCGTAGCAGAAGCGACCAAACGCGCCGATGTCGTTCAAATCCTGATGCCAGACGAACGCCAGGCGCAAGTGTATCGCGATGAAGTAGCGCCAAACCTGACATCCGGCGCAGCGCTCTGCTTCTCCCACGGATTCAACATCCACTACGCGCAAATCGTGCCGCCGGCAGACGTCGACGTCATCATGTCCGCTCCAAAAAGCCCGGGTCACCTCGTTCGCCGCGTCTACCAGGAAGGCTTTGGCGTACCTGGCCTGATTGCGGTTCACCAGGATGCGACCGGCAAAGCGAAAGACATCGCGCTGGCCTACTCCAGCGGAATCGGCTGCACGAGGGCAGGCGTCATCGAAACAACTTTCCGTGAAGAGACGGAAACCGACCTGTTCGGGGAGCAAGCGGTACTGTGCGGCGGCGCGAGCGAGCTCGTAAAAGCTGGCTTCGATACGCTGGTGGAAGCCGGATACGCTCCGGAAATCGCCTACTTCGAGTGCCTGCATGAGCTGAAGCTGATCGTCGACCTGATGTACGAAGGCGGCCTGGCCCGCATGCGCTACTCCATCTCCGACACGGCTGAATACGGCGACTACAGCACTGGCCGCCGCATCATCACCGAGGAAACGCGCAAAGAGATGAAAAAAGTGCTGGCCGAAATCCAGGACGGTACTTTCGCCCGCAACTGGATTCTGGAAAACCAGGCGAACCGCCCAGGCTTCACTTCCCGCCGCCGCCTGGAAGCAGAACACGGCATCGAAGTAGTCGGCAAACAACTGCGCGGCATGATGTCCTGGCTGAACAAAGAAACGAAAAAAGAAGAAGCAAAAGTCGGCCAATAAAAGGCCGCATCACAGACAATATATAATGTAGGAAAAAAAGTGGAGGTGAAAAGTTCATGCGGACCATTGAGATTTTTGATACCACTTTGCGCGATGGAGAGCAGTCTCCGGGTGTCAACATCAGCACGAACGAAAAGGTGGAGATTGCCCTTCAACTGGAGAAGTTGGGCGTTACGAGGATCGAGGCAGGCTTTGCGGCTGCCTCCCCCGGCGACCAAAAGTCTGTAGCCGAAGTGGCGAAGCGGGTGAAAAACTCCACAATCGTAAGCTTGGCACGTGCCGTGAAAGACGACATGGATAAGGCGTACGAAGCGCTCCGCAATGCGCAAGACGCATCCCTCCACGTCTTTCTTGCAACATCGCCCATTCACCGTCAGTACAAGTTGAACATGAGCAAGGAGCAGGTGCTCGAGCGCGCCGTAGAAGCCGTCAAGTACGCGAAGAAATATTTCACGGAAGTACAGTTTTCCGCAGAGGATGCCGCGCGGACAGAGATTGATTTTCTGGCACAGGTCGTGCAGGCTGTCATCAAGGCCGGGGCGACGACTGTCAACATTCCGGATACGGTCGGGTACATGACGCCGATCCAGTACGGGCAAATCTTCACCGAACTGCGCCGCCTGGTGCCGGAGACGGAAAACATCCGCTTGAGCTGCCACTGCCATGACGATCTGGGCATGGCGGTGGCCAACAGCCTGGCTGCGGTAGAAGCAGGTGCGACACAAGTCGAGGGCACCATCAACGGCATTGGCGAACGCGCGGGCAACGCTGCACTGGAAGAAGTGGCGCTCGCCCTGGAGACCCGCAAGGATTACTACCAGGCGACCACAAAATTGCAGCTCAAGGAAATCGCGCGGACCAGCCAGTTGGTGAGCCGCTTGACGGGGATGATCGTTCCGGGGAACAAGGCCATCGTGGGAGCCAACGCATTTGCCCACGAATCCGGCATTCACCAGGACGGCGTGCTGAAGGAAGTCACCACGTACGAGATCATTCGTCCAGAATCGGTCGGCTTCAAATCCAACAAGCTGGTGCTGGGCAAACACTCCGGCCGCCATGCATTCAAGGAAAAGCTGATCGAGCTGGGCTATCATCTGGAGCAGGAAGAAGTGAACGCCGCTTTCACGGCTTTCAAGGTGCTGTGTGACAAGAAAAAGGAAATCAGCGACGACGACATTCTCGCGCTGGTCGATACCAAGATGGTCAGAGCTCAGGAAGCCTTCAAGCTGGAATCTGTCCAGCTCAGCTACGGAAACATATCCGTGCCGACAGCGAGCGTGCGGCTGCTGCGGGCAGATGGCTCGACCGTGGAGGAAGCCGCCATCGGGAACGGCTCTGTCGATTCGATCTACAAGGCGATCGACCGTGCGACAGGCGAGGAAGTGACGCTCGTCGACTACAAAATCCTTTCCGTAACCCAAGGGAAAGACGCGCTCGGGGAAGTGTTTGTCCGCCTGCAGCAGGGCGACCTCACCGTGACGGGACGCGGAGTGAGCACAGATGTGCTGGAGGCGAGCGCGATTGCCTACGTGCGCGCCATCAACAAGATTTTGGAGCGTCGCGGCGAGGCTGTGCCGGCAGTTGTCAGCTAAGGAAAGCAAGTGTATACAACCGGGTAGGGTGAAGAAACCGGTAGAGATCGGAAACCATTACCAAATAGAAAAGCGGGATAGACGATGAAAAAACATTATCGCATTGCCGTTCTTCCTGGGGACGGGATCGGACCGGAGATCATGCAGGAAGCGGTCAAAGTCCTCACGCTCGTCGGAGAACGGGAAGGGGTCACCTTTACATGTGAAGAGGGCCGCATCGGCGGGATTGCCATCGACACAGACGGCACGCCGCTGCCGGATGCCACTGTGAAGCTGGCAAAAGAAGCAGATGCCGTCCTTCTGGGCGCTGTCGGCGGACCGAAATGGGATCAAAACCCGGGCCATCTGCGGCCGGAGACAGGGTTGCTCGGCATCCGCAAAGCGCTGGGGCTGTTCGCCAACATCCGCCCAGCGACGATGCACAGCTCTCTCGTGGATGCGTCCTCGCTCAAGCCGGAGGTCGTATCCGGCGTGGACTTGATCGTGGTCCGCGAGCTGACTGGCGGTATCTACTTCGGCGAGAAAAAACGCTACGATGGGCCGAACGGCGAAGTCGCAGAAGATCAGTGCATTTACAACGAAGCAGAAATCGAGCGGATCATCCGCGTCGGATTCGACATTGCCCGCAAGCGCAAAAAGCGCCTCGTCTCCGTCGACAAGGCGAACGTGCTGGAAAGCTCCCGCCTCTGGCGCAAAGTCGCCGAGCGCGTAGCAGCGGATTATCCGGACGTGGAGCTGTCCCACCAGCTGGTCGACTCGTGCGCGATGCAGCTGGTGCGAGCGCCGAAGCAGTTTGACGTCATCGTGACGGAGAACATGTTTGGCGACATCTTGAGCGACCAGGCGGCCATGCTAACGGGATCGATCGGCATGCTGGCCTCGGCGAGCCTCGCTGCCGGCAGCTTCGGTCTGTATGAACCGGTGCACGGCTCCGCGCCTGACATCGCCGGCCAAGGCATCGCCAACCCGCTGGCTACCATCCTGTCGGTGGCGATGATGCTCCGCCTGTCGCTCGGCATGGACGAGGCGGCAGCAGCTGTGGAAAATGCCGTCTGGGCCGTTCTGGAAGCCGGCCATCGCACAGGCGACATCGCGGTCGACCGCAGCAAAGCCATCGGTACGGTACAGATGGGCCAGTTGGTCCGCGACGAGCTGTCGAAAATATTGGTTGCCAAATAAACAAAGAAATGACTCTGCCGGCATCGTTTGCGATGGCCGGCAGTTTTTTTGGGCGTTATTTTTGGAGCTTTTTTGGCGCTTTTTTGCGAAGGCGAATGACGGCGGCTTACCGGATCAATGCGGCGCCGAGACGGTACAGCCAATGCTTCAGTTCCCGCTCTTCCATCGGGGCAAGCGGAAAGCGAACGGCAGGGCGGCGCAATGTATCTTCGGGCTCGTCGGCGACGCGGAAGGCATGGCCGGGTGTCAGCTCGAGACCTTCCGCGAGCAGCATCGCTACGATCCGGTCCTCGCTCTCCGCAGCTTTGGCAGATGGTGCGCCCCATTCGATCCAGGTGTTCAGCCCGCCCAAGATCGGATACATGCGAGCGTGGGCGGGCAGGGCGTGATGCTTTTCCTTCCACAGCCGCTGGAAACGCGATTGGAAAAGGGCGCGCCGGTCTGCCAGGTACACTTCGGAGAACCACGGATCGTCCAGCAGGCGCACGGCAGCCTCCACGACCAGCAAGGATGGCTCTGCCCCGGTCATCGAGACGATCTGCCGGTAGCGCTCCAGCTCTGACTCGCCGAGATCGGAGGGCAGCATCAGGACGCCGAGCTGCAAATCCCGCGCAAGCGTTTTGGACAACGAGTGCAGGTAGTAGACCTGAACGGAGCTTTGCGTCTCCAGCGCCATTTGGTACAGGGAGGAGCTTGGCTTTTCAAACCACAGGTCGCCGTAGTGGTCGTTTTCTACCAGCCGGACATTTCGCTGGACCGCCCATTCGAGCAGCTTTTCCTTTCGCTCGCGGGAGTAGCTGATCCCGGTCGGAAAATGGTAGTGCGGATTGATCAGCAGCCAATTGGCGGGGTAATGCTCCTGTTCGGCATCGAGCGCTTCCAGCGAGATGCCTTCCTCATCCATGCGGATCGGGCGCACCGTGATGCCGCATTGGCTCAAGAGACGCAAAAAGACCGGATAGCTGTATTCTTCCACGAAGACGACATCCCGCGGACTCATAATTCGCTGCGCCAGGAAGGCAAAGCCGCTGGTGCTGCGGTTAAAGGAGAGGATGCGCTCGGGCGAATGAGGAAGACCGCGTCTTCCCAGATGGTCGGCGAAGACTTTTGCCGCATGTGCGCGCCGTACTTTTTTCTGGGCAGACGGCTCGTCCAACACGGTCAGGCTGTCGTAGAATGCGCTGCGCAGCCGCTTGACCAGCTCCTCGCCAGGACGGGGAGAAGAGTCGGCCAACGAAGCGATCGGGATGTCGGTCAGGGGCAGCCGGCTTTCCAGGCGAGCTTCCTTGGCCCGCTGCGTCAGGTAGTAGCCTTTGCCGTGCACAGCCTCCAGCCAGCCTTCTTCAGCCAGATGATCGTACGCTTTTTTTACTGTTTCCAGAGAACAGCCGCTGACAGTCTTCATGTCGCGCAACGAGATGAGCTGCTGGCCGTCCACGAGGAAAGCGCCGTGCAAAATGGCGGTTTGCAATTGCTCTGCGAGCTGTATGTACATGGGCGTGTGCGCTTGTTTATGGAAGTGAAAAGCGAAAAAAGGGCGGTTTGCCATACGGCCACGCCTCCTTGTCTGTCAAAAATAGCAATCAACAAAATTATATCGGAAAACAAGGGGGTGTAACTATAGGGCAAACAGAAAAACTCCCTTGGGAATTCAAGCGCATGGTATCATGGAAGGAGCGTGCTATTGGATGGGAGCTGAAGGTTGGGACATGAGTGTACAAGAACATAAGGCGTTGTCGCCCAAGCGGGTCACGTGCATGGTGATTACGGTCTCGGATACGAGAACAGAGGAGACAGACAAAAGCGGACAGCTGATGAAGCAATTGCTCGAGGAAGCCGGCCACGCCACCGCGCTGTACGAAATCGTCCGGGACGAGCCGGCGGAAGTCGTCGCGGCGATTGAAAAAGGCATCGGGCATGAGGAAGTGCAAGTGATTTTGCTGAACGGGGGAACGGGCATCTCTCCTCGTGACAATACTTTCGAGGCGGTATCCGGGCTATTGGATAAGGAAATCCCCGGCTTTGGCGAACTGTTCCGCATGCTAAGCTACACGGAGGACATCGGCTCTGCCGCCATGCTTAGCCGGGCGGTCGCCGGCTGCTACAAAGGCAAGGCGATCTTTTCCACGCCAGGTTCGACGGGTGCGGTCAGGCTGGCGATGAGCAAGCTGATCGTGCCGGAGCTTTCGCACGTGGTGCGCGAGCTGAACAGATGACAGACAGGGCGACTAGGCGAGAGGCGGATGTTGCCCTTTTTTCACAGGCGGCCGGATTTGCCGGATTCCGTCCGCATGTGGTACTGTTACCAGAGGAATATGACTGGCGGGCTTGCATAGCAGTTGCCACAGGCCGCATCGGAGCCAGATTGTGCAAGGAGAGTAGACCGAAACATGAATATCTTGTTAGCCACCTTAAATGCGAAGTTCATCCATTCCTCGTTGGCGTTGCGCTATTTGCGCAGCTACGCCCAGGCGTCCTTTCCGGCGATACAGCTGGTCGAATACACGATCAACGACGTCACTTTGAATATCGTCGCAGACATTTACAAGCGCGAGCCCGACGTCGTGGCTTTTTCCTGTTACATCTGGAACATTCGCGAGACGCTCGACGTCATCCGCAATCTGAAAAAAGTATGCCCGGACGTGCCCGTTATTTTGGGCGGCCCGGAAGTCACGTACGACGCCGACTACTGGATGAAGAAGCATCCGGAAATCGACGTCATCGCGATTGGCGAAGGGGAGCAGACCTTCCTGGAACTGCTGCAAGCCTATCGGGAGGCAAAAGAAACCAGGCAGCAGCCGCACCTGCGGGAGGTAGCCGGGATCGCGTACCGGGATGGAGAGCATGTGCGTTTTTCCATGCCGCGCGCGCAGATTGAGGAGATGGATTCAATTCCGTCCCCTTACCAGGATCATTTGGATGAGCTGAACAACCGGGTCGTCTACTTCGAGGCGTCCAGAGGTTGCCCGTTCAAATGCCAATACTGCCTGTCATCCATTGAAGACGGGGTCCGCTACTTCAGTCTGGAGCGAGTAAAGGAAGATTTGCTCCGCTTGATCAATCATGGCGTGCAGACGATCAAGTTCGTAGATCGTACGTTTAATATCAATAAAAAGTACGCGATGGAAATTTTCCAGTTCCTGATCGACAACCATCGGGGAACCGTTTTCCAGTTCGAGATCACCGCAGATATTTTGCGGGCGGACGTGCTGGACTTTTTGACGGAAAACGCGCCGCCCGGCATCTTCCGCTTCGAGATCGGCGTGCAGTCCACCAACGATGAGACAAACCGGCTCGTGCAGCGGATTCAACGCTTCGACCGGCTGTCGCGCACCGTGACGCAAATCAAAAATTCGGGCAAGATCGACCAGCATCTCGACTTGATCGCCGGACTGCCAGAGGAAGACTACCAGTCCTTTCGCAAGACGTTCAACGATGTGTTCGCGCTCCGTCCCGAAGAGCTGCAGCTCGGCTTTCTGAAAATGCTGCGCGGTACCGGCGTGCGCGCCCGGGCGGCACAGCACGGCTACATCTTCATGGACGAAGCGCCTTATGAGATTCTCGGCAACAATGTCCTGTCGTTTGGCGACATGCAAAAGATCAAGCGCGTCGAGGATGTGCTGGAGAAATATTGGAACGCCCACCGCATGGACCATACGCTGGAGTGGCTGCTGCAGCATGTCTTCGCAACGCCGTTTGACTTTTTCCAGTCGTTCGGGGATTTCTGGGAGAAACAGGGATGGAGCCGGATCGGGCATCAGCTGGAGGACTTGTTTACCCGCCTGCAAGGCTTCCTGCAGACCCAGCAGGTAGAGAGGCTCGATCACGTCATCAGCCTGATGAAATTCGACTTCCTGTGCAATCATAAACATCGCCCGCGCAAGCTGTGGTGGGAGGATGTCGTGGACAAACAGGAGATGCAAGATGTGTTTGCCGCCGTCCATGAACAGCGGAAGCAGCTGCGCGAAGACTTCGCACGACATGCGGCTGTGGAAAAGGACTACTTCAAGCATACGCTGACTGCGAAAGTATCGTTTGACATCGGGGCATGGCTAAAGGCGGGGACAGTAATCGAAGGCGACTACAGCCTGGTCGTCTACTATCCGTACGTCGAAGGCGAGCGCAATACCTTTACGATCGTGGATCATGCGCGCATGTCTTTGTAAGGCAGACATATTTTCTTCGCTTGATAAAATGAAGCCAACTATTGCAAAATAGACAAGTACCTTTTTCGGGTGTTCATACGTACTGGCTATGGCTGAACGAATGCCGTAAGCATGCAATCCTAGTAACAGCCGCATTTTGGCGAGAATAGGGGATTTTGCTCATGGAAATCAACCTGCTGATGTCAATCATAGAGCAATACGGTTACCTGGCCATTTTCTTTTTGCTCTGGCTGGGTATCGTAGGCTTGCCGATCCCTGACGAGCTGGTCGTAGCGACGGGGGGATTTTTGGTCTCAATCGGCCTGCTCGACCCGGCTTGCGCTTTTTTGGCGGGGTATCTGGGGGTAGCCTCCGGATTGACGATTGGGTTTTTGCTCGGAAAATATTTTGGAAAGCCGATCTTGCAATGGCTGTCGAAGAGTGAAAAAATGCGGCATGCTGTCGAGCGTTCGACGGCTCTGCTGCAAAAGTACGGGACGTCGGCGCTCTGCATCAGCTATCTGTTTCCGGTCGTCCGGCACGTGGTTCCTTATTTGGTCGCGATGGGGGGCATGACGTACCGCCGCTATGCCCTGCTCTCCTACCCGATCGGACTGGTGTGGACGATCGCCTTTTACTTGCTCGGGTATATTTTTGGCAACCACGTCGAGGTCATCATCGGGATGATTCGGCACTATGGCATTTACACCTTGCTCACGCTGCTCGTCTTGCTCGTCATCGGGCTGGTGATTCGCAAATTCGTGCTGGGAAACCGGCCGTATCGGGCCAAAGGAGAATAAGCGATGTACCATAATCAATTGCAGGCACACAGACGAAACCGCAATCTCCTGCTCGCTGCGGGTTGGGCGCTCGTCCTTGCCGGAGCGGGCACCCCGATGCCGTGGCTGATTGCGGCAGGCGGGTTGCTTTTGAACGGCTATGCGTATTTTTTGATGCGCACGGACAAACGGCTGGCCCCTCGCCAAGGCTATCGGATACCGGAGGCAAGCCTGCTGCTCGCAGCTGCTTTGGGCGGGGGAATCGGGGCCCTGGTAGGGATGCTCGCTTTTCGTCACAAGACCAGGCACGTCTCGTTTCTCGTTCTGGTGCCAGTTTTCTGTCTCTTGCAGCTGTTTCTGCTAATTCTCACAATGGGAAAATAAGCACAAGGACTCTGCTTCTCTCGCAGGCAGAATCCTTTTTCTATTGGCAATGGTGTCCGCGAAACTTTCTCTTTGGTGGGTTTTCATTTCCTTTCTTGGGCACACTAACAAACCGGGCGAAGAAGCTGTTTGTCCAACTGCAGAAGGATTACGACAGCGACGTCCTGCGGCTGGGGCTCGCACTGCGCGCCCATCATTACCGCGACTACCGGGAGAAGCACAATTGGAAAAAGGAATTCAAAACCTTTCCGATCAAGGCGGTCTACACCATCAAGATTCGGCGTCTGGGGATGGAGATGCAATAGGAGTCTGTCGCGCTGGCGGCTGCGCCGTGCGAAAGCAAAAAGGGAGTGACCTGACGTCGCTCCCTTTTCGGTACAGGAAAAGTGTGGGCTTGTTTACATCGGCTTTTCTGCCTGGCGGGGCAGATGTCCGGCAATGGTCTGGACGATTTCCTGGCGGGACGAAGGATCGCTGTTTTGCCACAGCACTTCAAACAGGACACCCAGCCCCGGCAAGGTTTTCTCTTGACCGCTTGCAATCGCATCCGTGATGGTATCTTGTACGGCGGATGCATCGGAGCCTTGCATTTTGTACATGATGGCTTGACGCAAATTGAGCGAGGCAATGTTCATGACAGATCGCACACCTCTCTTGTAGAAATGAAATCGGCTTTAGTATTTGTCTGACTCGTGCTGCTCATACCTGTTTTGTCGATGCTGCCGGCGGTGTGCTATAATGCTTGGTATTGGCAAAAGCCTTCTTGAGGGATGCGGCAAGGTGAAGGAGTAGATCGTGAATGTCAAAGCAGTTCGCCATTATCGGGATGGGGCGGTTTGGCTCCAGCGTGGCCCGGACGTTGTACGAGATGGACTATGAAGTGATGGGCATTGATGAAAACGAAGAGCGCATCAATGAAAACATACAGTATGTCACCCATGCGGTGGCGGCGGATTCGACGGACGAGAGGGCGCTAAAGGAGATCGGGATACGCAACTTTGACGTCGTCGTCGTCGCCATCGGGGTCGACATCCAGGCTAGCATTTTGACCGTGCTGACGCTCAAGGAGCTGGGCGTGAAAAAGATCGTCGCCAAGGCGCAAAACGAGCGGCACGGGCAGGTATTGTACAAGGTGGGAGCGGATCGCGTTGTCTTTCCGGAGCGGGATATGGGCGTGCGGGTTGCGCATAATCTCATCTCTGCCAATGTGCTCGATTTCATCGAATTGGCTGACGACTACAGCGTGGCGGAGGTCGTCGTCTCCTCCAAATTTGTGGGCAAGAGTCTGCGGCAGCTCGATATCCGCAAAAAGTACGGGGTCAACGTCATCGCCATCAAGAGCGGCGACAAATTCAACATCGCCCCAAATCCGGAAGAACTGATCCAATACGGAGACGTACTCGTCGTCATCGGGAACAACAAGGATTTGAAGGCATTCGAGGAGCGAGCGTAGACACATGGGGCATGAAGTCATAACATCGGTACAAAATCCGCTGGTCAAGCGGCTGCATCAATTGCTGGAGCGAAAAGGGCGGGAAGCGCAGGGACGCTTTCTCGTGGAAGGGGCGCATCTCGTCGAGGAGGCGCTGAAAAGCGGGGCGGAAGTGCTCACTATCCTGTACGACAGCGAGCGAAACATGGATGCCGCCACGAGGCGTGCGCTCGGCAGCTACCCGCTGGACGTCCAGGTCATCGCGGCTTCATCGGCGGTGCTGGCGAAGCTGTCGGAAACCAAATCTCCCCAGGGAATCGTGGCGGAAGTAAAGAAAAGCAAGGCCGATTGGAACGAATGGATCGAGCAAAAGGCGGACGGGCAGGAAGGGATGCTGCTTCTCTTGCTGGATGAAATCCAGGACCCCGGCAATCTGGGGACGATCTTGCGAACAGCCGAGGCGGCAGGGGTGGACGCTGTCGTGCTGGGAAAAGGGAGCGTGGATCTGTACAACGGGAAAGTCATGCGTTCGACAATGGGAGCGCTGTTCCGCCTGCCGGTGTTTTCCCGTGCCCTGTCGGAAGTAGCGGATGAGTGGAAGGCCCGCGGCGGCCAACTGCTCGTTTCGACACTGCACGAGCAGAGCGTCTCCTACGATGAAGTTTGCTATGGGCACAAAACGGCGATCGTCATCGGAAATGAAGGGCGGGGCGTCTCTGCGGCCATGATGGAGCGCGCGGATCAGCTCGTCCACATCCCCATTTACGGACAGGCTGAATCGCTCAATGCGGCTGTGGCGGCAGGCATCTTCGTCTTCGAGGCGCAGCGAAAAAGAAAAGATCGGCTGTCTTAACCGATCTTTTGCGTTTGCTGCTTCGCTTTGTACTCTTCCCGCGCCAGCTGCCATTGGTCATGGGCCATACGAATGACGCCGCTCTCGATGGTCACGTTGCGGAAGGCGAGCGCCTTGCCGAAGTATTTGATGGCGAGGTCGAACTTTTCCAGCCGCCGATACAGTTCGCCGATCAGGTAGAGCAGCCGCACCTCGGACATCTCCTTTTCGCCGCGGACGTAGTCGGAATGGACGTACGACAGCTCGTATTCGCCAACGGCCATATTGACGAAGCGCAGCTCCTGCTCCGGCTTGCCGAGAAAGCGGTACAGCCAGGCGAGCCGCAAATAAAGTCCCGCTTTGACAGAGTGTGGCTGGTCTGTCAGCTCTGCGGCGTAGATAGCCAGTTTGTAGCTGACAATCGCCTCGGGTACTTTCCGGACGGAGCCAAAGTTTTTCGGTGTCCATTTCGCTGCGATCTGCTCAGCCACTGTCTGTTTCTCCCACGCCGTGAGCCTGCTTTTGAACTGCTCCGTAAAGGCAAAGCCGCAGGCGGGGCAGACGCATACGGTGTATAGGATCGGATTGAGCGATTGCTCCTTGAAGCGCGTGCAGAAGTCGGTATCCCGGGAAAGCATGGTCAACGAGCCGCCTCGCACACGTTTGGTGGAAAAAGGGGTTTGGCAATGTAAGCATTTACAGGACTTGTCAAAGAGGGCAGAGATGTTATTAATCATGCGAAAGTCCCCTTTCTCTGCGCTTGATTATAGGTCATCAGGAATAGGCTGAATGATATGGAACTTTTGTAGAATTGAAAGTTGGTTAAGGTTGCGCTATAATCTTCCTACGTCTAATTATAACCGAAAGCGATGAAGGAGACTAGTACGCAGGTCCTATTTGTTTTCAGGGAGAAGGTGCCGTAGACTGAAAGTACCTTCAGCACAGTAGCTGCCGAATTCACTCCGAAGCCGCACTCTGAACCGTTTTTACGCAGTAGGAGCAGCCGGGTCACTCCCGTTATCAGTGTCGTAAGTGAGGCAAAAGTCACGGCGTTTCCTGTGAAAAAGATCACGGTTTGCGCGTGTTTGCCTAACAAGGGTGGTACCGCGAGTAAAAAGTAACTCGTCCCTTTTTGGGGCGGGTTTTTCTTTTTTTACACTTTCCATATAAAGGAGCGATATGAAGTGCAAACTCGGTTGCAAGAGATGAAAGCCTCTGCCCTTGGCCAGATCGGCCAGGTCACGGAAGGCGCACAGCTTCAGGACTTGCGCGTCAAGTACCTGGGGAAAAAAGGGGAGCTGACAGAGCTTTTGCGCGGCATGGGAAGCCTCTCTGCCGAAGAACGCCCACTGGTCGGGCAACTGGTCAACGAAGTGCGGGCAGCGCTCGAGACGGCATTCGCCAGCAAACAGCAAGAGCTGGAGCAAGCGGCGCTGAACGCCAAGCTGTCGTCCCAGACCGTCGACGTCACGCTGCCGGGACGTCCGGTTCCTGCGGGGAGCATGCACCCGCTCTCCCGCATCATCGAAGAGATCGAAGACATTTTCGTCGGACTTGGCTTCGAGGTAGCAGAAGGCCCCGAGGTGGAGATGGACCACTTCAACTTTGAAATGCTCAACCTGCCGAAGGATCACCCGGCGCGCGACATGCAGGACACGTTCTACGTGACGGATGAGATCCTGATGCGCACGCACACCTCTCCGGTACAAGCGCGCACCATGCTGAAAAAAGAAGGCAAAACGCCGGTGAAAATCATCTGCCCGGGGAAAGTATTTCGCCGCGACGATGACGACGCGACGCACTCCCACCAGTTCACGCAGATCGAGGGCCTGGTGATCGACAAAGGAATCGGCATGAGCGACCTGAAAGGAATCCTGCTGACGTTTGCCCGCCAAATGTTCGGGGAAAACCAGCAAATCCGCCTGCGCCCGAGCTACTTCCCATTCACCGAGCCCAGCGCAGAGGTCGACCTGCAATGCTTCAACTGTGGCGGACACGGCTGCCGCGTCTGCAAGCAGACGGGTTGGATCGAAATTCTCGGCTCCGGCATGGTCCATCCGCGCGTGCTCGAGATGGCGGGCTACAATCCGCAGGAAGTGAGCGGCTTTGCGTTCGGGATGGGTGTGGAGCGGATCGCGATGCTCAAATACGGCGTAGAGGACATTCGCCATTTTTATACCAACGACGTGCGTTTCTTGCGTCAGTTCAATCGGGAGTAGAGAGGAGAGGCCAAGATGAAGGTATCGTACCAATGGTTAGCGGAATACGTCGATCTGAGCGACTGCACACCGCACGAGCTGGCGGAGAAGCTGACTCGCAGCGGGGTGGAAGTAGACGCGGTGGAGTCGCGCAATGCAGGTGTCTCCGGCGTCGTGATCGGCTATGTAAAGGAGCGCACGAAGCATCCGGACGCAGACCGTCTGAACGTTTGTATCGTGGATGCAGGACAAGGAGAAGATTTGCAAATTGTATGCGGGGCGCCCAACGTGGAGAAAGGCCAAAAAGTGCCGGTAGCGCTGGTTGGCGCCAAGTTGCCGGGCGGGTTGACGATCAAGCGCTCCAAGCTGCGCGGCGTGGAATCCCAAGGCATGATTTGCTCGGCCAAGGAGCTGGGTCTCAATGACAAGCTGCTGGCCAAAGACCAGCAGGAAGGCATCATGGTGCTGCCGCAAGAAGCGGAAATCGGCATGGATGCGGTATCCTACCTTGGCATGGACGACTACGTCCTGGAGCTGGGCCTGACCCCGAACCGTTCCGATTGCCTGAGCATGATCGGGGTCGCCTACGAGGTGGCGGCGATTCTGGGCAAAGAAGTTATGCTTCCGCAAATCGAACTGACGGAGAGCGACGAGCCCAATCCAATCCAGGTCAAGATCGAAGCGACAAACGAGTGCAGCCAATACCACGGCCGCCACTTCACTGGCGCTGTGATCGCAAGCTCGCCGCAATGGATGAAAAACCGCCTGATGGCAGCGGGCATCCGTCCGATCAACAACGTGGTAGACGTGACGAACTACGTCCTGCTCGAATACGGCCAGCCGCTGCACGCGTTCGACGCCGGACAGGTGGCAGATCGTTCTATCGTGGTGCGCCTTGCCAAGGAAGGCGAGACATTGGTGACGCTGGACGATCAGGAGCGCAAGCTGGATGATCAGACGCTCTTGATTGCCGACCCGACCAAAGGCTTGGCGATTGCCGGTGTCATGGGCGGAGCGAACTCCGAAATCACGGGCGAAACGACGGAAATCATTCTGGAAGCAGCATGGTTCACGCCGAAGACCGTTCGCCGTACGGCACGTTCCCTGGGCATGCGCACAGAGGGCTGCGTCCGCTGGGAAAAAGGTGTCGATCAGGCGCGTGTCCGCGAGGCGGGCGAGCGCGCTGCTGCCCTGATCCAGCAGCTGTCCGGCGCGAAAATCTCCAAAGGCATCGCCTCTGCAGTCGTGACGGAAGCGAAACCGGTGACAGTGACCGTTTCACTGGCCAAAATTAACCAACACCTTGGCACATCGCTCGTTGCCTCCGAAGTCTCGCCGATTTTTGACCGCCTGCAGTTCCCGTATGAAGCGGCAAACGACAGCTGGACGGTCACGGTGCCGACACGCCGGGGAGATATTACGTTGCCGGAAGATCTGGTGGAGGAAGTCGCCCGCCTGTACGGCTATGACAACATCCCGACCAGCCTGCCAGCCGGCGCGACCACCCAGGGCAGCCTGACACCTGAACAGAAGCTGCGGCGTACGATTCGCCGTCACCTGATCGGGGTGGGCCTCAGCGAAGCGATCTCCTATGCGCTCGTGCACCCGGACCGTGTAAACGATGCCGCTGGCTTGCACGAGGACGACGTGAAGCCGGTTCGCCTGCTCATGCCGATGAGCGAGGAGCGCAGCGTGCTGCGCACGAGCCTGATCCCGAGCCTGCTGGAGACCATTGCCTACAACAAAAACCGGCAAAACCACGACATCGCGATCTTCGAGCTGGGCCGCGTCTTCCTTAGCACCGAAGAAACGCTTACCCGACTGCCGGAAGAACGGCTGTACGTGGCCGGGGCCGTGACCGGTCAATGGGTGCCGCAAAACTGGATGGGGGCGAAACAGCCTGTCGACTTTTATCAGGCAAAAGGCATCGTGGAATCGTTGCTGACCCGCCTGGGCATCCAAAACGTCCAGTACAGAGCGGTAGCGAATCTGACCGGCATGCATCCGGGTCGTACGGCAGAAGTATGGGCCGGGGAAGTGCGTCTCGGATATGTGGGACAAATCCATCCGGCAACGGAAAAAGCGTACGATTTGAGCGAAACCTACGTCTTCCAGTTCGACGTAGCGAAGCTGGTGGAGCTTTCAGCAAGCGTCGGCTTCTACAATCCGCTGCCGAAATTCCCGGCCGTGACGCGCGACCTCGCGCTGGTCGTCGACCGTGCGGTGCCGGCGGGCGCTCTCGAAGCGGCCATCCGCGAGGCGGCAGGCGAACTGCTGGAATCGCTCACGTTGTTTGACGTGTACACCGGCGAGCGCATTGCAGCGGACAAAAAGAGCATGGCCTTTGCACTCGTGCTGCGACATGCCGAACGGACGCTGCAGGATGAGGAAATCCAGAAGGTGACTGCCGCGGTGATCGAAGCGCTGAAAACCAGGACCGGCGCCGAGCTGCGCATGTAAGCATGGCTTGACGAAAACTGACATTTTCAGTAACCTAAAATGGATAAAGTAGAGCAAAGGTCGCAGTAGGGAGGAACCCCTCGTGCAAGGTGATGGGAAAAATCGTTTGACGGTGGATATCTTTGGCCAACAATACCGGCTCAGTGGAAAGGCAAGTGTCAATCACATACGCATGGTGGCCGGTTTCGTTGATGACAAGATGAACGAAATCGCGAACGGGAACCATCGTTTGGACACGGCCAAGATTGCCGTACTCTCTGCAGTCAATATCGCGGATGAATACTTCCGCTTGCGTCGGGAGTACGAAGAACTGCTGAAAATCCTGCGGGAAGATGCCAATGGAAAAGATATAGAGAAGTCGTGAAAGGAGGGGCATCTGCCCCTCTTTTTGGTTCGGATAAGGCTCCGCCAAACAGCTTGGCGCAGCCAGGATTTCTAGCCTGGAGAGGACCGTTTGTGGAAAAGGGAGGACGATGGGGATGAGCTTGCAAATCAGTGAGGCGTTGAGCGAAAAAAACCGGAAACTCGGCAGCATTTTGCGTGAGATGGGCACCGTCCTGATCGCGTTCTCTGGCGGTGTAGACAGCACATTCCTGCTGGCGCGGGCGGTAGAGGAGTTGGGCGATTCGGCGATTGCCGTCACGGCTGCCTCCGAGACGTTCCCGACGCGGGAATTGGAAGCAGCCAAGCGGCTCGCGGCGCAGCTGGGGGCACGGTTTGTCACAACGGAAATCCGCGAAATGGAAAATCCGAATTTCGTCTCCAATCCGGTGAACCGCTGTTTTTTCTGCAAGGACGGCTTATATGAGCACTTGGGGAAAATGGCGGAGGAAAACGAGTGGCAGGCCGTCATTTGCGACGGGGCGAACGTGGACGATCAGGGAGACTACCGGCCGGGCCGTGTCGCCGCCGCGCAGCGTGGGGTACGCAGCCCGCTCCAGGAAGCAGGCTTTTACAAGGAAGACATTCGCGCCATTTCCAAGGCGATGGGGTTGCCGACCTGGAACAAGCCGTCCTTCGCTTGTCTGTCGTCGCGCATTCCGTACGGCTCCCCGATCACGCTGGAGAAGATCGATCAGATCGACCAGGCGGAAGGGTATCTGCTTAGTCTCGGTTTTCATCAGGTGCGGGTGCGCCACCATGATACGATCGCCCGGATCGAGGTTGCGCCCGACGAATTTGCCCGGCTGATCGCAAGGCATGCCGAGATCGACAAGACGCTGCGGGAGATCGGTTTTTCGTACGTGACCCTGGATTTGTTTGGCTATCAGACAGGAAGCATGAACGCGGTGCTGGGATCGGAAGTGAAGCTGCAGCATGGCTGACGTGAAGGCGATTTTGCGTGAAGTCCAGGCAGGGCGGCTGGACATCGAGCAGGCGAGCGAACTGTTGCAAGGCGCAAGCACACTGGACTACGCCACGCTCGACCTGGATCGCGCCAGCCGGACGGGATTTCCCGAGGTCGTGTACGGGGCAGGCAAGCAGGTGGAGCAGCTCATTGGAATCATGGAGCGGCTGCGGGAGCATCAGGAGGTGGTCCTGGTGACGCGGGTGAGCGAGGAGCAGGCGCAGCGGGTGCTTGCGCGCTGGCCGGACGTGCAGTATGAAAAGGAAGCCGGCCTGCTCATAGCGAGCCGCGAGCCTTTGCGTCCAGTGCGTGACGGCTATGTCGCGGTCGTGGCTGCCGGAACCTCGGACTTGGGTGTCGCCCAGGAAGCCGCTTGGACGGCCCGTTGCTTTGGCAGTGAAGCGAGAGTGATTGCAGATGTCGGCGTCGCCGGGATTCATCGCCTGTTCGGAAGGCTTGCCGAGATCAGGGAGGCAGCTGTCGCCGTCTGCGTCGCCGGGATGGAAGGCGCGCTCCCCAGCGTTTTGGCTGGGCTGGTAGACATTCCGGTGATCGCCGTTCCGACCAGTGTCGGCTACGGTGCGAATTTCGGCGGCGTCTCCGCGCTATTGTCCATGCTCAACTCCTGCTCGGCCGGCGTGGCTGTCGTCAACATCGACAACGGCTTCGGTGCCGGCTACATGGCGGGTATGATCCATCGGAAGATTGCAGGGAAGTAATACAAAAAAGCCAACCCGAGAGAAAAAGGGTTGGCTTTTTTGCAGGATGGGTCTACGTCTCCTGTTTGTTGCCCGCATCGCCATTGCGCAGATCCATGTGGGTCTTGATCGGAATGAACAGGTCGATGATACCGATGACCAGTGAAGCGAGCAAAGCCCCCAGGATGGTGACGCGAAAACCGGAGACGACGTACTGGGTTAGGTAAATGACGACGGCGCTGACGATGAAGCCGACAATCCCGCGGTTATAGGGCGAGATGCGATCGCCGAACATCGCCTCGATGACCCAGCCTAACAGGGCGATCACAACAGCCGCCAGGAGAGCTGTCCAAAAGCTGCTAACGGAAAAGCCAGGAACCAGAAAGCCGACGAACATCAGAACTACGGCCGCGACGATAAAGCGGACGATATGGCGCATGATCGTCAAGTATACTCCTCCTTTTTCGGTTGGTTCATCTACATTTTGTCTATTTGGGTGTCGAACTATGCCAGATGTGGGCGTGTAAAATTATCCTTGGAACGGCTGGCATGATATAATGGATGGAACGTATGGCTTACCCGTGAACTGATTGTCGCTCCCTGCTGCACAGGTGACTTGCGAAGGTGGGCCGCTTTAGGAAAGTAAGGAGGATTTGCGTGGAACAACGGGTACTCAAAACATTGGAATACGAAAAAATCGTCGCGATGCTGGTGGAAAAAGCGACGAGCACATATGGCAAGGAAAAAGCGGCAGAATTGCTCCCGTTCACCACGATCGAGGAAGTCGAGATCGCCCAGAGAGGAACGTCAGAAGCGGCGACGGTGCTGCGCCTGAAAGGAAGCGTGCCGCTCGGAGGCATCCGCGATATTCGCGGCGCTGTCCAACGCGCGCGCCTCAACGCCATGCTCGCTCCGCTCGAGCTGCTCGACATCGCCAGCACCATCGGGGCAGGACGCCGGCTGAAACAGTTTTTGCTCGACATGTGCGATGACCACGAGCTGCCGCTGCTCCGCGCGCAGGCAGAGAGAATCGAGGGCCTTCGCGAGCTGGAGATGGAGATTCGCCGCTGTGTGGACGAAGGCGGCGACATCCTGGACAGCGCCAGCATCGAGCTGAGGCAGGTGCGGCAGGAGATCCGGCAGCTGGAGGCGCGGATTCGCGAAAAGCTGGACCAGATGACCCGCTCGTCCTCGTACCAGAAAATGCTCATGGAAAACATCGTGACGATCCGCGGCGACCGCTTCGTCATTCCGGTCAAGCAGGAGTACCGCCACGTGTTCGGCGGCATCGTGCACGACCAGTCGGCATCCGGCGCTACGCTGTTCATCGAGCCGGAAGTGATCGTCTCCATGAACAACAAGCTGAGGGAGCTGCGCCTGCGCGAAGAGCGCGAGGTGGAACGGATTTTGTACCTGCTGACGGAGCAGGTAGGATTCGCCGTAGACGCGCTCGCCATGAACATCGATGCGCTGACGGAGCTTGATTTTCAATTTGCCAAAGCCCAGCTTGCCTGGAGCATGAAGGCCATTTCCCCCCGGTTGAACGACCGTGGTTATTTGAATTTGCGCAAGGCGCGCCATCCGCTCATTCCCCGCGATGTGGTCGTGCCGCTGAACGTGGAGCTGGGCGGCGACTACCAGGCGATTGTCGTGACCGGACCGAATACGGGCGGGAAGACCGTCTCGCTGAAAACGATCGGGCTGCTTTCCCTGATGGCGATGGCAGGCCTGCATGTCCCGGCAGAGGAAGAGAGCGAGATGACCGTGTTCTCCTCCGTGTTTGCCGACATCGGCGATGAGCAGTCCATCGAGCAGAGCCTGTCTACCTTTTCCAGCCATATGAAAAATATCATCCATATTATAGAAGCGATGGATGAAAAAAGTCTGGTGCTGTTCGACGAGCTCGGCGCAGGCACCGATCCTACCGAGGGCGCAGCGCTGGCAATGGCAATCATCGACCACGTCATCGCTTCGGGTGCGCGTCTCGTCGCCACCACTCACTACAGCGAGCTGAAGGCGTACGCCTACGACAGGCCGGAAGTAATCAACGCGAGCGTCGAGTTCGACGTAGAGACGCTCCGCCCGACGTACCGCCTTCTGGTTGGCGTGCCGGGCCGCTCTAATGCGTTTGCCATCGCCAAGAGGCTCGGACTGCCCGAGGCGATCATCGACGTGGCGCGCGGCTCGATCAGCGAGGAAGACAACCAGGTGGAGAGCATGATCGCTTCGCTGGAGCGCAACCGCAAGGCGGCCGAGACCGAGCGGCAAAAGGCCGAAGAGCTGCGGCGGGAAGCGGAGCGGCTGCGCCGCGAGCTGGAAGAGGAGAGGGCGAAGTTCGCCGAGGAAAAAAACAAGCGGATGGAACGCGCCGAAGACGAAGCGCGGATTGCGGTCCAGCTGGCGAAGGAAGAGGCGGAGTCCATCATCCGTGAGCTGCGCGAAATGAAGGCGGAAGGCGTGGAGATCAAGGAGCACCGCTTGATCGACGCGAAGAAGCGGCTGAATAACGCCGTCCTCGAGCTGGAGAAGGAAAAAGTGAAGAAGCCGGCAAAAGCGGTGCGCGCCACTCAAATCAAGGTCGGGGACGAGGTCTTGGTGACGAGCTTCGGCCAAAAGGGAACCGTACTGGAAAAAGTCAGCAACGACGAATTCCTCGTGCAGATCGGGATCATGAAGATGAAAGTCAAACGGGAAGACATGCACGTCCAAAATTCCATCTCACAAAAGCCGCAGGCTGCGTCGTACACGTCCGTCAAGCGCAGGAGCGACAACATCCGGATGGATTTGGACCTGCGCGGCTACAACGTGGAAGACGGAATCCGGGAAATCGACCAGTTCCTCGACGACGCGTTGCTTGCCGGCCTGCATACGGTCTCGATCATCCACGGCCACGGGACGGGTGCGCTGCGCAAAGGGGTACATGAATACTTGCGCCAGCATCGCAATGTCAAATCGTTCCGCCTGGGGGGGCAAGGAGAAGGCGGAGTAGGTGCCACCATTGCCGAGCTGAAATAATACGGGAGGGGACGTCATGGGGAGCCTGCTGCACAATCAATATTTTGCTACGGCTGCTTACTTTGCTGTGACAGGGTTGATGATGATCCTGTTCCTGTCCATTTTTGAACTGGTGACGCGCTACCGCGTCTGGCACGAGCTGAAGCAGGGGAACATGGCGGTGGCAATGGCGACGGGGGGAAAAATATTCGGCATTGCCAATATTTTCCGCTATTCCATCCAGGAGCACGCTTCCATGGGGCAGGCGCTGATCGGCGCGACATTTGGCTATTGCCTGCTACTCGTCGCCTACTTCATTTTTGAATTCATGACGCCCAGCTTCAACATCGACGATGAAATCGCCAAAGGCAACCGGGCGATCGGCTTCACGGCCATGGTGTTGTCCATCGGCTTTTCGTATATTATCGGCGCGAGCTTGACCCGATAGATCGACCATTTGAACGACATGGGGGAGATACGGTGGAGCAGGCAGAGAAAAGACAGTTCGCAGTGACGGTAGAACATGACGGGAAGGAAACGGAAGTCACTTTGTCAGCGGGAGACAACCTTTTGATGGCTTTGGTGCGCGCGAATTTGCCCATCGACTTTTACTGTACGACTGGCAAATGCACGACCTGTCGTCAGCGGATGGACATTCCTGCAGGTTCTGCCAGCGGGCCATCCGAGACCGAGCGTTACCGGCTGGGCGAAGAGGCACTGGCCAAAGGCTTCCGGTTGACCTGTCAGGTATTCGTGACAGGACCGATGCGCGTTTATCTGGATGCTCCCCGATGAAAGCATGATTGAACGGCGGGAGAATCGGGAGTATAATTAGGCTTTGGCAGCATAGCCAGGCCGAAATGGCATAGCACGAGGAGGAGCCAGCCTTGGAGACGTTGTACAAGGTCCTCATAGGATTGTGTATCGTATTTTTGGCGGCAGGCGTGTACTATCTGTCGTAACCAACAAGAAAGCGGCCGCGTAATAACGCTTGCGTGGACCAATATTGAGAAGAACGTGAAAGAGGAGATACCAAATGACTCAGCCTGTACGCGTAGCTGTTGTGGGATTGGGATTTGTCGGCTTGCCGCTGGCGCTTACCTACGCCATGAAAGGAGCAAGCGTGATCGGCGTCGATGCTGTGCAGCGCGTCGTCGATGAGATCAATGCAGGTCATTCCCATCACCTGGAGTCTTATCAGGGCAAAACATTGCCACAGATTCTTCGCGAGCAGATTGACGCGGGACGATTCCGCGCGACGACTTCGTACGCCGAAGCAGCAGCAAACGTGAACCATTATATTGTAACGGTCGGCCTTCCCGTCCACAACGGTGATCCGGATCTGGGCCCGCTGAAAAGCTGTGCAGAGTCGCTGGGCAGCGTACTGAAAAAAGGTGATACGGTCATGATCCGCAGCACCGTCGTTCCCGGCACGACCCAGGAAGTCATCCAGCCGATTCTGGAAGAAGTAAGCGGGCTTGTCGCCGGCACAGACTTCTACCTGACGTACTGCTCGGAGCGCATTGCGGAAGGACGAGCTTTTGAAGAGTTCATCCACATGCCGCTCGTGCTCGGCGGGATCAACGAGCAGAGCGCGGCCAAGGGGAAAGAACTGCTCTCGTTTATCAGCGAGACAGAAGTGACGGTTTCGGATATTCGCGTGGTTGAAACGGCGAAAGTCATTGAAAACATTCAGCGGGACGTCAACATTGCGATGGTGCAGGAGTTCGCCCGTTTTGCCGAAGCGTTCGGCATCGATACATTTGAACTGATCAAGGTCGCCAACACCCATACGCGCGTCAACCTTTTGACGCCGGGTCCTGGCGTCGGCGGCTTCTGCCTGCCGAACGCCCTGTACTACCTCCAGCCAAAGGCGAGAGAGCTGGAAGTCGGTCTGCCGCTGCTGGAGCAAGCCCGCAAGACGAACGACGCCGTACCGGATGTCATCGTCGGCATGCTGGAGAAGGCGTTGAAGGAAAAAGGCAAGGCATTGGCAGGCAGCGTCGTAGCCGTTTTGGGACTGGCGATGAAAGACTTCTCCAATGACGATCGCGTCAGCCCGGTAAGCGACTTGATCAAGCTGCTCCAGAGCAAAGGCGTGGAGGTGCGGTCCTACGACCCGGCCGTGCCGACAGCTTATGCCCACAAGGTAGCGAGCCTGGAGGGGGCAGTTCAAAATGCCGATGCGCTGCTGTTGACCGCCGTGCAAAAAGAATTTGCGGAAGCCGACTGGGCGCAGGTCGCCAGCCTGATGGCGGACGGGGCGATTCTGTTCGATACGAAGAATCGCATTCCGCGCGATCTGGTCAGCAAAGCCACGGTGGTACGAATCTGAACAAGCGCGAAAGACCTCCTTTGGACGAGCGCGTCCGGGGAGGTTTTCTTTTTTGCCTAACGAAAGCGATGCGGATGCTGCCAGCCGCGCTCCTGTACCCCTCTTGTGTGCGCCAGATCGCCCGTCTTCATCCTGTATAGAATTCCCCCGGCAAGGCAAAGCTAGATGGGTAAGGCAAAAATCAATTTCATGTAATGGGTTTACATGCTAGGAGGCAAAAATGGAACACGGCAGAGTAAAGTGGTTTAACAGTGAAAAAGGTTTCGGGTTCATCGAACGGGAAGGCGGGGAAGATGTTTTCGTCCACTTCTCGGCGATCCAGGAGGAAGGGTACAAGACGCTGGATGAGGGACAAGAGGTTACTTTTGAGGTGGAAAATGGACAGCGCGGTCCCCAAGCGGTGAATGTACAGAAAGTCTAGTCACAAAAGCCAACAGACTCCCGATAAATGGGGTCTGTTTTCTTGTTGATTTCAGGAAAAAAGCGGCGGCAGTCGCTGCGTGCGCTTGGCAAACGACCGTCCGCCTGTCTTTCCGAATACGGAAGCCCCTAGAAAAATTCCACTCCCGCCGCCAGGTTGAGCATCGCGCGCATCGTTTTGTACAGGTCGTGAGGGTCCTGTGCCGTGTAGGAGAGCGTGCCGGTTTCGGTCTCATAGCGGCTGCCTGGCACGATCGCCGCCATTTCCGCCTGTCCGGTGTGCGCGAACTGAATGGCCATCTCCATCGGTACCGTAGTGGTGAGGGGAGCGATCTGCCCGATCTTGGACAGGGCGAGCTTGGTCTTTTGCTTTAGTTCAGCCGTCGCTTCCTCCCGTGACAGACAGAGGGCAGCCGTGCGGGATACCGCTTTCTTGACGACAGCAGTGGAAATGCCGGGAATCAGGTCCTTCGCTTCTTCTGCGATGAGGTCGTCCCCGGAAACCATGACGACGGGCACATTGAACCAGCCGGCGTAATACGCATTGAAGCCGAATTCACCGACCACACGTCCGTTGATGTACAGATTGCGGATTACGCCGGACATGGTGTGGCTGAGGACACCGGGCACTCCTTGACGGGTATGGTAGCCGACGAACAGCGCCGCGTCGAAGCTCTCATCCAGCCCCTGCATCATGGACGAATTGCGGGGAGAACCAGCCAGCAGCTTCCCTTTTGGGTGCAGCGATTCCCACAAAATATTGTTCATCGTGTTGTGGCTGTCCGCCACAACGATCTCCGTCGCGCCTGCCTCGATGGCGGCTTCGATGACCGCATTGGCGTCGTCCGTCATAAACTTGCGGCCGCGTTGGTAGTTGACGCCAGCATCCGGATTGATGTATGTGTTATCCACAATGCCGGAGATTCCTTCCATGTCTACTGACAGGAAAACTTTCATCCTTCCTCCATCCCCTCGCATACGATTCGTAAAATGACTTCCTTTTTATCAAACCACTTTGCTTAGAAGGAGGCAACCATGAACACGTTCGGCATGAAAAAAGCATGACGAGCGCGGAAAACGCCAGTCATGCTTTTTCAGCTATTTGTCAACTTCCGGTAAAGAGCCAAAATATGTGCGGCCATCTGCTCGATCGTAAAGGAACGCTCCACTTTTTCCAGAGCATGACGGACCATGCTGTCGACGAGTTGTTCCGATTGCAGCAGCCGCTCCATCGCCTGAGAGAGGGCGGCTGGGTCGCCTGGCTCGACGAGAAGCCCCGTATCTTCGTGAAAGACGAATTCCTTCACACCGCCGACCTTGCTGGCGATGACCGGCACTTCTGACGCCATTGCTTCGATGATGGTATACCCGAGCCCTTCGTAATAGGAGGAGTGGACGAATGCGTCGCAAGCGTGCAGGCAAGCCGGAATGTCCTGCCGAAAGCCGGCGAAGCGGACGAAGTCTTCCAAACCGAGCCTGCGCACCTGTTCTTCCAGTCCAGCGCGCTCGGGTCCATCGCCGACCAGCACCAGATAAGGGCGGGATGAAGTCCGTTGCACCAGCCGGGCGAACGCATCGACGAGGACGGGCAGTCCTTTTACCGGAACGAAGCGTGCGACGGAACCGAAGACGAAGGAATGCTGCGGGATGTCCCATTCCGCGCGCAGGCGTGCCCGATCTTCGTCCCGCAGCTGCGTCTGACGGTAGGGTGACAAGTCCATCCCGTTGTAGATGACACTGATACAGCGATCTGCTACTCCTTGCCCGCGCAGGATGTTTGCCAGCGCACCGCTGATCGCGATGTAGTGCCGGTTCCACTGGCGCGTACAGCGTTCCATCAGACTGACGATGGCATAGGCGAGCGGGCTGGCGTAATCGTAGCGCAGCGAACTGTGCATCGTCGTCACCAGAGGGACGTGCAACCCGCGAGCGGCCAGTCGCGAAAAGAAATTGGCCTTGACGCCATGCGTATGGATGATGGCAGGATGGAACGAGTGAAACGTGTCCCGCAATGCACGCAGCAAGCGCAGGTCAAACCGTCCGAACTGATTCAGCGCAAACACCGTGATGCCCGCTTCCTTCAGCTTGCTGGCAAAAAGGGAGTCGTAAAAACAAACCACTGCTACATCCACTTCGTCAGCGGAAAAAGCGGACACCAGATTGAGAATATGTTGTTCCGCACCGCCAAATTCCCCCCCGCCGATGACGTGGAGGACTCGTAATTTGCTCATCTAAATTCACCCGAATCGTAGTAAGAAAGCCATTTTCACTATAGCAGATGGCTGATAGATTCGCAATAACACAGCACTTGTGGTATGGTGGATGGAGGAAAATGAAAAGGACAAGGACGGTTACATACATGAAAGACCACAACGTATTGATCATTTGCTACATCTTCCCGCCCATCGGCGGCGGAGGTGTGCCAAGACCGCTGAAAATGGCCAAATATTTGGGGGAGTTCGGCTGGAAGGTGCACGTGCTGACGGTAGAGCCTGCTTATCACGCGACGCTCGATCCGTCGCTGTTGGCGCAGCTGCCGCCGGATGTGAAGATTCACCGGGCAAAAGAATGGCAGCTGATCCCCAACAGGGGAGCAGTGGCAGCGCAGCCTGCTGCAGGGGGGGATAAGCCGTTCGGGCCGTCTGTCAAGGCGGTGCTGAAAAAGCAGGTCATCCAGATGCTGAAAAAAGTGAAGCCGTACCTGCTGATTCCCGATGACCAGATTTTGTGGCTGCCAAACGCGGTCAAGCTGGGAAGGGAAATCATGAAGCGGGAGAAGATCGATGTCATCTTCTCTACCTCCGGACCGGTGACGAACCATCTGGTCGCGCGCAAGCTGGCCAGAGAGTTCGACTGCAAGTGGGTGGCGGACTTCCGCGATCCGTGGACGCAAAACATGCACACTTCGGGCATTGCCTGGCGGGAGCGCATGGAGGAGCGGATGGAGGCAGACGTCATGCTGGAGGCTGATGCGATTACGACGGTGACGGCGACGTTTGCAAAAAACTTCCTGAGCAAGCACGGGGAGCGCATCAAGCGTCTCGAGCTGATCTACAACGGATTTGACCAGGCGGACTTTCAGGGACTTGCGCCGAGCCATGCCGTGCCGGGCAAATTTCACGCGGTGTACGCAGGCATTTTGTACCAAAAGCGCAACCCGCGGCTGCTTCTGCACGCCATCCGCGAGCTGATTGACGCAGGCGAAGTCGATCCGAACGACCTGCTGCTCACCTTTGCCGGTGTGTTCGACTATCCGGGGTATTCCGAAAATCGCGATTGCGTCGAGCAGTTGCGCCTGGGAGAAATCGTGCGGGTGCTGGGCAATTTGCCGCACAAGGAAGCGCTGGGGTTGATGAAGGGAGCGGACGCCCTGCTGCTGATCGGCGACGTTTCTGCCGATGCGGGCGCGTACATCCCCGGCAAGCTGTACGAGTACATGGGCATCGGAAAGCCGATTCTGGCGCTGAACAAGGCAGGAGAGGCGACCGAGATCATCGAGAAGTTCGGGCTCGGACAAGTGGCAGATCCCGAGGACAAGGAAGCGGTCAAACAGGCGTACTTGCAGCTGTACAAGGAATGGAAGACAAAAGGGCTAAAGAGCGAAGCCGCACGCGGCGAAGATTTTTCCGAACGGGTCAAGCCGTACGAGCGGCGCGAGCAGGCGAGACAACTGGCGGAGCTCATGGAAGACCTGCTCGATTCATGAGAACAATAGACAGCTTCCTTGGGGTCTACGTGCAGAGCCTTGGCGGAAGCACGGGAGATGTGGGACAGGCGTGGTTTTTGGCGGCGGTCAGAGAGGTGGCGTTCTTTGCCGTCAGCGCCCGCATTTTGCAGCGGTGGAGCGAAATCAAGCTGATTGCCTGCGCCACGGCGTTCTATACGATCCGTTACTTGCTGTGCGCGATCGTGCCGTCAGCGGAGTGGGTCGTCTTTTTGCAGTTGACGCAAGGCTTGACCTTCGTCATTTTTTACACCGCCGCCATCCAGAATTTGTACCGGATCATTCCCGAGGAGTGGAAAGCAACGGGGCAAACGGTGTTGGCCGTCCTTTTTTTCGGCATTTCCGGCATTATCGGCTCGATAGCGGGCGGCTGGGTGTTCCAGCAGTTTGGGGGAGGGGCGCTGTATGCGGCGATGGCGGTCTGTTCGCTGGTCGCCTTCGGGTACAGCCTGCTGATCTGGAGGGAGAGCGGAGATCAAGGCAACGCAGCCTGAAAAGAGCGGGGGCAAAAGCTGGAGTGCATGCAACGTTCCACAGGCAATGCGGGAAGCAAATGAGGGGCTGACGATCGCCGTCAGATCGAAGCTGTCGAGAAAGTCGGCAGCTTTTCTTTTTTGTGTTTTGTTCTGCTTATACGTCTAACTGCATACCTTTTCGTAAATAAATAAAGGAAATGGCGAATAGAAACAGAATGTGAATGCAAATAAGGTTTGCATTTATAGCTAACTGCCGACTATTTTGTGAAAAAAGGTGAGACAAAATGAATGGGCAAATACATGAAAAAATTCAAAATCTCTTTGAACGGCAAAAGGGATTTGCCAAAACGAAGGATTTTCTTAACGAAGGCATTAGCAATTATTATATTCGCCAATTGGAAACTCAGGGAGAAATCATTCGGGTAAAGCAAGGTCTGTATCGGTACTCAAAATATGAAGGTAATCAATATGATGAATTCATTGAAGTATCTAAGATTATACCCAAAGGGATCATATGTCTTCTTTCTGCGCTAGCTTACTACGAGTTGACAACTTTTAGCCCGTGGGAGTATCAGATTGCCATTTACAGAGGAGCCAAGAAGCCAAGTTTGCCGGATTACCCGCCAATCAAGGTAGACTATTTTTCTGAAACGCAATATCAATACGGGATTGATGAGATCGAGATCGGTGGCAATAAAATTAAGATATATGATCGAGAAAAGACGATATGCGACATTATCCGTTATCGCGAGAAAATCGGTATCGATGTAATGAAGGAAGGTCTAAGAAATTATCTAAAAAGTCCCGAAAAGAACATTACAAAACTTGTGGGTTATGCAGAAAAACTGCGAATTAAAACTGTTCTAGTAAAATATTTAGAGGTGCTACTATAATGAGTGAGATAAAAAATATTCCTGCTTCTGTTGCTGAACGATTGAGAAATGTAGCCAAGCAAAGCGGAAAAGCATTTGATCTAATATTGCTTCTCTATTTTCAAGAGCGGCTCTTGTATCGGTTATCCATTTCGGAGTTTAGGGACAAATTTGTCTTGAAAGGAGGTCTTTATTTAGGGCTTGCTGAACGATCAAAAAATCCAGTAGGGACAAGGGTTTGAGGCACATTTCGTCGAATTCATATGCAAGGAAATCGTTTCATAATGTTGAAAAACCGTGCACATGGAGGATGACGATGATGTACCAACCGTACGCCAACGAGGAAAACCAATTGCTACTGCCGAGCGATTTTTTCTTGCCATTCGGCGGTCGTCTGAATCCGGACAATCGCTGGATCAAGCTCGCACAGATGATCCC
>NZ_JBHUJW010000032.1:0-20173 GCF_042683565.1 Brevibacillus sp. GCM10020057
GCTACCGCAATCTAGAGAGATTCAAGATTCGCATTAGACTGGAGTGTAAACCGGCTACATAACTACGAAAAACTGCGATAGAGGGAGATCAAGCACGTTTTACGGTGAAGAGCTAAAATATAGTAAGTTGCATTGAAATCAGAGCGGTCTCCAAACAGCAAAAAAAAGAGCCTCGCCGGTGCGAGGGCTGAAAAAGGTTGTTAACAGTGTATTATTAGTATTACCCGATTTTGGAACGATTATTCGCGGAAATCGCGGCGCACATTTTATCTTGTTATCCCTTTGCCGCATCCCCCGCTTCTCCGCCCTCTTTCTGCTGTTCACCCAGCAAATACGACTTTTTCTGCTCCTCCACGGTCTCCTCCGTCGTCTTGGATTCCACCAGCACTTGCTGCATCAGTTCGTTGCGCTCGCTTTCCTCACTGGTTTTCTGGACTTTCCCGGGCTTGGATTTATCGAGCAGCGAGTCGGAAATATGCTTGTTCATAGAGGCCTCCTGCGTTTGTCTTGAAGATATTCTTTCTTATCTCCCGCAATCGCATGCATGGCGGCAGCGCGCGACCACCTCATCACACTGTGCTCTACCGGTTTTGCATAAACTTGCCCCATTTCGCCAGCGACTCCAGAGACGGCACCAGGTCTTCTCCCGCCTTTGTCAGCGAATACTCCACGCGCGGCGGAATTTCCATGTACTGCTTGCGCACGATCAGGCCGTAGTCCTCCAACTCCTTGAGTACCTGGGTCAGCATCATGCTCGTGATCCCGTCGATATGGCGTTTCAGCTCGTTGTAGCGCATCGTCTTGTTTTTCCACAGCGCCCAGATGATCGGCAGCCGCCATTTTCCCCCGATCACATTCAGCGCATACGTCAAAGGGCAGTCCTGGATCTTTCGTCTTCCGCTTTCTTCCGGGATCATGGCAGCGCTCCTTTACACAGTTTTTTCTGACTTGGTCAGGAAAAACTGCATACTTGTTTTCCTATGGGTTTGTATTACGATTATAACGTATCTCTGCGTTTGCCTGAAATTTCTGATCCAGCGAAAAATGCTTAGGGAGGAAAGAGCATGAACCTGCATTATGAAGTGATTCCCGACGAAAACATTGCGGTATGCCGTGATGCGTGCAATGAACTGATGGCCTACCAAAAGTCGAAAGCGTACATAACACCGGAGCGGTTCGACAGCATGAGCTTCGAGACGCGCCTCGTTCCCTCCGTCCAGAAGGCGCTCCACAACTACACGGTCGTCGTCAAGGACGGCGAACAGATCGTCGGCTACGTCTACGCCAACATCTCCCCCAAGGAAACGTATGCCAACGAGTTCGCCACTTTTTTCGACATGTCCTCGGTCAGCCGGCCAAATGTCGGGTGCCTGTCCCAGTTTTACATCAAAGAAGGGTACAGGCAGTACGGGATCGGCTCCAAGCTGTTCCGGATGGCGATGGACTGGCTCACGCAGTTTGAGGACGTGGACGATTACTTCATTTACGTCTCCAACGGCAACGACAACGCGCTGGAATTTTACAAGCGCAAAGGCTTCGCGGTCAGCCACGACATTCTGGAGGGGTTTATTACGGTGCTGCGGAGGAGTCGGCAAGGAAGCTGTCCTCTGGTTTATAATGAGCAAGAAGATCCACGGGCATCGGTTTTGAAACCAGGTAACCTTGAAAATAATCAAAACGGAGCCGTTTGAGTAACTCAAATTGCTCTATTGTTTCCACCCCCTCGGCAACTACTTTCTTTTGTAATTGGTGGGCGATTGTGATGACTGCTTCCAGGATCTTCTCATCTTCTGCCTTACCGCTTTGAATAAAAGATTTATCAATCTTCAGGTGATGGAAAGGCAAGCGTGTCAGATAACTAAGGGACGAATATCCCGTTCCGAAATCATCGATCGATATGTGGACCCCCATCTGAACCAGTTCGTTTAGCGTTTCAATCGCCGTGTTTACGTTTTGGGCAACGGCGCTCTCTGTGATCTCGAGTTCCAATTGAGACGCCTCCAGTCCAGATGATCGAAGAATCTCACGTATTTGCTTGGCTAGCTGTTTATGTTCTAATTGCAAAGGAGACAGGTTCACTGCTATCATTTTTGGCCCCCCCTCCAAAAGTTGCAACCTGCCCATGTCATGACACGCTTTCCGAATCACCCACAGACCGAGCGAATTGATTAATCCTGTCTCTTCGGCAAGGGGTATAAACTCCGCAGGAGAAATCCACCCTACTCGATGGTGTTTCCATCTTAGCAGCGCCTCAAATCCTCTTATGGTTCCCCCCTCTAATTCAACGATTGGTTGATAATGCACTTCCAGCTCTCTACGTCGAACTGCCTTCTTTAAATCGCTTGCAAGCAGGTAACGATCAATACTGGAATTCTTGCTTTCCTTTTCGTAGAAACAATACGTGTTCCCTCCAGCTCTTTTTGCCTGCAGTAACGCTGCCTTGGCATTTTTGAACAGTTCCTCAAGAGTTTGACCTTCTCGAGGATAAACGCTTATTCCTATACTGCCAGTTACATCAGCTTCTTGATTGTCGACTCGGAAGGGAACGTGAAATTGGCGTAAAATCTTACGAACAAATCGGATCATATCGCGTTTTTGGTTGATATTCGTACTCAATACTGCGAATTCATCCCCACCCACTCTGGCCAATAAATGACCGGTGCCAATTAAGCTCCTCAATCGGTCAGCTGTTTCCCGAAGCAATAAATCTCCCGTTAGCTGCGTATAGGAATCATTGATGCAAGAGAATCGGTCAAGATTTATAAGGATGAGAGCCATTTTATTTTGGCTGCCTTGTGCCTTTCTGAGCTCGGCTTGCACAAGCTCATGAAAATAGGAGCGATTTGGAAGTTTCGTGAGCTGATCAACTAACGTCAGCTCTTTCACTATCATTTTTTGAGCTGTGATGTCCCGCGAGATACCGATGTGCCCGCAGACGTTTCCCTCCATATCTACCAGAGGGGAGATTGTCAAAAGAACATGAATAAGGCCTCCCTCTTTGGTCATCCGGACCGTTTCATATCCCGAAACCCCTTCGCCATTTCTGGCTTTTTCATGCAAATGCTCTGTTTCCCGCAAGAAATCGTAAGGGATTATCGGGAGTTTATGTCCAATAATTTCATTCTCCTTCCAACCATACATTTGCTCGAAGGCATTATTTACCTTAATTAAATTACCATTCAAGTCGACGATATCAACGGCATCCGTAATATGGTTTATGAGTACATCAAATTGCTTGCTAAATAGTTGAAATCGCTCACCTGTATAAAATTTTCTGCCTTTTTCTACCGTATTCAATTCACTGTCCCTCCATACTGAAAAATGAGAAATGATGCATCTTTTTCCTTTTTGAGGTAACATACACCGCAATGAAAAACCCAAGAATGTTGATTTTACGGCATTCTTGGGTTTTGATTTTATTCTCTATCGGACGAAAAACGCTCAGTTCCCTTTCATGTGCGGATATACTTTAGCATCAAACAGATTTGTAAATTTCAAAAGTCCAGTTGATGAGTGACAATTCATATATTCAAATATTGCTTGATCTGTCTTCAGAACAGATACCTCGTGCCATAGAGCCAGTTCAGTTGCATAATTATGCATCTGCAGCATTTCAAAAAAGGTGTGATAAATTTTCAAATGACTGGGATGACTCTTAGCCCATTCTTCCAGATGTGCCAGAGATAAAAAGTACGCAATTGTGCACGACTTATCGAGTGAATCCCCATTTAATGCAAGCTCATAAACAAATTTTGATGATAAACATCCTGTTTCCGAAGGATTCTGCCTGATATACTCAGCGCCTTCCTTCAAAGTCGGTTCCACTAATTCCAAATAAGTATTTCTTTCTTCATTGCTGCATTGACTCCAATTTTGCGCTGTACGAATCAGACAAATATTATCTGACGGATATATGCGAATCCTTTTTCCGATTGACTCCACATGCACTGGTTCCAGCATTTCCTTATCATATTCAGTCTCAAAGCTCTCGAGTCGAGATGCTTTGAGACGATCCCTCATCGAGCCCCAATATTCATGAACCTTTGTATATGTCAAAGGTAAAAAATTCGAGACTCCGCTATCATAATTTTCACCGGAGTGGAGGGTCTCTATGTGGTCGTTTGGTATGAATAGTATTTCTCTCCATAGCCCGATCTCTTCTACAGGCGCTGCACTCTCGTCCCAATATTTTGCGATCGGAGAGGTCGAGTTCCAGTTTTCAAATGATTCCTTATTATCCCAATAGGCCAAAAAGATATGATTCACGTACTCATCAATGTCTTGGTGAATCGCTCGATCTACGTGTACGGGTCCATTCGGATTTGTAAAAGCTTGGAGGAATTGTTCCATATATTTCTCAGGATTCATGCCGTTCTTTGCCTGGATGCCAAATTGTGCAAATACCAGACAGTCAATGGTAAAATCTGCTGTCCAAGCATTTGATTTAGGTTCATGATTCAGTGGCATTGCGGTCATAAGTTTTCCCCTCTCAGAAATTTTTTCTTGTCAGAGCTTTTTTCAGCATAATGACTGTTGTTCCTCACCGTGCCGGATGAAGTATGGATGGCTTTCATGATTTCTCTTTTAACAAATCCGTAATAAAACTCTGTAAAGTTTCACTCAACTGATTTAAATCCTCAGTCATTTTCGTGAAATACTCTGAGTGCGAAGTGAGTTCACTAGAAGATTGACTAATATCATGGATACTGTTGTTCATGCCGATAATAGAGCTTTTCATTTGCTGCAAAAAATCACCGATTTTCTTTGAAGCCTCGTCCGAATGCTGAGACAGTTTTCGGATTTCAGCCGCAACAACCGAAAAGGTTCTACCGTATTCGCCAGCTCTGGCAGCTTCAATAGCCGCATTCAGCCCAAGCAGATTCGATTGTTGTGCAACCTTATGGATAAACGAAATAATGCTATCCATATTTTCAGCATTCTGAAAATTCAATGCGGATGTGGCTGATATTTCTTGAATCGTAGCCGAGAGTTGTTCTGCATGAGCGGTAATGGAGTGGGTTTGGTCTGCTATTGCATTCGCCATCTGTTCCAATTTCCCGATAATATCCTTCAGAAAATACTCCTTGTGAAAACTGATTCCAAACCCGAGGCAGCCAATCCATTCCCCATTTTCATCGAACAACGGATAGCCAATTGCCTTGAAAGGCGGCCCGTATTCGGGCGGAGAAATCTGTTCCACCCGATCCCTTGTTTTTTTAATATTTCCAAACAAGTCGTAATCCAGGAAAGGCTGCCCGATGGTAATTTGAGCATTTAGCGATTTTGACGGTGAGTAGTAAACATACTTTTCGGTGTCCGTAACTGCCACCATAATGTCTTCATCACAAAAGATTTTCGTTAGAACTGGTCCTAGTGAAATTGCCTGTTCCAGACTGTTCAAGTGGTATTCCTCCTAGTTGCTACCATATGGGATCATTTCTTGCAGATGACAGTTATTCTTGCTTGTCTCCATAACAATGAATCGTCTATCTATATAGAAAGCAATAAGCCATGCTGTTACACCAAGGAAAACCGGTATGGAAAAAGTGTCATATTTGCGTGTGGAACGCAATCTTTTGCGGAGAAGATCTCATTTTTTGCGCGTCACAAGTCCTTTGACACGATAAGCTTAATCTAGGCGAACATACATCAACCTGTCATGTCGCATGCATCAGATGATGAAATTATTATCAATGAGTTGCTGCTTAACCTAATCACCCAACTATTGGAAAGGTGTGTTACAAAATTTGATTATGTTGTGTATAGGTGTGACATCATGAACTGCTTATTCGATAAATTTCATTATTTTAGGGATGAAGAAAACTTTTTGTTTACCTGGAAGGTAACCGGAAAAATTGAAATTTCAGAGATTCATCCTATAGTCGACACGATTAAAGTAAATGTGATGTCCTTGCCTAAGGGTAACGCTAAATTGTTAGTAGATAACCGGCAAATGGTTGATAATGATAACCATCCAATTCTATTCAGCAGTGCAATAAACATGGAGTGGATTAAGCTGCAACAATGGTTACTAGAATACTGTTCTCTGGTAGCTGTTCTCTGTGGTTCAAGGCTAATGCAGGCGCAAATGGATAGGATTGCCGAAAATAGTGGCCTAAGTCAAATTTTATGTACATTCTGGAGCAAAAAAAATGATGAGTCTTTATTGGAGGCAGCGAAATTCTTGAAAATTGAATCATCTATAGTATCACAACTTTTGGGTTTTGATCCTAAAATAATCAATATCGAGTCAAACTAAGAAGAAATAGACATGAATGAGATTTGTATGAGATCCTTTGGTTCGTGATGCTTTACTTTTATTCGTTCCTCCTTTCAGACGTAGGCGCCTTTACATGGCTTCATTATAGAATGGGGTTGTTCTATAATTCAAAACAGTTGTTTTTATTAACTATATAAATCACATTCATGGTGATCTGTCATGGAACTAAAAGATATCCAAACGTTCGTTGTTGTTGCACAACTGGGAACTATGAGTGCCGCCTCAAAACATTTATACGTAACCCAACCGGCGGTAAGCGTGAGAATTCAACGCATCGAGAAAGAAATTGGATGTCAAATATTTGAACGTATCGGGCAAAAAGTGAAACTGACCCCTTCTGGTCAAGTATTTTATACAAGATGTTTGTCAATCTTGTCCGACTTGAATGAAGCAATCCGTGAAGCAAGAGTGGCAAATAATCATCCCGGTTTTTTCACCATTGGGATGGCAGAGTCAATGTCCTCGAAATATTTTGCAAAGCGGTTCCAGGAATTCACTGCATTAAACCCTGACATTGTACTTAATCTGCGTATTTCCCAAAACGATCAAATTAGCAACCTGATTGAAAATGGACTCATTGACGTGGGGTTCAGATATTTCATGGATCATCATACGCATAATATTGAACAAATTAAGGTCGCATCGGAGCAATTTGTCGTTGTTTCATCTTATCACTCAAAGCTGGTACCGGAATCTTGTTCGATTCACGATTTCATCCGCAATATTAACTGGGTGACATTTCCATCAAGAAGTCACTCTGATGAAACCGTAAGCAAATTATTAGATTCTTTATTAACAATGAATAATATTGGCAAGGGAGCACTTATTGAGGCAGAAAGTCTTACGGCTCAAAAAAGATTGGTGGAATCGGATTTGGGATTAGGGTTTCTGCCAAAGTCTTTTATTGAAGAGGAACTTGAGTTGCGTTCACTTCGGATCATCGATATCCCGGAATTAAGTGTTAAAGTACCGATTTTTGCTATTTATCGCCTCTCCTCATCCGTTGTTGAGACTATCGAAAGATTCGTAGATTTAATTTCCGTTTAAAATTGAAGCCGTCTCCCGATAGCCTATATTCCATTTTACAACCAGGGTCGTCCACAAAGAAAATGAAAGAAGCTGACACCCGAATCATTCAGGCGTCAGCTTACGGCCAAGCGGTCCGTTTTTTTCTTACTGTCTTCAAAATGGGGTCCTGACCAAAGGGCCCCTGCTCTCTCCCGGATTTTCCCCTACGTCACCGCCTCCTTTTTGCCAAAAAACGTCCGCAACGCCTTGTATACCTCGCCCTTTTCCCGGATGACGCAGTGCATGAACTTCGGCTCCTTGATGTGCCGATAAGCGGACATCAAGGTCGAGTGCCGATTGTACTGGTTCACTTCGCCGTAGCCGAACATGTTGCAGCGCTCCATCAGCTCTTTGACCAGTTTCACGCAACGCTCGTTGTCCGAGGTGAGGTTGTCGCCGTCGGAAAAGTGGAACGGGTAAATGTTGTACTGCGACGGCGGGTAGCGGCTGTCGATGATCTCCAATGCTTTTTTGTAGGCGGAGGAACAAATCGTCCCCCCGCTCTCCCCTTTGGAGAAAAAGGTTTCTTCCGTCACTTCCTTGGCATCCGTATGGTGGGCGATAAAGACAATCTCGACCTTCTCATACTTCGTGCGCAAAAAGCGGACCATCCAGAAGAAAAAGCTGCGGGCGATGTACTTTTCAAAGACGCCCATCGACCCCGAAGTGTCCATCATGGCGATAATAACCGCATTAGAATGAGGCTTGGTGATTTCTTCCCACGTCTTGAACCGCAGATCGTCGTCTGTTATACCCAGCTCCAGGTTGGAGTAGCCCGCCAAGGCGTTGCGGCGAATGGCGGCGATCAGCGTCCGCTTCTTGTCGATATTGCCCATCAGCCCTTTTTTGCGGACGTCGTTGAAGCGCGTTTCCTCGATCACGATCTGGTCTTCGTCCTTGCGCTGCAGGTTGGGCAGCTCCAGCTCCGCGAACAGCATCTCCTCCAGCTCTTCCACGCTGATCTCGGCTTCGTAGTAGTCGATGCCTGGCAGATCGCCCGCGCCCTGGCCCTTTCCCGGCCCCTGCGCCGGATCGCCGTCCCTGGCGATGACATCTCCGACCTTGCTGTTGCCTTTTCCCTGACCGCCGTGCTTCCCTTTTTGGAAGTTGAAACGAAACCGATACTCATCTAAAGAGCGAATAGGGATCTTGATGACTTCCCGACCGTTCGACATGATGATGTTTTCTTCACTGACGAGATCGGGCAAGTTTTTCTTGATCGCTTCTTTCACTTTTTCCTGGTGTCGAGTTTGGTCCTGGTACCCTTTGCGGTGCAGCGACCAGTCTTCCCGGGAGACAATGAACGATGCTGCATCTTCCATGCCGTCTCCTCCTAGCAACTGGCGCACTCTGCGCCGAATATGACGTGCACGTACATCCGCGGCTGGATTAGCGGTTCAGCAGGCTGCCGACGTAGCGCAAAAGCTCGTTGGCGCAAACCGGGCAATAGTGATGCTCTTCGATGAGCCGCTTCGTCACTTCGTTGATTTTTTTCAGCTGGTGCTCATCCGGCGTCTTGTTGGAGGTCGTAATTTTCACGACGTCCTTCAGATCCGCGAACAGCTTTTTCTCGATCGCTTCCCGCAGACGGTCGTGCGTGCTGTAGTCAAACCGCTTGCCTTTGCGCGCATAGGCCGAGATGCGGATGAGAATTTCTTCGCGGAACGCCCGCTTCGCATTTTCGGAGATGCCGATCTGCTCCTCGATGGAACGCATCAGGCGCTCATCCGGGTCCATCTCCTCGCCGGTAACGGGGTCGCGGATTTTGTTCATATTGCAATACGCTTCGACGTTATCCAGGTAATTGTCCATGAGCGTCTTGGCGGATTCCTCGTAGCTGTAGACAAACGCCTTCTGCACTTCTTTTTTCGCCAGCTCGTCGTATTCCTTGCGGGCGCTGGAGATGAAGTTCATGTACCGCTCCCGCTGCTCCTTGGTGATCGACGGATGCTGGTCAAAGCCTTCCTTGAGCGCGCGCAGAATGTCGAGCGCGTTGATGCACTCCGTATCGCGGCGGATCAGGGCGCTGGAAATGCGGTTGATGACGTAGCGAGGGTCGATGCCCGTCATCCCTTCATCGGCATGCTCGTTGCGCAGCTCTTCCAGGTCGGACCCTTTGAAGCCTTCCACCGACTGGCCATCGTACAAACGCATTTTTTTCAACAGATCGGCGCCCTGCTTCTTCGACTCCTTCAAGCGCGTCAGGATGGAGAAAATAGCCGCCGACCGCAGCGCATGCGGCGCGATGTGCACATGGCCCAGATCGGACTGCTTGATCAGCTTCGCATAAATTTTTTCTTCGTCGCTGACCCGCAAATTGTACGGGATCGGCATGACGATAATCCGCGATTGCAAGGCTTCGTTCTTCTTGTTGGCAATGAACGCCTTGTATTCCGATTCGTTCGTATGGGCGACAATAAGCTCATCGGCAGAAATGAGCGCAAATCGTCCGGCCTTGAAGTTGCCCTCCTGGGTGAGCGACAGCAGATGCCAAAGAAATTTTTCATCGCATTTGAGCATCTCCTGGAATTCCATCAGGCCGCGGTTGGCCTTGTTCAGCTCCCCGTCGAAGCGGTAGGCGCGCGGGTCAGACTCCGAGCCGTATTTGGTAATGGTCGAAAAGTCGATGCTTCCCGTCAAGTCGGCGATGTCCTGCGATTTCGGGTCGGACGGGCTGAATGTCCCGATCCCGACGCGGTTTGCTTCCGAGAACAGGATGCGGCAGACCGGGAAGTCTTCGATGCGCCCGCCGTACTCGGTTTCCAGCCTCATCCGGTTGTACGGCGTCAGCTCTCCCTCGATCTTCACGCCGAGCTCTTCCTCCACTTCGGGACGCAGCTCGTGCGGGATGAGATGGAGCGGCTCCTCATGCATCGGACAACCTTCCAGGGCGTAAATGGCGCCTTCGTCTGTTCGGGAATACTCCTCCAGCCCCCGCTTCAGCATGGTCACCAACGTCGATTTCCCGCCGCTGACGGGGCCCATCAGCAGCAAAATGCGTTTGCGCACATCCAGACGGCGGGCTGCAGAGTGGAAGTATTCCTCAACCAACCGCTCAATGGCGCGGTCCAACCCGAAAATTTCCCTGCTAAAAAATTGATAAGAGCGGGTTCCATCTTCGTTTTCTTCCACACCGGCGCTTTTGATCATGTTGTAGACGCGCGAATGCGCCGTTTGGGCAATTTGCGGATTTTTTCGTACCAACTCCAAATATTCAGCGAATGTTCCTCTCCACATCAGGTTTTCTTCTCGGGCCCGGTGCTCGGCGATCCGTTTTATAATGTCCATGCTCGACACTCCTCCCTCATAAGCCCTCTCTCTTCCCCAACGACAATGTACTCCCATGTATATGTCTGCCTGCGGTCACGCATTCGCGCGGAACCCGTTGCTTCGGTTTTGAGCAGGCTCGTAAAGCCTTTACATATGTGTATGCGAGACATCTGCACAAGTTTCAGCAATCTTGCCACAAAAAATGAAGGAGGACTTGTGAAAAGTGTCTGTTTTCTCGCCCATATCCCGTTTCCACACCCTGTTCATCCGTTTGCAAAGTGGGCAGGCTACGTTATAATGGGAGTAGTTTGTTTACGAAAGGAGCAATTCAACATGGGTACGGTTATCGTAGCTGTGGTCTTTGCCGCTTTTCTGTTCTTCATTCTTACTGCTGGTTACAACGAAGACAAAACCTGGAATCTGTAAAAACTTGCAGACGCGGCCAGCCTTATTTTTGGCTTAACGCTCCCAGGAAAAAAGCAGGCTGCCTGTATCGGGCAACCTGCTTTTTTTTTGCTTCCACAACTGCGCTTTTTTGTCAGCCTCTCCTCCGCGCCCCGCTTACCGCGCAAAAACGCCTGTCCCGCTCGCAATTGCCTGATACAGCTCCTCCAGCGACCCGCGCTGATCGACCGGATATTGGGGCTTTCCGCGGTCCTCCAGCCAGTTGGTGACGAGAAACGTCTTCATGCCCAGCCTGGACGCGGCCATGTCCTCCTGCATATGGTTTCCGACCATCACGCACTCGGCCGGTTCGACGCCGAGCTTGTCGCAGATTTCCTGGAAATAGCTCGGGTTCGGCTTGGTGGAATGCATGTCCTCGTAGACGGTGACCAGCTCGAATTCATCCGCCGTCATACCGATCCACGCCAGCCGATGGTAAATTGCCACGCGAGGGAACACCGGATTCGTCGCTACCGCGATGCGGAATCCCCGCGCTTTGGCAGCCTCGACGATTTTTTTGGCCCAGGGAGACGGATAGGTCAGATGGGACAGGGTGGGAAACACGTCGCGGTAAAACGATTCAAACAGCGGCCATACGTCCTCGCGCTTCCATCCGCTGTGCTCAGTGAAATACTCGAAAAACACCTGCTCGTTCGTCTTTTCCGGTTCCTGACTCACGATCATGGCCTTCGTCGCTTCCCAGATCATCGCGAGCAGCTTCTCCGTATCGTATTGATCGCCGATGTGACGGCCCACTTCTTGCAGGTAGCTTTTGACAAAAGGGCCTGTCTGCATTTCCAAAAGCGTGCCGTCGAGGTCAAACAGGATGGTACTCACAGTCATTTTCCGATCTCTCCCTTATTATTGGTCGGCGTACCCGATAGAAACCACGTTTTGACCCCGTATTACTTGAGCCCGGGAAATCCCAGCTGCCGCAGGCCCTCAAACAGGACGATTGCCGCACAGTTGGACAAATTGACGGAACGAGTGGCGCCGCTCATGGGGATGCGGATCGTCTGCTCCCGATAGCGGTCCGTCAGCTCCTGCGGCAAGCCTGTCGTCTCTTTCCCCAGAATGATGTAATCGCCGTCCTTGAACGACACTTCGGTATAGAGCTTCTCGCCCCATGTCTCCACGAAGTAAAAAGTCCCCGCGCCCGGCCCCTTGGCTGCGGCAAAAGCTTCAAAGCTGTCGTGATGATGAATGTTGACGGCGTGCCAGTAATCCAGTCCCGCGCGTTTCAAATAGCGATCTTCCGTTGAAAAGCCCAGCGGATGAATCAAATGCAGATGAGCCCCTGTCGCTGCGCAGGAACGGGCGATATTCCCCGTATTGGCAGGGATGAGCGGCTCGTGCAAAACGATGTGCAACGGCATATCAGCAAATCTCCTCGTGTACCGAACTAAAATGGCCTGATTGGAACGCGCGGTTTTGCGCCATGCGTCCGACAAATTCACCTTCCGGAAGGTGTCTTGCTAAACCAAGCTCTATTATACCGAAACCTCCCTGCTCATGACCACCTGCCAGCTGTCGTAACCTGTTTTCCTCTCCGACCCTACATGCCCCGAATCTGAAAAAACGCATAGCGAATGTTCGGCGTGTAGGCCGTTGAATCTTCATACGCCCAGTAACGCATGCTGCTGTCTGTCGTATGGGCGTTGACGAGCGGCATGTTGTTCGCGTCTTTGGCGACCACGATCGTATTGTGCTGAAAACGTCCGTCCCCATCAAAGTCGTAGCATATCAGATCGCCCGGCTCCAGTTGATCCGGCGATGATTTGCTCACGGCCCGCATCGGAGCCGCACCCGATTTGAGCAGCAAGTACAAGGCATGCGCCACCGTCCAGCTCCAGCTCCACTCGCCGCCTTTTCCCATCCGTATCCACCAGCCCTTGCCTTTTTCTTTGGAAAAGAGCATCGGGATTCCGCCCGCGTAGAGACACTGCGAAATAAAATTGGTGCAGTCGTCCGTAAAACGCGGGTAAAGAGGGTTGTGAGAATTCCAATATTGCATCGCATACGCCACGGCGCTCTTCCGGTTATAGCCTCCCGCCCCGTGCACGACCAATATCGGTCCGGCAGCAGCAGCCTCGACCGCGGCCGCCGTTGCATCCTCCTGTGCATCCTTGTCTTGCGGCGCTTTGGCATCTCCCGCCCATTCCTGATGTGCGTCGATCAGCCATTCGTCCGACCCTTTAATCAGGCGCAGCCGGTGCACGCGCCGGCCCCTCTCGACCAGCTCCTCCTGTCCCAGATCGTAGCACCGCTGCCCCTGCCATGCAAGCAGGATGTCCATCGCCTGCTCGGTCTCCAGCCAGCACAGCAAAACGACCTTTCCCTGTACAGCACGCGCCTTTCCCCCGCGCTCCTGCAGCTGGCGATACTCCCGCCGCATGCGCTCCCACTCTGCTTCTCGCCCGTTCGGAGAATAGTAGGCCACGAGCCGCTCATACCGTCCGTCCAGCCAGCTCTTGTGCACCTCATTGAAATAGCGATGGACAAACGTCCGCCAATCCATTCGCTGCCCCTCCTCTCTTTCTGCCGACCAGTGGCATATCCCGCCTCCTGTTCCCCTGTTCTGCGCCCTGTCTTCTCCAGAAAAGAATATGTCAGCAGCGGCACGTTCAGAAGATAAGAAAAGCTACCCGTCAGGAACGGATAGCTTGGTCAAACGATGTCTGCATTTGCACGGGAATGCCTTCAAGCGCCAGTAAATGCTCCTTGATCGCCAATCCGCCGCCATATCCGACAAGAGCGCCGTTGGAGCCGATGACGCGGTGGCACGGAATGACGATCGGAATCGGGTTGCGGTTGTTTGCCCCGCCAATCGCCCTCACAGCCTTGGCAGCCCCGATCGCCAGCGCGATGTCTTTGTAGGAGCGCGTCTCTCCATACGGAATCTTCGTCAGCGCATGCCATACCGATTTTTGAAACGGTGTCCCGTACAGGTCGAGCGGCAGCGCAAACTCCCGCCGCTCCCCGGCAAAATACTCCTGCAACTGCGTTCGTGCCGCCTCGTTGCGGGCATCGTCACGAACAGGCGCCACCCCCAGAAACGTCTTCTTGCTCCAACGCTGGAGCTGACCCAGCCCGCTTTCATCGGCATCGAACTCGATGAAGCACAGTCCTCTTTCAGTAGAAGCAAGCAACAACGGTCCAATCGGTGAGTCCATGATGGTGTACCCCAGTTCATTTGCCATCCAGCTTTCCTCCCTACCCGTTTTCCTTGTTCTTCGTTGCCGGTAACCTGCGCGCAGCTTCCTCAAGTAGCTTTATACCTTTGTATCCTTCAGCCGCAGCTTCCTCGAGCATCTTCACACCCTTGTGCCCTCCAGCCCGCAGCTTCCTCGAGCATCTTCACACCTTTGTGCCCTTCAGCCCGCAGACTCTTCAAGCATCTTCAAGCCCTTGTGCACCTCGGCCAGCACCTCTGCGCTCTCTTCGCGCTCCTTTGCCTGATGCAGTGCCGCCCGCGCCTCGTCTCCGCCGATTTTCCCGAGCGCCCATGCGGCTGTGCCGCGAATGACAGGACGCGGGTCGTTCTCCAGCAAGCGGATCAGCTGCGGTACAGCCGTTTTGTCCTTGAAATGGGCCAGTGCCAAAATCGCATTGCGCTGAATGGGCTTTTTGCCTCTCCAGGACGACGAGGAAAGCCCGAATTTCTCCTTGAACTCCTTGTTGCTCATGTCCAGGAGCGGCAGCAAGAGCGGCTTGGCGATCTCGGGGTCCGGCCGAAACTCGGCATGATGGGTCATGTTGATGCGCCTGTTCTTCGGGCAGACCGTCTGGCACGTATCGCAGCCGTAGAGCCGATTGCCGATCTTCCCGCGAAATTCATCCGGGATGAAATCCTTCACCTGTGTCAAATAGGCAACACAACGCTGTGCGTTCAACTGACCTCCCTGGACCAAGGCGCCAGTCGGACAGGCATCCACACAAATGTTGCAATCTCCGCACCCTTCCTCGACAGGCTGATCCTCCGGCAGCGGCAGATTCGTCACCAGCTCTCCCAGGTAAACCCACGACCCGAACTCCTTAGTAATCAGCGCGCAGTTCTTCCCTACATAGCCGATGCCTGCCCGCTCGGCGACTGCCCGATCCGAAAGCGCTCCGGTGTCCACCATCGACTCGATCCGCGCCCCCGGCTCCAGCTCCCTGATAAAAGCAGCGAGCTTGTCCAGCTTGTCGCGCAGCACGTGATGATAGTCGGTGCCCCAGGCAGCCCGGCACAAAATTCCCCGATAGGCGCCCGGTTCTGACTTGGGGGGCTGCTCCAGCTTGGAAGGGTAGGCCAGCGCGATAGAGATCAAAGAACGAGCGCCCTCTACGAGCAGCCCCGGATCGGTCCGCTTCTCCAGATCCGGCTCTTCAAAGCCTGATTCGTATCCCTTTTCCCGATGCTCCACCAGCCGCTGCTTTAATTCCAAAAACGGATCGGCGCTCGCGAAGCCGATCTTGTCAATTCCAATCTCCTTGGCGTACGCAATGATGGACTGCTTGGTCTGTTCCCAATACTGCCGTTCGTTCACAGTTGCCTGATCGCTCCTGTCGCCAGCTCGTCACAGCGATTGTTCCACTTGTTGTCAGCATGTCCTTTTACCTTTACGTACTGCACCTTGTGGATGTCCATCAGCCGCAGCAGCTCTTTCCACAAATCCTGATTTTCCACCGGCTGCCCCTTGCTGTTTTTCCAGCCGTTTTTCAGCCAACCTTTGTACCAGCCCTGCACAAAGCAATTCACTAGGTACGCGCTGTCGCTGTACAGTGTCACCTGGCACGGCTCCTTCAACATGGACAGCGCCTCAATGGCCGCCTTCAGCTCCATGCGGTTGTTGGTCGTATTGGCTTCCGCTCCGGACATCTCCTTGATATGCTGCCCGTACATCAGGACAGCTCCCCAGCCGCCCGGTCCCGGATTGCCAGAGCATGCCCCGTCGGTATAAATCTGTACTTCACGTATACTCATCCAGGGAATCCCTCCACTGTGAAATAGCCATTCGTTTTTCTTCCAGCCCGTTCTTCCCAGGCTGCCTTAATCGTGCTTTTTTCTATTGTATCGAAGGTTAGTCGCTTCCACAAAAAAAATTTGTTATACTACCAAAAATAGGTTTGAAAAGGAGCGAACGTGATGAAAGTACAGCTGGATACCGACGTTACCGACCGCCTCCCTCGGCTCTCTCTGGGCATTCTCCACTACAGCGGTGCTTCCGTCGGCGACTCTCCCAAAATGCTGAAAGGCCGCATCAATTACTTCGTCGAAAGTCTGCGCCTCGAACACGATCCGTCCCGCCTGACGGAGATTGAAGGCATCCGGGAATGGCGCGCCGCCTTTAAACAAATCGGCACGGACCCATCCAGATACCGCCCGTCATCCGAAGCTTTGCTCCGGCGGCTGTTGCAAGGAAATCCGTTCTTTTGGATCAACAGCGCTGTCGATGTAAACAATTTCTTCTCCGTCCTCCACGCCCTTCCCTTTGGCATTTACGACCAGGACCAGCTGACGGGAGATGTCGTCCTCCGCATCGGACAAAAAGACGACTGCTACGAAGGGTTAAACGGCCGCGAAGTCAACATGGAAGACAAGCTGCTGCTCGCGGACGACGATGGCGCGTTCGGCAGTCCGATTGTCGATTCCAGGCGCTCCTGCGTCACCGACAAAAGCCGCAACCTGATGCAGGTCATTTTCTTCCACGAGCAAGTCTCTCCCCAGAAAAAGGACGAGATTGTCGGTTCGGTTGGCCGCATGTTTACGGACATCAACGGTGGGGAAGTAAGCAGCAGCTACATTCTCGGCTCCTAGTCCATCCATAAGCGGCTCACGGTAAGATCCAGCGCGTCCAGCCGGAAGCATGCGCGAGCTGCATCCCAGCTATGGGCAGCAGCTACCCTTCCTTCGCGTACGGCAAGCCATTTGTCGAAGCCTTATCTGTATAAAAAAGGCGGCCCGTCAAGCAGCGTGGCCGTCTTTTTGTCGCGCATCCTCACCGGACTTGCGGAAAACTACATGCTCGAGCAGCAGGCACACGATGACTCCAAGCAATAGCCCGTTGCCGAACAAAAAGCTGACGAGCGGCGGCATATGCTGCCAGGCCGCCGAAGGCACGAACATGACGCCAATGCCGACGAGCAAGGAGCTCCCCCCGACCATAATCGACCGTTCATCCAATTTCACGTTCACGTAGTCTCGCAGCCCGAACCCGATCAGCTGCGTGTAGGATATAAACATCGCCGCATAGGCGACCGGCGTAGGCAGTGCCGCAAGAAAATGGGCGACGTGCGGGAACAAGCCGATCACCATAATGCCGACCATGGCCAGCATAAAAGGCAGGCGGGACGCAATCCGCGTCGTCTGGATGACAGCTGCGGCCAGCGAGAGCGGAATCATTCCGACTACACCGCCCAACCCGGACAAAATATGCGATACCCCTGTAAACACACCGCCGCGGTCGTACTGCTCCTCTGTCGGCACCGTATCGGTCGCTTTTCCCATGACGACCATGCTTGTCACCAGATTGGTCAACAGCACAAAGCCTGTGAGCATGCTCGTGAGGACGACACCCCAATCCCAGCGCGGCGTGCCCCAGAAGAAGATCGTCGGCCACGCCACCACCTGCTCCGCCGGGCGAACCGGCTCCGTCCAGCCCAGCATCGCGTACAGCGCCCATCCGATGACCATCCCAAACAGGACGGCGAAGCTGGAAAAACGCTTCGTCCGCATCACTACGATGACCAATGCCACAATCCCGATCGACACGATAGCGATATGGGGAATGACTTCCTTGGAATGCTGGAAGCCGATTCCCAGCATGCCCGCCAAAATGTTGCTGCACAGCGAGACGGCGAGCAAAATCATGTACGTCCCGGATACAAGCGGCGTGAACAATCGCTGCAGCTTGCCGATCCAGCCCATCAGTCCGAAGGCCAAAAACAACAGCCCTGCCATGCAAAGCCCGATCTGAAAGGACTGCCCGATCTCCCGAGGCTGAAGCCCTATGCTCGCTCCAATTTGTGCGAGAATGATAAAAATGCCCCACCACAATCCGGCCGGTCCTTCCAGCATCGGATACCGGTGGCCAATCCACACTTGCAGAAACGAAGCCAGACCTATAAAAAACATCGTCTGCTGCATCAGGTTGCCGATCTCATCCGGCTGCAGCCTGTAAACGTCCCCAATCATCAAGGGAACGGCGACGCTGCTGGAGACAGCTACAATCATCCACTGCAAGGCCGCCAAAATGCTCGTGCCTGCAGGAGGTCTGTCATGCAATCCATATTTCATCGAAACCACCCCGTTTTTGTACTGACACCCGATAATAGCAGCCCACTTATTCACTATGCCCGAAAGATCAGCATCTTTCTAGTTGCCCTGCAGTTACTTTCTTTATGTAAAGCAGAGAACAGGCGAATGTCTCCTCCTGCTCAGGGCAGTCATCATGATCATAATGGTTCGCTCGCTTATTTTACGTCAACCCGGGCTAATAGAAAACCTGGTTTTTCCATGCCTGTGGCAAAGCTAATAAAAAAGAAGGCCCGGCACCCCACCGGGTCCATCTCACGCCAAAACGCGTTGCTGGGTCCTCGCTGCATTGGTTCTCATGCTAGTCGCATATAAAGCAGGAAAACGGAAATGTGCTTGTTGACTCCAGCAAAAAGCCCCGAACATCAATTTGACTTGTGTTCAGGGCTTGATTACATGTATGGTGCCGGTGAAGGGACTTGAACCCCCACGGTTTCCCTCACGATTTTGAGTCGCGCGCGTCTGCCATTCCGCCACACCGGCAAATACTATGGAGGAGGCACCCGGATTTGAACCGGGGATAAGGGTTTTGCAGACCCGTGCCTTACCACTTGGCTATGCCTCCATGTTGTATGCCTTCTTCAGGAAGAAGGTTATGGAGCGGACGACGGGTCTCGAACCCGCGACCTTCGCCTTGGCAAGGCGACGCTCTACCAATTGAGCTACGTCCGCATATAGATGGCTGGGGTACTAGGATTTGAACCTAGGAATGACGGAGTCAAAGTCCGTTGCCTTACCGCTTGGCTATACCCCAATAAGTAACCCCAACGGTGAAAGAAATGGGGCGATCGATGGGACTTGAACCCACGAATGCCGGAGCCACAATCCGGTGCGTTAACCCCTTCGCCACGACCGCCATATTCGTTGCTTGAATCAAATGTGGCAGGGGCAGTAGGAATCGAACCCACACCAAAGGTTTTGGAGACCTTCGTTCTACCGTTAAACTATGCCCCTATAAAGGTGGCTCGGGACGGAATCGAACCGCCGACACGAGGATTTTCAGTCCTCTGCTCTACCGACTGAGCTACCGAGCCTCATCAGAATAAACAGCCGCCATCTTCCTGGTTAGAAAATGGCGGAGCTGACGGGACTCGAACCCGCGACCTCCGGTGTGACAGACCGGCGTGAACTCCAACTTCACCACAGCTCCATATTTGGTTGCGGGAGCAGGATTTGAACCTGCGACCTTCGGGTTATGAGCCCGACGAGCTACCGAGCTGCTCCATCCCGCGACGAGGACCATTTACGGTCAAGTGTCGACGTCCCTGCCAGAAACTGCACTTTCGTCGATCAATAAAATGGTGGAGGCTGACGGGATCGAACCGCCGACCCTCTGCTTGTAAGGCAGATGCTCTCCCAGCTGAGCTAAGCCTCCATGTTCTCTCACAAAGAAGTCTCCATGCTCTGCAACATATTCGCCACTCTTTGTGAGAACCCCAACTGCTCGTGAGGTATGTTCAGGTGACCCGTAGGGGATTCGAACCCCTGTATGACAGCGTGAAAGGCTGCTGTGTTAAACCGCTTCACCAACGGGCCAGATGGCGGATGGAGTGGGATTTGAACCCACGAGACGGGTCTACCCCGCCTACACGATTTCCAATCGTGCTCCTTCGGCCTCTCGGACATCCATCCAAATGGCTCCTCGGGACGGACTCGAACCGCCGACCGATCGGTTAACAGCCGATTGCTCTACCGACTGAGCTACCGAGGAATAATGAAGGATTCGCACCTTCAAAACTGGATCTGCATGCTTGCCAAGGGTGTGTGGATAAGTCCTCGACCGATTAGTATTCGTCAGCTCCACGCGTTGCCGC
>NZ_JBHUJW010000033.1:0-914 GCF_042683565.1 Brevibacillus sp. GCM10020057
GCTACCGCAATCTAGAGAGATTCAAGATTCGCATTAGACTGGAGTGTAAACCGGCTACATAACTACGAAAAACTGCGATAGAGGGAGATCAAGCACGTTTTACGGTGAAGAGCTAAAATTAATAATATTTGAGATATGATCGGTAGAATCTCTTTTATAGTAGAAATTCTGATCGCCACCTGGCCAGTAAATACCAATCTTACCGTTGTAAGAATTTTTTTCATTTGTTAAATCTCGAAGCATTGGAGAGACTAACGTGTCTGATTCATAGTATACGTGTGCAAGTCCAGATAATTTTAAAGCCAACCGATTTGGATCGACTAGATAATCACCGTAGAAATGCTTGCTTATATAAACTACAGGTAGTAAATTCTTGCGTTCAGAGTTTATTAGAGAGGCTATCTCAGAAATATTTTCGATACTAACTTCTTTTGCCACTGTCTCAATAGGAATTCCATCGTCTAACATCAGACCAGTTTCACGCAAAAGCAAGGACACAATATACGGCTTTAAGGGAAGTGGTGTGTACGTCGCAACATTAAAATTCGCCCTCGATGCTACAATCGCGACTCGAAAGTCTTCGTTTGTTTTATATCCAACTACATCTGTCCGCCATTCTCCATCTTCATCCTTCTTAATGTGTCTTACACCACAATGAATCCCTCTTTCCCCAACAACTCGTATAAATTCTAGAGATTCAGATTCATCGTCATTTTGATATTTAAGCCCATCCTCAATTGGCTGATCGTCTATTACAAGACTACTATGCGGACTATTTCTTTGCCATTTTCTACATAGGGCTTGCTGAACGATTCGTTACAGTGCGAATTGTCTGTACGTGGTACGATTCAGCAGCATGTTGAAAATGTAGACGAAAAGAAGCCGCAAGCGGCGTTCCAGGTTCATCACGAGAA
>NZ_JBHUJW010000034.1:0-251112 GCF_042683565.1 Brevibacillus sp. GCM10020057
GGCGAAAGCTTCCGTTTCAAGCAGGCAATGGATAGAATTCCTCTGTAGTTACAAACGGCTGGCAAGTGCTTAGGCAATTTTGGCTGCAAAACTGAGCATTTTCTACTTGCAAAACACAGTAATGGTAGGCGCCACTAACAGACCTCAAAAATAAATAAGCCAGGGACATTTCCCCGGCCGTTATTGATTTTTCGCCCTAGAAGCGAGTTGGTTCTCCTCTTCCTCGTTCATTATCCAGGCACCATGCAATCGAAGCATCTTTCGAGCTGATTGGGCATCATGAAACGATATTTGGTTTCCCAATTTTAAGCCGGACATCGGATTGTTATGCTTGTCACGCATGATTTGATCATAAAACCAGTCCATGTCTTTATCGCCAGTCTCGGTAAATACTTTAACGATTCGTCCTGTACAACGAATTGCCTCACCTACCTCCATGAAAAGCACTTTCGTATATCAGATATTGATATACTATCCCGCCGTTCTCTTTTGAGGTAATAATTTACATTTTCACCTTTATCGCCATCACTAAGCTAAACAGAGTAAAAATGATTACAGCAATCAAGTGTATTAATATGATCTTATGTTTATTGTATTTCTTTGAAACTGGATAAAGACCCATACCTAGTATCACGGTAATTACCAAAGTAAACACATATACATAGTACACAGCCACCCCTCCAAAATATGTGCTAATAATCGACCCCCTATCTGTAATACTGCGGTTGATAGGGGGCGAATTTTCAAGTATTAAATTGAAAATATTTCTAATCGCTTGCTTTTATTTATCAAATTTTTGTGAAGTTTTATGGGCTCAGTAACCAAGAACGGCGGTTGAGTTTTGGCAGTGATCGTGCTAATCACGAAGCTTTGCACTGAGCATTCGGACGCAATGTCACGCGTCCGCTGGTAAAAGTGGTACCCGTGCTAACCACTAAGCTTTCGAACACTCGAACAGCTACAATCTCTGCAAGAAGATTTTTGCGGTGCTAACCACGAAGCTTTCCACTAAGCTTTCGAACGCTGGTGCGTTTATGCTCATTCGCGCTGCATCCATGGTGCTAACCACGAAGCTTTCCACTAAGCTTTCGAACTCAGCAGATGAAATTGCAGCTGCAGCTGGGGAAGCGTGCTAACCACGAAGCTTTCCACTAAGCTTTCGAACTCTGAAACTTTCGTCGCAACCGCGCCAATCTTAGAGTGCTAACCACGAAGCTTTCCACTAAGCTTTCGAACTTCAAGACTTCCGGGATTAGCAACGTGGTTTTTGTGTGCTAACCACGAAGCTTTCCACTAAGCTTTCGAACTTTTAAAACAAAGGAGATATAAAGCATGCTTACATTAGTGCTAACCACGAAGCTTTCCACTAAGCTTTCGAACTTCGGCTGCTGACGACGCCCTGTCCCTTTTAATTTGGGGTGCTAACCACGAAGCTTTCCACTAAGCTTTCGAACAGGGAGCCAGTCGCTTCCGCTCTATCGTCACCCTCGGTGTGCTAACCACGAAGCTTTCCACTAAGCTTTCGAACAACCAATGGTCAATTTCTAACCGGCAGCTTTTTTACAGTGCTAACCACGAAGCTTTCCACTAAGCTTTCGAACTTGGCATAGAAGTCGAGCCTTTGGTCCACCACGATTGTGCTAACCACGAAGCTTTCCACTAAGCTTTCGAACGTTAATTTAAGATCAGCACTTGAGAAAAAATACATAGTGCTAACCACGAAGCTTTCCACTAAGCTTTCGAACGTTTTATTACGATCATAGTTTTTCATCAACTGACTAAAGTGCTAACCACGAAGCTTTCCACTAAGCTTTCGAACCAGATAATCTTGCCTCTTTGGATTCGTCGTGATCCAAAGTGCTAACCACGAAGCTTTCCACTAAGCTTTCGAACCTTTCTTTAACCGCCGGATCTCTGACTAGTAATAAGGTGCTAACCACGAAGCTTTCCACTAAGCTTTCGAACACAGCCCCAAAACCGTCAAAACCGTGTCTACGGGCAGTGCTAACCACGAAGCTTTCCACTAAGCTTTCGAACCTAGACATCCGGTCTAGGCTGGGACATCTTACAGGACGTGCTAACCACGAAGCTTTCCACTAAGCTTTCGAACGATACTGTGGTAGTTAGCATCTTCTAGCGCACTTTCGTGCTAACCACGAAGCTTTCCACTAAGCTTTCGAACCAAACATGTTTGACGAAGATGTACGTCGCAACCAGGTGCTAACCACGAAGCTTTCCACTAAGCTTTCGAACATCTTGCCAAGAGAGCTTTACTTGTGTCATGTCCATTTGTGCTAACCACGAAGCTTTCCACTAAGCTTTCGAACATCATACATCACCGCCCACAGATCGTTTGGCCGCGCCAAGTGCTAACCACGAAGCTTTCCACTAAGCTTTCGAACTGTTCATATTTGGCTTCTCTATGATCTTTCTGCTGTCTTGTGCTAACCACGAAGCTTTCCACTAAGCTTTCGAACTCACAATGCGCGCGTCGTTGTAGAGATACCAGTCAGTGCTAACCACGAAGCTTTCCACTAAGCTTTCGAACCCGAACCACTCCAGGACAGAAGAGCTGCTGCTGCACAGTGCTAACCACGAAGCTTTCCACTAAGCTTTCGAACGATGGGCCTCGGTGGTCTCGCAGTCGGATTAAGCATCGGTACGTGCTAACCACGAAGCTTTCCACTAAGCTTTCGAACTCCTTGCTCTTCAATCCCTGCAACCGCAAGCCCTAAAGAGCCGTTTTTCGAGCAAGTCAAATCTCATGCTTCATTTCTCTTTTCCATCGAGGATTTTTCCCCTGACAAAGCTCCGAGAAGCCTACTCCCGCAAAGAGTGCGAGCATCCTCCGACTTTTTTGGCCTGAGAGGATGCTCGCATCATACAATTCGAAAGCTTAGTGGAAAGTCGTGATTATCCGTGGGAATAGACCTGTGGACGAGCCTATAATGCACACGCACGGATATGTGAATCGACTTATAGCCTATAGCATGCGATTCACACCTTTATTTTACTCTTTTTCCACCTTAGTTACAACCAGCATTCTGCCTAATCAATAGATAAACTTGGTCAGATCGCGAGGCAGAAACTCCCTGCCGACTGTTGAAATCCGTTTGCTCAATTGATCTTTCGTCACGGGACCAATTCTTACAAACATGACCTGGTCTTCTCCATGATGAACCAGTTCAGACAGGCTTACCTTTAGCTTGGCTTGTTGAATCTCGGTGAGTTGGCACAGAAACACCGAATACTGGACATGCTCGCCTTGCCCTTTCATCAGTTTGAATACTTTTCTCCAGCGCTTTTGATCGGCAATATCGTAGCTTACCAGAACAAATTGTCGCATGGGCATTTCCTACCTTGTCATGAGCGGCATATATTCCGCCAGCTCTCCGTCCAGATACCGGGCCAAAAACCTTGCTTCCATCTCCAGCATACGGCGATAGCTGAGCTTGTACCCAAATTGCGGATGCATCAGGGTCTCATTCATCCGTCTTTCATAGGCGGCGAAATACGTTTGCCTTCCCGCCTTTTTCAAATAGCAGCTGTCTTTTCCCCAATAAAAGTCCTCGAGAGTGAGTTCCTCTGTATTCAGGGTGCGAATCGCCACGCTATCGGCAATCAAGGCGCGAAACGGCTCCATCAGATCTAGGGCCAAAGCTGGTCTGCCCGGCTCCACTGTATGAAAAAAGCCATACAGCGGATCGAGTCCGACATTGGCACAAGCGGAGTAAACATCCCGCGAAAGAAGCGTATAGCCCAGGGATAGCAGCGCATTGACCGGGTCCTTGGGCGGGCGACGGTTTCGACCGTTCATGATCGCGGAACCGTCTACAATCGGTTTCTTTAACATGGTAGGGAAAAACTGCATGTACAACTGTGCTGCACGCCCCTCGATGCCTCTCACGATTTCCAATGATGGCGCCTCCAGCGCGCGATCGCGAAGCTCCTTTAACTCTTTTAAAACCGCTTTGTCTGGTGCGCCATTGCGGCGCAGCATCGTGCGCTGGTTGGAAATTTTCGCATACACGACTCTGCTGGCGATGCCAAGGGCGATCTTTTCATGCTGGAATTTGATAAACTGCCTGGCTCTCGTCCGAATATTTTTCGATAAAGGGGGAGTCGTTATCCCCGTCAATGTACCGTGTGTCGTCAAGTAGCTGACGTGAACGCCACAGTTCATCAAGGCGTGCAAAAGCTGCGTAGAGCATTGCACATTGCCCATCAAGCTCACATGAATCAAGTCTTTGATCGGGATTTCGTCTATCTTTTCGCCCCGGCAAGTGATCGTCAAGCTGTCTCCGCTTCTGCCCAGCTTCGCCCCTTGCTCCGTGACATACAGCACCCCGCCATCTGGACGGCTTGGCACAATTTTTCGGATGTTTGCGCTCAAGCCCAGCATATAATTCGTCTCGTCAGGCAGGCAGACGTAATTTAACGAGCAGCGAAAGCATTTATTCGAGTCCTGCAACGGAGGAGGGGTCTCGGCTTCGCGAAGCTGATGCGCTTTCTGAATGCAGTCGTGGGTAGCCGCTATGAGTTCCTGCGTAAAGAGAATGCGAACCTTCTTTTTATTGCCGCGATAGTATAAGTAGCCGTAATCGGATGCATATCCATTCGCGCGAAGCAGCAAGCCTTGCGCACACAACTGAATCTGGTCGTTGGGCCAGGCAGAGCCGTCAAGCGAATACTCGCCTACCGTAAACTTCTTCCCGCCTTCTGGCGACGCCGAATGCTTTCCTTCGACCGGAACCCATTGGTTGCTTTCTTCCAGGCAGACAGCATCCAGTTTTCCCGTAATGCCAAGCACAGGATCGCCAAGCTGCAAGCTAAGCGGAGCCTCCTCCCACATCTCTTCCGGAGCCGCCTTACTTTTGCGCAAATGAGTCTCTGCACGCCTGTGTTGTGCTGCTCCTTCGACGGTGTCTGCGCTCTCCTCGAACAGTCCTTGCACATGCATGATATGGTACAGTCGTTCACAATACTGAATTTCATTGAGCATGCGAACAGGTATCCAGGACAAGCCACTCACTCTCCTTGCACACCCTTACCGAACCTTCGCCAAAAGCCTCTCCCGCAACTTTGCGTACAGTTTTCTTTTCACCCCGCCCCAAAACTCTTTTTGGGTATGCCATACAAATTCGGGGAAAAAGACTCCGCTCGGGTCGCGGAACAGTGTACGGTACGTTCCTTTTGCCTCTTCCGCTTCCTCGATGATTTCCTGAAAATCTTCCAGTTGTTCGGGCGACTCAGACTCTTCAATAAAGGTTGTTTTATCTTTCAGCTTGGCCTGGCTGTCCCATACATATACATCCCCCAGAGCTGTATCCGATTTTTTCACAAAAAGCCCTTTGCCCAGCTTCGCCTGCACCGACTTTGTCTTGGGAACGAGATACTCTTTCTCGTCTCGGACAATGACGCGGCAGCTAACCTTGAACAGTTCATTGTACCGCTGCCAAAAACGTTTTTGCAGATTTTGCGCCGCGTTGATGTCGGCCTGGAGAAACACGACCTCTTTGCCACCGCGCCCATCTGTCAAGGTCATGAACAACTCCCCGCTGTCATCCGGGACAATGTCGCCGGGCTTTAGCTTTCTCACTTGCTCTTCCGTCAAAAATTGTTCGTTGACCAATCGCTTCTGCAAGTTCTCAAACCGACTGCCTTGCAGATCCTGGCCGCTCAACCTTTTACAGCGAATGCCTGGCGTGCCCGTCTTGGCATGGAAACGAGAGGAATATTCCGCCCGGACATCGCCAATCTGAATCCCGTATGGCTCTGCCTGCATGTGAACGTATTTCGGAATGCTGCGGTGCGCCCATTTCATCAAGGTGGAGTTTTCTTTCGTCGAACGATCCAGATTGGAACGGTACTGACTCAGATTCTCAAACAGAATGATTTGGCAAGCCGGGTATTTGGCGTACCACTCTTGTTTCTGATCGTCGTACACGTACCCCAAGGCAGTCATGACAATGGCGTGACTTAACTGCTTCAGGCGATCCTCCTTGACGTTTTGGATATGGTTCAGCAGACGCTTATGACTGGTATGCCCCCGTTCAAAGCGGTTAACTTCCTGCGGTTTTCTCGTCCGGCGATTCCAGGAAATCAACAGCTTGCGCAAACCTTCTAATTCCTCTATGTTCCACATGCTTAGTCCAGCGATGCCTTTACGCTCGTCAGCAGCAAAGCGCTTGCGCCATGCCTGAACGACTTTTCCGACGTATTCCTCTGCTGTTCGGTGCATTTGCACCACTGCTTGTTCCCATTCCGCTTCGTTTCGAGGCGAAGCATTTGTCAAATCACGGACAATCCTCTCCCAAAATCTCCGATCTGTTTGATCGAGCGGTGACTTTTTCTGCTCAACTGCTTGTTTCAAGATGTCGAGTTCGTCCCAGCGGTCTCCACGCTGCTTATTTGCCAGTCGCATCATTTGAGTAAGCAGTCTGATCTGAAACTTCACGCGTTGGTGTTGCTGGAAACGCCCGTCCCGTCTTTCCCTCACCTGTTTTTCTATCTGTTCACCAGGCAGTCTTAGCATATAACTCCGCTGATGAACAGCGACCAGCGGCGTTCCTTCCAGCCCATAGGAAAAATCAGCCGCATTCTCGTCACTGCTCTCTTCTACGGCAAAAACGGAAGTCGCCGCAGCCGTTCGTAGCCCAAGGTCTATACTCATTACGCGAAAACCGGATGCCAGCGAGTCCACCCCGAGCGAATGCTGCGGCGAAGCCTTCATCCATTCAACAAGTTCCTCTGACTTATAGGTAACAACCTTTGGAAACTCATTGGGGCGACGAACGAGTTTCAACACTTGTCCATACGGCGCTTGCAAGCGGCCATTTTTCACCTGATGCAAAGGATCGAAGTCTATGACAACGTTAAGGTAAACGCTGCCGATCTCCCCGTCCTCGAAGTTTTTTTCTTCCTTCTCCAAATCGCCCCGTTCCAGTTGTAGCTTTGCTCCCCCCAAGTGGCCGCTAAACGTCGAGCCCGAACCTTTGTCTTTGAACTCGATTTCTTGCTTTCCTTTGTCATTTTTCCGCAATGTCACCTGCTGGTAAAACTGCTTCGATAAAGCAAGCTCGACCTCGACGTCTTTCTTTTCCATCCATCCCGTTTCGCTTGGCCAAATCAAATTACTAAACGTCACAAAATATTTGCTTCTCGGTTTGTCCGAATCAACCGTCAAATAGTAGTCTTGCAGGTTTCCTCCCCGTGCATCGAAGCGCACCCACAACGGATGCCTTCGGGTATGGGGCAACGTCAGCGCAGCACCTTGCTTGGCCTCCTTTAGCCGCTTTGTCAGCTCGTTGCGTGCGACGAAATAATGGATGCGCTGAGGATTCCCTTTCCAGATCAGGCGTTTCTCCTCTTTCATCAGATACTGGAAGAAATGTGCATCCCCAAACCGGCCTCTCAATCGCTGCTGCACTCGTTTGAGCGCCTCTTTGTATTGCTCGTGGCTGGCATTGGGTGGAAAAGTCGACCATATCTCGTACAATTCGTTCCAGCCTTTCATTTGCCGCTTGGTAATCCGATACTTGTCATTGGTGGCGGTACCATTGTCGATTAGCTCTTGTTCTCGTTTTTCTTCGTACTGTTCGAGCAAGCTGATCCATTCCTGACCGCCTTCGAGCTGCTTGTTCAGTTGGGCCATTTTTTCTTCCAGCTTGGCATACTCTTCCTGGACTCGTTTGTTCCAGCTCTCCCAGCTAAGCAGTCTTTCAATCGCCTGTTGCAACATGTCTCTGTCCCAAGTTCGGACATACTGATTGGACTGCAACGGCAACCACTCGATATCTCTCCTGTCTGCATACATGTCATTAATGACATCCGTTGTCTTTGATACGGTGTTCGTGTACAGGGAAAAGAGCGGCTTAATGCCGTATTCCTCCAAAGTAGCAATCACAGTAGCCGTCGGGTCTTCTTCGCGTCTTTTTTTCCATTTTTCGTAATCTTGTTCCCAAGTCGGGTCGTTTGCTTCCTTTTTCTTCTGCCAAGCGGGCTTTGCACCTGCCTTTGAAGTTCCTTTTCCACCTTCACTTTTCGGATCGACGAGCGGGCTGAGAAACTTTCGGCTGATGATTTGGGCATCGCCACTTTGTCCGACTGAGGATGGAACAAGCAGTTCATATAGTTGGCGCAATGCTTGGAGTGCCTTATCCAGTGGAAGCGCTTGCGTATTTGTATCTGCCTGATTTCGCTGTTGCTGTTCGCGTATATGGCGAATCAGTTCTTCCTTTATTTCTTCTTTTGATTGTTCACCAGTGCTTTCCTGACGAAAGAGCAAAAGCATTTTCATGTAATAGGCGACGCCTTCATTTAATAACCGATGCGTCCGCCATATTCCCTTTCGGAGGTTTCGCGCTTCCGGGCCTGTTCGGGTTTTTAGCTTTAGTTTTATGCTACGGATTGCCATGACTGCCGCCTCCCGCTTCGGTTTGTATAGGGTTATAAATGATTGCTATTTATTGTAAATCATTTTCTTTTTTTCTCGCAACGCGAAAAAACCACTCTCATCCGCCTCAGGATCAGTCGTACTGACCTTCACCTCCTCCTGATGGCACTTCTCATGCCTTATAACATATTAACGCGGTGAATAAATATATAAGACAAAATAAAAACTGCCGACAATTGACTTTGTCGACAGTCTGAAACCAGGAAAGTACCCCCTGGCTCTACTACAGATCGTCATATCACGACTAAATCCGCTTCACTTCATTAGGCTACGCTCGATTTCCAAAAGTTTGATGGATCGTTGAATATCGTTTTTCGGCAGCCTTTCAATTGTCATTGGATCAAGTTTCCACCATTCTAAAGTCAGCAATTTTGATATCGTTCCCTCGTCAAAACGATATTTTATGATTCGCGCAGGTACTCCACCAACTACTGCATAAGGTGGAACGTCTTTTGTAACAACAGCTCCCGCCCCGATTACCGCACCATGACCTACTTTTACACCGCCAAGAACAGTAGCATTCAAACCGATCCAAACATCACACCCGACATACGTCGGCTCTCCCAAATCCTCCTGTTCTCCATGCCACATATCATGCGTGAGAATACCTGTACCCAGCGCCTGAATGTTATGATTGGAAGAACCCAGGTTAACGTTGAGACTAATCGAGCAGTAGCGTCCAATATATGTGTTTCCGGTAATCATTCCACCCCCCAGGGCATATGTATTTCTGCCTACAATTATATTTCTTATCCCATCAGGAAGGTGGACACTGGAAGGGCTCTCTACAAAAACATTATTGTCCAAATCAATTTGGCGCCATTTCGGCTCCCCTACTCCCCCAAACAGCCAGTCTGCTTTCCTTAAAAAATTCAATTGCTCATCTGAAACAGAAACAGACATAAACATTGACTCCTTCCACAAGATCGATTATGTATTCTGCGTGGTGTTTCCTATAGGCTGGTCAGCGCTGATCGTGCTGCTCATGCTGACCTGAACGAGAGCTCAAAAACTGGTCGTGCAAATCCTGCTCTCAGAAATCGTTGTGGGCACTTATGGAGAGAAAGCAGGCAGTCCTGGTCGTCGGGTCTCTTGCAGGTCCACGAAATATTGTAAAACCAAGTGATCATTACCCCATCAAAACAGGGCTGTCCCAAAAGGGCAAAATTGCGAAAAAACGACAAAAGGGGCGTCTCCAAGTCAAAACATTGACATTTGAGACAGCCCCGTTCACTTTTGTCCTATCTTCCATATATAGAACAGTAGCGATTATCTCTAACTTGCATTATACTCTCGCAGGAAGAAAATGCAAACTGTTGTTGAATAAGTAAAGCGGTGTTGAATCAGTTAACCTGCTGCTTCCTCCATGAAAAATATTTATTGAAGGAAAGATCATTTAATCCCAGGCAAAACGCTGCTCTTTCCAGGGATCGCCATACATATTATACCCGTTCTTCTCCCAGAAGCCTTGCCTGTCTTTCTCCATGAACTCGATGCCGCGCACCCATTTGGCGCTCTTCCAGAAGTACAGGTGGGGAATGACGAAGCGCAGCGGCCAGCCGTGGTCAGGCGTCAGGTCCGCTCCGTTGTGCTTGGTGGCGAACAGGTTTCCCGGCGCGAGGAAGTCTTTCAGCGGCACGTTGGCGGTCCAGCCGTGCTCGGCGTGCAGCATGACGTACTTGGCTTCCGGCTTCACCTTGACAAGCTTGACCACTTCCTCTACCGGGATGCCTTCCCACTCGTTGTCCAGCTTGCTCCATCCCGTCACGCAGTGGATGTCGTTGGTCGCGGTCCCTTTGGGCAGCGCCATCATTTGTTCGTAGGTCAGCGTAACTTCTTCCTCGACCAGCCCGAAGATGCGGAAGCTCCACTCGGTGGCCAGATCCGTATACTGCGGAACCTCTCCGTAATGGAGCACCGGAAAGCCTGTCGTCTGCTTCTGGTTGGGCGGGATGCGGTCGCGCTGTGCATTTGTTGCCTGATTGAAAGACATGGTGTCCACTCCTTACTTCCCGACGCGCAGCAGCGCGTGATCGACCTTGATGCAAAGGTCGTTGATGACCGCGATGCCTTCTGCGCTCATCAGCGCGGCCGCTTCGTCATTGGTGATTCCTTGCTGCATCCAGAATGCTTTTGGCTTGTGCTTCATTTTCTTCGTCTCTTCTGCCACCGGCAAGACGTCTTCGCTCTTGCGGAAGATGTTGACGATGTCTACCGGCTCGTCGATTTCCGTCAGGCTGGCGACGGCTTTTTCACCCAGGACCGTCTCGCCCGCGATCACGGGATTGACCGGGATGATGCGATAGCCCGCGTTTTGCATCGCGGCTGCGACCATGTAGCTCGTGCGATCCGGCTTGTTGGACAGACCTACTACGGCAATCGTTTTGGACGATTCCAGCAGTTCGCGGCGTGCTTCGTTGCTCGGATTTTGTACCATCTATCAACACTCCTTTGGGAAATGGAATTGGCTTGCAAAATGAGATTGGCTCCTTGTGTCAGGACTGGCTGCGGCTCGCGACAAATTGGGCAATCGTCCGGGTCATGACGCCGGTACCGCCGGATGGCTGCATGTCGCCGGTATTCGCATTGTACGCCGTGCCCGCGATGTCGAGGTGCACCCACGGCGTATCGCCTACGAACTCCTGCAAAAACACCCCGCCGATGATGCCGTGGCCGTAGCGTCCGCCGGAGTTTTTCAAATCGGCAAAACGGCTCTTGTTCAGCTCGCGGTACTCCTCAAAGGTCGGCAGCTGCCACAGACGCTCGCCCGCGACCTCGGCCGCGTGCAGCAGCTCGGCCACAAGCTCCTTGTTGTTCGTCATGGCTCCGGAGCAGTAGTGCCCCAGCGCGACCACGATGCCTCCCGTCAACGTAGCGGCGTCGATCAGGCACGAGACGCCCTGCTGCTTCGCGTACGTGATGCAGTCCGCCAGCACGAGTCGGCCTTCCGCATCCGTCGTGATAATCTCCACCGTCTTGCCGCTCATCGTCGTGATGACATCGCCCGGGCGGTAAGCCGTACCCGACGGCATGTTTTCGACCGTACCGACGACAGCCAGCACGTTTACTTTCGGCTTGATCTGGCCCAATGCCTCCAGGGCGCCGATGACCGCGGCAGCACCGCCCATGTCCGACTTCATATCCTCCATGCCCGCTACCGGCTTGATGGAGATACCGCCCGTGTCAAACGTTACCCCTTTGCCGACGAGGCCGATCACGTCATCCCAGACCTCTCTGCCCTGGTATTTGACGACAATGACGTACGGCTCAAGCACGCTTCCTTTGGCTACCGACAGCACGCCGCCCATGCCCATCTCCTCCAGCTTGGCCTGATCCAGCACTTCCACGCTCATGCCGTGCCGGGTGGCGACGTCCACCATCGCGTCTTTCAACGCTCGCGGCGTCAAATAATTGGCTGGCTCATTGACCAGCGTGCGCGCCAGATTGGTACCGGATACGAGCGCCCGGCCGAGCTGCACGCCTGCATTCACCAGCTCTGCCGCATCGTCAGCCGCCAATATCCGGACAGCCGCGACGGGATCTGCTTCGCGCTTCGGCTTTTGCCGATAGCCTTCATAATGGTATTCTGCCAGTCCGAACGCTTCCGTCACTGCCTGCGCCAAACGTTCAGCCGAAAGCTTGTCGGTCGTCGGCAGATCGATCATCACGGTTTTGCCTTTGCCTTTCGACACGACAGTCTTGGCAGCGCGTCCCCACGCTCCCCGCGCCGCCACGAAATCAAACGACTCCGGTGCTCCCATGCCCACGACGAGCAGCTTTTTCGCCGCGATCTTGCCCATGCCGTGGATGACGGCTACCGCTTTCGCATCGCCGCTGATTTCTTTCTCTTTCTGCAAAACGCTCAGGCTCCCGTCAAAGGCAGCCTCAAGCTCGGGATACACCACGGCCAGCTCTTCACCCTTCCACAGCGGGACGATCAGTTCATCACATTTTGCCGTCACGAGCTGTGTCCGTTTTTCCACGCTCACTTCCATATACTCTTCCCTCTTTCTCTGTGATAGGATACAATTATGTGCACATTTGTGGTTTTAGGATGTGTCCATTCGCAACCGCAAGGACGGAAACGCCATGGATTTGGCTTTTTCATATGGAATGGCGTCAACATCAGGTAGAGCGCTCTCGCAAATCTCTATGTAACGCAGGATTTCCACCAGGTCCAGACCCCAGCGGGCAGGACCGTAACGGCCCAAATATTTTTTCGCATTGCCCAACATCCAGCGGGCTCCTTTGATATTGCCGCATTCCCGATGATAAAGTCCGACGGCCAACTGCAAGAGCCCTTGCAAAAACTTGTCGGATTTGTCTTCCATCCAGATTTCCTCCAGCAGATCATGGCATTCGTAGTATTCGCCTTCATTGAATTTCTCAATGAACTGCAGGTACTGAACCGGATACTGCATGGATGCTCACCCCTTCGTTTCACCGCAGCAACCAAAAAAGCGCGTGAAACGCTCCATGAAGCTGATAAGGAGCGCTGCTGCGAGCAAACGTCCGCTTCCGGATGTTTCCTTTGGCAACCGTCTTCCTTATGGTATCACAGATTGGCGGCCCGTAACATCCAAACGAAAACTTCACGGATGGAGACCTCGCCCTTCTGTTACAATAAACGAAAGAAGCGTACAGTAGAAAGGAATGGATTTTCCGTGGCGGATCTTTTAGAAAACTTCCCCTTATGGGCTGCGCTGCTTGCCATAGGAATCGCCCAATTTATCAAAATTCCCCTCAATTATTTCGCTACCAAAACATGGCAATGGTCGCTGATGCTCAGTACCGGCGGCATGCCCAGTTCGCACTCTTCGGCTGTAACCGCTCTCTCCACGGCGGTCGGCCTGCGGGAAGGCTTTGGCAGCAATATGTTCGCCGTCTCCGCCATTCTCGGCGTGATCGTGATGTTCGACGCGGCAGGCGTTCGCCGCCATGCCGGGATGCAGGCAGTCGTCCTGAACAAGCTGGTGGATGAGTTCAACCATCTGCTGGAAGGGATGAAATCGCTGAAGGTGCGTCCGAACCAGGAAAAGGCCAAAAAACTGAAGGAGCTGCTCGGCCATCAACCGATCGAGGTGCTGATCGGCGGCTGGCTGGGGGTCATGATCGCGCTCCTCGTACACCCGTTCTTTTAAGGCATATCCAAAGGGGGGATCTCGCATGCGCATCGTTTCCATCTGTCCGAGCAATACGGAAATCCTCTACGCCCTTGGTCTCGGCGAGCAAGTCGTCGGGTTGGACGATCATTCCGACTGGCCGCCCGAGTGGCAGCACTTGCCCAGAGTAGGGCCGGATCTTTCCATTGACATGGATCGCGTCGCGGCTCTCGCGCCCGATCTGGTCGTCGCTTCCCTCAGCGTCCCCGGCATGGAAGCAAACGTGGAGGCTCTCCAGGCGCGGGGAATCCCGCACATCGTCTTAAATCCGTCCCGCATTGCCGATATTGCCGCCGATATTCGCCTGGTCGGTGAAGCGACGGATACGCGCACGCAGGCAGAACAGCTCGCGTCCCGTTTTGCCGAAAGAGTAGAAACCATCCGACAAACGGCCGCGCAGTTTCCCGCGAAGACCAGGCTGTACTGGGAATGGTGGCCCAACCCGATCTACACCCCCGGGCGGGGAAACTGGCTGACGGACGTGAGCGAGATCGTCGGCGCCGTCAATGTGTTCAGCGACTATCCTGAAGCCAATGTAAAGGCGACACGCGAGATGGTCCGGGAGCGCGATCCGGATCACATCTGCGTCGTCTGGTGCGGCATTGAACTGAAACGAATCAAGCCTGCCATGATTACGGAACGGCCGGAATGGCAGGAGATGGACGCCATTCGCCAAGGACGCGTCCATCTGCTCGAGGAAGGTCTGTACTGCCGCCCTTCTCCCCGCATTCTCGACGGACTGGAGCAGCTCGCCTCCCTCATCCACCCGCAACAAAAAACGTTCAGAGCCTGATTGTGCCTGAACGTTTTTGTTTTGCTTTCCTGCTGCCTTGCAGCATCTTTGCCAGCTTGCTTATGCGGTTTACTTTTGTGCATCAATTCGTGACTTCTGCCATCGCCTCGATGCCGTTCTGATTCAGGCTGTTCAAATAGGCTTCCGTCAGCTTGCCGTCTCCGCGTTTTACGACATAGACATCCACTGCTTTTTTCCCCCATTGCTTGAACACGTCCTGCTTGGTTTCAAAGTACAGGTCAATCTTATGTCCGCGAATGGCACCGCCTTTGTCTGCCACGACCCCGTACCCGTATCCGGGGATGTACAGCACCGTTCCGATGGGAAAAATGCTCAGGTCGGCAGCAATGGTCGAATAATCGTCTCTTCGCACTTTGACGCCTGAATATGTAATCCCGTAAGACGGATGAGACGGATTTTTTCCCGTCGATTCGTATCCGGCGTAATAGCCCGTCGCTATGACACGTACCTTTGGATACTGATCCAGCAACAGGTCGTTTTTATCGATGACTTGAGTGAAGGAACTGGCAGAGACGGTCCGTTTTTTGACGACCCGCTGCCCGTCTTTTGTTTCCCTGATTCCGAATGCAGTCTGGATACTGCGGTCTCCTACTGCATTATAGCCGTATCCATCGCTCGCAAAGCCTGTCAGAACCACAATCAGCAGGGCGATGAGACTTACTGACAGCTTTCCATTCATTTCTTGGTAAACCTCCTCTCGGTTCTAGTCATGTCCCGAAGAGGAGGAAACTATACACAAATTTTGGTCTGTTTCGGAAAAATTCAGTAAGTTAGGCTTTGCAAAAAGGTTACAGCAAAGTCCTCATACTCCACAATTCAGGGAAAAAACGGTGGTCCAGCGCCCGTCGCAAATACGCCACGCCGGCAGAGCCGCCTGTCCCTGGCTTTTGGCCGATGATCCGCTCCACGGTCGTCATGTGGTTAAAACGCCACTGCTGCTGCTGGCTCGCGATGTCGACCAGCTTTTCCGCCAGCTCGTACAGGTCCCAATACTGATTCACATTGCGGTAGACCGCAAGCCATGCTTGCTCCACGCTGGCATGGGGCTGGTACGGCTGTGACCAGTCCCGGTCCAGACATTCCGGAGCGATCGGCAGGCCGCGCTCCGCCATCGCCATGATCGCCGCATCGTAAATGCTGGGTGATCCGAGCACTTGCTGCAGCTGGCCGTACAGCTCCGGCTGGTGCTGATAGACGGCGAGGACGTGGGCGTTTTTGTAACCGAGCGTAAATTCGATCAAGCGGTTCTGGTAGGACTGGAAGCCGGACGAGTGCCCCAGTTTGTCCCTGAACTGCAGGTAGTCCGCAGGCGTGAGCGTCGAGAGCACATCCCACGACTTGATCAGCTGCTGCTGGATGCGCGAGACGCGGGCGAACATCTTGAAGGCCGGTTCCAGATCGTTTTTGCGTATGCAGTCCATCGCGGCAGCCAGCTCGTGCAGGATTTGCTTCATCCACAGCTCGCTCACCTGATGGATGATGATGAACAGCATTTCATCGTGCTGCGTGGACTGCATCACTTGACTCGACAAGATCTTGTCGAGCTGCAGATAGTCTCCGTAAGTCATTTCCTTGGCAAAATCGGTATGAATCTCCTTGTCCAAAGACGTCTGTCCTGGCTTTTGATGATCGTGTGATTGCGGCGCCATGTCCGAAGCTCCCCTCTCTCATTTCTGACTGTATCGTACAACGCTCGCTTCCGTGTCCACGGCAAGCTCTCCCTGCTCGGCGAGATAACGCAAATAGGCGTTCGTCTCCCCGAGCAGAATCCACTGCTGAAAATGAGGCAGCTCCTTTGCCGCCAATGCCTGGGACACCTCGTAGGCAGTCATGTCTGCACCCACGATTTCACGCACCCGCTCCAGCCTGGCCATAAAATGTGCCAGCAGCTCCTCCAGCCTCTCCTGTGCATCCGTGAACGCCGGACCGTGCCCCGGGAGGACGAGGGAGATCGGGAGGCTCCTCATCCGGCGAAGCGTATCAAGGTACGTCGCCAGCGGATTTTCGTCCCCGTAGCCGTGGTAAGAGATGTACGGAATTACCTCGCGCGTGAAGTGATCGCCGGAAATCAGGATTTGCTCGTCCCGATTGTAGAAGCATATATGACCGCTCGTATGTCCGGGCATTTTCAGGGCTTCAAACATAAGCTCCCCGATGCGATACGTTGTGTTTTCCGGCAAGTCTGCCACATCCTGCGGAACCGGAGGAATCTGCCGGTTCATCGCCGTAGCATTGTCCGCAAGCTCGCTGATGATCTCCTCCGGCAGCCCCTGTGCGCGGTAAAACGCGCGAAAGCCTTCCGGGGTCCAGGCGTGCGCCGCCAGCTCTTGCTCCACGGTCGGCAGCAGCACCTGCGCTCCTGTCCACTGCTGCATTTCTCCGGCAAAGCCGAAATGATCTGCGTGATGATGGGTCAGCAAAATGCGCTCGATGTCCGTCTCCGGAGCGATGCCGTGCCGGGCGAAGGCAGCCTCCCACGCCTTGCGCGTGTCGCTGCCGTAAATGCCCGTATCCACGAGCGTCCATTTCCCGTCTGTCTGCCCCATATAGGCGTATACCCGATCGTTCCAAAAGGACAGCGGCAACGATACCTGGTGCAAGCCGAATGCTTCCATGCGCGATTCCCTCCCGTGCCTTTATTCCCGCTGCTCCTGCCCGAGCACCTTGACCAGCCGCTCCATCCCGGTGGCGATCTCTTGCGGAGACATTTGCGTGAAGTTCATGCGAATGGTGTTCCGCTGCGGATTTTCCACGTAGAAGGGCGCACCCGGTATGAACGCTACGCCCTGCTCTACCGCTTTTGCCAGCAGGGCCGTCGCATCGACCTGCTCGCCCAGCTTGACCCACAGGAACATCCCGCCCTTTGGCTCTATCCACGATACAGTGGCTGGGTCCAGCTGCTTCAGGTAGCTCTGCATCGTCTGCATATGCTCCCGATAGCGCGTGCCAAGCATCCGGACATGTGCGTCCAGATCAAAGTCCCGCAGCAAGTAATACAGCGCCTGCTGGTCGATAGAGCTGGACATCAGATCGGCAGCTTCCTTGATCTGCGTCAGCAGCCGGATGATCTGCCCAGGTCCGGTAATCCACCCCGTACGGATCGCAGGCACGACCGATTTGGAAAAGGTGCTCGTATACAGCACATGTGTCCGCTGCCGATCGAGGGCGATCAGCGGCGTGTAGCGCTCCTCGGGTCGAAACTGGATGTCCCCGTACGGATCGTCCTCCAAAATGAGCGTATCGTATCGATAAGCAAGTTCGAGCAACGCCTGCCGCCTCGCTTCGCTCCACACTTTTCCGTCCGGATTGGAAAATGTCGGCACGACGTATATGAACTTTGGTTTGTATCTTTGCAATTTTTCTTCCAGGTCTTCGGGGAACATGCCGTCCTGATCCCCTTCTACCGGCACGACCTTCGCCTCGTAGGAGGAAAACGCCTGCAGCGCCGCCAAAAACGTAGGGTTCTCCGTCAGGACGACATCGCCAGCCGAGAGCATAATGCGACTCACCAGGTCGATCGCTTGCTGCGAACCGGTCGTGACCAGAATGTCCTCCGGTTTGGAAGCGATTTCATTTTTGCTCATCTTAACGCCGATTGCCTCCCGCAATGGCAAGTATCCCTGGATCATCCCGTACTGCAGGGCGCCGCTTCCGGAGGCAAATACTTGCTCGAAAGCCCGCTGCAATGCTTCATCAGGAAAGTATTGGTTATTCGGAAAGCCGCCCGCAAAGGAAATGACGTTTTTCCCGCGGCGAATGATTTCGGTTGTCTCGGAAATAGCGGAAGTCTTGAATTGCTTGACTCGATCGGCGAAACGATAGTCCATCGGATAGTCCTCCCTTTCTCTTCAACCACGTGCTGTTCCACTTGCCATCTTCTCCAATAGTGGCAATCCAGCGGGATGTACACCCGCTATTTTTTAAGTTATCATCCTTTTCAAATAAATTCTACTTTTTTGATATCACATTACAGAGAACCCGGCAAGTATATTTCGGCTGGCCTGCCGGCGCAATCAACCGCTGCTGACCAGCACCAGAAAACCTGGCTGCACCAAGTCTTTTGGCGAAACCCCATCTGCCGTTGCAATGGACAAGAATCTTTTCCATTCAGAATAAAAAAAGAGCGCTCCCTCCGCAGTCGCCTGCATCCGAAGCACTCTCCCTACTGTCTTAAAACATGCGATAGCCTTTTTTGCGCAGCGTCTGGATAGTCCAGCCGGAACCTACCGTTCCTGCCATCCCGCAGCCGAGAATGACCGCGTCCCAGATGCCCGGAACCACTTTTTGATAGACCAGCGCCCCTACCACTACACCAAAAGCGATCACGACCGGAAACCACGTCGTCTTCAAGATCATGTTTAAAATAAAGCCGATGCCAAAACCGAGCACGGTAAAAAGCACAATGGAAACTACAAACTGAAGCAAGCTCATCGATCTTACGCCCTCCTGCCTGTCTCGCTCATCAGCCCATACACGATGAAAAAGATGGCTATTATCAAACTTCAGTGTAGCCGAAAGCGGCCGGACAGGTCAATACGGCCATGCCGGTCTGGCGGATTGGCGAAAAGCGTCGGGACGCTGCTCACAGCAAAAAGCCGGTGCGCTGTCGCATCCGGCTTCTGTACGTCGTATTTGTTGATTTATTGGTTGCCTGCATTGGCGGGCTTCTCCTGATGATGAGTCCCGGCCCCTTCGCAGTTCGGGCAATTTTCCGTTCCTCCCAGGATCAGTTGAAAATATCCTTGGCCATTACAGTACGGGCATTGCTCTTGCTTTTTTCTCATGGTGATCTCCCCCTCCGATCTTGCTTGCGCTGGAAATAATTGAATTTATTTTCTGATTATTTTGATGTGTCTAACTTTATCAAAAAAACCACCTGTTGCACAATTTAATTTCCGATTGAAAAAGCAGAAAAAACCGTTATGTAAGCGGAAACATCGCGGTTTATCTGCATTTTTCGCACAATTCCTTACAAATCTTGCAGGAGGTGTACGGAAAGACCGAATCGATGTCATACGTTTGGTCCGCAGACGAGCATCCTGGCTGATCCGAAGCTGAAAAATGAATGACCCCCGGCGTGTCACCAAGGGGTCAAAACGATTTACTCGTCGTCGTCGTCCAAAAGTCCGTTGTCGATCATGTAGCGGAGATTTTCCCGATCCCGCTCCCGCCCTTTTTCCTTGAGCCGCTCGATGGCAGGGAGAATCAGGATGTCTATTTCGCGCTGCACATGCCAGGCGAGGTCGTGGCGGCCCTGCTCCTCCAGGTAGCCGCCCACTTCCATCAAGGCGTTGTAGCGCTCCATCTCTTCTCGGGTCAGCAGCCCTCTGACTTGAACACTCGCATGTCTCATGGCTACAGCTTCACTTTCTTCAAGGCGAGCCCGATGCCGCCGATTTTGTACAGATACCGCAGGTCGCTTGCCTTTTTCAGCATGGCTGCCGTGCTGCCAAAGACTTTCTTCCCGCCGACCTGACCGATGCCCTCACCTTTTCCGAGAGAAGCGAGCGTGCCCTGAAGATGCGGCGTAAACTTTTGGACCGGCTCTTGACGAATCAGGGCGACAAGGTTTTCACCGAGTGCCTCGCCTTCCTGCACCGCGATTTGCGCCGTCGGGGGATACGGGCGTCCTTCTTCGTTGAAGATCAGGGCGCAGTCGCCGACGACGAAAACATTTTCGTAACCGGGCGCGCGCAAATATTCATCTACTTTGACGCGGCCGCGCATGACTTCAAAGCCGGCGTTTTCCACGATGCTGTTGCCGCGCACGCCTGCCGCCCAGATCACCGTCTTGGTCTTGATTTCTTCTCCGGTCGCGAGCAGGACACCATCCGGCGTGCACTGCTTGATCGGGGTTCCGATCTTGAACTCGATTCCCTTTTTGCCGAGGACGTCCATCGCATAGCTGACCAGCTCCGGATCAAAGCCAGGCAATGCCGTAGGAGCGGCTTCGATGCAATACACTTTCACGACGCTCGGGTCGACGTCAAACTCTGCGCACAGTTCCGGCAGACGATCGCCCAGTTCGCCGCAGAACTCGATGCCGGTAAAGCCGGCCCCGCCGACTACGAAGGTGACGTAATCCGTGCGATGCGGCTCGTTTTTGAATTTGGAGAACATGTACGAGATGTGCTCGCGGATGTTGCGCACCGCGTTGATGCTGCGGATGCTGAACGCATGCTCCTTCAGCCCTTCGATGCCGAACGTCTCCGGCTCGCTGCCAAGGCCGATCACGAGGTAATCGTAGGAGAGGATTTCGCCGCTCGCAAGCGTCACCGTCTGCTCCTCGGGCTGGATGGACTGTACCGTTCCTTTGATGAAATTCACTTTATCCTCGTCAATGATCCTGTCCAGGTCTACGCGGGCGTGGTCAGCCGAAGCCGTCCCCGCCGCAGGCTCATGCAGCCAGGTCGTAATGTAATGGTAGTTGTGCTTGTTGACCAAGGTTACTTCCGCTTCGTTGTAATTCAGCTTTTTTTGCAGTTGCAACGTGGTGAGCAGGCCTCCGTATCCGGCGCCAAGGATGAGGATTTTGGGTGTGCTCATGGTATCCCTTCCATTCGTCATGGTAATGGTAATTGAACATGCAGGAGGTTTGTGCGAAATTTCACGTGGTCTGATATGGGAAAATCGGCTTCGCCAGCCATTGACGAAGTTTTGGTTGCACTTATACTAGATAAGATACCCCAAACCCGGATGCGTTTCGTTTCGGAAAGTATGCCCTGTCAGGAGTTACGAGCGATGCTGAACCTGTGAAAAAATGCACAAAGGTCAGGGAAATGTGTCGATTTCTTAACAGTTACCATCATCTTATCCAGTGCTGCCCCGATTTGCAAGGTTTTTTTACCCATTGACCGAATTTTCTCCGCTTTTTTTCAAAAGAGAGTATCTGTATAATGAGGGATGTGTTGGTTCAGACTATTTTAGGAGGTGCTTTGGATTGAATTTTCTGCAAAAGGATGAGCAAATCTACGACATCACAATCATTGGAGGCGGACCAGCCGGCTTGTTCACCGCGTTCTACGGCGGAATGCGTCAGGCGAGCGTAAAAATTATCGAGAGCATGCCCCAGCTCGGCGGGCAGTTGTCTGCTCTTTATCCGGAGAAATACATATACGATGTAGCCGGATTCCCGAAGATTTTGGCTCAAGATCTGATCAATAATCTGAAAGATCAGATTTCTCGCTTTCAGCAAACCATCTGCCTCGAAGAAAAGGTAGAGAACGTCGTCAAAAAAGCGGACGAGGTCTTTGAGATTACGACAGACAAAGGCATCCACTACTCCAAGGCTGTGATTGTGACAGCCGGCGTAGGCGCTTTTGAACCGCGCAAACTCGAACATCCAGATGCCGTCAAGTACGAAAAATCCAACTTGCACTACTTTGTTACCGACCTGAATTCCTTCAAGGGCCAGCGCGTCGCCGTCTTCGGCGGAGGCGATTCTGCCCTGGACTGGTCGCTGATGCTCGAACCAATCGCAAAAGAAGTCCACCTCATCCACCGCAGAGACAAATTCCGCGCCCATGAGCACAGCGTCGACATGCTGATGCAATCGAAAGTCAACGTCATAACCCCCTATGAAGTCGCGGCGCTGCACGGCGATGACAAAATCGAGCGCATCACGCTCTCCAACTGCACGACCAAAGAAGAGCGGGAACTGGAGGTCGATGCGGTCATCGTGAACTTTGGCTTCATCTCCTCTCTCGGTCCGATCAAAAACTGGGGACTGGAGCTGGAAAAAGGGGCAATCGTGGTCGACAGCCGGATGGAAACGAACATCCCGGGCATTTTCGCGGCCGGGGACATCGCGACCTATCCCGGCAAGGTGAAGCTGATCGCGGTGGGCTTTGGCGAGGCGCCGACTGCCGTGAACAATGCAGTGAGCTACTTCAATCCGGATGCGAAACTGCAGCCTGGGCACTCTTCTAGTATGGACAATTTCAAAGCATAAAGTTTGACCATTCAGGCGAAAGCACGGGAGATTTCCCGTGCTTTTTTTGTTGGCATCAGGCCGGCTCCTGAGGTTGGGGCGAAAAAGCGGCGATTTTTGGCCGTCTTCCCGAGCAATCTTTTCCTGCCCCGGCCCCCCTGCATACTCGCCCTGCTCGTTGCACACAGTAGAAAGGACATGCAGTTTGCCTGGGGAGGGGATGTCATGGATCACCTTTGCCCGGTCTGCAACGGGCTGGCGGCCTTTGTCCAGCATTGCTCGCGCTGCGGCAAGCGGCTGGATGACGGGGGGAGGTTGTACGACTTGTACGGGGACTACAGTCCGTACCGGGAGATTGACGACGCCAAGCTGGACAACGGCTATCCTGATCGCCAGCAGCATCAGTGCATGCACGCAGGCTGGTGTTCGCAATGCCGCACAATGCAGGCAGTGGCAGTCAAAGAATGGACTTTGCAGATGGTCGACGCACAAAAGGACGCGTACGAATGACACGTCCTTTTGTCGTTGCTTATTTTTTCTTCTCCGCCAGCTTTTTCGCCAGCCATTCGTTTTTGGCCTTCATCTGTTCCAGCAGCTTGGGCAGCACCCCACTGATCCTGGCGGCATCCCCGGAGGCAATCGCGGCGTCGAATTCCTCGTGCACCTGCCTGAACTTTTCCCTCAAGGCCTGCCTGTTTTCCTTTTCTCCTGCCTGATCCTGGCTCCCGCGATTTTTTTCCTTCCACTCCTTGTATTTCTGCTCCATCTGCTCGCTGGTGATTTCTCCATTTTTGACCTGCTCTCTTAGCCTGGATCTCATCTGCATTTTTTCTTCGCTCGCTGCCTCACGCGCGGCCCGCAGCTGCTCCAGCAGTTTTTCCCGCTCCTTGAACACGGCCTGCCACTCCCCTACGCTGCCTGGCGTGTACTTTTCCGCAAGCAGCGTCATGTACATCCGCTGGTGGGCGTCCATGTGCATGCCGTACCGCATCTTTTCGTGCCATTGCCCGTGATCCGGGTGGGCGTGAGCGGTGCTGTTCTCCAAAACGATCGGGCTTCCCGCTGCCTGAACGCTGGCCGGCACCGCCAATCCGACGACCAGAGCCGTCGCCACCATTCCTTTTTTCCAATGCTTCATGCTGTTCACTCCTTTTCCGATGTGCGTGAGAGGAAAACGGCCAGCCTGCTGCGCCGCTTTCCTCCGAAAGTGTGTCCACGGATTGTGGCACGGTTGTTGAAGAAATGTGGAAAAATGTGTAATTCACTTCACTTATCTGGATCGCTGCCTAAAAAGGGCGCAGCTCCTCCCGATCCAGCCCAAGCAGCTTGACCAGCCCCATCTGTTCGAGATCCTGCTTCGTCTTGGGGGTGCCGTGCCGGTAAATGATCTGGTAGATCGCGCGCAAATTGTCGTCGTATTCGTCGTTGTCCCTGTCCGGCATGTCCGACCAGAGAGTATGTCCGTGCATCCACATCATGAAATCTCCGTGCACGCAGTTGTTCATCAGGTCACGCAGCATACCGACTTCCACATCGGTTGCCTCAATTTCAAAATCGTAGGTGGACGAGCCTTTTTCATCGCGGATTTCCGCGACGGTCGTCCCGCTCTGCAGCGTGATGTAATAGCGTTTTTTATCCAGGGCCACCCTCTCCTAACTTGTGAACTTGCCCTGCCTTGAGCGGAGCCTTTGAAGGTTTTGCGCAAGCATCCCCTTTTATGTTGCTCCCTCCAAAGGGAAAATATGTATTTCGTGATCCGAAAAATTTTTGCGTGATCGTCGCGGTCACCCCGCAGGCCATTTCTGAATTGACGCTGAAACATGCTGTTCAAAAGGCGATTGACAACAACATCGACATAAGACTGCTTCGGCTCGATTCTGAATCCGCCTATTACACGACCCGCCTGACCCTGAACGACACGAATGCCATCAAGATCGATTCCATCACATCCCTGGACAGTGCCAAAGCGAAATACGAGACGGCCGCTGATGCCATCAGAGACTATAAAGTCGCGGAAGCAACCTGGAAAATACAAGAAAACGCCGTTCGACTCGATGTCTGCAAAGCGTACTTCGCCGTTGTTGCATCCAAAGAGAAGCTGGACGTGCAGAACAAGTACGTCAAGGTGCGAGAGTGGGCTCGCAGCTCCAGCGAAGACGCGAAAGAGACCCTGCATGAGCTCGAAGCGAAGTATCGCGAAGCACTGGCGAAGCTGAATCAACTGATGAGCGAAAAGAGCGACAAGGAATGGAAGTTCGTATCCGACAGCTATTCCTTCTCTCCTCTGCTCTCTGTCGAGGAATACAAAAAAAGCTCCGCAAGCCAAAACGCGGCTGAAGAGCGCTATCACCAGCCCTACATCGACTACTTGAACGGCAAGGCATCTGCAAAAGAGCTGGCCGGGCAGGAAGAAAGCCGGGAATCTGCATGAGAGATCGAGGATACATTCGGAAAAGTTCCTCATCATATATAGAAAGCGTGGCTGGCAAGAACCTTTTTTCGCATGTTCTCGCCGCCGCGCTTTTTGTATTGCTTCCTTACTTGTTTTCTTTCCGCAAGTTATGCCCCGTATTTTCCCCCGTGTTGGGCGGCGTGCTGCGCGAGCCTGCCGATGCCTCTGTCGGTCGTTTGTCCTTGTTGTTGTGCTTGGCCATTGTTCTTCATTCCTCCTGATCGTATGATCATACTGTCGTAGTATGTCCCGCGGAAAAATGAAAAACACCTTGACCCGCGCTGCAGGCCAAAGTGTCTTCGTGATCTTGCAAATTCGGTGTGAACCGGTTTATTTTACGACGAGCTTGGCGACCATGTTGCCGTGATCGGGACCGCAGATCACGTTGCAGTAGATTTTATACTCGCCTGGCTTGTCGATTTTCAACGTTTTGCTTCCTTCTTTCTGAATCTCCAAATCCGTTCCTTCAATAGCGATGCCGTGGAAGCCCTCTGCCGATTTGAAGTTGACGGTGAACTCTTCGCCCGCCTTCACTTCAAATGTATCCTGGTTAAATTTCCAGTTGCTCGCCTCAATATTGATCGCTGTACCCGTTGTTGCAGCCGGAGCCGAGGCAGTGCTGGAACCGCTTGCTGCCTGATCCTTGCTTTCGCCGCCGCATGCAGTCATGAGCATCGCGGATACGGCAACCGCAGAAACTAGCAATCCCCACTTTTTCGTCATCAAGACCCCTTCTTTCTTCTGTTATCTACACTTTCATTTTACTGAAAGTTTGCAGTCCAGAATCTGGGAATCTGTGACTGAATCGTGACTGAATGGTGACGAATTGGCTAACGCCGAACTGCAAGAACGTCTGGCTGGACGATCGTACGTCTGCCCGATTCCGGCCGAGATCAAGCCGTCCGCCTAAACGAATCCCTGTTTATTATAGAAAGAACGCCCTCGAAGCTGCTGTCCGGTAGGGCGTTTGGCTATGGATGATTGAGCAGGTAGACGGTGATCTCCGGAAAGCAGTTCAGGCGCAGCGGCAGCCGCGACGTCCCAAGCCCCCTGCTGATGGCAAACAGCCCGACTCGTTCGTCTGTCCGCTGGCCGATATGAAAATGCTTGTACGCACCGAGCGTCTTTCCGAACAGCCTGATCTGACCGCCATGCGTATGGCCGGTGAGCAGCAGATCGGCATGAATGTCTTTTTCCCGGATGAGTGAAATAATCTTGGGGGAATGGGCGAGCAGAACCGTGCAGTCTGCGGGCTTATGCTGCGAGCAGGCATCGAATCGCTCATTGCCGTACGTGGAGTTGTCGAAGCCATACAGGCAAAGCCGCGCCTCCCCGACTTGCACGAAGCACGCCTCGTTTTCGAGGACCTGCATCTGCGCTTGCCACTGCTTTTTGCAGGCGGCGTACTCCTCCGCAGTATACCTGCGCTTCCGTCCTCCGCTCACTTCCTCCCGTTCGTAATTGCCGGGGACAAAGTATACCCCTTGCCGCGACTCTAGCTTCGCCATTTCAGCCATGACAGAGGCCAGTTGTCCCCTGTTTTGCGCCAGGTCGCCAGTCACGCAGATGACATCCGGCTTCCAGCGGTTGACGAGCCGATGCAGCCTGCCGTTGAGAAACTTCGTGCGCCCATGCAGATCGGACAGGTGGATCAAGGTCAATGTCGGCATCCGGGGCACGGTCAAATGTACCGTAGTGGTCTTTGCGTACAGCGTGTGAAAAGCCAGATACACACCGGCAGCGACACTAATGAGACTTATGAGAATAAAGAGAGACGCACTACTCATGTCCGAATTTCTCACCCTTTTTCTGCATCGTTCGGAAAAGCCTGATCGGTGGCCGCTTTACCGCAGCCCCCCTGCCCATCGTCCCTCCCCCTTGCCAATTTCCCCTATGCTTGCTGCCCGCCTCTGCTCACTGCAAATAGGTTTTCGCCACGTATCTCGCTACGTTAAAGGACTGCCAGCTCTCCTCTCGCTGCAAGGCTTCCCGTTTTTCCTGCAGCAGGTACACCAGTCTCTTTCCGACGGCCGGGTCCGCCTGCAGCGTCATGATGGCCGGTACTGCATCGCTGGACAGCTCGGCCAAGTAGGCGAGGTCGAGTTGTCCTTTTTCGTGATAGCGCTGAATGTTGTTCTCCGCGATCATGGCATCCATATTGGCGTAGTTCAGCACGACATAGGCGACGATTCCCGCCACGCCGCAAGCCTTCCCCAGCGAAAAGCCGCTGCGCCAAATTTTCAGGAAGGCAATCACGAACAGCACGAACAAAAAGATCATGAAGGCGTGCGCCAGCAGCCGCGTATGCGTGTAGCCGTACGCTTCCTCGTACAGCGAGAGACGGAAGTAGGCGGAGACCAGCATGAAGCCCGTGCAGACGGTCAAAAGGCTTAGCATCCCCTGGACGATCCGGTAGACCAGCCGCTGCGCTCGCGAGGCGAGGTACATAAAGCTGACCAGCAAAATAAAGTTGATAATCGTCACCATGACCAGCTCGCCAAACCCTTTTTTCGCGTATTCCGCATACGTCATGCCGTCCGGCAGCACCGTCTGCGCTCCGCCGAACAGATACGAGATCTGAATCACGGTAAAGGCGGCATACACGATGTTGATGATCGTCAGGATGGTGACGAGAATCACGCCGTCCCACGCGATCTTCTTCTCTTGCGGCTGATCCTGGACAGGCGGCACTGCCGCTTGCTCTCGCGGGGACAGCAGCGTGTACAGATAGCCAAAGGTCACGAGCGCCAGCAGCCCGATCAAAAGCAGGCGAAAGAGCAGCTCCGCCGTGTCCCAGTCGAACAGCATGCGCGGAATCTCGGCGAGAAAGTGCCCAAACACCCCGTCTGCCTGCGACAGCAGCGTCAGCACCACGAGGAGGATCGGCAGGGAAATGCCGATCCCTGTCAACACCTTGACGGCTACGCCGTATTTCGCCCGGTCGACCCGGCTTTTTATTTTTTCGCGCAAGAGGACAAACGGGATGCGCGTATGTTTAACCGTATGGAGCAACAGCACCTCCGCCATGTCCCAGATCAGTCCCTTCCATTTATGCCTGCCCGTCAGCAGCATCGTCTGCGCGACCAGCAGAAACGGGACGATCGCGAAATTCAGCAAATGAAAGAACGAATTGTCGTACAGAAAAAAGGTCAATGCGAGCAAAGACACTGGCAGCGTCAACAGCCACGCAAACGCCTGCTCCCGCGCAAAGGACAGACCGAGCTGCCGCCTGGCCTGCCAGAAAAACAAGGCGTACAGCGCTCCTACAAACAACGGGTAGGAGATGCCGAAAGCCTTGCCGTAAAACAGGTAATCCCCTATGATGCCCGTTCCCAACGAGCCGATCAACAGCCAGCCCTGGCCGTTTGCCGCTCTCTTTGCCCCCGATTCCATTCCGGTCCACTCCTTGCTGTGTATTCAAAAAAACAGGCCCTTCGCGTGCAGCGATCAGCCAGCTGAATGTAAATACGTGGAAAGACAAGAAAACGATACAAAGAACAGGAAAAAGCTGCAAACAAAAAACCTCCATGGCTCGACGCGCTAGCCACAGAGGTTGCCTTTCTCAACTGCCGTTTCACTCCAATTGCCGTTTAGTCGTCGCATTTCTCCGCTTTGCCCTCGGCCAGAGCCGTCCTGAATGACGAGCCGCAGCCACAGGAAGCAATCGCATTCGGGTTTTCGATGGAGAAACCTCCGCCCATCATGGATTCCTTGTAGTCAATCTCGGTTCCTTTGATATATGGATAGCTGTCTTTGTCGACAACGATCTTTACGCCGTGCTGTTCAAAGGTCTCGTCGCCTTCCTTCATTTCCTCGTCCCAGCCCATGCCGTAGGTGAAGCCGCTGCAACCGCCCGGTCTGACCCCGACACGCAGGAACAGGTTCGGTTTATTTTCAGCCGCCAGCATTTCTTTTACCTTCAAGCCGGCACGCTCTGTCAATGTAATCATGCTTCGTTCCTCCTTTACAGGCTATACCTTGCATCCTTCGTAACTCTTAGTATACATAACCTTCATCATCGCCTACAAGGTTCCCGTGCACTTTCCGCTCCCGTTCTGCCCGGATGCCGCGTCGGGCAAAGCCCTTGGCAGCGACTTCCGTGCGCTGCCCGGCTGGATGCAGTCAACTACACAAAAAAAGAAGGGTCCCCCCTCCCTATGCAAAAAATGCCTTGTTTTCAAGAAGATAGAAACGATACGGATTCTTGCTGGAACCAGCCTTAGACAGACTATGATCGATTTGGTTCAGTTCGTTGTGCAGTTGATCAATCTGGATACTGTATTCCAGGACTTCTGGATGATCCAACCCAAACTGTGTCCCCGTATTTACCATACGCTGTCGAAGGAGTTCGATTTTTTCGAGCAAAACGTCCCGCATTTGAAGCTCCTCCCAATAGTAGATCAGGAAAATATGCCTATATTTTACAAGATTACCGTTGATTTAGCAAACAAAAATTCCACTTTCTCCTGTTTGCACGCAGTTTTTCGTCGGCAATTGCTATATTTTTACAGCCAAGAGTTGGCGAACTTATGTTATTGTTCCCACCCTTCAAGAGGTTTATAATATAGGTGCCTTGTTGCCCGATATGTGCCTGTTGCCGTCGAATCCTCCGCAAAGGTTTCGTGCGGTCAAACAGGCACCGATGCGCCGCCGATCCAAGGGGCCATCTTCCTGTTTCAGAGCTTACTCCAACCCAAGAACGTACTCGCTCTGGCCAAATTGGACGAACCTCACGAACCATCTCAATGATATGACTTCAGAAAGGAAGTGTTTGGTATGGCGCTTGAAACGCTTGCCATCCAAGACAAATCGCTCGCCCGCATCGCCGAAAAAGTCGAGCACGGCGAACGCCTCACCCTGGAAGACGGTGTCACCCTGTTCAATTCCCACGATTTGTTGACAATCGGTCAGCTCGCCAATATCGTCAACCAGCGAAAAAACGGCGACAATGTTTATTTTATTCAAAACATGTACATCAACCCGACCAACGTCTGTGAGGCGCACTGCCGATTCTGCGGCTTTAGGCGCGACAAGGACGAAGACGGCGCATACACGATGAACACCGAAGAGCTGCTGCACTACGTGGAAACGCGCTACCATCCCGGCATCCGCGAGTTCCACGTCGTCGGCGGGCACAACCAGCACATGCCGTTTGAATACTACGTCGATACGATTCGCACGCTCAAAAAAGCGTATCCGGACGTGACCATCAAATCGTATACGGGCGCAGAAATCGAGTTCTTCTCCCGCATCTCCGGTCTGTCGATCGAAGACGTGTTGAAAGAATTGATGAAAGCCGGTCTGGAGAGCCTGACGGGCGGCGGCGCAGAGATTTTGACCGAGCGCTACCGCATGAAAATGAGCCCGGAAAAGGCGAGCACGGACATGTACCTGCAAGTACACCGCACCGCTCACCAGCTCGGACTGAAAACGCACTCCACCATGCTGTACGGATCGATCGAGACCTTGGAAGAGCGCGTCATCCATATGCTCCGCCTGCGCGAGCTGCAGGATGAAACAAGCGGCTTCCTGGTCTTCATCCCGCTCGCTGTACAGCCGATCAAAGCAACAGCCGGCATCAAACGCCGCAACTCGGCGATCGACGACCTGAAGACGATGGCGATCAGCCGTCTGATGCTGGACAATTTCCCGCACATCAAAGCGTACTTCATCAACATCGGTACCCAGCTGACGCAAATTTCCCTGACCATGGGAATGTCCGACGTCCACGGTACCCTCATCGAGGAACGCATCAGCCACTCCGCCGGCGCCCTGACGCAGCAAGCCCTGACCGTCGACGAGCTGGTCTGGCTGATCAAAGGCGCCGGCAAACGCGCCCTGGAACGCGACACGTTCTACAACGTCCTGAAAGAACACTGATTTTTGCCTCGCGCAAAAATACAGAAGCTGACGCTCGCAAGACGTTCTTGCCCTCGTCAGGCAGACAACATTCAAACTCACAGGCAGTCTGAAGCATAAACAACCTTGGCAGGTATTTCACCGAGCCAAGGTTGTTTTATTTTGATGAAAGCCCGAGACGAAATTGGCAGTTGTATGTGAAACAGCCCCCATGTGTTTCGCCGAGACGAGTTGAACATAGTACATAGTAAGAGAAGGAAGCTCCTACAGCGGGAAGTCCAGCTCTGGCAGGTCGTCCTCTTCCTCGCGAATTTTGCTTTTGATCATGGCCAGCAGCTCATCCGCCGTCTCGGCCTGCACCAGCTTTCCGTTGACCAGCGCAAACGGCTTCATGTAACACTCGCCGCAATAGCCCAGACAACCGTATTCCAGCACGTCCACGTCCAGGTCAGGATCGTTTTCCAGTGCATCGACGACCTTTTGAGAATAGGAAGAAACGTTGCTCGCGCAAAATTCTATCAATGGCTTCATTTCCTTCACCTACCGATACTTCGACTTCGTCACGCTCTTAATTGTACCGCGTCTTCTGCAAAAATCCACGGGGAAAACGGGAAAAGATTCTGCTTGCATTTTTGGCGAAAGAGACTAAAAATAGAATGGGTGCTGTATAAAACGGACAGAAGAAAGGACTAGACCTTCTATGAAACGACTTGTGATCCTTGGTGGAGGATACGGGGGTCTTCGTATTATTGAGCGAGTCCTGTCCCCTGATTTACCAGATGACGTGTTTATTACCCTCGTGGACCGGATGCCTTTTCACGGCTTGAAAACAGAGTACTACGCTCTGGCCGCAGGGACAACACCGGAGTCTCACTTGCGCGTCAATTTTCCCAGTGATCCCCGCCTGACGATCAAATACGGGGATGTTACCGGTTTGGATATGGACGAGCAGATAGTGAATTTTTCCAACGGGGACACCATTTCCTACGACTGGCTCGTCATTGGCTTGGGCTGTGAGGATCGATACCACGATATCCCTGGCGCGGACAAGTATACCTGCTCCATCCAATCCATGGGAGCTACCCGTAGCACTTATTCGGCCATTAACAATGTCAATCCGTATGGAACCGTAACGGTTGTAGGCGGCGGACTGAGCGGTGTCGAAATGGCGGCAGAGCTTCGCGAGAGCCGTCCAGACCTGAATGTACGGATCGTGGACCGCGGACAGAGCATTTTAAGTCCGTTCCCGAAAAAGCTGCAGGAGTATGCCTCGCAATGGTTTATCGAGCATGACGTCCAGCTCATCTCCATGGCCAACGTGACGGGCGTCGAACCAGGCGTCGTGTACAATCACAACCAGCCTGTCGAGAGCGATGTCATCGTATGGACCGCCGGTATTCAGGCGAACCGGATCGTGCGCGCATTGCCGATCGAGACAGACAACATTGGCCGCGCCAAATTGAACCAATACCATCAAATTCCATCCCATCCGAACGTATACGTCGTAGGCGACTGTGCGAGCACCATCATCGCACCGAGCGCTCAGACGGCTGAACTGCAGGGCGAACAAATTGCCATGATGCTGAAAAAAGACATCAAAGGCGAAGAGTATCCGGCTTCCCTGCCTCCGCTCAAGCACAAAGGCTTCCTTGGCTCCCTTGGGAAAAAGGAAGGATTTGCCAGCATGGGAAAAGTTTCGCTCGTGGGGCAAATGGCTCGCGTCATCAAGAGCGGCCAGCTGTGGATGTACAAAAAGCATATGGGCTAAGTCTCCGGGACCTGTTGAGCATCCTTCAACAGGTTTTTCTTTTTGACCGGGAACCTGGCAGCTGCTTCACCCCTCACTGTGCTGCACTCGTACGGATCAAGCATCCTGTACACGCTTGACAGCATAAAAAAGAGGGCTGTCCCAAAAGGTTAACTCCAAGCGACTTAAGCCCAAAAACAAACCGAAAAACATCCCGTTTCACTAACAAAAGTGGGGCGGGATGATCGTTTTTGACGTTATTTTGACAAAAAAATGGGGCTGCAAAAATCAGAAAATGACTTTTGAGACAGCCCCACTCCTTCTCTGTTTGAATACGGCAGGCTCTACCGCTTTTGCACCCGCAGCACGGGAATCTGTTTCGTCTCGTAGGTGCCCGCCAGCCACTTTTCCTGGATGATGCTTAGCTTCAGCAAGCTGTTGATCTTCCCGGTATCCGCCTTTGACATCAGCCGCCAGAGCGACGGGTCCGGCAGCGCGTTGTACAGCCGGTCATCGTTGTATTCGCGGCGCTCCTGGTACGTAACCGTCATCTTGTATGCCCCTGCCTCGAAGCCGTCGGCATCCTGACAGCTCTCCAGCAGCTTGCTGCGCAGCTCGCCCAGCTCACCCTCCACCTTTTTTTGCATCTCCTTCAGCTCGTAATAACGGGCCAGTTGCTCCTCCATCCGCTCACCCTCCTTTGGGCTGCTCACATCCCTTCAATATATGAGCAGGAAAAATGCGGTAGAACGCAGGCGGAACTGGCAAAACGGGAAAACCCCCGCTTCCATTCCTGGCGAGCGAGGGTTTTCGTTCCTATATTTTTCCTTCTATTCACTTTCCACAGAATTGGCCAGCGGCACAAGCCCCATGCTTTCCAGCTTTCCGTGAATGTCTTTCAGCTTCGGATTGCCTTCCCCGACAATTTCCCCGGAAATTACGACAAGCGGATACCACAAATCTTCCTCGACAATCCGCTTCGCCCAGTTTTTGTCATCGTCTGTCTGGGGCTGTTGAAAGTCGCTGTACGTGACGCGGATGTTATCGCTTCCGTACTTGCGGGAGAGCGCAGCCTGCAGCCAGTCGGCGGTTTCTTTGGCAGACGGCAGATTGACGCAGCTTGCGCACAACTGCTCGGTTCCATACACCTTGATTTCTACACTCATGGTCAATGCCTCCCCTGCCAAATGCATCTCTCGCGGTTAGGAGAGTGCTTGCTCCAGGTCTTCGATCAAATCTTCGACATCCTCAATCCCGACGGAAATGCGGATGAGGCCATCGGTAATGCCCAGCTCGGCACGGCGCTCTGCCGGGATCGACGCATGGGTCATCCGTGCAGGGACACTGATCAGGCTCTCGACCGCCCCCAGCGATTCTGCCAGCGTGTACAGCTTCACTTTGGACAAAACCTGGTCGGCGCGCTCTGCACTTCCCACGTCAAAGGAAATCATACCGCCGAAGCCGCGTGCCTGCTTCTGGATCAGCTCATGGCCCGGATGGCTGGACAGTCCCGGGTAGATGACACGCTCGATGTCGCTGCGCTCCGAGAGCCATTTTGCCAGCGTACGGGCGTTTTGCTCATGCTCTTCCATACGCACGCCCAACGTTTTCATCCCGCGCAGCAAGAGCCACGAATCTTGCGGGCCGAGTACGCCGCCGATGGCGTTTTGCACGAAATGCAGGTCTTCACCCAGCTGCGCGTCTTTGGCTACTACCAGGCCAGCAACGACGTCGCTGTGTCCGCCAAGGTATTTGGTCGCGCTGTGGAAGACGATGTCTGCGCCCAGATCGAGCGGATTTTGCCAGTACGGCGTCATGAACGTATTGTCGACGATCAAAAGCAAGCCTTTCGCTTTGGCGATAGCAGACAATGCCCCAATATCATTTACTTTTAACAGCGGATTAGTCGGAGTTTCCATAATGATTGCTTTCGTCTCAGGCCGCACGGCAGCCTCGACTGCCTGCAAATCGTTGGTATCGACGTACGTCGCTTCCAGGCCGAGGCGGGAAAAGACGCGGGTAATCACGCGGTATGTACCGCCGTAGACGTCATCACCCACGACCAGGTGATCCCCTTTGTTGAACAGCGAGAGGACGGTAGAGAGGGCAGCCATCCCGGAGCCGAACGCGAAGCCGCGAGCGCCCCCCTCCAGCTCGGCAATGTACGTCTCCAGCGCGTGACGAGTCGGGTTGCCTGTGCGGGAATACTCGTAGCCTTTGTGTTTGCCGATCGCTTCCTGTTTGTAGGTGCTCACTTGATAAATCGGAACGGAAACGGCTCCTGTATGTGGATCTCCTTCAATTCCGCCATGGATCAAACGCGTTTTGATACGCATCCTAGATTCCCCCTTTGTAAATTTGTTTGCTGAGATAGCGTTCGCTGCTGTCAGCAAACAGAACGACGATGTTTGTGCCCGGCGCGGCTTCCTTGGCTTCGCGCAGTGCGGCTGCCATTGCGGCTCCTGCCGAGCTGCCCACCAGCATCCCTTCCTTGGCCGCCAGCTGCTTCACCAGCTCGAACGCCTCGACGTCCATGATCGTGTGGATGGCGTCAAAATAGCTGGTGTCCATAAACGGCGGCAGGAACTCCATGCCGATGCCCTCGGTTTTGTGCGGTCCTGGCTTGCCGCCGTTTAAGATGGACCCCTCCGGCTCGACGATCACTGTTTTCACGGAAGGATTCTGTTCCTTCAGATAGCGCGCGACGCCCATAAACGTGCCGCCCGAGCCCGCGCCGGCCACGAAAACGTTTACTTTTCTGTCCATCTGCCGCCAGATTTCCGGTCCTGTCGTTTTGTAGTGCGCATCCGGGTTGGCCGGATTGGCAAATTGCTGCGGTACAAAAGAGCCCGGGATGGATGCCGCCAGTTCCTGCGCTTTGGCGATTGCTCCCTTGATGCCTTGCTCGGTCGGCGTATTTACCACTTCCGCACCGAGTGCGCGCATGAGCTCCTGCTTTTCCTCGGAAAACTTGGCAGGTACGCAAAAAATGACTTTATACCCGGTTCCTACAGCAGCCAAGGCAACTCCGATCCCGGTATTCCCCGCCGTGGGCTCGATGATCGTACCGCCGGGCTTCAGCTGTCCGCTTTCCTCTGCGGCGCGGATCAGTTCCATGCCAAGCCTGTCCTTGACACTGCCTCCCGGATTGAAGTATTCCAGCTTGGCAAACAATCTGACTCCCTCGGGAAGCTCAAACTGTGTGATTTCGACGATTGGCGTATTCCCGATCAACTCTTTTACACTGCCAAATACATTCACGTAGTATCTTACTCCTTATGTTGAAGTACTTGCCGTTTCATTATAACATGCAGGTCATGCAAATAGTCCATCCAGGGCGGATGCACCTTTCGGAAAGTGTCGACAGGGCATGTAAGCCATGGATTTCTCATCAGGCAACGTTTATAATATAGTGAGGTTGGAAAGGAGTGAATGCACGATGGATATGTTCGATCAAGTACAAGAAGTTCTCGATAAACTGCGTCCGTACCTGCAACGTGACGGTGGCGACGTACAACTCGTCGATGTAGAAGAAGGCGTCGTGAAACTGCGCCTGATGGGAGCATGCGGCAGCTGCCCATCCTCCACCATCACCCTGAAAGCAGGGATCGAGCGCGCCCTGTTGGAAGAAATCCCCGGGATCAAGGAAGTTCAACAAGTATTCTGATTCAGGGTACTGACATGAAAGCAGCTACGGAGAATGGACGCGTAGCTGCTTTTTTCATTGCCCCTCCCCCATCGCCTTCTCCAGAAAGCAGCTGATGCGCGCTGTGTATTCGTCCGGACACAGGGCGTAGCTGCGGACATGTCCCGCTTCCGCCACCAGCCATATCTCTGTCCGCTCGTCGGCCGCCAACGCCCGCAATCTTTCGCTGTTCTTTGCCGGAACGGTCGCATCTTGCGTCCCGTGAATGAAAAAAATCGGCTTCCTGGCCTCTTGCACCGCCTGAAACGGCTTTACCCGGCGCGGATCGGCTCCCAGCAGAAGCGGGCAAAGCGTCAAGATCAGCCAATTGAACGGAAAGCGGGGCAGGCCCGTCCATTGCGGCAAACTTTCTTGCAAATATTCCCCGAGCGAGTAAAACGGGGAGTCTGCGACAATCGCCGCGATCCGCTCGTCCATGCACCCTGCCATGAGTGACGTCGCCGCTCCCATGGAAAAGCCGACCAGCCCGAGCGCATGATCCGGCCGTTTGCCTGCGGCGTAATCGATCGCCCCGAGCAGATCATGCTGCTCCCGTAGCCCGATCGTCGTAAGGGACGGACTGGACTCTCCCGCATTGCGGAAGTCGAACATGAGCACGTCGTAGCCGTCGGCAATCAGCCGGGCAGCCAGCGACAGGGCAGGCAGATGCGGCTCCTGCCGGTTTTGGCTGTATCCGTGGGCGAAAATCAACGTGCGCCTTCTGGTGTCGCAGCCGTTCTGCGCCGCCGAAAAATACCAGCCGGCCAGCTCGATGCCCGGCTCCCTGCTTGGGAAGCGGACTGTCTCCGTCTCCTTGATGCCAAAGTCGGCCGGCGTCATGTCGACAGGCTTGCGCACTGGATGGGTCAGCTTCCACGCGACGTGAAAGGCAATGGCGGATGCGGCGAGCAAACCGAGCAACAGCAGTCCCGCGAGCGTGTACAGGATGGTGCTCATAGCGCGGTCAGCGGCCCCTTGCCTGCCAGCACCGCTGCGATGTTGGCTGCGGCCAGCTTCGCCATCTCCGCCCGGGTCTGCTCGGTGGCGCTCCCAATGTGAGGCAGCGCAACCACATTCGGCAACGCGAGCAGCGGATGGTCAACCGGGACAGGCTCCTGCTGGAACACATCCAGCCCGGCCGCCCAGATCTTTCCGCTCGAAAGCGCCCAATGCAGCGCCGCCTCGTCGACGGTGCCGCCCCGCGACACGTTGATAAAGACCGAGGTGGGCTTCATCCAGGAAAATTGCTGATCGCCCATCAACAGCCGCGTCTCCTCCGTCAGCGGAGTGAGCAGGACCACGAAGTCCGATTCGCGCAGCAACGCCTCCAGACTGACGCGCACAGCCCCCGTTTCCGCTTCGGCCTGCGGCTTTTGGCTGCGGTTATGGTACAAAATCTTCATCCCGAAGCCTTTCGCCCGCCGTGCGACCGCCTCTCCGATCCTCCCCATTCCGATGATGCCCAGCGTCGCTCCGTACACGTTTTTCCCGGCCATCAGCGACGGGCTCCACGCCGTCCATTCCCCGTTCATCAAAAAGCGATTCGCCTCGATGAGCCGGCGTCCCGTCGCCATCAGCAAGGCAAAGGCCAGATCGGCTGTCGCTTCTGTCAGCACATCCGGCGTATTCGTCACATGAATGCCGCGGGCTTTGCAAGCAGGCAGATCGATGTTGTCATAGCCCACGGCCATATTCGCCACGATCTGCAGCCGCTTTGCCCTCGCCAGCAGTTCCTCGTCGATCCGCTCCGTCAGCATCGCGAGAATCCCGTCGGCATTTTCCGCCTTTTCCAACAATCGCTGGCGCGGGATCGGCTCATCCTGCGTCCAGACATCTACTTCCGCCACTTCCTGCAGCAAGGCGATCGCTTCACTCGCTACTTGCCTCGTCACTAACACGTTTGGCTTCTTCATCTTCCGGCCTCCACAACCAATCTATAGGTGGAATGGACACGCCGTACCTTTCTGCAACCAGCCGGGGATACCGACGGAGCGCTTCTTCCATGCGCGCCAGCTCCTGATCCAGCTGAATCCGCCACAGCCTGCCGTCGACCTGCTCTTTTTCTTCCAGAGGAAGCTCCTGATAGGACTCCACGAGTCTCAAAAATCTTCCCGGGTAGAGCATGAGCCCGTAGATGACGGCGTATTCTTCCGGCAGCAGCGGAGATACCCGGTTGTAGCCGTCGAGGAAGCTGGCTGCCTTCTCATCCTGCCAGCCATCGCGTTTGACCTCGGCCTTCAGCCATTGGCCGATGTCGCGTGCCCGCATGTCGAGCACCCAGTTCCACTCTCCCGCCACCAGGCGTGCGCCCTTCTCATTCCATAGCATAAACCCTTGATCGAAATTTTGGTAGGCGACTTTGCCGTATGCCGCCGTTTCCTTGACGACCTTGTCGTAGCCGGATGCAAGCAAGTAGTGAACCGCAATTTCACCCAGCTGGTGCACATACGTAAAACTGGTCAGCAAATATTCGTCCATGGAGGTCAGCTCGCCCTCCAGCTCCACCAGTTCATCCCGGCATTCCGTGTAATGCCGCAGCTTGCGCCTCCACATGCTCGGCCAGTTGCCCAACGAGCTGTAGGGCAGGAACAGTTTGTCGCCTTTGAACGTGCTCGTCGCCAAATGAAACTGCGCCAACGTCTGGCCGCACGTCATAAACGGGTCATCCAGCTGCTTTTCCCGCACTCCCCGATACAGGTAGTACATCTGGTCATCGTAGACGAGATGGCCTTGCCCGCCTCGCGTTTTGACCAGCTTCAGCATGCTAAGGTCCTGCTGGCCGCCAAGATGCTTGCGGACCTTTTCGATAAACTTGCTCTTGTATTTGTACCCTGCCGGGGCCGTAAACAGGTAAAACAGTCCTTGATCGGTTTTCAGTACCGTGCTCGCGCCTTTGGCGTCCGCCTCCTGCAGCGAGAAACCGTATTCCTCCTCCAGCAGCGCTTTCTCCTCCATCCATTCCACCCTCCTTGCAGACCTTCTCATGGCGCATAGTATGTGACGGTATCGGGATAGGTGCCTAATTCCCTGCAGATACTAGCGGCATGGTTTCATCGCGCAAGGAGGAAGATCACTATGAACGAGCATCCGCTAAACAGTCATACGTGCCTGGACGCCGTCATTCAGCTGCTCGGGCAGCGCGGCGTCTCGCTGGATGACATCGCCGAGATCGTCTGGTTCCTGCAGACCAAGTACGTCCCTGACCTGACTTTGGACATGTGCCGGGAGAGCGTACTGGCCGTCCTGAAAAAACGCGAGGTGCAAAACGCCCTTTTGACCGGCATCCAGCTGGACATGCTGGCAGAAGAAAAAAAGCTGCTGCCCCCGCTCCAGTCGATTGTCGAGTCGGACGAGCCGCTGTACGGGGTGGATGAAGTGCTTGCCTTGGCCATCGTCAATTTGTACGGAAGCATCGGCTTTACCAACTTCGGGTATGTAGATAAGCTCAAGCACGGCAAGCTGGCCGAACTGAACGACCCGAAAAACGGCGTGCATACCTTCCTCGACGATTTGGTCGGGGCGATCGCTGCTGCTGCTTCCAGCCGGATCGCCCACCGCCAAAAGCAGCAGGAGGAGTGCCGGGGGGGCTAGTCAGACACGCGCTTTTGCCAATCTGCCAAATCTTCGGCAATATGCGTAGGGCGCACTGGATGTATGGCTGCCTCCGCACGGGTCGAATAGCCAGTGAGGACGAGCAGGCTGTCCAGACCGGCGTTCGCGCCCGCTTCGATGTCGGTGTGCAGGTTGTCGCCTACGATCAGCGTCTCGTCCTCCCTCGTGCCGAGCCGCTCCAGCGCGTAGCGGACGATGATCGGCTGCGGCTTGCCGATCACGACCGGCTGTGCCGCCGCTGCCAGGGATACGGCTGCTACCAGAGAGCCGCTTCCCGGATACAGGCCCCTCTCCGTCGGCAGGGCCGCGTCCGCATTGGTCGCCACGAAAACAGCACCTCCCCGCACGGCGCGCGCCGCTGCCGCCAGCTTTTCGTACGTAAAGCTGCGATCGATCCCCACTACGACAAAGTCAGGGTCCTCAGCGGTGAGGACAAACCCGCTGGCCAAAAGCTCCTGGTAGAGTCCGTCCTCCCCGATCATGTACACCTTGGTGCCGGCAGCTGCCCGCTCCCGCAAATAGGCCGCCGTCGCCATGGCAGAGGTGTACACCTCACGCGGCTCGGCCTCGATTCCCATGCCGCACAGCCGCGCAGCCACATGCTCGGGCGAAGCGGAAGAGTTGTTGGTCAAATACAGGTACGGAATCCCCTGTTCCTTCAGATAGGAAATCCATGCGGCCGCTCCCGGAATGGCTTCGCCTCCCCGAAAGATCGTTCCGTCCAGATCCAGCAAATAGCCTTTGTATGAAGTCATGTCGTTTCCTTCTCCTTTGCCTGCGGTCGAGTTAAAAAGTATTGCTATAGAACAAGGGTGGATGCACACCGTTTTCGGGTGCGGCTATTTCGACCTGAAAATAAAAAAAAAGAGGCTATCCCTCCATCTGTGACTTTTGGGACAACCTCTTCCTATGTCCAGACATTCAGCGTCCTTCCCTGATTTCAAAGACGCATTTGTCGCCGCCCTTGGCCATACAGGAAGTCTGCTCCACATCGGCATTCAGCACGCGGCGGAACAAGGACAGCTCGCAATTGCATGCCTGATTGAATTCGCGGGCGACCTGCGAGATCGGACAGTTGAATTCCTGAATGCGGTAGCCTTTTCCGTCCGGGACTTTTTCCCATTCCACCATGTAGCCTTTGTCGTTTTGCAGCTCCGCCAGCTTGGCGACCCGCTCCTCCAGGCCTCCCTGCATATGTGCGCGGTAGCTTTCCTCCAGACGATTTTCCCGGCGGCGAAAGAGCATTTCTACCTTTCCGATGCCGTCCATGTCTTTGATGTCTTGCAAGAAATCTAATGTCAAATGAGAATAATTGCGCGGAAACAGCTCGTCTGCCTCCTGCGACAAGGAATATACATTGGTTGGACGTCCCATCGCTTGTCTGACAAGCGTCGACTTGATCAAGTTGTCCCTCTCGAGGGTATTCAGATGGCGTCGTACCGCCATTTCCGTAATGCCCAGCTCAACTGCCATATCGCTTACCGAAAGCGAGCCTTTCACCTTGAGCATGTGGAGAATCTGGTCGCGGGTGGACGTTCCTTCGTTTGTCATACGTATCACCGCCCTTTCTCCCTATTGTAGCGGATTCGGCCACTTTAGTAAACTAATGAAAGTGTTTTGTATAAAAAATCCGCTGCAACCATTTCTCCTAGAACAGTTCCTTGTCCAGAAACGCCCGCACGGCCGGCTCAAACTGGCGCATAACCGGCGTCGCCTCTGCAGCCAGCGCGAACATCTCGCCCGCCGGAACGTTCGTGTATTCGATCACCAGATGCTTGCGAAATTCGACAACCCGTGTCAGGACTCTCGCCTGATCCTCCGTTACGACCTGTTCATCGCGCAAAATTTCGATGATGTCACTGTAACTGCCCGGATCGCGCATGATGAAGCCGTCGATCAGCGCGTTGCCTACGTCGACGATCCCTTCAATGGACAAGTGCAGGGCCCTTTCCATCGCTGCCGCAGCCACCTGGTCTGCCAACACCGCTTCCGCTCCCCGTTCCTTTAGCTTGTCCAGCAAGTCCAGCATCGACGACATATATGCCAGCACTTGGTCAATTCGTTTCGTATTCACATCGTACATGAAAAATTCTCCTTACTTTCGCTTTTTTGCTTTTCGTTTTGCGTAAAAGGCCGTAAACACAAAAGTCAGCACCAGGACGAGAAGCACCAATTCCCCTTCCTGCAAATAGGAATTGTCCACGGGTTTCACCTCTTTTCCTCCAACAAGTATACCAAATTTGTACGGGCGAGGGCGAATCTGCTTGTCACATATGATACAATGGTTGGGTGTATTTTTACCGGCATAAAAGGGAGGAACGAAAGAAGCAATGGAACGCGAACTGGCACTGGAAATCGTGCGTGTAACGGAGATGGCTGCCCTCGCCTCTTCTCACTGGATGGGACGAGGCAAAAAGAACGAGGCAGATGGAGCAGCGACGAGCGCCATGCGCGCCATGTTTGACACGATCAACATGCGGGGAACCGTCGTCATCGGCGAAGGGGAGCTGGACGAGGCACCCATGCTCTACATCGGGGAAAAACTGGGCCATCCGGACGCAGACGGGCCAGAAGTCGACGTCGCTGTCGATCCCTTGGAAGGAACCACGATCGTAGCGAAAGGACACAACAATGCCATGTCCGTCATCGCCATCGGAGACCGTGGAACGCTGCTGCACGCGCCCGACATGTACATGATGAAAATGGCTGTCGGCAAACGCGCGGCGGGGAAAATCAACTTATACGATCCCGTGGATAAAATGATAGAAGTGGTAGCAGAGGCAAACAACAAACGCATTTCGGACGTGACGGTCATCGTCCAGGAACGGGAGCGCCACCAGGCCATCATCGATGCCGTCCGCGAAAAGGGCGCACGCGTCAAGCTCTTTGGCGACGGCGATGTAGGCGCGGCGATCGCAGCCTGTTTGCCGCACACCGGCATCGACCTGTTCCTTGGCATCGGCGGCGCACCCGAGGGCGTCATCAGCGCTGCCGCCATCAAATGTCTCGGCGGCGACATGCAGGCCCAGCTCAAGCCGCAAAACGATGCCGAACGGGAACGCTGCATCCGGATGGGTCTCGCCAATCCGGAGCAACTGCTGACGCTCGATGACATGGTCAAAGGCGAGGACGCGATCTTCGCCGCAACCGGCGTGTCGGACGGCGAGCTGCTGCAAGGCGTCCGCTACCTGGGAGACGACATGGTCGAGACCCATTCGATCGTCATGCGTGCCCAGACCAGGACGATCCGCTTCGTTCGCGCCCTGCACAATGTCGAGCACAAACCTAATCTTTCATGGAAGTAGAGGGAAATGTATGGCTGATTTGTTCTACCTGTACGACGATACCGAGGAAACCTCGACCCGTTTCGTCAGCTTTATGGCGGAATCCACCCGCTTCGATCTCGCCATCACGACCACCAACCGTTTCTACGGCAAGAAGCTGGTCATCAATGTGCAAAACGGCCGCTCCGCCATCATCGGCCACGATGACCTGGAGGAAGAAGGCTATCTGGAATATGCGTTTAACCTGAACGAGCAGGAAGCCGAGGAGTTGAAAGGCTTTTTAGAAACCGTGATTTGACAAAGCGGCACACATAGGGAGGAAGGGAGAAACTCCCATCATCTGCACCAATCATCAGGAAGGGTCTTGCAAGGCCCTTCCTTTTTTGTTTTGCCTCCTCTTGGACGTTTGCCCATTTCTTGCCGGACAATGCTCCATGCAGGCGAATGTCTCGTATACTGCTACTGCACAAAACAGACAACGAGAGGAGTGCAAATCGCACGATGCAACCTTATCCGTACGATCAGCATTACCAAAATTACCCAACCGAACAGGAATATCGCACCATCCCGGAAGATCAAGCCAATCCGGTCTTTTTCCGCGGCAGACGCGGCCCCGAAGTATATTTTCCCATTGTCATCCCGCTTCAACCCTTCACGCCAAACTGGGGATGTAATCCGTGGAATCAGTGGAATCCCTGGAATCCGTGGAATCCCTGGAACCAATGGGGCGGTGGAGGCTGGGGCGGCTGGTAATGCCAGCTGCATCCGCGCCAAGAAAAAACGAGTCCTCTCGACCAGGACTCGTTTTTTCTTGCAAGCAAGGCTGCGGAGGCGTTTCGGCGCAGCCTTGTTTTTTCATATTAGGGGCATCAGGAGTCGCGCTTCGGCGTGTTCGGCCCTGTCGGCACCTTATCCCGTTCGCGGTTTTGGCGGTTGGGGCGGCGGTCCTTGTTGTGCTCCCGCTCTCTGCCGTTTTTGTCGGCTTTCTCCTTGGAAAAGCGGGGCTTGTCAGACCGCTCGTTGCGCCCTCCGCCCGAGCGCTCCGGAGAAGAACCGTTGCTGCGCTCCTTGTTGTTCGGACGAGAGTTGTAGCGCCGCCGCTCCTTGCGCTCCCCGTAAAACTGGCTGTTCTCGTCGCGGCCGGGTTCCTGCCGTACATCAATCACCAGATCGTAATTCGTTTCATCCTGGCCTTTTTGGCTGTCATCGGGACCCTGGAACGACTTCACTTTGCGCAAAACAAAATACGGGCATCCGAAGTTGCAGAACTCATGCAGATACTCATCTAAAGCGGCGATTCGCTGCTCGAACGGCACTTTACGGTTGTGGTCTGTATAAAATCCTCTGAGACGCAGCTGCCCATAGCCCCAGTCCCCTACGATGTAGTCGTATTTGTCCAGGATATCGCTGTAGCGCTCTTTGAAGGCTTCCGGGTTCCAGCCATCGCGATTTTCTTCCATGACTTCATAAGTACCGGCTTGCGTGCGAATCAAGTCCGCTTCCTCCTTACACACATAACATACATCCATCTTACCATATTTCTTGCAGCAAGAGATAATATTCCCACGAAAACAGCAGTTGCCCCCTGGACATTCTATCGTGTAGGGGGTGTTTCCATTGAAAAAGACATGGTTGTATCCAGCTATCGCAGGTATCGCATTGTTGGCTTCCGCATGTTCAAACAACGCTGCACCGAACTACACGACGCCCAATCGCACGACGACGAACCAGGCTGCTCCTCATGTGACCAATTTTGACGGCTTGCACACCCGCACCTATGACGGCGTGCGCACCACCAACTTTGACGGAATCCATGTCCGCAACTACGATGGCATGCATATGCGCGACTTGGACGGACTGCATACCCGCAGCTACAATGGCGCCGCTCCCGGCACTGCCTACCCGGATTCAGTCCGCCCTTACGCCGCCTTTCCTGACGGCAATGTCGGCCTGAATCCGGCGACTGGTACGGCAGGCGTTCGCGGTGTCGGGCCTGTCTACACGGGCATGAACCATTCCATTTACCAAAAACGGGCATGGAATCGCTCCGGAGCAGGTGTGATGCAGACGGGCATGCCGCGCTTCGGCTATGTGCAGACTGACCGTCATCATGTGCGCACCGCAGGAGTAAACAATGTCTACGTCGACCGTGACGCGCTCGCGCAAGCGGTGGGCAACGTGACCTCCAGCTGCCCTGGCGTCCAGCGCTCGACCGTTCTCGTCACAGACGAGGAAATCTTCGTCGGGCTGCACACCGCAGGAGCTGACGCCCGCACAGCGAAAAATCAGGCACGCATGAATGCCATGTCGGTATCGCCTCGTTACTACAAGGTATACGTCACCGACAACCCGAACGACATTCAGGAAATCGCCCGCGTGGCGTCGCGCTCCAGCAATCTCCACAATGCCCGTACGGATGATACTGCGAGCATTGACACCCTCATCAAGCGCATGGGCGGAACGACAGACGGCGAACAAGTACGAGCCAAACATGCAGGCCATGGCAAAATGGGGACGACCAGCCGCTAACTGACGGACTGGCTTCAGCTGATTTTGCTGCGCCAGGTTTCGTCATGCAAACGATGCGAGTAGCAGCGGCCCCCTGTACAGCAGCACCCTCCCGGCCAAAATGCACGGGAGGGTGCTTTGCTTTTTCATTCTTGCCCGTTACTGTGCCTGGCCAATCGTCTCTTTGGCCGCGTTTGCCTGCTCGTGGGCATGGTAGGAGCTGCGAACCAAAGGTCCTGCCTCCACGTGGCTGAAGCCGCGAGCCATGCCTTCTTCCTTCAGCCGGGCGAATTCATCCGGGTGATAATACTTCTCCACCTTCAGATGCTTTTTCGTCGGCTGCAAGTACTGTCCGATGGTCATGATGTTAACGTCGACGGAGCGCAGATCATCCATCGTCTCGATGATTTCCTCCATCGTCTCGCCTACCCCGATCATCAGGCTGGACTTCGTGGGGATCGTCGGCTGGAATTCCTTCGCTTTTTGCAGCAAGGCCAGCGTCCGGTCGTATTTGGCCCGGGCGCGAACGCGGTCAGACAGCCGCCGCACGGACTCGATGTTGTGGTTCAATACGTCCGGGCGTGCATCCATGACGACTTTCAGCGCATCCCAGTTGCCCATGAAGTCGGGAATCAGGACTTCTACCGACGCGAAAGGCAAGCGTCGGCGAATCGCCTTGATCGTGTCGGCGAAGATTTGCGCACCGCCATCCGCCAGATCGTCGCGGGCTACAGAGGTCACGACGACATGCCGAAGCCGCATCTGCTCCGCCGCTTCCGCTACTCGCTCCGGCTCGGCCAGATCCAGTTCCGTCGGCAAACCTGTCTTCACTGCGCAAAAACGACAGGCGCGCGTACAAATATCACCCAAAATCATGAAGGTAGCTGTCCCGCTGGCCCAGCACTCATGAATATTGGGACATTTCGCTTCTTCACATACCGTGTGCAACGTCTTGCTGCGCATCGTCTGCTTCAGTTCCTTGAAGCTGGCAAGTTCAGGGCCTGAAACAAGGTTGATCTTGAGCCACTCCGGTTTTCGTTGCGTCGTCATAGGGCTCACTCCTCATGTGACTTGGTCATTCTCCATTATAGAGGTTGGGATTGGGAGGGGCAACCTCTTTCCCATGCGAAGAGCGTCATCCGAGACTATGTACCAAATGGCGGCTGGAAGCACGCAGCAGCGGCTCCAGCATTTGCAGCTCCCTCTCCTGGCAGGTGAACAGGAACAGTTGATGCGTCTGCGACAGCTTCGCCAAATAGTCCAGCGTCCGCCGCAGCCGCACGTCGTCGTAGTGAACGAAATGATCATCGAAAAAGAGCGGCAGCGGCTCCGACTGCCGGCTGACGTGATCGTGCAAAGCCAGCCGTTGTGCCAGGTAGAGCTGATCCTGCGTGCCGGTGGAGCACTGCTCCTGCTCCAGCACCAGCTGCCGTGCAGGCTCCAGCACCCGGATCGCAAAGCCTCCCTGCGGGTCCAGTCTGACGTCGCGGTAAGCTCCCCCCGTTATCTCGGCAAACACGAGCGATGCCTGGCGATTGAGCTCAGGGGAAATATCGCGGTTCCAGTCTGCGAGCGCCTCCTGCAGCGTGTCCCGGGCCACTTGCAGCGCCTCGCGCCTGCGCTGCAGCTGGGCGAGGTTCGCCATTGCTTCTTCGTGCTCCCCTTTGGCCTTGGCGACCGAGACCCCTTCGTGGGCAGCCAGCTCCCCGTTTGCCCGCGCCAGCTGTTCGCGGACGTAAACCAGCCTCTCTTCGATGCGCTGCCGTTCGGCTTGCCATGCGTCCTGCTCCCGGATCAGCTCCTTCCGCTCCCGTTCCAGCAAAACGCGCATCTGCTCGCCCCAGCGCTTGCAAATAAGCGCTTCTTGTTCCTGCAGGGCAAGCTGTGCACGCAGCTCGTTGGATTCCCGATCGCGCAGTTCAGACAGCAGCTCATCCCGTATCGCTGCAAACTCGTCCCAATCCTTCGCTCCCCACACCCGCAGCAGTTGCTTGAGCTGTGCGTCCAAATCGTCCAGCTCCTGCTGTCCGCGCTGCCACTCCTCTGCCATTGGAGAGGAAGTTTGCACGGTTGCCGGAGACACTGTCCGCCCCTTCCACCACGCCGCACCAGCCATAACAGCCGCTAGCCCGAACAGGATCGCAGCCAGCGCGGACTGATCGGCGATGCCAGCGACCAATCCCAGAGCGGCGAGCAGCCCAAAGATTCCCCACAGCCGCAGAGCTCGACGCGGCTGGCCTGCCTTGCGCTGCCCGCGTGTTTGCCGACCGGCATCAGTTGTCAGAGTGTAGGCAGCCAGTCTTGACAGCTGCAACTGGAGCTCTTCCCGACGCTTACGCAGCTGGGTGCCCCTCGCAAAATCCGCCTGCAGCTTCTCACCTTCGACGCTTGGCTTTTGCTCGCTGTCCGGTGCCTTCTGTCCGGCCTGCAAACGGGCGAGTGCGAGGCGCGCCTCCTCGTGCACCTGCCTTTCCTGAGGAGATAGCGCTCTTTCCTCCCACCACTGCCAGTCTCTTTCCGCTTCCGGAGGGGTGTGGCTCTTTTGCCAGCGCTCCTGCCATGCCGCTTCTTTGGAGCTGGCCCTCTGCTGGCGCTGCTGCAGGCGTGCCAGCTGCTGCTCCAGCCCCTGCCGCTCGCTTTCCCAGCCCGCAATGCGGTAGGTCAGCTGGCTGACCAGTTCCCACGCTGCCCTCGCATTCGCAAGCTCTGCTTCTTTTTGAGCCACCAGCGCCCCTGCCTTGCCCAGCAGCGTATTTTCTGCCCGCTCTTTTTTCCCGATCGCCGCCAGCTCGCGATCCAGCTCCGCGAGCATGGCGTGGACGAGGGGGTTTTCCTTCGCGGCATTCGCCAGCGATGGCACAAGATGCTCTGCCGCAGACAACGGCTCCCGCCTGATCCACGTAATGTCGGTAAAAAGGCTGCGCGTCAAGCCAAGATGTTTTTCCAGAAAATTCCTTTCCCTGCGCCGATCTTCCAGATAAACGTCAGTCAGCTCCGTCCAGTCCGGGTCGAGAAAAATGCGCGCCTGCTCCCGTTCCTTTTGCAGCAAGCGATGCAGGCGATACGACCTGCCTGCCAGCTCGTACGTGATGATCGTCTCGTATTCCGCCGCGTGCCACGGGCGGTATTTTTCGTATTCCGGCAAGTAGCGGGCGCTCTTGACGTAGTCCCGCTTCATCCCGTACAAGGCCGCGAATATCCCTTGCAGGAGGGTGGACTTGCCCGCTTCGTTCGGGGCGGCAAGCACGTTGATTCCCGGCGCAAAGCGGAAGGTCTCGCCCTGCCATTTGCCGAAGCCTTTGAGCTGTAGCTCGTCTATTCTCACCGGACGCTCCCTCCGATCCTCGCCAGCGCTTCCTTTCGCGCCAGCCGGATGATCTCGCGCTCTTCCTCACCTGCCGCCTGCTGCTCCCGCTGTGCCAGCCGCGCGAGCCATTTGCCCCAGATGCCGCCGTCCGCCATCAGCTTGTCCCCATCGACGTCTGGCCACGTCTGGTCCGCGATCTGCAGGTGGAAGAAACGAGAGAGACGCTGCTGCAAAACGGGAAGGGACGGAACGAAATGGGCAGCCCGCTCCCCTGTCAACGTCAGATGGAGCATGTCTTCGGAGCGCTCGTCTGCCAGCTCTCGCTCCAGCAGCTCTGCCAACTGTTCCATCGTCTGCACACCGCCTGCGGCGACTTCGCGCTTGCGGATTCGCCTTTGCCCGACAGGAACAGCTTCCAGCGACACTCTCCCCGTCGGATCGATCTGGCCGAAGAGGACGCAGCGGTCGCCTTCTTCCTTGGCGTTTAGCCCTTCCGGTGATCCGGGATAGGCTGCAAAGGGAGACCGTTTCACCGGATGGAGAAACTGCTCCGGCTTGTGGATGTGGCCGAGCGCGACGTAATCCATGCCCGTGTCCGCCAGCTCCTGCAGCGTCACAGGCGCGTACGGATGATGCTCCTGCGCCGCTTTGCCAAGTACGCTTGCGTGCAGCACCATCAGATGATGCCGGTAGCCGTCCAGCCTTCCCGGGAACGACGCCAGCGGAGACTCGTGCACATGCGGCTGCGGAAAGCCCCAGCCGTAGATGACGCACGATTTTTCCGGAAATTCGTACGCCCCCCACTCCGGCGTGAACCAATGGACATTCCCGGGCCAATCGAGCGTCTGGTAAAACGAGTCCTCCCGCCATGGATCGTGATTGCCGGGAGCGATGCACACCGGCACCGGAGCCACGCTGGCAAACAGGTCGCGCAAAAACAGCGCCGTCGCTCTGCGGGCGCCGTGGTATTCCAGCAAATCACCGGCGATGAGCCAAAAATCCGCCTGCCTCTCCAGGACGAGGTCGCGGATCGCTCGCATCGTTTTGCGAAAATCGTCCTGGCGAAGCTCGTACAGCTCTGCCAGTGTATGAAGCGGCGCATCCAGATGCACATCCGCCGTATGGATAAAGGACAGCAACAGCCATCAGCTCCTCTCATGACAAACCAGACACGAAATGGTACAATCAGGCAGAAACCAAAGGAAAGAGACGAACATACTTTCCCTTTATGATACAAGAAGAAAAGGGCGCTTGAAAAGGAGTGATTGATGTGCGCATCGCTTATTTGGACTGTTTTTCGGGGATAAGCGGAGACATGCTGCTCGCCGCCCTGGTCGACGCCGGAGCGAATCGGGAGCGGATCGAGGCAGAGCTTCGCAAGCTGTCGCTCGGAGAATTTCGCCTGGAATGGAAAAACGTCGTGAAAACAGGCGTGCGGGCGCTCAAGCTGGACGTCATCGATGAGACGCCGCAGCCCGCCAAGCCGCTCAAGGCATTGAAAGTCATCGGCGATCACGCCCATCACCACCGCGGGTACAAAGAAATCGTGGAGATGATCGAAGCCGCTGGACTGGCTCCCCGCGTCACGGCCCGGGCCCTCGCCGTTTTTGAAAAAATCGCGGCAGCAGAAGCGAAAATTCATAGCGTTCCCGTCGAGACGGTACACTTTCACGAGGTCGGCGCGCTCGACTCCATCGTGGACGTCGTCGGCATCGCGCTCGGGTTGGAGGAGCTGGGCATCGACCGCCTGTATGCGGGCCACGTGCCGACGGGAAACGGCTACGTGCGCTGCGACCACGGCCTCTATCCCGTCCCCGCTCCCGCAACCATGGAAATTCTCATCGGCATTCCGCTGCGCAGCACGAACATTCAAAAGGAGCTGACGACCCCGACAGGCGCAGGAGTCGCAGCTGCGCTGGTTCACGAGTTCGGCCCGCTGCCGTCCATGACCGTAGAGGCAATCGGCTACGGCGCAGGCACGCGCGACCTGCCTGACCAGCCCAATGTTCTGCGCCTGCTGGTGGGACATCTGTAGGCAAGGCCGTCTATCGCAGGCGGACAAGCAGGCTCTCGCAGCACAAAAAGAAGCAGACCTCCAGACGGACATGTCCCGTGAAGAGGTCTGCTTTCGTTTGGCTGGCGACGATACAGGCCATGCGGCACAACGCGCCAGACAGCGGGGTTCACACGTGCCAGGCTCGTATCAACACACGCTGGGCCCCTTGCACCTGTGCGCGTGTTTGAAAAAAGACTCCTGCCTGCCCGCCGTCAGCGGAGCAGCTTCAGAAATTCGCGCATGAATCCAGGCAAATCCGGCCACGCGTGAGCCGACACGAGATTGCCGTCCACGTGCAGCGTCTCCGCCTGGTAGGTCGCGCCGCATGCTTCCACATCCGGCCTGCACGCCTGGTAGGCTGTCAGTTCCCTGCCTGCGAGGTATTCGCGGACTACTGTCAGCACCTGCGCCCCGTGGCAGATGGCAGCCACCGGTTTGCCTGCTTCAAAGAAATGGGCGACGATCGGCTTCAGATGTTCATTCAGCCTGATGAATTCAGGAGCGCGTCCGCCCGGGATGATCAAGGCGTCGAAAGCCTCGGGATTGATTTCGGAAAATGCTGCATGAGCAGGAAGCTGGTATGCCGGTTTCTCGGTGTAGGTTTCGCTGTGCGCTTCAAAATCGTGGCAAACGGTATGCAGCGTCTTGACGGTTGGCGCTGCAATGACGGTCTCATACCCTTCTTCCAGACAACGGTAGTACGGATAGAACACTTCCAATGCCTCCACTGCATCTCCGGTGACGATCAACACTTTTTTGCTCATCTCACAGCCTCCTCGAGAAATGGACTCGCGGGAAATTTCCCTGATTTTCCAATTCTTGAGAAGACTGCCCGGCTCCTGCTGCCTTCACGGCAAATTCACATGACTTTTCTCGACAGCGAGGCTGACCGCCTCCTGGTACACCTGCTTGAGCGAAACGTTGGCGGCTTCTGCCAGCCGCGCGCAAACCGCGTACTCCGGTGCGACCTGCACGCGGACGCCCCGATGGTAGCCGAGCTTGACTGCGACCTCTCCCCAGCGGGTGTCGACGGTGAGAAAACGCCGCGCCAGCCTGTGGCAGTCAACCGGATAGGAGCGGATGCCAAACGTCGTCGTCTCCGTAAAGATCACGGTCTTCAGCGCCTCCGCCGCGCTCTGGTAGCACATGACCTGCAGCAGCGTGCCCGGCCGGCTTTTTTTCATTGTCACCGGGAGGAAGTGCACGTCGTTGGCGCCTGCCCGCAGGCATTGCTCCATTACGTGCGCGAGCCATTCGGGACTGCAATCGTCGAGGTTGGCCTGCAAGATCAGCATGCCTTCGTCTACGTGTTCCTCCCCGTGATTTCGCTGTTCCCGCACTAGCGGAATATCTCGCTGCGGTCCGTCTTCCTCCACGACGAGGACAGCCACTCCCTCTCCGGTCCCAAGCCGATCCAGCCTCCCTTTCAGCCCGGCGTTTGGAGAGGCGCCGACTTCCCGCAGCCACAGCATGGCGTGCACAGAAAACGCCGCGCTCTCCCACTCGCTGCTCTCCTGCAGCTCCCAGCCTGTGAGCAGCTCCAGCCAGGCAAGCGGCAGGCCAGCTGGTACAGGCAGCCGCTGCACTTGCCACTGCCCTCCCATCGGCCGAAGCAGGCCGTACTCTGCCATTTTCCCGAGCGCCGCTTCCTCAGCGACCCACGCCTGCTCGTCCCACGTGCTTTGCGGGCTGCGCTCCCGGTACTGCCGTGCCAGCGCGATCAGCTTTTCGGCCGCCTGCGCCCCAGCCGTAAGTTTTTGGGGCGCTGTCTGTTTGGGCACCTTTGTTGCAGATGTTGGGGACGCCAATTTTTCACCCTCTGCCTCCGCTGCGCCCATCATCCCCACTTGCCGCAGCGGCTCGATCAACTCCCGCAAGGCCAGGGGCTTTTCCGCTCGTATGACCAGCTTCATGTCCAACTTCCCTCCAGTTTCAGCCATCTGTCCTTTTCTTGCATCATACCGCAAATCTTCCAGAAAGTATCGCGGATAAACCTCTCGCCCTGGCAAAAGCTACAAAGGAGACTATCCGGGCTGGAGGGAGACGGAATGCGAGTTTTCCGCCTAATCATTCAGATCAGCTTGTGCGTGGCTGCCGCGGCCATCGCGGTGGTGCCTGCCGCAGACGCCGCCCCATCCAAAGGCGATCCCGTTTTGCAGGAGCGGTTGCAGTTGTTTCAACGGATGGAAACGCTGTACGGCATCCCCTGGACCTATCTGGCAGCCATGGATCAATACGAGCGGACGATGAAGATACGGAAGAAACAAGCCAATAACGAAGAGCCTACCTCGCGTTTGACCGCGATCGACATCCCTGCCGAGCGCTGGAGCGGTCTGTTAAACCCCGATCCGGAGGACACCAACCCTGTCTCGATCAGCTATTTTCAGGGGATGGGGATGGACGGGGACGGCGACCAGATCGCCGATCGCCACAATGACATGGATGTGCTGACTGCGGTCGTGCATTATTTTTCGTCGTACGGCTTTTCCCAGGAAGACTGGCTGATCGCACTCTGGTCATATTACCAGCGCGACCGCTCCGTCAAAACGATCAAGCAGTTCGCACAGGTCTACGACAAATACCAGCATCTGCAACTGGACGAGCGCTATTTCCCCATCCCTTCACGGTACTCCTACAGCTATCGCAGCACGTGGGGAGATGCGCGGGGCTGGGGCGGGCGGCGCATCCATGAAGGCACGGACATTTTCGCCTCCTACGGGACTCCCGTGCTCAGCACCGCTTACGGCGTCATCGAGGTAATCGGCTGGAACCGCTACGGCGGCTGGCGAATCGGCATGCGCGACATGGGCAATGTGTATCATTATTTCGCCCACCTCTCCTCGTTCAAAAAAGGGTTGAAGCCAGGCGACATCGTCGAGCCGGGACAGGTGCTTGGCTATGTCGGCAGCACCGGCTACGGGAAGCCCGGCACCGCAGGCAAATTCCCTCCCCACCTGCACTACGGGATGTACCGGGAGACAGGCGGAGCAGACTGGGCATTCGACCCGTATCCGTACCTGAAACGGTGGGAGCGGCAGAGCAGAAAACGATGAAAGACAGCCGTCCCCGGGCGACGTTGGAAGAAGCGGATTGGTGCCGCTTCTTTTTTTATTTGACAGGTCGCCTCTGTACGCACAGCCTCTCGATCATCCATGACCCCGGCACGCGCAAACGGGAAGTCAACGGCAAAAGGACGCCCGCGGGCGCCCTTTTGCAAAATAGCATGCTATTATCGAATCGTTACGCAAACTGTCTGGCGAGGTTCGCCATTTCGATCGCGGCAGCCGCCGCCTCCCAGCCTTTGTTTCCTGCCTTGGTCCCGGCCCGCTCGATGGCTTGCTCGATGGAATCCGTCGTCAGGACGCCAAAGATGACCGGAATGCCGGTAGCGAGCGAGAGAGAAGCGACTCCTTTGGCAGTCTCGCTGCAGACGTAATCAAAGTGCGGCGTTGCCCCGCGAATGACCGCGCCCAATGTCACCACAGCGTCGTAGCGGCCCGATTCCGCCATTTTTTTGGCGATCAGCGGAATTTCAAAGGCACCGGGCACCCACGCCACGTCGATATTGTCTTCCTCCACGCCGTGGCGCTTGAGCGCGTCCAGCGCACCGCCGACCAGCTTGCTGACGATCAGCTCGTTAAAGCGTCCTGCGACAATCCCGACACGCAATCCTGTACCTACCAGATGTCCTTCAAATGTTCTCATGTTTCTTCCACTCCCTATCGATGTATGTGAAGCAAATGGCCCAGCTTTTCCTGTTTGGTCTCGAGATACTTGCGGTTGTGCGGATGCTCGGGCATCTGGATCGGCACCCGTTCCTCGACTTTCAGGCCGTAGCCGTCAAGCCCGCGAATTTTCCGGGGGTTGTTCGTCAAAAGACGCATCCGGTACACCCCGAGGTCGCGCAAGATTTGCGCCCCGATCCCGTATTCCCGCAGATCGGCAGGGAAGCCCAGCTTTTCATTGGCCTCTACCGTATCCAGCCCTTCTTCCTGCAGCTTGTAGGCGCGCAGCTTATTGATCAGGCCGATGCCGCGTCCCTCCTGCCGCATGTACAGAAGCACGCCCCGTCCTTCCGCCTCGATCTGCGCCAGTGCCGCATGAAGCTGCGGACCGCAGTCGCAGCGGTGCGAGCCGAAGACATCCCCGGTCAGGCATTCGGAATGGACGCGCACGAGAATCTGCTCGTCCGGGACAATCTCGCCTTTGATCAGCGCGACATGCTCCTTGCCGTCCAGTTCGTTCGTGTACGCGGCGATGCGGAAGTCGCCATAGGCGGTCGGCAGCTGCACTTCGATCTCCTTTTTGACCAGCGACTCTTTTTCCATCCGGTAGCGAATCAGGTCAGCGATCGAAATCAGCTTGAGCCCGAACCGCTTGGCGATCTCCTCCAGCTGCGGCAGTCGCGCCATCGTGCCATCCTCGTTCATGATCTCGCAGATGACCCCGGCAGGCGCGGCTCCCGCCAGCTGCGCCAAATCAACGGCAGCCTCGGTGTGCCCCGCCCTGCGCAGAACGCCGCCCGGCCGCGCGATCAAAGGGAAAATGTGCCCGGGGCGGCGGAAGTCCTCGGCCCGGCTGCGCTCGTCCAGCATTGCCAGTACGGTACGTGAGCGCTCGTGCGCCGAAATTCCGGTATGCGTGCTGCGTTCATCGATGGAGACGGTAAATGCCGTTCCTTGCTTGTCCGTATTCGTCTCCACCATCGGCGCAAGTCCCAGCTGTGCAGCCTTTTCCTCCGTGACCGGGACGCAGACCAGCCCGCGCCCGTGCGTCACCATGAAGTTGATCATCTCCGGCGTGGCCGCTTCCGCGAGGCAGACAAAGTCGCCCTCATTCTCGCGGTCCTCATCGTCCACGACGATCACGGCCTTGCCCCGGCGCAAATCTTCCAATGCTGCTTCTATGCTGTCTAACATCGTTCTCCCTCCTCAACTAGGAAAAAAATCAGGCAAATCCGTTCTCCTGCAAAAAGGCCAGACTCAATCGGGACTGCTGCTCCGTCCGTTGTTTGGGCGCCGCGTCCCGCATGCCCATCAGCCGCTCCACATATTTTCCGATGACGTCTGCCTCCAGATTCACCAGGTCCCCCGGACGGCGGTCCTGCAAGCTCGTCTGGGACAACGTATGGGGGATGATCGACACCGAAAAGCTGGCGTGGTCCACATCGACGACCGTCAAGCTGATCCCGTCTACGCAGATCGATCCGCGTGGGATCACGTATTTCAGCAAAGCCGGCTGTGCCGCGATGCGAAACAGCACGGCATTGGCATGCGGCTCGCGGGAGCGGACCGTCCCTGTCCCGTCCACGTGTCCGGAGACGATGTGCCCCCCGAACCGGTCGCCAAGGCGCATCGCCCGCTCCAGGTTGACGCGCTGCCCCCTCCGCAGCTGACCCAGGGTCGTCTTGTTCATCGTCTCCGGCATGACATCTACGGTGAATTGACGGGAGGTAAAGGAGGTGACGGTCAGGCAGATGCCGTTCACGGCGATGCTGTCGCCGATCTGTACGCCGTCCAGCACACGCTCTGCGCGAATGGCGAGCCGGCTCGCCTCCTTGCTGCCCGTCATGACCTCAAGAATCCCCACTTCTTCCACCAGTCCAGTAAACATTTCTCTCACCTCGCGTTATTCACTCGCCCTGTCCCACTGCGGGTAGCCGACGATGCGCACGTCCTGCTCGCTTACTCGCTCGATGGACAGATCGGCCAGCGGCACCGCTTCATCCATGGTGGCAAAGCCTGTCCCGCCAAACGGAGTCGGCGCCAGCTTGCCCCCTGCCAGTTTGAGCGAGACGTAGCTGACGACTTTTTGAATCGCTCGCGCTTGCAGGAAGGAGCCGTTTACTTCCGCTCCTCCTTCCACCAGCAGGGAAGTGATGCCCAGCTCGCCCAGCTTCTCCAGCACAGCCGGGACCGAGAGCGGAGCGTTCAACGTGATTAGCTTGACCCCTGCAACTGCAGCGAATGCTTGCCGCCTTTCCTCCGGTGCCTCTGCTGTCGTCACGATCCAGGTAGGCGCTGCCTTGTCCTGCACGACGCGGGCTTCCAGCGGTGTGCGCAGCCGGCTGTCGAGGATGACCCGCACAGGCTGCCTGCCGTACAGCTCTCCCTTGGCGCGGGCCGTCAGCTGCGGGTCGTCCGCCAGCACGGTCCCGACTCCGACCAGGATCGCATCGTGTTTGCGGCGCAGCGCATGTACCTCGCTGCGCGCCGCCTCTCCCGTAATCCAGCGGCTGTGTCCTGTGGAGGTGGCGATTTTCCCGTCCAGCGTGCTCGCCGTTTTCACCGTGACGAACGGCCGCTTCGTCTTCATGTAATGCCAGAACACCTCATTGAGCTTTTTTGCCTCCTGCTCGCACACCCCGACGGTCACGTCCACTCCGGCTGCCCGCAGCAAGGCGATTCCTTTGCCCGCCACCAACGGATTTTCATCCACGACAGCGACCACGACCCGCGCGATGCCCGCCGCGATGACCGCCTCCGCGCAGGGCGGCGTCTTCCCGTGATGGCTGCACGGCTCCAGCGTCACGTACAAGGTAGCGCCCCGCGCCTTTTCTCCTGCCATGCGCAGCGCGTGCACCTCGGCATGCGGCTCACCCGCTTTCAGATGCGCTCCCATGCCGACCACTTGACCGTCCCGGACGATGACAGCCCCGACCAGCGGATTGGGACTGGTCTGCCCCTCTGCGGCTCGCGCCAGCTCCAGCGCCAATGTCATGAAGCGTGTGTCTTGTTCCATCTCGCTCTCCTGTCTGCTTCAGATTCCAGCCAAAACAAAAAGCCCTCGAAACCTTTCGTTTCAGGGCATAGGGAAAGAAGCCTCGCTCCATCCGTTTTTTGCAAAAACAGACGAGGAAAGCACTTTGCATCTTCTCCCATCCGGACTGTACCGTCGGCTCTGGATTTTCACCAGATCAGTCGCTGCCTGACGAGGCCAGCGAGTCGCGGGCTTTGACATGCGTTCGTCATTACCGCCGGTCGGGAATTGCACCCTGCCCTGAAGATTGCTTGTCTGCTTATGAAGTTGCGTGCCTTCGTTCCCTTCCTCCTTGCGTGACAAATAAAAATGCCCGTGAGCTGATCGTCCCAGGGCATCGAGAAAGAAGCCTTTCACAACCGTTTTTTTGCCAAAAAACGACTGCGAGGCCATTCCAAATACCTTCTCCCATCCGGACTGTACCGTCGGCCTTGGATTTTCACCAAGTCAGTCGCCGCCCAAAAGCAGGCAGCGAGTCGCGGGCTCAGACGTGCGTTCGTCATTACCGCCGGTCGGGAATTGCACCCTACCCTGAAGGCTGGTATTCAGTTGCGTTAAGTATACCACACTTTTGGACGAGACCGAAGCCTATCCGTGCGAAAAGTTTCTTGTCCGCCAGAAATCATGAAAAATAAGGCAAAAGCTCCCGCAAGCTCTGGATGGTCGCCAGCGGATGCACCCCGTGATTGGCCATCTCGCCTTCTTTTCCCTGGTAGGCCACAAACCGGATGCCTGCATCCTGCGCCGCCTTGCCATCGATCCACGAATCGCCGACCATCGTCCATGCCTCCACCGGCCATTCGCGCTGCTGGCGCAATATGCAGCGGACGCCGGAGGGAGAAGGCTTCAGCTCGGCCATCTGCTCCCGCCCCACAACGTCTGCAAAAAAGTGAGCGATTCCCGTCCTTTGCAAGGCTTCCATGGCCGCCGCACGCGCATTGTTCGTCAGGATGTAGAGCGAGCAGCGCTGCCGCAGCTCCTCCAGCACTTCCACGGCGTGCTCCTCCAGCACAGCCCCGTGCATCCCTTCCTTTTCGATCTCTGTCACCGCCGCCCACATCTTTTCCTCGAGCGCTTGCGTCATCTGCGCAGACTGTCTCCCGATCTCGATCAACTGCGAGGCCGTATGACTTGTCCAGTCCAGGTCGGGCTGGCAGCATCCGTGCTCTGCCAGCAGCCGGAACACGGCGCGCTTCATCTCCGCGAAGTTGATCCTGGATTTCAGCAGGGTATTGTCCATGTCAAAGATGATGCCTTTGGCCCTGTGTGCGTTCATGATTTGCCCCCTTTTCTGTCAGGCTTTGACTGACTTTTCCTCTTTTCAAACAACAAACCGCACAGCATCAGCCATGCGGTCCTGCAACGCGTGTATCGCTATTTATCTTGCAAAGGAAGGTTTCTTGCTGTGGACGGGGCCGCTGATCACTTTGACGTACTCGGCATCTCCGCCTTCACTCGCCGGCCCGATATACACGCCCGTACGCGTATCATGTTTGATCCAGTCCTGCTTCGTTGGGGCGTTCGTTAACCATCGTCCAGTGGCGGCTCCGTAAATAGAATCTTGTGCGTTTCTTTTACCCGCATCCTTCATCTCGAATCCCCTCCGACTACCTCCGTGATGGTATCCAGCAACTCTTGATTATGACTGATGATTTCGGGAAGCTGCTCATCGGATAAAACTTTCTTTCCAGAAATATGCACCGATAGTACATGTTCGTTACCTAAAGGATAGCATAGCACATGGACCTCAGCAACTTGCTTCCTTTACTCCGACGCATCCGGAATCGCCTGGCTTTGCGGCGTCTCGGCCCGCGGCACATCCGGCTTGCCTTCCGGATTGTTGTACAGGTACTGCGGCACGTCGCCGACGATCAGAGAGTGGGTGATCGGAATTTTCGTGGTGACGGTCTGCTCGTCGGTCGCAAACGGAATGACGATGCGCAGATCCACCTCCACAAAAATGTAGACGGTCGCCAGCACCATATTGATGCCCGCTTCCTTCAGCTCCGTCTCCAGCTTGGTCTTGACCGAGCCGATCGGCATGAACGTCACCGGCAGCTCCGGTCCCATGTTCGCGAGAAAGCTGTTGCCTGTCGCCAGACCAAGAGGAATCGTGCTGCCCACATGATCGTGCTCGAACTCCTGGAGCTTGTTCTGAATGCGGGAAGTCGTCTCTCCGATGATCCGCGCGTACTCCTTGAAATTAAACTGATACGCCTGGATTTGCCCCTTTTTGTCCTTTTCAATCTTCACGATCTGGTTAAAGTCGACGCCTTGCTGGGATATCCGCTTGGTGACCGCATCCGTTATCGCTTCCTTGGCCAGCTGCTCCGCCTTTTGCGAAGCCAGGATCAGGAGCGTTGGCTCGAGCCGGTTCTCCAAAAAGATGAGCGTCTGGATCGTCATCGCCAAAAAGATGACGATCGCGATAAAAAACGCCTTCGTTCGGGACAGCGGGTTCTTCCAACGCCGACGGGGTCGAAACTTCGCCACGCCCGTCACCTCCCAATTGCTACATCCTATGGCGGCCAACAGGAAAAAAGACTTCCGTTTCCGCGTTCATCCCGACAAATCGACTTGACTTTCCACTATCTCCTACTTAAACGAAAAAAGCACATCTCCGACTGGGCGGGATGTGCCTGATGTGATGCGCCGTATATGCCAACTGTTGCTACAGGTTTATCGTCACTTCCGACAGCTCGTCTGCCGAACTGGCTACCTGCGCCACCGCCTGATTCATGTCTTCCATGACGCGGAGGAAGTTTTCCAGTTCCTTTTGAATCCTCGAATTCTGCTCCTTGCCTTCCATGACGGCGCCGATGATCCCCTCGAAAAAGGCGTTGGTCTCGTTGCTCATCATCGTACTGGAATGAACGAGCGCCTGGATCTCCCCGAAGACCAGCGACAGCGCTTCGGTCTGCTGGTTCGTCTTTTCGATCAGTTCACGCACGCCAAAGACAGATTGTTTGGTCTGCTCCGCCAGCTTGCGCACTTCATCGGCGACCACCGCGAACCCGCGTCCCTGTTCCCCCGCTCTGGCCGCCTCGATCGCCGCATTGAGCGCGAGCAGGTTGGTCTGCTCCGCAATGGCGGTCACCACGTTGACAATGCCGCGGATTTTCTCCGCGTTTTCCTCCAGCATAGCCATTTCTTCCGCAATTTGCTTGGCGCTGTCCTGGATCAGCTCCATTTGCTCCTGCTGCTTCTGCAGTTTTTCCTTGCCTTCCTGGGAAAGCTGCTGCGCTTTGACGGAAAAATTCGTCCCGTTCTCTGCAAAGCGCAACACCTCACGCGATTGCTCCGTCAGCTGCTGCACAAACGCGCTGTTTTCTTCGGAAATGGCGGCAAGCTCTTTGGCCGAATTGCAGAGAACCACCCGCAACTGGCCTTTTTTCTCCAGCGCCTGCCTGCGCACGCGCTCGTGCTCGTTCTCGTATTCCTCCAGAACGATCTGCTGCTCGATACTGAGCAGCTTGGTCACGACCCGGATCGCACGGACATACTCCTGCTTGTCCTCGATATGTTCATGCAGCAGATCCATGATGGAGACCAGCAGGTTTTGGAACGCACCCATGTACCATTTCGGCTCCAGTCCGATGCGCATGTGGATGATGGCAATCCGGCTGCGCTGCTCGTAATAGTCCCTGTCGATCCTGCCGCTGAACATCTCCTGGATGTGGCGGTTCAGCGTCTGTTTCAGGCGGTCAATGCTGCTGTGCTTGTCGATAATGGACATAAGCAATGACTCGCCGGCAATTTGTTTATAAAAAAGCTCTACAATTTTGTCAATATTTTGAATGATCAAAGGCTGAATCGCTTTCGCATCCGACAAGTCCTGCTCGGTCAGCTGGATCATGGCCAACTGTTTCGCCAATTGGGTTCCCAGTTCGATCTGAATCTCGCCCATTTCCTTCCCCTCGCGAAAGAAAGGCTCTTTTTTCGCTTTTCTTTTTAAGCCGAACAGACTTGAAATCGGGAATGTACTCATAGCACAAACTCCTTTTTGATATGGGTACTGGTCATATTCTCATTGTACTATACAATAAATTTTCCCAGTTGTGTATATGCGTAGAATAATACATAACTACCCGCTTTTCCGGGCAGGTAAACAGAACGCCCGCTCGGTTGCATTTACAACGTCAACTTTCAACATTTTAGAGCGGCAAAAGGGGCGGCTCCCCAGTCAAAAAAATCGACTTTTGAGACAGCCCCTGCCGTTTCCCGCTACCGAACCGCTTTTTTCACCTGCGCGCTCTGCAGCTTCCAGCCGTTGTTTTCCCATTTCCACAGCGACTCCACGTACGCGATCGTGTCCGCATTGGCCACGCCGCTCACGCGTTGCTCCCCTTGCAGCACGCATACCCCGTCGCGCTTTTCGAGGGGCCGCAGCACGCTGAACGAATTCGGCATGACCACCACCGGCCGGGCGAGTTTGCCGTTTTTGTAGACGCCGTTGTCCTCGTAGATTTGTTTGCGGTCCGACAAGTCGAGCACCGTCGTCTGATTCGTCTCCTTGATCGTCAGCGGAACCTTGTAGCCGTCCTGATAGGAGCCCGAGATGGTCAACGGTTGCGGAACGGGCAGAACCGCCGGATTGTTGTCCCTCGTGCTGAACAGGTAGTAGTCCGATGTGCCCCCGCTTCCGCCCGTCGGAGCCTGCACCAGAATTTGCTTGGTCCCCTCCCCTGTAAAATCGCAGAAGGACAGCTGCGGCTGGTAGCCGCCGTACGCGGTCTGCATAAACGACACTTTTTTCGCGACGGGGTCCTGGACCATCACCTTCAGCTTCTCGTAGTACGGGCTGTCTGCCGCAAACCGTTGGCCGAGCAGCGAAACCAGATCGGGGCGCCCGTCTCCGGTCACATCCTGCCTCGCTGTCTCCAGCACTTCAAATACAGCCGGGGCGGGGGCAGCCTGGCTCCCTTCCGGCGGGGGAGCAGCCAGCGCGGTTCCGCAAATGCCAAACGTCAAGACAACACTTCCCCATACGCCTGTCCAATTCCTTGCCCGCATGAGCGATTCCACCTTTCGCAGATAATGGCAGTCCTAGTATGCGCAAAAAGCAGCCTCGCCTAGCCGTAATTGGCCAAGCGAGGCTATGTCGCCGGACTGCTCCATTCCGCAGGCCCGATCGACCGATTCGGCGGCGGATGGCGTTAGCGGGCGGCTTTCTCCACGTTGACGCGTCCCGAGAAAAAGGTTGCTCCGCCGCCCATATCTGCGATCCGGTCGGGCGTGAGCGCGTTGACGAAACGTTTGGCTCCCGCCTCATCGGTGTCGGCCCACAGTCCCTGGCTCACCACCACTCCGGGCAGCACGCTCTCTCCAACCGATGCCGTCAGCTCGATCTCGCCCCGGTCGTTCCACACGCGCACCGCATCCCCGTCGGCAATGCCGGCAGACTTTGCATCGGCAACGTTCATGAACAGCCGCGGAAATTTTTCCATCTGGACGTGCTTCGCATTGTTCGAGAACGTCGAGTTGAGAAAATTGTGATTGGGCCCTGGCACGTACAAAAACGGATAGTCGCTTTCCACGACAAGCGGTGTATACGTCGGCAGCGGCGGATACCCGAGCTTCTCCATCTGCCTGGAGTACAGCTCGATCTTGCCGCTCGGCGTCGGCAGGTTTTCGATGAACGCAGGCGTGACCCCCGCCTTCACGTAGTTTTTCTCCATCAGAGCCTCGTAGCTGATGGTGCGCAGGTACGGATTGGCCGGGCAGTCCAAAGCCTGGCGGATCATGTCTTCTTCGGTGTCGTCGAACATCTCGTCTTCGTAGCCCATTCCTTTTGCCAGCAGGCGGAAGACGTCTACGTTGGATTTGCTCTCTTTGTACGGCTCAATCACCGGCTTTTGCACCTGCATGTAGTGATGCCAGTAGGACGTGTAGAAATCCGTATTTTCAAAAGCCGACGTGGCGGGCAGGACGATATCGGCATACTTTGCCGTCTCCGTCATAAACAGATCGTGCACGACCGTAAACAGGTCCTCCCGCCGCAGCCCCTCCCTTACCTTGTTCCCTTCCGGTGCCACCAGAGCGGGATTGCAGCCGTACACGTACAAGGAGCGGATCGGCGGGTCCAGTGTGAGCAGAGCGTTGCCGATCAGGTTCATGTTGATTCGCCGCGTATTTTTGTCGGCGAGTACATCGGGGCGCTGCAAAGCATGCTTGTTGTGCTCCAGGAAGCCTTTGTTGCCCTTCATGGCCCCTCCGCCCGGAACGAGCCATTGCCCGGTCAAGGCCGGCAGACAGGCGATCGTCCGCACGCTCATGCCGCCATTGTCGTGATGCTGCAACCCGTTGCCGATACGGACCAGCGACGGAGATGTCTGGCCGTACAGGCGAGCCAGCCGACAGATGTCATCGGCCGGAACGCCGGTAATCGCGGAGACGGTCACCGGATCGTACTGGCGGACGTGCTCGCGCAGCTGCTCGTGCCCGACCGTGTACTTCTCGAGAAAATCCGTATCCACCATGCCTTCCGCAAACAAAACGTGCATCATGCCCAGCGCGAGCGCGGTATCCGTGCCTGGCAGCACCGGAATAAACCAGTCTGCCCATCGTCCTGTCTGGTTTTTATGGACATCGATGACGACGATTTTCGCGCCCTGCTTGCGCGCTTTTTCCGCCAACATTACCTGGTGCATATTCGTGCTGACCGCATTGATGCCCCACATGATAAACAGCTTCGTGTGGACGGTCTCTTCCGGATCGGTTCCGTATGCGCCGCCCATCGTGAAGCTGTAGCCGACACTGCCTGCTGCATTGCAGATCGTCCGATCCAGACGGCTGGCGCCGAGACGGTGAAACAGCCGGTGATCCATCGTTTCGGCATTCAGCCTGCCCATGTTTCCGTAAAAGCTGTACGGCAAAATGCTCTCGGGACCGTATTCAGCGATCAGCTGCTTCCATCGGGATGTAATCGTCTCGATCGCTTCCTCCCAGCTGATCCGCTCAAACTTGCCCTCCCCTTTTGCCCCGACGCGCTTCATCGGGTATGCCAGCCGTTTCGCGTCATAGATTCGCTCGGCCATGTTGCGCACCTTGTTGCAGATGCTGCCTTGTGTCACCGGATGGTTCGGATCGCCTTCGATTTTGACGATTCGCCCATCCTTTTTATGCACGAGCAGGCCGCACTGGTCCGGACAGTCCAGGGAACATACCGAAGGAAATACTCCATTTGGTTGGTCTACGTAAGATTGCATATGGCCAGACTCCTCTTTCGTCTCTCTTTTTTGTTATTGTACTCCTCCCTGCCCATTCCGGACAGCAAAAAAAGCTCTGCCCGACATGCCTGTCAGCACTTCGGGCAGAGCCGCCGGAAATAACAAGGGATTGCGGCTTTCTCACTGATCCACCGCCGATCGTCTCGGCAAGCCATCCAGCGCAGCCGGATTCATCAGGCTGGCCGTGTCGCCGAGCGCATCGCCAAGGTAACGCTGCCTGATCAGGCGGCGCATGATTTTCTGGGTCCGCGTCTTGGGCAGATCAGCGACGACGTGAATCTCGCCCGGCTCATACGGCTTGCCGAGCGACTCGGCCACGTGCCGCTTCAGCTCGCCCGGCTGCAGGGCAGCTCCCGGCGTCAGGACAACGAACAGGACGATTTCCTCGCCCTTCACGGCGTGGGGAACGCCGATCGCAGCCGCTTCCAGCACGCCAGGGTACTGGCTCACCACGTCCTCGATCTCGCCCGGGCCTGTTCTTCTTCCGGATACTTTGATGACGTCGTCCGCCCGGCCCAGATGAAACCAGTAGCCTTCCTCATCCTGCACGACCATGTCGCCCTGCCACCACATCTGCTCCCCAAGGGGGAAATACGTGTCGAGATAGCGCTGGCGATTACGCCAGAAGCCGCGTGTCTGCGCAGGCTGCGGCACGGTAAAGACGAGGTAGCCCGGCTTGCCTGCCGGGACCGGCTGTCCTGCTTCGTCCACCACTCTCGCCCCGACAGCTGGCGTCGCTCCCAGACACGTCGCCTTTTGCGGCGTGATGCACGTAGAGGACAGAATCTCGGCGAACACCTCCGTACCTCCACTGCCGTTGATAATCGGGGTCCGGCCCCCCGTCCAGGACAAATACCACGACCACGTCTCCTCGTCGATCGGCTCGCCCGTATGGCCCAGGATGCGCAGAGAAGACAGATCCGCCTGTTCGCGGAACGCTTCGCCGTACGCCTTCAGCATGCGCAGCGCCGTAGCAGGAGCGCCGAAAACCGTCACCTTATACTTCTCGATCATCTTGTACAACCGCCCCGGATGCGGGTGCATCGGGCTGCCTTCGTAGATCAGAAAAGGCGCCGCCACACTGTGTGCGGAAAAGAGCGGCAGTTGCCCCATCATCCAGCCGAAATCCGTCACCATGGTGAAAATGTCGTCCGGCTGCGTATCGTAAATAAACATCCCGACCTCCGCCGTCTTGACCGCGATCCCGCCGTGCACGTGGACGATGCCTTTCGGGCTGCCGGTCGTACCGGAGGAGTAGCTGACCATGCACGGCTCCTCCGCGTCCGTCTCGACTGTCGCAAACTGGTCGGAGGCCGCATCCATCGCTTCGCTCCACCGCCAGTCACGACCAGGCACGAGCAGCGCCTTTTCTCCCAGTCGTTCGGCGATCAGGACGCTTTGTACCGTCGGAGCCGACTCCAGCGCCTTGTCCAGCACATGCTTGAGCAGCACCTGCTGCCCGCCGCGGTAGAAACCGTCTGCCGTCACCACGACCTTTGCTTCCACATCCCGCAGGCGCACCGCGACTGCTTCGGGACCGAACCCGGAAAACAGCGGAACGGCGACCGCTCCTGCCTTGTAGATGCCGTACAGGGAGATGACGGTCTCGGGAATCATCGGCATGTAGATGGCCACCCGATCTCCCCGCTCGACACCCATCCGTCTCAAAACGTTGGCGAACCGGTTCACCTGCCCGTGCAGCTCCCGGAAGCTAAACCGCCGCTCTTCCTCCGCCTCGCCTTCCCAGAGCAGCGCGGGCCGATCAGCCGTGGACTCCTGGAGTGCCCATTTATCCAAAAAGTTGTGGACGAGATTGATCTTCCCGCCGACGAACCACTCTGGCCACGGCAGTCCTTTGGACACGTCTACGACAGCGCGGTAAGGCCGGGCGAATTCGATACCGGCAAAGCGGATAAAGGCATCCCAAAACCAGCTGACATCTTCCTCCGAGCGACACAGCAGCGTCTCGTAATCGGCGATTCCCTCCCGCTCCATGAAACGATGCAGATTGCTGCGCTCGCGCTGCTCCTGCGTCGGCTCCCACACCACTTTGCGTGTACGCATCATTCAATTCCCCTCCCACACGATTCGGAATGTTATGAAAACGTTTTCTTCCTCCATTTTCCACCCCCTGTTCCGCCTCTGTCAATAGCGCCGGACAAGTCTACCGCTGTCGTCACACGGATAGGATAACGGTGAACTTGTTGAAACAGGAAAAGGGAGGAACACTAAACCAGGGCACCTCCGAGCGCTGTGCGCAAACTGACAAGCCGGCTGTCATACGTATGTGGGGAGAGAGAAGGAAGGAGCGATCAAGCGGTGGATACGCCAAAGGAAAAGCCGATAGCACCTCAGCCTCCCAGCCGTCAGGCCCTGCGCGAGGCCTATACGCTGATCCTCACCCGGATATGGCCGCGCCTGGTCAAGACCCAAACCACCTGCAGGAGAACCGAAGAACATGATGAAGATACGACTGATCCAAAACGGATTGATTACCGAGATTGACGACGTGGAAGAAGCCGTGCAGCCTCCCGTCAACGGATTTTACTGGATCGATGCTACCCCGTTTGACCTGGATGTCCTGCAGCCGTTGTTCGGCCTGCACCATCTCGCCGTGGAAGACTGCATCGACGAGGAGGAGCAGCGCCCCAAGCTGCAGTTGTACGACGACCACTACTTTCTCGTCATCAACGGCATTGCCTTTCACAACCAGGACATCTTTTTGCGTGAGATCAACGTCTTTTTCGGGAGCCATACGATCATCACTGTCACGAAGCAGGAAGCGCCGGAATTCGCGGTCATGCTCGCCATCCTGCGCGATCGGGAAGTAAACCGCCCTGACCAATTTCTGTACTACCTGGTCGATCAGGTCGTGGACCGCTATTTTGAAGTCATCGAGAAAATCGAGGACTTGATCGAAAAGCTGGAGGAGCAAATCTTGATGAACACCCGCAAGTCGCATCTGGACCAGATCATCGGCTTGCGCAGCGAGATTTTGTACGCCCGGAAAATGCTCGTGCCGCAGCGGGAGCTGATCGATTCGCTGCACAAAAAAGAACTTCCGCTGATTCATCCAACCATGCGGAAGTACTTCGGAGATATTTTGGAGGATGCCGCGAAAGTCGTAGAGAGCTTCGAGACGTTTCGCGAGCTGATCGGGAACTTGCGCGAGGCGTATCAATCCGCGCTCGCCGGCCGTGCCAACGACATCATGCGGGTCTTTACCGCCTTGACGACGATATTCATGCCGCTCACCATCGTCACCGGCATCTACGGTATGAATTTCGACAACATGCCGGAGCTGCGTTCCCCGTACGGCTACTACATCGTGCTCGGGGTTATGGCGGTTATCGGGATGACGATGTACTTCATTTTCAAGAAAAAGGAATGGCTGTAGCCTCCCTGCGTGCGAGAACTAGACAAGCTCATCGCACGCGACAATCATCAGGCTCAGCTTTTTGGACAAATCGCACTCGTACGGCTGGTCCAGGTCTTGTCCGTACTCGTCCACGAGAATGCGGACCACGGGCCGGCTGGGCATTCCTTTGTTGGAATCGACGACCACACCTGCCTCACCGGTGTTCAGCTTGACGGTAAGCCCCAGCGGATACAGAGCGATCGTATCCCGCAGGCCCTCCACATACTTCTGGTCAAACAGCGTGCCGGAGCCGGAAAGCAGCACCTCCATCGCCTCGTGCGGCAGCATCGCGGGACGATAGACGCGATGGGACGTCAGCGCATCAAAAACATCGGTGACCCCCATCAGCCGCCCGACCGGATGAATCTCCTCGCCCTTCAACCGCCTTGGATAGCCGGAGCCATCCAAGCGCTCGTGGTGCTGTAACGCGCAATGAGCTGACAGAAGCGGGATTTCGTCCAGGTGACGCAACATTTCAAATCCGTATTCCGCATGCTTTTTCATCCATTCAAATTCTTCTGCCGTCAGTCTGCCTGGCTTTTTCAATATGTAATCGGGAACGAGCATTTTCCCTATATCGTGCAGCATCCCGCCTATGCTGATTTCCAGCACTTCCTTTTCGGAGCATCCTGTCTTCAGCGCCACTGCGGTACTGTATAATGCAACATTGAAGGAATGATTAAAGATGTAATTGTCAAAGGCGCAGGCGTTCGCAAGCAAGTTCATGGCTGAACGGGTAGCGCTCAACTCATCGGCAACGGTTTTCATCACCTGGCGCAATTCGCGCCCGAAAGCTCTGTCCGAAAATACCTGCTGCCATTTTTGGGGAAAGTCGTAAACCGTTCGGAACGTCTCGTGAATGATCGACATCGCCGCACTGCGTGTCTGCTCGGAGATCACCGTCTCTACCGTGATGTCGTCTGTCCGCTTGTCTTGAATGTAAAGGCTTGAGATATTTTTGGCCTTGAGTCTTTCCAGCATTCGCTGCGTCAATTCCACGCCAGCGCCAACAAGAACCGTTCCGTTTTCCGAGTAAATGGAACGTGCCAGCGTTTCGCCTGGCCGGCATTTTTGTATGGATATCAGTCTCATTTCCAACATACGCCTTTCCTCAGGGTATTCCTATTATAGCGTGATTCGACCAAATTCTACATGTTTTTTTCTGTCTCCCGCCAAACAGGCCCCTTGGATCGATAGAGAAAAACGCCTCTGTCTCCGCGACAAAGGCGTCCTTTGTATGGTCTCCTGAAAGCTGGAGCGCTACAGCATCCTGATAACGGCATCCCGCCCGATCATTCCGGCGGTGATCCCCCGTTTTTCTGCGGCGGTTGTCACTGATTCGAGAGGCGCATCCAGCAGCTCCTGGATGGATTTGACCCCGACTGCCCGCCCGGCTACGATTTCCCGGCTGGCGAGCCGCTCGTTCAACAGCCTTACATCCAGCGCGCCGCACATGATATATCCGATGTCTGTCGTGACTGCGAGCAAGGTCGTCTTCGGCAGACGGACGGTGACAGCGACCGCCGTCCCTTCCGGAAAATGAACAGGCGCTACCTCGACCATCGCGCAACTCCTCCTTCTTTCCTGTCTCGTGGCGTTACCATCCTATGACACGGGAAAGAAATGTGTGTTTGCGCAAGGATGCCCTCCCCAACGGATCAGCATGCCCCGGATTCGCTTTGCGGCACACACTCCCATCTGGGGAGAAACGACCGCTGCACGAGCGACTGGTCCAGCACCGTGCGGGCGATGACCTCGCGGAGCATGTGCGGGAGGAAAAATTCGATCTGGCTGCCCTGCAGCAAATCGGGAAACAGCCGGTTGTACATAAACATATCGACCGTTCCCACCCGGTATTTTTGCTCGGGCACCAAAGGCTTGTCATTGACCTCGATCTGCACGATGCGCGGGCTGTCTCCCGCCGTGTAGCGGATGCGCAGCCCGTCCACGGCCATCCACCCCTCTACCTTGCCGCGAAAGCCGTAGCCGCGCAGCTCCCGCTGAATGATCTGCGGCTGGATCGCCTGCTCGAGGACGCGCGTCAACTGCGCCCCGGTCAAGGTGACGGCACAGGCGTTGATCGGGTGCGGCAAGCTGTGCAGCAAATCCGCGAAGGAGACGCTGCCCCGGTTCAGATCGGCTAGAAGCAGCCCGCCGTTTGCAAGCCCGATCTCTGCCCCCGTCCAGGAGCGTATGCTGGCGGCGACGAACGAGCCGAACGGCGTCTCCTCCATCCACTCCGCCCGCAGATCGTGCTCCAGAACGGCGACAGGCCGCAGCAAAATTTGCTCTGCCGCTTTTTCCTGCTCCTGCAAAAACGCTGCCAGCTCCTCGTCCGGCCCAAAATCAGCGGTGACGAACAGCTCGGCCTCCGCCGCCTGCACCTGCCTCGCTGTCCGGTCCCAGACGAGCCGCACATGGCCGACGTGCTGGCCGAACTTCCCCGTCTGCGCGATCAGCGTGCGGCCAATGCGCGTCCCGTGCGGCAAGGCATGGTGCGTATGGGCGCCGAGAATGACGTCCAGCCCCTCCACCTGGGCCGCCAGCCTGCAATCAGACTGATAGCCCAGATGGGACAAGAGCACGAAAATGTCCGCCTGATCGCGCAGCGCAGCGATCTGCTGCGCGATCAGTTCAGCTGGTTCCAGAATGTCCCAGCCCATGCTGTTGTAAGAGTCGGCAAAGGGAATCGTCACGCCCAGCAGCGCGACCCGCAGGCCCTCCCACTCGCGGATGGCGTAGGGCACTGCCCACTGCGGCGTCGTTTGGCTCTGCGGGTCGAGAAGATTCCCGACAATTACCTGAAAAGCAGCTTCTGTGTACAAGTCGTCGAGCTTTTCCTTCGGGAGGGTGACGCCTTCATTGTTGCCGATCGTCACGTACTCGTAGCCCGTTCGGTTCATGACGCTGACGTTCACCTTTCCCAGGCTCGCTTCGGATTTTATGTCCATCCGGTCCATATGATCCCCGATATCCACGGTCAGCACATGCTCTCCCTGCTGCTCCCACTTCCGGCGATACGTCCGGATGCAGGTGGCAATGTGCGGCATTGTGGCAAAATGGCTGTGCAGATCATTCGTATGCAGCATGTGCAAGGTACAGGTGTCTGCCAAGACCTTCCCCTCCCTCTCCGCGGGCTTATCCAAGAATGGATTCCCCGATCATTTGCAAGGCGATGCCCAAGATCAGCACGCGCAGCACCAGCACAATCGTACGCCCCTTCATCCTGCTGGCGACGTAGGCTCCGAGCTTTCCTCCCGCCCATGCGCCCGGCGCCAGCATGGCGGCGTACAGCCAGTCGATATTGCCGTGCCATATATTCGTGACCGAGCCGATCACGGCGGAAAAAAATATGACGAGCATGGAGGTCGCCGTGGCAATATGCGGAGGAAACCGGAACAAAATAATCATCGCGGGCACCATCAGCACGCCGCCCCCGACGCCGAACAGGGAGGACGTCACGCCGACAAAAAAGGCGATCAGAATGGCAGTCCACCTGCTGTATCCGTAGTCGTACTCATTTCCTTCGTGATCGGTGAAATGCCGCTTGATTTGCCACTGGATGTTTCTTGGCTTGAGTCTGTCCTTGACCATCATGAGCGTAAATATGAGCAGTTGGAACACGCCAAACAGCAGCGTGAATCCTCCTATTGGCAGTAATTTATTCACGTAGACCCCGACAATTGCCCCCGGCGCACTGCCGACAAAAAAGAGCAGGGCGCTTTGCACGTCGACCTTTTTCTGCTTCAAATAGGAAATCGACGACGACAAGGCCGTCACTGCAATGACGATGAGCGATGTCGCAGCGGCGACCTGCGGGGACATCGAGCCTGGCTGATAGGTGTTGACGAAGTACAGCAGCGCGGGGACGAAGAAAATCCCTCCTCCCAAACCGGCGATGCTGCCGACGACACCTGCCGCCACCCCGATAAAGACAAACAAGACTGCTATGGCTACAAGCATGCAAACCCTTCTTTCTCTCGTCAGAACAGCTCCAGCTGGCGAGGGTTCAGACCACCGGGATCGACGCCCAGCATGTCCGCAAATTGCTTCGCGTTGGCTGCCGCATCCCCGCCAGAGTTATTGTTGAACAAAATACAGACTTCATCCGCCTCGCTCTCGATCTGGCGAATCCGCGGAACCCACTCGGCCAGCTCTTCCTCCGAATACCGGTACAGGTAACGGACGTCGCGCCAGTTTTGCCCTTCGCCCGGATCTCGCCAGCCTGCGTGGTTGCGGCCGTGAAACCGGACCAGCGCCAGGGCGGGATGAGCGACGCCCACGACGATCGGGACACAGCCGTCGCCTGCCTGCGGCTCGTCGCACAGGACATGCGTCGCTTCGATCTGCCGCAAAAAGTCCAGCGTCCGCTCGCAAAACCGTTCGGCAAACCAGCTGCGGTGGCGAAACTCGACAGCGAACGGATAGCGGGCGAGTGCCTGGCGGCAGGCCCGCACGTACTGGACGTTTTCGCGCGTGCAATCGAACCAGGGCGGGAATTGAAACAACAGAGCCTTGAGCTTGCCTGCTTCCACCAGCGGCTGGATGCTCTCCTCGAACTGGCGAAACAGCTCCTTCCTGTCCACGGGCGCACTCCCCCGCTGATGCCCGGTCATCGCCTGATACGGCTTCACGATAAAACCAAAGCGATCCGGCGTCTCCCGGACCCACGCCGCGTAATTTCGCTGTGGTAAAATGGCGTAAAAGGAACTGTCCACTTCCACGATGGGGAAGTGGCTGGCATAGACGGAGAGCTTGTCTCTCCCCTTTACCCCTGCCGTGTACAGGTCGTAATGGTCGCCCCAGCCGCATACCCCGATATGTATGTTGCTCATTGTCCTGAAACCTCCAGGTCCAAGTTCTCATTCCCGTGAAGAAACGAGGCGCACCTATGCATCCCGATTGGTTAGGCGAACCCTTTGCGTCTAAGAATAACAAATTATCCATAACCCGAAAAGTGCAGAAACGCCTCCTGGCCGAAGCGCAAGAGGCGTTCCCGTATGAATATTCCGCGTTGCTAACCGGACGCGGCGCGGCGATCACCAGCCACATTCCCATGACCGCCGCCGCACCAGACAAGCACGCCTTCGCCTGGGACGGCCCGGCGTTTCTGCGGGCGCTGGCGGCGATCCGCGAAGCCAATGTACAGTGGCTCGGCGTCCTGCACACCCATCCGCACTCTCCCCCGATCCCGTCCACCCGTGACGTTCGCGGATGGCATTACCCGCAGCTTAGCTACTGGATCGTCGGTCTCGCGGACAAAGAGCCGCAGTGGAGGGCGTACCGCTGGAGCGACGGCGCCTTTGCGCAAATTCCTTACGCGGTCACCGAGGAGACGGGAGACACCAGAGCCTGCTCTGACGCAGCCTCCTCCTCATTCCCGAAAAACTCCTGATACAAGGCGATGACAGCCCGTTCCGCCTCTACCGCCTTGACCCCGAACATGATGCTGACCTCCGACGACCCCTGGTTGATCATCTCCAGATTGATTTTCGCCGCCGCCAGTGCGGATGCTGCCCGCGCCGTGGTGCCTACCGACTGTCTCATCCCTTCCCCTACGATCATGACCAGGGCCAGGCCGTGCGTCACCGCGACGTCGTCGACCCGCAGCTCGCGGCGAATCCGCTCGACGATCCGCTGCTCCTTTTCCGGCGTCAGATCGCGCTCCCGCAAAATGACAGAGATGTTGTCGATCCCGGATGGGCTGTGCTCGTAGGAGAGACCTTCCTCCTCCAGCATTTGCAGCAGCTTGCGGCCGAAGCCGATCTCCCTGTTCATCAAATACTTGCTGACGTACAGGCTGCAAAACCCGCTGTCGCAGGCGATCCCGGACACCCGCTTGGTCGAATATCGCGGCTCGCTGACAATCATCGTTCCCGGCGCTGACGGGTTGTTCGTGTTTTTGATGCAGACCGGGATGTTGGCCTGATACGCCGGGATCAACGCTTCCTCATGAAATACGCTGAAACCGGAGTACGACAGCTCCCTCATCTCGCGGTACGTAATTTCCTTGATCTCCGCTGGATGGTCGATCAGATTCGGGTTGACTGCGTAGACGGAATCGACGTCCGTAAAGTTCTCGTACACGTCAGCCTTGACCGCAGCAGCCAGAATCGAGCCTGTGATGTCAGATCCCCCGCGGGAAAACGTGACGAGGTCGCCCGCCTCCGTAAACCCGAAAAATCCCGGAAAAACAGAAATGCCCGGATTTTCGCGCAGCGCAGACAGCTTCTCGTACGCTTCCGGGAGCACGTGGGCATTGCCTGCCTCATCCGTTACAAGCAGGCCGGCCTCCCCGGGATTGATGTAGTGCGCATTTTCTCCAAGGCTGCGCAAGTAGTGCGCGACGACCTTGGCGCACGTATCCTCCCCGGCTGCTTTGACCGCATCCATAAACCGCTCTGCGGACAGCTTTTTCCGGTTGGAGAGCACTTCCTCCAACTCGGCTTCGATCTGCTCCCTTGCTTCCCCAGGCAAATCCAGCTCCGCCGCGATCTCCCGAAAGCGCGCAAAAACCGCCTGTTTCTCCGCCTCAGCCGCGCCGTCCAGCAAATGCCGCTCTGCATAGGCAATGAGCAAATCCGTCACCTTCGTGTCGTCCTTGTACCGCTTTCCCGGAGCGGAGACGACGATCAGCCGCCTTTCCCGGTCCGCCCTGACAATGGAACATACTTTTTTTATTTGTGCTGCATTCGCAAGCGAAGTACCGCCGAATTTTGCAACCTTCATGATTTCTCCTCCATCTGCCTATCTCATCGTCTCATACTGTTTTCTGCAGGCTAACATTGATACCAGATTAAAGTATCCACCCAAAAAGTACAAGTGTCTTTTCAAGAAGGACGAAATAACAGAGGTACACATAATCGGTTTTCCTTCGCACATAGTAAAGAGACACGAGTACCGCCTGTATCCTTTTCGCAGCCAAGGGGGGTAACGCATGAAAAAGCAGGCTTTTGCCTTTTTGATCGGCATGACGGTTTTGGCCGCAGCTCTCTCGGGCTCTGCTCATGCCCGTCAGCAGAAAGACCGCGACTACTACGAGACGCGCGGCGAAATTGTGTGGGAAGTTCCGACCGACTCCAAGGTGATCGCGTTGACCTTTGACGACGGGCCCGATCCTGCGTACACCGCGCAAATAGCCGCGCTGCTAAAGGAATATAACGCCAAAGCCACCTTCTTCATGGTCGGCTCGCGCGTCAAGCAATTTCCCGAAGTAGCGCGTCAGCTTGCAGAGGAACACCACGAGCTGGCGAACCATACGTTCAGCCATCCGGACATCCGCCGCATCTCCGATGAACGGCTGCAAGCGGAAATGGAAAAGACGCAGGAGACCATCTACGAGAGCACCGGGATACGGCCGCAGCTGTTTCGCCCGCCGGGTGGGTATTACAGCGACGAGGTCGTCAACGTCGCCAAGCGAGCCGGTTTCCTCGTGGTCATGTGGTCGTGGCATCAGGACACGCGCGACTGGAGCGATCCAGGGGTGCAAAAAATCGTCCGCAAAGTGCTGACCAACGCCCGCAACGGCGACATCGTCCTCTTTCACGACTACGGAGGCAACCGCAAGCAAACCGTCGAGGCGCTGCGGGAAATTTTGCCAAAGCTGCACAAACGCGGCTACCGCTTCGTGACCGTCTCCGAGCTGATGCACCAGTACGGAAAGGCGCGGAAGGTGGGCAAAGGCGACCAGAGCGGCGGCTAGACGGCAAACAGCCCCTTCCTGCAAACGGAAGGGGCTTCGTCTGTTTGTATGTGCGCGATCAGTTTTTGCTGTCGGCGGTCTCGGCCGTCGCCGCCACCTCTGCCGTATCTGGCAGCTTTACGGGAGGCGCTTCCTTCGCAGCCGGTGCCCCGCCCTTTTGCATGAAGTTCGCGATCATCTGGTTCATGTCGAGACCGGACACGTCCTTCAGCATTTCAGGCAGCTGGGCCATCAGCTTGGTCACATTGCCGCTCAGGCGGTTGACGCCGTCTCCCTGACCGCCGGCGTCGACGATCGTCACCTTGTCGATCGCTTTCATCGGCTCCGCGACTTTTTCCGCCAGCTCCGGCAGCATTTTCGCGATGATGTCGAGCACCGCTGCCTGACCGAATTTTTCAAATGCTTCGGCCAGCTTCTCTTTCCCTTCGGCTTCTGCTTCCAGCTTCAGGCGTGTAACCTCTGCCTCTGCGGCGCCTCGCGCTTTCTCCGCTTCCGCAATCGCCAGACCTTCCAGCCGCTTCTGCTCGGCCAATGCTTTTGCTTCGGCTTCAATCCTGTATTTGATGGCGTCTGCTTCACGCAGCTTCTTGGCTTTTTCCGCTTCGGCCGCCTGCTCCACGGAGTAGCGGTCCGCATCCGCCTTTTTCTTGACCTCCGCGTCGTACTGCCGCTCGCGGCGAAGAATTTCCTTTTCTTCCAGCTCGATCTCCTTTTGCTTGCGAACCAGATCGATCTTCATTTCTTCCTCGGTCACCTGCTGCTTGGCTACCGCCTCCTGCAGCTTGTAGGCCTGGTCGGCGCTGGCCCTTGCCTTGTCCTGCTCCTGCTTGAAGGCCGCGACCTTCAGTTCTTTTTCCTTTTCCGCCTCGGCGATGTTCGTCTCTTTCAAAAGCTCGGCCTTGCGCGCTTCCTCCTCCGCCTGCGCCTGCCTGATGCGCGCTTCCTTGTCCGCTTCGGCCTGCGAGATTGTGGCGTCGCGCTTCACGGCTGCAATCTGGGGTATCCCGAGAGCCGCCAGATAGCCGTTTTTGTCCCTCACGTCCTTGATGGTGAAGCTGACCACGGACAGCCCCATTTTTTTCAGGTCCTTCGTCGCGACCGACTGTACCTCCTGAGCGAAGCGCTCGCGGTTTTTGTAGATCTCCTCGACCGTCATGCTGCCGAGAATGGCGCGCAGATAGCCTTCGAGCACTTCCTGCGCTTCCGCCTTCAGCGCATCGTCCGACTTGCCCATGAACTGCTCCGCCGCCGTAGCGATGTCTTCGATCGAACCGCCGACCTTGATGATCGCCACGCCGTCCGCCATAACCGGCACCCCCTGCTCGGTGTACACCTCCGGAGTAGACACATCGAGCTTGTGGGACAGCAGGCTCAGAAAATTGGCTTGCTGAAAAATGGGCAAAATAAAAGCGCCTCCGCCTCGGACAATCTTCATTTTGCGGCCGGATTCGTCACTCAAGACGTTTTTCGAGCCGAGATAGCTCCCCGTCACGATCATCGCTTCATCCGCCCCGACCGTTTTGTACCTCGCCCAAAAGGCGATCCCCAGCACGACAAATACGGCGACGACAATCAGCACTGTCGTCAGAATACCTGGCGCAATTCCTAGTGTCATCCGCTATTCCTCCTCTTTTTCTGTACGATCATCTGGGAAAGGAGTGACGTACAGCACATGGTCGCGCGCCTCTACCACGACGACGCGCGTGCCTTCCCGGATCACGGCTCCCTCCAGGCTCGCCGCCATGTGAAAGGTCGTACCGCTGACCATCTTCACCAGCACTTCCCCCAGTCCGTTCGCCGGAATCGTCGTGCTGACCTCACCCAGCTTCCCGCAAAGCTGGCTCATGGCGTACCCCGTAGAGTTTTCCGCCCTGTTCATCGGCTTGATCCAGAGGAAGTAAGAAGCCATGGCGAGCGCGCTGCCAATCAGGACAGACAGCCCCAGCACCACCAGTGCCGATAAGGAAGAAAACCGGGTCAGCAGGTAGCCCGCCGCGCCAAAAGCCGTGGCGCCGCTGACGAGCAGCATCGGCTGAAACAACGGCAGGTGAACATGGCCATGCCCCGTGAAGTCTGCTCCGGTATGCCCGAAGATCAGCGCGGCCAAGGCATAAAGGACGCCGCAGACAAGGCAGACGATGTAGATGGATTCCAACGCCTCCACATTTGTCACCCCTTTCCAGAAATGCATCAATTTTTCATACGATCCAAATGGAAAAAGGTTGCGCGTAAAACATTCAGACCGAAAGAAATTTCCCTGGATAAAACCATACCAAACGCTCTCGCCCGTCATCCGTGCCAAAGCCCAGACAAAATGACAGCCGGTCATATCTGCCTGCTCATTCCTGCCTGTCTGTTCCTCTCATCTGTTCAACGATCTGGCGGGCAAAATGCCCCATCGTGCCGGTCACGTAGGCGCGCATGACTTCCGGCGCGAGGGAGAGCAGGGCGCGCTCGGCGTACTCCTGGCGGTACCCGCCTGCGCGAACTGCCTGCTCCAGCTCCAGCGCCGCTTTCACCGCAGCGCGGGTAGCGAGCTGGTTCACTTCTGCGACGACCGCTTCCTTGTCGACCACGACTTTGCCGATTTGCTCAAACAAGCGGATCGCCTTCTCCTGCTCGCGCCACAGCCCTTCGTTTTGCTCGGTCACGAACAGGCCGCCCCCTCTCTCCCGCAGATCGACAGAGTGCCCCATGAATTTCATGCCCAGCCAGCGCAGCGTGGGGAACTCTCTCTTCAGTTCACTGGTGTCCAGCACCGTAGCCATGTTGATACACGTCACGTCCGCAAGCGATACCCCCGAGTCGAGCAAATCCCGCACAAAAGGTGCGATCTGATCGGCAGGCAGCGCAAGTATCAGGAAGTCCAGATTGCCCAGTTCCTCCCGCGAAATGCTGTTCTGCCCCGGATAAGCTTTGGCGATGGCTTCCGCTTTGTGCGCGTCTCGATGGTAGAAGCGGATAAACCGCTTCACCCTGGCCAACTGCGTCAAGATTGCACCCCCCAGGTTTCCTGTTCCCACTATCCCCCATTGCTCTTGCTCCATGCTCTTCGCCTCCTGCGATGAAAATGTTCCAATTTTCAAACCATTCCACTCCCCTTAACCCTACCCGATTGGCCAACATTCGTAAAGCATAGCCGCACATTCCAAACCGGACTGCGGCGGCGAACCGTTTGTCTGCACGAAAAAGGGGCCTCTTCCAAAGGAAAAGCCCCCTGTACTGCCTTTGCCGTCAACCGAACAAGGTCTGACAGAGCAAGTACGCGTTCAGCACCACGATGATGACCGCCACGATCCAGGACAGCACCTTCAGCCATGGCTTGTTCACGAACTCGCCCATTTTTTGTTTGTCATTCGTAAATTTCACCAGCGGCACGACAGCAAAACTAAGCTGGAGAGACAAGATGACCTGGCTTAAAATGAGCAGCTGCGCCGTTCCGCTCTCGCCGTACAGCGCCGTCACGATGACAGCCGGGACAATGGCGATCAGCCGCGTAATCAGCCGTCTTAGCCACGGCGTGATGCGCAGGTTCAGGAAGCCTTCCATGACGATCTGCCCGGCCAGCGTCCCTGTCAGTGTCGAGTTCATCCCGGCGGCCAGCAAGGCGACGCCGAACAGGATACTCCCCAGCGTCGTCCCGAGCAGCGGTGCGAGCAAATGGTACGCATCCCCGATCTCCGCCACTTCCGTCATGCCGGCCCGGTGAAAGGTCGCTGCAGACAGGATCAGGATCGCTGCGTTGATGCCAAGGGCAAAGACCAGCGCGATCGTCGAATCCGCCGTCGCGTATTTGATCGCTTCCCGCTTGCCGAGCGTCGTCTGCTCGTATTGCCGCGTCTGTACGACCGAGGAATGCAGGTACAGGTTATGCGGCATGACGGTCGCGCCCAAAATGCCGATGGCGATGTAGAGCATTTCCGGGTTTTTCACGATCTCGGCGGACGGGATGAACCCGCCCAGGATTTCTTTCACTTCCGGCTGCGACCAGATCATCTCGAAAGCAAAGCACGCACCGATGGTCACAATCAGGGCGATGACGATCGATTCGATGTAGCGAAAGCCTTTATTTTGCAAAAAGAGAACGACCAACACGTCCAGCGCGGTAATCAGCACCCCGTATAATAGCGGGATGCCAAACAGCAGGTTCAGGGCAATCGCGGCCCCGATCACTTCGGCCAGGTCGCATGCCGCAATCGCCAGCTCGCACAAAACCCACAGCCCCATCGCAACCGGCTTGCTGTAATGATCCCGGCACGCTTGCGCCAGATCCCGGCCTGTGACGATCCCCAGCTTTCCTGCCAACGCCTGCAGCAAAATTGCCATGAGATTGGACAGCATGATAACCGACAGCAGGGAGTAGCCGAACAGCGAGCCCCCGGCAATATCGGTGGCCCAGTTCCCCGGGTCCATGTACCCGACGGCGACGAGGTAGCCGGGACCTGCAAAAGCGAGAAACTTGCGAATCCACGACCCTTTTTGCGGCACCTTCAGCGAGCGGTGCACCTCGGGCAATGACGGCTGCTGGGCCGCCTGCCTCCAGCTTCTTTGTTCAACTGCTTCATTGACATTTGAACCACGTATCATCATAATCCACCTACCCTTGTGGCTTTATCCACCTTTTTTGCACGTGTGCAACTTTCAAGGAAAAAAATATAGGGTTTGCTATGTCCAAAAAAGTTTACCTTGAGCAACATATCTATATTATACTCATTCCCCCCCATTTTGCAACCGGAGACGAGCCGCCGTTTTTTCCGCGCTCAAACTGTCAGAGGAAGGCGAAGCGAAAACGGCCCGCTTGCCGAATACGAGGTCGATCGAGCAATTTTCCAGCAATTTTCACAGCGGATCAGACAGTGTCCTGCCGCGAATCGTCAGCTATCCCCACGAGGCGATGATGGCGGGCTGCGCCATGGCTGCCGTCTTTCGATTGAGCCGGGAATGGCCCCGTCTATCGCTTTACCGGAGCGGCTCCGTCTCACGCACAGCTTTTTTCAGCCGCGAAATGCCATTCTGCGCTGGTCGCCCCACATGTGCCCGCACAGTTCAGGAGCCTTACGCCACACCGCTTGCAGCACAGCCTGGCTCACGGCGCCATTTCGTCAAGCGTGCTGCCGATGTACTCGGGCTTGTAGTCGTTTGCCAGCGCCTTTATCACCTGCTCCTGGCGAGCGGCTCCGTATTGCGGCAGCGTACACCACTCCTCCAGCGGGACCCATCCGGCCCATTCGATATGCTCGTCTTCGATCCCGCCGGGTATGGGCGTGGTGTCCTCCCCGATCAACCGGGCTTTCACCGCGACCGCTACGGTATGCTTTCCTTCTCCCGACCGCACGATGCGTTCGTCCACCCAGAGCAGACGCTCCATCTCCACGAGCAAGCCTGTCTCCTCCCAGACCTCTCTGCGCGTCGCCTCCGGCAGAGCTTCCAGGTACTCGACATTGCCGCCGGGAAGGCTGTAGCCGACTTCTCCGCCCGACTTTTCCCGTATCAACAATATTTTCCCTTCATGCACGACCACCACGGTCACTCTCATCCGCACTGCTTTCATCCCGCTCGCTCCCTTCTCATATGACAGGGCTGCGCATGAAGTCCAGGGAATCGACGCCGGCACGCACAAACAAATTTTCCAGAGCCGAAAGACCGTACTGCTCTGCGAACTTTGCTTCCGTCGACGCGATGGCATGCAGCATCAAAAAACAAATGACTTCTGCGCCGTTCGTATAGTAATCAAAGCCGTCCTCTTCAAAATCAGCCGGTGTCGCAATCACGCAGTCCAACCGCGATGCTTCCTGAATCGCATTTCCCAGCACGAACACATCCCCCGGCGCAAGACGCGCACGCTCCTGCTCCCACCTATCCCTGACCTGCCCGGCTACCCGCCCAAGCAAGGTGACGATTTCCCGATCAAACTGGTAGGAATACAGCAGACATTCACTCGCCCCCGTCCGGTGCAGCTCCAGCGTGGCATACGTCCACCACCCGCGCCTTCTGGTAGGCGGGTAAACGGCAATCAGCACGTCAGCCTCCTCCGTCTGGTACAGCTCCCCGCTGCTGCCAAACGCGCGGCTGCAGTGATCCAACAGTTGTTTTACTAGTATCATATGTGACTCCTTACCCTGCTATCTGCTCGAAATATCGTTACTCTCCAAATTTAGGCGATGAACAACCTCACATCTGCCGAGCACATCCTGCCCAATCCTTTCGCGAACGTCCCGCTCTATTCTCTCTCGACCCGATCCCTATGCGATCCGGTATCGATTCGTTGCCTTTCGTTATGAATATACAACACCCACATGCAAATCGCCTAATGATCATTGACTCTTTTATGCACAAGAAGAAACGGAATCCATCGCGGGGAAGACGATGGATTCCGTCGAAGCAGGAGAATTCCCGCTGCATGAGATGACCGTTTTTCTTCGTATCGTCAGGGCGCTGCAGGAGCAGGAGCGGCTGTTGCAGCTCGTTCGGTCTGGATCAGACTGTCCACGTTTGCTTTTGCCTGATCAATTTGCGCTTGCGTCAATGGTTCTCCGGCCGCAAAGCTTTTAATAATTTTCTTCAATGTCGGGGTGTCGAAATCATCTCGGGCGTACATCTCTACCGTGAACCCGTCATGCTCCCAGATGACAATGCCGTTTGCGAAATAGACCTTTTTCCCTTCCAGCACCTCTGTTTTTACTTCGCCAGTGGTCTCGATGCCGTTTTTCCCCCCCTGCGAAATCAGAAAGTTCACGGTCTTCTCGCCTTGCGCGTACTGCACCTCTACCATGCTTTTTCCGTGAACGACGGTATTCACGTAGGAAAAATCAGCCATCCATGTCGGCGCCGGGAAGTTGATCCCGACAGCAGCGCGCGCTTCCTGCAGGCTCAGCTGTGGTCGCTTGGGCAGCTCCACTGCACGGGACGCGGCTTGGCTGCTCTGCTCGGTGGAAATGTTCTCGGCAGAAGTCGGCCGTTCCTTGTCAACCTGAACGATTTCCATATTCCCTACCTGAAAGCTGGCGAGGATGGATTGGATCATTCCTTGCGCATAGGAGGTCGTAGAAAGCCCTCCGCCGATCATGACGACAGCGACAGCAGCGGCAGCAGTTGTTTTCCATTTCTTGTTCATTTGCATCATCCCGTCCTTTTTCCCGTGGCTGGTTTGAATGGTTCCCGTCTCGATTTTGTGTACGAGACGTTTGTAAATGCGCTCTTTTGCCAACTTGTTCTCGACCCTTCCACCCTTTAGCAGATCGGTCACGTCTTTGACATCTTCCCAGTCTCGTTTCTTACTCATCTCGATCCCTGCCTGTCCCCAAGATTTTTTCCAGCTTTTTCAAACTCCTGTAGACGACGACACCGATGTTGGACTCGCTTATATTCATCATTGCGGCAATTTCAGCGTTTTTCAGGCCGGCGGCGAACTTCAGGGCGAGGATGTTCTTTTCTTTGTCCCGCAGTTTTGCCAAGGCTTGAAACAGAGTCCGGTGCGTATCATTCTGGATCGCCAGCTCTTCGGGTGACGATTTGGGCATGATAAACTCGGCGATGGAATCCAGCGAAAAATGGAATCTCTTATTGCGCGAGCGAAAGTAATCTGTCACCGCGTTTCGTGCGATCGCAAACAGCCAAACTTCAAATGAGGCCCTCTCCTCTGAAAACGTGTGAAACTTGGCGATGACTGTTTCAAATACCTGGCTGCAAATATCCTCCGACTCATACTGATTTTGAATCCGGTAGTAGATATACTTGTACACGCGGTCGAAGTATCTCTCGTAAATCTCGGTAAACTGCTCGGTGGTCAAACCATCGCCGCGAAGCTTATTTGCCCGCTCTTGATGAATCTCCCTGGCCACTGGCACACACTCCACTTTGCTTCCTCCTCTCTTCCCTGGCGAACTCCACCAGCTCGTCTGGCCAACTTGCACAAGTAAATACGCAGGCTTTGGAAAACCATTAACAACGTCCCGAAAGTTTTTTCTTTCCCCCGCGTGAAACAGACTTGCCCTCCCGTATTGGACTCGTGCGGGCAGCCTTTCGCTGCGTAGAAACCACTTGGCAAATGTTTCATCGGCGGTGTCACTTGCTGCGTGCGGCACACGCAAAAAAACCTTCAAGAGACACCCCACTCCCTGGCTGGTCGTGGGAAAGACTCTTGAAGGTTTCTCATGCAAACAAAAAATACGTGTCCGAGCGACTTGCTGCGGACACGTATTTACCTGTGACGCAAGAATTACCCGATAGAACCTTCCATCTCAAACTTGATGAGTCGATTCATCTCTACCGCGTACTCCATCGGCAGTTCTTTGGTGAACGGCTCGATGAAGCCCATGACGATCATCTCGGTCGCTTCCGCTTCGGTGAGGCCGCGGCTCATCAGGTAGAACAGCTGATCCTCGGACACTTTGGAGACCGTCGCTTCGTGCTCCAGCGTGATGTTGTCGTTCATGATCTCGTTGTACGGGATCGTGTCGGACGTGGACAGTTTGTCGAGAATGAGCGTGTCGCACTTGATGTTGGACTTGGAGCCTTCCGACTTGCGGCCAAACTGCGACAGTCCGCGGTAGGTTACTTTACCGCCGTCGCGGGAGATCGATTTGGAAATGATGGTCGATGTGCAATCCGGAGCCAGGTGGATCATTTTCGCGCCTGCGTCCTGATGCTGTCCTTTTCCTGCTACCGCGATGGAAAGAACAGTACCTTTGGCGCGAGGCCCTTTCATGATGACCGCCGGGTATTTCATCGTCAGCTTGGAGCCGATGTTGCCGTCGATCCATTCCATGTTCGCGTCTGCGTAAGCAACCGCGCGCTTCGTCACGAGGTTGTAGACGTTGTTGGACCAGTTCTGGATCGTCGTGTAACGGCAACGGGCGCGTTCTTTCACGATGATCTCTACAACCGCGGAGTGCAAGGAATCCGTGCTGTAGATCGGAGCGGTACAGCCTTCTACATAGTGAACAAAGGAATCTTCATCTGCAATAATCAGCGTGCGCTCGAACTGACCCATGTTCTCGGAGTTGATGCGGAAGTACGCTTGCAGCGGAGTGTCCACTTTTACGCCTTTTGGCACGTAAATGAAGGAACCGCCGGACCATACTGCCGAGTTCAGGGCTGCGAACTTGTTGTCTGCCGGAGGAATGACCGTCGCGAAGTATTCCTTCACGATGTCCGGGTACAGCTTCACTGCGGAATCCATGTCGCAGAACAGCACGCCCAGTTTTTCGAGGTCTTCCTGCATGTTGTGGTACACGACCTCGGACTCGTACTGGGCGGATACGCCTGCAAGGAACTTTTGCTCCGCTTCCGGAATCCCCAGTTTGTCGAACGTCGCCTTGATTTCTTCTGGCACCTCATCCCAGCTGCGCCCTTGCTTTTCGGACGGCTTCACGTAGTAGGTGATGCTGTCGAAGTCGAGGGAATCCAGATCGCCGCCCCATTTTGGCATTGGGAGGCTGTTGAAAATGTCCAGTGCTTTCAAACGGAATTCCAGCATCCAGGCTGGCTCGTCCTTGATCCGCGAAATTTCTTCGACGATTTCGCGAGTCAGGCCCTTTTTCGTACGGAACACGGACACGTCCTTGTCGCGGAAGCCGTACTGGTAATCCTGTAATTCAGGGGCTTTTTTCGCCATCGTTGCTCACTCCTTTATGATTGCTATTCCTGCCCGGCCTGTTTGATGCCTTGCTCCAGCGCCTTCCAGGCAAGCGTCGCGCATTTGATGCGGGCCGGGAACTTCGCCACGCCGGACAGCGCCTCGATGTCCCCGAGGTCGATAGATTCGTCGATCTCCTTGCCCTGCATCAATTCGGAAAACTTGTGGGCCAAATCCAGCGCTTCTTCCACTGTTTTGCCCTTGACCGCATCTGTCATCATCGATGCGGAGGACATGCTGATCGAGCAGCCATCGCCCAGGAATCTCGCGTCTTGCACCTTGCCCTCTGCCACTTTCAGGGAGAGCGAGATGCTGTCGCCACAGGTCGGATTGTTCAAATTGACTATGAGTCCGTCGGATTCGTCCAGTTTCCCGCGGTTGCGGGGCTTCTGGTAGTGATCCATAATGACGCGGCGGTATAAATCATCAAGAGAAGACATTGCCGAAAAACTCCTTCGCCTTCTTCAATCCTTCCGCCAGCGCATCAACGTCTTCTTCTGTATTGTACAGGTAGAAACTTGCCCGTGCGGTAGCCGTGCAATTCAACCAGCGCATCAGCGGCTGCGCGCAGTGATGTCCGGCACGGACTGCGATTCCATAGCTGTCGAGTACCGTCGCCAGGTCATGCGGATGCACCGTATCCAGATTGAAGGTTATTAAACTGCTGCGGTCCTGCGTCGGGCCGTAAATCGTCAAGCCTTCGATCTCGCGCATTTGCTCGATCGCGTATTTCACGAGCTGCTTTTCATGGCGCTCGATGTTGTCCATGCCGATCTCGTTCAAAAAGTCGATCGCGGCTCCGAGCCCGATCGCGCCGGCGATGATCGGAGTACCGCCTTCAAACTTCCAGGGCAGCTCCTTCCAGGTGGACTCGTACAGGTCCACGTAGTCGATCATCTCGCCGCCGAATTCCATCGGCTCTACCCGCTCCAGCACCTCGCGCTTGCCGTACAGCACGCCGACGCCGGTCGGGCCGGCCATCTTGTGCGCGGAAAACGCATAAAAATCGCAATCCAGATCCTGGACGTCGATTTTTTTGTGCGGGGCTCCCTGTGCTCCGTCTACCAGCAGCAGGGCGCCATGCTCATGGGCGATTTTTGCGATTTCCTTGATCGGAGTAGTATCCCCCAGGACGTTGGAAATATGGTGAATCGCCACGAGCTTGGTGTTGTCCGTAATCGTCGCCCTCACCGCTTCCAGCGTCACGGTGCCGTCCTCGGCCAGCGGAATGAACTTGAAGGTAGCTCCGGTCGCCTTGGCTGCCTGCTGCCACGGGATGAAATTGGCATGGTGCTCCACGATGGTCGTCACGATCTCATCGCCCGGTTTGAGGTACGTACGGGCATAGCCGTACGCCACGGTATTGATCGCCGACGTCGTCCCGCGGGTAAACACGACTTCAGCCGCTTCCCGCGCATTGATAAACGCGCGAACTTTCTCCCGCGCGCCCTCATACGCATCCGTCGCCATGTTACCCAACGTGTGCACGCCGCGGTGGACGTTGGAGTTGAATGCCTTGTAGTATTTATCCATCGCCTCCATTACCGGAATCGGCTTTTGGGAGGTCGCTCCATTGTCGAGATAGACCAGCGGATGTCCGTTGATCTGTTGGTGCAGGATAGGAAAATATTGCCGAAGCTCCTTGGCGTTCATTAGCCTAACTTCCTTTCAAGCGCTTGGCGGAGCCTGTTCTTCACTTCTTCTACCGGGATCTGGGACACAACCGGATCGAGGAAGCCCAGGATAATCAGACGTTCCGCACTTTCACGGGTAATACCGCGAGACATCAGGTAGTAGAGCGACTCTTCGCTGAAACGTCCGACAGATGCGGCGTGACCTGCTTTGACGTCGTCCTCGTCGATCAAAAGAATCGGGTTGGCGTCTCCGCGGGCTTTGTCGCTCAGCATCAGGATGTTCTCTGCCTGTACACCGTTCGCTTTCGTAGCGCCTTTTTCGATTTTCGTGATACCGTTCAAAATGCTGACCGCTTCCCCCGTCATGACGGCCTTGCTCACCATGTCAGACTCGGAGTGCGTACCGATGTGCTGCACCTGCGAAGTCAGGTTTTGGCGTTGGGAGCCTGTTCCGACAGAGATGGATTTGGTCTCGGCAACGGAGCCTGTGCCTTGGAGGATCGTCGTGTTGTTGGCAACGGTGTTTCCGTCGTTCATCTCACCCAGAATCCATTCCATTTTGCCGTCACGGTCTACGGTAGCCCGGCGGAAGCTGTAGTCGTGCACCTCTGCGGACAGGGAGCGCACGGAAGCTACCTGCACGGATGCGCCAGGGCCTACGAATACTTCCACGACGCTGCTGGCTACCATGTTTTTGCCTTCGCCGGACACGAATGTATCTACGTAAATCACTTTGCTGTTCGCTTCTGCCACGATCAACACGTGCGGAGAGAGGAGCGCATGGTCGCCGGCTACTTCAAAGACAGCTTGCAGCGGCACTTCCACTTCCACGTTTTTCGGCACGTAGAGGAACACACCGCCGTTGACAGTCGCTGCATGCAGAGCCGTCAGCTTGTGCTCGTCAAAGGCAACGACTTTCCCTGCGTATTTTTGCACGAGATCGCCATGCTCCGCCAGTGCTTTGGCAAACGGGGCAAAGATGACTCCCTTGCTCTTCAGGTCTTCGGAGACGGCTTCAAAAACAGCAGTCGCGTTTTTTTGCACCAACAGGTTTTTCACGCTGTCGACGTCGATTTGCGCCTTGACCAGTTCGTCAAGCTCGCCTGCTGTCGCCGCTTTGGCTCCGGTCAGGAACGGATCGTATTCCGTCGTGTTCCATTTATCGATTTTCGTTTTCTCCAAAACGGGCAGTTGCAGCTCTCCCGCCGCCTTCAGGCCGGCGAGGCGCTTTTCCAGGAACCAGGCAGGCTCCTGATTCGCTTTGGAGTACTCGGTGATCGCTTCAGCATCGAAGCGGAGCTGTACATCCACACTCATTTCACTGCTGCCTCCTTCTTTCCTACACGTTGGCGTTTACGGTTTCATCCTCGATGCCGAGCTCTTCCTTGATCCAGTCATAGCCTTCTGCCTCGAGGCGTTCAGCCAGCTCTGGACCACCGGACTTCACGATACGGCCCTGCATCATGACGTGTACGAAGTCAGGCTTCACATAGTTCAGCAAGCGCTGGTAGTGGGTGATGATCAAAAAGCCGCGGTCAGCGGAGCGCATTTCATTGACGCCGTTCGCAACGACTTTCAGCGCGTCGATGTCGAGACCGGAGTCGATCTCGTCCAGGATACAGAAGGTTGGCTCGAGAAGCATCATTTGCAGAATCTCGTTGCGCTTTTTCTCACCGCCGGAGAAGCCTTCGTTCAGGTAGCGGTGGGAGAACGATTCATCCATTTCCAGGATGCTCATTTTCTTGTCCATCTCGCGGATGAACTTCATCAGGGAGATTTCGTTGCCTTCGCCGCGGCGGGCGTTGATGGCGGAACGCAGGAAGTCGGAGTTGGTCACGCCGCTGATTTCGGACGGATATTGCATGGCGAGGAACAGACCGGCGCGGGCGCGTTCGTCTACTTCCATTTCCAGCAGGTTTTCGCCGTTAAGGATGACTTCGCCTTCGGTTACCTCGTATTTTGGATGACCCATCAGCGTGGAAGCCAGCGTGGATTTACCCGTTCCGTTCGGGCCCATGATCGCATGAACTTCGCCGCCCTTGATTTCCAGATTCATGCCTTTGAGGATTTCTTTGTCCTCGATCTTGGCGCGAAGGTTTTTTATTTGCAAATGCGGTACTGCTGTCATCTGAATTCCCTCCATAAACGTCAGAAGTGAGTGGGTTGATTCTCAATCCATTCTCAATACCCATCTTATAATAAGAATAATTATAAATCAAGGAATAGAACATATCTGTAATTTTTAAATCATTATATTTAGAAAGTCACCATTTGGCGACACCCAAACTCCACCCCCTCACCATTGGAACATTTTTCCCTGCCCTTGTTCAAGAAATACTCGGACTGAAAAGAAATGTAGCCTGGCCCCGATATGATAGGATAGAGGAAACGGCATCTGCCAAATCGTTGCAAGGAGACACAGCTGACAATGAAACTGGTATCGTGGAATGTAAACGGGCTTCGAGCTTGCGTCGCCAAAGGCTTTACCGACTATTTTGCAAAGGTGGATGCGGATATTTTCTGCGTTCAGGAAACCAAGCTGCAGGAAGGGCAGTTCACGGCGGATTGGGCCGGCGAATACGAGCAGTACTGGAACTACGCCATCAAAAAAGGCTACTCCGGCACCGCCGTCTTCACAAAAGTCAAGCCGCTGTCCGTGCGCTACGGCCTCGAGGAAAATCACGAGCCTGAAGGCCGGGTGATTACACTCGAATTTTCGTCCTTTTTCCTCGTGAACGTGTATACCCCAAATGCCAAGCGCGACCTTTCCCGGCTGGACTACCGTCTGGAGTGGGAGGACCGGTTCCGCCGCTACCTCCTGGAGCTGGACGCGAAAAAGCCGGTGATCGTCTGCGGAGACCTGAACGTCGCCCATCAGGAAATCGACCTCAAAAACGCCAGGTCGAACCGCAGCAACTCCGGCTTCACCCAGGAGGAGCGGGACAAGATGACCCAGCTGCTCCAATCCGGCTTTCTTGACACGTTCCGCTACTTCTATCCCGAGCAAAAGGACGCCTACACCTGGTGGTCTTACATGCCCAACGTACGGGAGCGGAACATCGGCTGGCGCATCGACTACTTCCTGGCCTCGCAAAGACTGGCTCCTTTTTTGGTTGACGCGCAAATCGACGCAAAAATAACAGGCAGCGATCACTGTCCCATCATTTTGGAAACAGCTGAGATTACCTGAAAAAGCACAGGAAAAAACGGTCAGACGTCGTGTGTCTAACCGTTTTTTCTTCTTCGATCGCTTTACGCTTTTGGACCTGCTTGCGCAATCTCGGTCGCATTCGGGAAGTTTTTCTGGAAGTTCTCGATGAAACGGGAAGCCAGGTCTGCCGCCTGTTTGTCGTAGTCTTCCTTGTTTGCCCACGTATTGCGCGGTTGCAGGACTTCAGCCGGCACGTTCGGGCAAGTCGTCGGCACTTTCACGCCGAAAGTCGCGTCTGTGACGTATTCCACTTTTTCCAGATCGCCATTCAGCGCTGCCGTCACCATCGCACGGGTGTAACTCAGTTTCATGCGGCTGCCGACGCCGACGGGTCCACCTGTCCACCCGGTGTTGACGAGGTAGACTTGCACGTCGCGCTCGTCGATCTTTTTACCCAGCATTTCTGCGTACACCACTGGATGCAGCGGCAGGAACGGTGCTCCGAAGCAGGTGGAGAATTCAGTTTGCGGAGCGGTGACGCCGCGCTCGGTGCCCGCCATTTTGCTGGTGTAGCCGGACAGGAAGTGGTACATCGCCTGTTCCTTGGTCAGCTTGGAGATCGGAGGCAGCACCCCGAACGAGTCCGCCGTCAGGAACACGATCACATTCGGCTGTGCGGCCACGCCTGGAATCACGGCGCCGGAAATCATTTCTACCGGGTAGGCGGCACGGGTGTTTTCCGTGTATTTATCGCTGTCGTAATTTGCTTTGCGCGTTTCTTCGTCAATATCTACGTTTTCCAGAACCGTACCGAACCGGATGGCGTTCCAGATTTGCGGTTCGCCTTCTTCGGACAGCTTGATGCATTTGGCGTAGCAGCCGCCTTCGATGTTGAACACCCCGTCATCGGACCAGCCGTGCTCGTCGTCGCCGATCAGGAAGCGGTTCGGGTCGGCGGACAAGGTCGTTTTGCCTGTACCGGACAGACCGAAGAACAGCGCCACATCGCCGTCTTTGCCGACGTTGGCGGAGCAGTGCATGGACAGGACGCCTTGCTCCGGCAGCAGGAAGTTCATGACGCTGAAGATCGATTTTTTCATTTCTCCGGCATATTCGGTACCGCCGATCAGCACGGTTTTGTGCTCGAAGCTAACCACGATGAACGTCTCGGAGTTGGTGCCATGCACTTCCGGGTTCGCCTTGAAGGTCGGCGCATACACGACCGTGAACTGTGCTTCGTGGCTGGCGAGCTCCTCTTCTGTCGGACGGATGAACAGCTGACGGGCAAACAGGTTGTGCCAAGCGTATTCGTTTACGACGCGGATCGGCAAACGGTAGGTCGGGTCCGCGCCGGCAAAGCCGTCAAACACAAACAGCTCTTTGTCTTGCAGGTAATCGAGCACATCTTGCTGCAAGCGCAGGAAGTGTTCAGTGGAGATCGGCTGGTTGACAGGACCCCAGTTGATTTTATCGTGTACGGAAGTTTCGTCCACCACAAATTTGTCTTTTGGCGAACGGCCAGTAAACTTGCCTGTCAGCGCATTGAGCGCCCCTTTGTCGGTCAAAATCCCCTCGCCACGCTGTACTGCCATTTCGATGAGCTTCGCAACAGGCAGGTTGTGATGGACCTTTGCTGCTCCCAGAATGTCAGCAAGCTGATGCACGATTTTGGTTTCCATGTGTGAACGATCTCCTTCCCAATTGTATATCCGTTATTGCGACTTTCTCTCTGTCGTTCATTTTGTCGTTCAATTTGTAATTAGTATATCACATTTACCGAAATAAGCTACATAATTTTAGGACCGCATTTGGAGAATGTGTGAATAACGGTTATGAGTAGTTTTCCCGAGCCATCCGCTTTCCTTCCCCCATGCTTGTACACGGTGGCAGTAAATTGCTGGCACAGGCAGCGAAACACTGAAATGCTGTGTGATGGAAGCGTCGACCTCCAGTATATAGAATATGGGAGCCAAGCACCAGCGTTTGGTCATTCTTCCGGCAGGCAAAGCATAAAAAACCCGGCACCAGATGCGGTGCCAGGCTTGCCTGCTTCCTGCGCTATGCGAGATGCTCGAAAGTTTTGACGACCACGCGCGCCAAAATTTCCACGCCGTTGGCCAGCGCCCCCTGATCGAATCGCATGTGCGGATGGTGCAGTCCAGGAGACAGGTCGCAGCCGAGCGCCAGCATCGTGGCCTTGATCTGCGGACGCTCCACGGTGTAAAAATGGAAGTCCTCGGCACCCGGGCTGACCGGAGCCGGGCGCAAATTTTCCTCGCCGAGCACGTCGACGATTGCCTGCTCCATCAGCCGTTTGGCCTCCTCGTTGACTTCCGCCGCTACCATGCGGGAGCCTTCCTGGACGTCGATCGTTGCTCCGAAAGAAAGGGCAGCTCCCTCGATCACCCGGCGCACCCGCGCAATCAGCTCATCCATCGCCTGATTCGTCTGCGCCCGCAAGTCGAGGGCGAAACGCGCCTTGTCCGGGATGATGTTGTAGCTTTCCCCGCCCGCCTGGAGCATGGTCATTTTCACGGTCGCCGGAACGGTAGGGTCGATATGTATCTGACTGATGCCCGTAATGATCGCATTCGCTACCTCGATGGCATTGATGCCAAGATGCGGCCGCGCGCCGTGGGCAGACACTCCCGTTATTTCTCCGTACATGAACATGGCCGCGCCATTGTAGATCGCCGGACCGGCATGACCGCCCTTCATCTCCTGAACAGGCCGCAGATGAACCCCGTACAGGAAATCGATGTCGTCCACGACGCCTTTTTCTATGAGCTTCAGAGCGCCTGTCCCCTTCTCCTCCGCAGGCTGGAACAAAATCTTCACCTTGCCCGGAGGCTGGTAGCCCGATGCGATCAGCGATTCCACTGCTTCCACGACCAGCGTCATGTGGGCATCATGTCCGCAAGAGTGATTGGCCCGCCACTCTCCGTCCACTTCTTGCCACAGCGCGTCGATGTCGGTGCGCAAGCCCACCACCGGCTTGCCTTCTCCCCATTCCGCCACCAGGCCGGTGCAATCGTCAAAGGTCGTGACCGTAAGTCCCAGTGATCGCATCCGCTCCTCCAAATAGCACGTCGTCTCTACTTCCTTCCAGCTGATCTCCGGATTTTCATGCAAATGACGGAATGTTTCGGCAATAGATGCCTCGCGCGCGGTCACGGCCTGCTTCAAAGAAATGGTTACAGACATAGGCTCCTCCTCGATTGTCGTTTCTTTCCATTATACCACAAAGTCTTCCGCTCACTTGCTGGTCAGCCGCAAGATCGCATCCAGCTTCAGTTGATCGCGCACCGTACCGGAAAACCGCACCTGCTGTTTGGCGCTCAAATACTGCAGCTCGTCGCCCGCAAGCAGCATGCGGATCAGCTTCTCGCGGCCGTGCAGCACCAAATCGGCGGACTGCTCCTCCCGCCACTCTCCCCACGAAGCGCTCCCTTGCGAAAACGTCAGCTGCCACCGCAGCTTCGTATCCACCGCGACAATGCCGACCCGCTTTTCCCAACCGACCGTCAGAAACCTTATGTGCGGCCTTCTCTGCAACCGCTCCGCCACCTCTGCCAGCAACCTGCCAATCCCGATCACGCTCGCTCACCCCTTTTCTGTAGTTTGGGTTCGCGGATCGGCAGGTCGAATCCTTTGACGAGGGATAGGAGGCACTGTCGTGTTCTGTCAGGAGGGAGTTGTTTTTCTCGACACAAACAAAAAAACTCCTGCCCATCCGAGCAGAAGCTCCTTTCCGCATCAATCCGTTTTCTATTCGTCAAACTCGTCCTTATCCAGCCGCACTTCGAGATGGTGGCCGTCCGGCGTCTCAAAATAGAGATTAAAGCTGGTCGGACGCGCGATGGGGCCGCGGTAGCAAATGTTTTCCGCTTCCAGCTTGTCGACCAGGTAGTCCAGTTCCGCACGGCTCGTTACGGAAAAAGCCAGGTGATCAATCTGGCCCACTCCTCCCTTGCCTTCCTCCCCGCCGTATGGATGGAGACCGATCCGTGTGTATGTGCCGATTTGAAAGTAGACAGGCGCTCCTTCCACTATATTCTCTTCCGGGATGGGAACTTCCAAAATGTCTTTAAAAAAATGAGCTACCTTCACGACATCGCTGCAGTTCATTGCGATGTGATGAACGCCTTTCAAATGAAACATGCACACTGCCTCCCACGTCAACTTACAGTCACGCGCTTTTCTGCGACATTTGCTTTCTCTTGTTGTACTGCTTCAGCCGCTCGCTCAACCTTCTCAAACGGAGCATCAAGGCCTCGCGCCATTCCTCGTCCTGCAATTCCCTGGCGACGCCGAGCAGATCCAGCGAAATATCAATCTGCTGCTTGAGGACGTCGGCGAAGCTGGCCGCTTCATCCGTCATGGTACAATTCTCAAACAACTCGGATGTATTGTCAACACTCACAAAATCAGCAAAATCCACTTCCGGAGCCTGATCTCCCTGAGCATATTCTACTAGAATTTCATACTCTCCCTCAATAGCGGGATGGACTTCGATTCTGTCACATACAGGACAAAACATGATGGGGACATTGTGCACCAGCGTTTTATAATGACGGACAGAACCTACCGATCCTACCATTCCGGCACCGCAGCAATAACTCATGTAGTCTCCCTCCCTTTCGCCAAACAATCCTGCGTTTGGTCGACACTCTTGTCTGTATGAGCATTGTAGCGTACGATCCACAAAACTCTCTACCCGCAAATCATACCAATCCATTGATGGGAAAGGAATGGTTCCCCTATTGTACCTGATTTTCGACGGATTGACCACCACTTTCTGACTAGTTTGAAAATTTTCCCTTTCCTGCCTGAAGCTTCGTCCGCGCAAAAAGAAAAAGCCGAGCGATTGCAGCGCCGCCCGGCTTCTTTCCGCTTTCCTATTCTTTTACCATTGCTTCGTATTTGTCAGCATCCAGCAGCTTATCCAGTTCAGCCGCGTCCGCCATCTCGACTACGATCATCCAGGCTTTCTCATAAGGCGAGGAGTTGACCAGCTCTGGTGCATCCTCCAGTTCCTTGTTTACTTCTACTACTTTGCCGGATACAGGGGCGTACAGCTCGGAAACCGTTTTTACGGATTCCACGCTGCCAAACGGCTCATCTTGCTTGATCGTCGTGCCTACTTCAGGCAGTTCCACAAACACGATGTCACCCAGCTCGGATTGAGCAAAAGCAGTAATTCCGACGTAAGCCTTGTCTCCTTCTACACGTACCCACTCATGCTCTTCACTGTAACGTAGATCTTTCGGGAATTCCATCGTTTTCGTATCCTCCTATCAGGTGCATTCCGTACCCCATACTTATTTGACGAACATTCTAGGATTCCTCTTCGATCCCCAAAATTCTGTACAGGCGTTTTTTCACCAGGTTCAGCCCCTTCTCTCCCGCCTGGAAATGACGCAGCTGCAGGTTCTCGTCAAACAAGTAAAAGGCTGGCACATACTCATTTTGAAATGCATCAACGGTTTTCATCTCGTTGTCGATCGCGATAGGATGGGTCAGGTTGTGTTCGACAATCGTCTGTTTGATGGTTTCAATATCCATATCTTTTTCCGAACGAGGCATGTGAATACCGACAACTTTCAATCCGTTGGCCGCATATTTGTCCCGCCACTCGTTCAGGCTTGGCATGGACTCCTTGCACATGTAGCAGCTGACGGACCAGAAATGGACCAGCACCGGGCTTCCCGCCAGATCCGCTTTGGTCACCTTGCCGTTCACCCATTCGGTAATCCCCGGAAAATCAGGCAATTCTTCGCGCAAACGCATCCTCGAACACCCCTGGTTTCAGATTATAAAAAAGGGCCTAACCATGTTAGACCCTTTCCTTTTCAGCTGTGGCCAAAAATTACTTCGCAGTCAGTTGAGCTTGTCCCGGACGCCAGTTAGCCGGGCACAGACCACCGGATTGCAGAGCTTGCAGCACGCGCAGAGTCTCGTCAGTGGAACGTCCGATGTTCAGGTCGGTGACCACTTGATATCTCAGGACGCCTTCCGGATCGATGATGAACAGACCGCGGTATGCTTGACCGCCTTCTTCATCCAGCACGCCGTAGTCGCGAGCAGTTGTTTTGTTGAAGTCTGCAGCCAGCGGGAAGTTCAGGCCGCCCAGACCGTTTTGGTCGCGAGGAGTGTTGATCCACGCGCGGTGGGAGTGGATGGAGTCAGTGGACACACCCAGAATTTCCGCATCCAGGTCTTTGAATTCTTCGTAAGCATCGCTCAAAGCGATGATTTCCGTCGGGCAAACGAAGGTAAAGTCGAGTGGATAGAAGAACAGTACCAACCATTTTCCGCTATAGTCGGACAGGGATACTTTACCGAAGTCTTTACCGTTGCCCAGAGCTGTTTCCAGTGTGAATTCTGGAGCTTTGTTTCCTACGAGACGTTGAGCCATTATATGAAACCTCCTTCAGGAATATGTTCTTGCTTCCGTAAACAATGATAGCAACTCTCTACTTTATAGTCAATACAATATAGGAATAATTTCAACCTGTTATTCCTTTTCAATTACAGGCGCTCCTCTATTCAACACAAGATAGAATGACCAGGGCTCCCCTGATTTATACATACTCCTGCCTGCGTCGGAGAATGCCGGACTGGGCAATGGACTGCGCGGCCTGCTTCAGTACGTCGGGGGGCTGTACGAGGGCGATGCGGACGTAGCCTTCCCCTTCGGCTCCGAACGCGCTGCCGGGGATGACGACCACGCCTGCCTCATCCAGCAGGGCAAAGGCAAATTCGCGGGATGTCCAGCCCTGCGGCACTTTGGCCCAGACGAACATGGTCGCTTTCGGCGGCTCGATCTCCCAACCTGCTTCGGCGAGGGCAGAGAGCAAAACATCGCGCCGCTCCTGGTAGATCGGCCCCACAGCCTGCGAGCCGCCAGAAAGCCGGTCAGCCCGCAGTGCCTCGACAGCCATTTGCTGGACGGGCAAAAAGACGCCGTAATCGACGTTGGACTTCACGACGGCAAGCGGTCGAATGATTTCCGCATTCCCTACCACATAGGCAATCCGGCAGCCCGCCATGTTGAAGCTTTTGGAAAAGGAGTTGAATTCGATCCCTACTTCCTTCGCCCCGGCCGCCTGCAGGAAGCTCGGCGGCTTGTAGCCGTCAAAAGCCATCTCCGAGTACGCCAGGTCATGCACCACAATGATGTCGTGGCGTTTGGCGAACGCGACCACCTGCTCGAAAAAGTCGAGCGTCGCGACAGCGGAGACCGGGTTGTTCGGGTAGTTCAGGATCATGAACTTCGCCCGATCGGCCACATCATCGGGGATCGCCGACAGATCGGGGAGAAAGCCGTTTTCCTGGCGCAGCGGCATGAAATACGGAACAGCCCCGGCAAGATGCACGCTGCCGGCGTAGATCGGATAGCCGGGATCGGGCACCAGCACCGTATCTCCCGGGTCCGTCCACGCGAGTGCAAAGTGCGCCAGGCCATCCTGCGAGCCCATCAAGGAATGAACCTCTGTGTCAGGGGCAAGCTCCACACCAAAGCGGAACTGATACCAGCGGGCGACTTCTTCGCGAAAAGCCGCCGTTCCTTCGCTCAAGGCATAGCCAAACGCCCCCGGCTGCCGGACCGCGTTCACGAGCGTCTCCAGCAGGTGCGGATCGGGCGCCTGATCCGGGCTGCCGATGGACAGATCGTAGACTTTCCTCGTTTTTGCCGCTTCGCGTTTGCGCGAGGCCATCTCCGAAAAAATCGCGGCCGACAGATGCTCCAGTCGTTTGGATGGCTGACGCATGCTATTGACCTCCCCACGCTTTTTGCAGCTCGTCTGCCTTGAAGCCGAGCGTCACCTTCGCCTCATCCGTGATGAGAGGACGCTTGATCAGCTTGCCGTTGGATGCCAGCAGGTCGAGCATTTCTTCGTCAGTCATGCCGGGCAGCTTGTCCTTTAGCCCGAGCTCCCGGTACTGCACGCCGCTGACGTTGAAAAACTTGCGCAGATCGAGCCCGCTCGCCTGCCAGATGCGGCGCAGCTCCTCTCTGGACGGCGGAGTGTCGACAATCGGGATTTCCTCGAATGGCACTCCTTCCTCCACAAGCCACTTTTTCGCTTTGCGGCACGTGTCGCATTTGTTGTACAAATAGGCCTTGATCGTCATTGCGAAGGTCACCTCGGTTATGTAGTTTGCTGCTTGCTTGTTTTTTCCTTACCGTAAGCATACCATTGCGCTCGTCCTCTGCGCACCCTGTCCGTCCGATTAAAATGCCGCCGTCATCGGCATCCGCAGCATACCCTGCTCCAGCTCCTGCCCCAAAAGCCCGCGTACCATCAGCTTGCCCGTCCCCTCATATGGGAGCGGAGTAAAAGACAGTTCTGCAAACTGGTCAGGGCAAAAGTGCAGCACCGCCCGCGCAAAAGGCTCCCGGATTTCCTCGCACAGCTTCGCCCAAGACGGCAGCCGCTTGCCGATGATGTCGTACAGATGCAGCGTCTGCTCTTCTACCGCAAATACGAGAATCGCATCCAGCCGCTCGGAATAATAGACGTTCTGCTGAAAAGAAGGACTGTACATGTGCAGAAAGAAGGACGACTCGTAGCCGACGGGAGCAAATGTCTGCGAAAGAGGCTCCTGTCCGGCGAAGCATTTCCGGATCAGCTGCACGTCCTGCTCTGCCGAAAAATCGATTCGACGAAGCCACCCGTGCGGATTGCCGGGGTGTATCCAATCGGCCGCAAAGGAATACTGCGGGACCGTCCGAAATCCGAACGGTATGTACAGCTCCGGCGTCTCCGTGAACAGCCAGGCGGTGGAAAACTGCCGATCTGCATCCGCCAGCATGCGCTCGCACAGCCTGCGCATCAGTCCCCTCTTGCGGTAGTCGGGGTGTGTCATCACTGACTGGATGCCAGCCGCCTGAACCCTTTGCCCGGCGCACTGCAGCTCGAGTGTGAAGCGGGAAGCATTCGCCACGGCCCGAGTGCCGTCAAACCACGTATACGGCCAATACGTCGGGTCCCAAAACCCTCGGGAATAAAAGTCGCGCAGATCGTCAGCCGGAATGCCAAACACCTTCTCAAACAGCGGGTACAGCGCCTCCCGCTTGTCCCCTTCCGCTGAATAGCCGTTTGCATAAATGAATTCGTTCATTCGCCCTCCACACCCTTCGTTATCTCTACACCGTTGTTCCATTCCGTTCTTTCTATCCCTGTCATTCTTACTATAAAAGAATGCAAAAAACGACAGCCTTCTGTCATCTCCGGCTGCCGTTTCTGAGTGATCATTTTCGCTGCTCTTGCGGCCTACAAATCCTGCGCCTCTTCTGCCTTGTTCGCTGGAGGATTGACCTGCCACGTTTGTTCAAGCGGCGAAAAAGGCACTCCCAACTGGCTGCAGCTTTGCGCCGCCTCTCCCGCCGCTTCAGCCAGCGTCCCGGTCAGAGGCTCCGTATATTCAATATGCTCATCCTTCACTGGCCATCTCTCCTCATTCGCCTGTTTGTTTCAGTGTGAGGAGTTTTCACCGCTTTATGCGGAGGGAGTTGCTGTAATCTGCACCTGGTAGCCGGCGTGCTTGCGGGCATGGAACACGCCGTTGTCGAAGATCAAATATTGCGCCTTGGCCCCGATCAGACGCCCGCCCAGCTTTTCTTCCTTGTCCAGCGTCCTGGAATTGATCTTGTCCAAAGTCTCCAGCAACGGATACGTAATCTCGACCCACTCATCCTCCCGGTACTGGAACGGCTTGAACTCTTCCGGAAAATGGCTGTACACCTCGTCACGCATGGCGAGCAAGTCGATCTCCCGGACGTCGCCCTTGAGCATTTTGCGCCAGTTGGTCTTGTCCGGCAAATACTGGCTCAAGTGAAATTCCAGCTGGCCTGCCATGCGCCGCGTCGGCACTTCTGCAATCGGAATGGCCCGGATCGCCCCTTGGTCCACCCAGCGTTTGAGCTGGTTGTGCTTGCGCGTCAGCCCTACCTTCATATCACTGGAAACGGCCAGGTAGACATAGTGGGGAATCATGCAGTGCGTTTCGCCGAAGCTCTCGTCCCGGCAGGTTCCCTGGTCAAAATGACATTCGTGCGGCTTGACGATGCACAGGTCATTTTCCGGCAGCTTGGTAAAACAGGGGTAGCAGTACCCGCTGTTAAACGTCTTGTTCGTTTTGCGCCCGCAGGCGATGCAGTTTTTTCCCCCCAAAAACGCTATCGTCAATTGCCCGCCCAGCCACTCGTTCAGCGGCATGCGCTCCTCGCCGATGTGCAAGTAATAGTCGACGGGCTTGTCTTTCCCGTGGTACTCGTGCACAAGTCCATGTAAAATACCGCGGAGTTCCACCTGATTCTCTCCTCTCCTATGTACGGTTCATTTATTCTACCATATCAGATTTGTTTTGCTGACCAGCTGTTTTCTTTTGGCAGCATGTTTTCCCCACGGGGAGCGAACCTTAATGACAGACGACAACGAAGGAGGCGAGCGTCATGCGCCGCAGTGCGTTATACGTCTGTCTCATCGCCTGCCTTCTCGGCTGGAGCGTTTTGCCTGCGCGGGCGAATTCACCGACACCGTCCTACGAACCGATCCACCGGATAGACACGCAGAAAAAAGTCGTAGCGCTTACGTTCGATGACGGCCCCGATGCGATCTATACCCCGAAAATATTAGAGGTGCTGCATCGAAACCAGGTACTCGCCACCTTTTTTGTGCTTGGCTCCCAGGTGGACAAGCATCCCCGCGTGATGCAATGGATTTACAAGGCCGGCCACGAGATCGGCAATCACGGCTACCATCACGGGGACCTGAGCAAACTGACCGAGCATGAAGTGTACGAAGACATCAAGCGAGGCGAGCGTTCGATCCTGAAGACGACCGGTGTCCTCGCCCAGTATTACCGTCCTCCTGGCGGCGTCATGACGCACGATGTCATGAATGCCGTGCAGTCGTGCGGCTACGATATCATCCACTGGTCGGTCGACCCGAGAGACTGGTCGCTCGCCCGCACCGCTTCTGTCATCGCCAGAAGCGTGAAGAAAAGCGTCGCTCCCGGAGATATTATCCTGTTTCACGACGGCGGACTAAATCAACGGCAGACCGTCGCCGCCCTGCAGGAGCTGATTACGGATTTGCGCTCCCAAGGCTACCGCTTCGTCACGGTCAGCCAGCTGCTGGACGCGGCGAAGTGAGCGAAAAAGCACCGGCGCTGACGTTGCCGGGACTGCTCCATGCCCTGCGAACAAGGGCCAGTCCCGCTGCCAAAGCGCCTGGTGCTTTTTTGGCGTCGATCTGCTTTCACTGTTTGCTGCTAGTTCACCGATACGGCTCCGGTCTTTTGCCTCGCTCTCCGGCTGCCCAAAATCAAAGGAGCGATCATTTCATCTGCACTTTCCCCAAAAATGCGCGCAGCCGTTCGTTTTGCGTGCCTTCAAAGATTTCCTCCGGCTTTCCGTCGGCCACAATGACCCCTTGGTCCATGAAAATGACGCGATCTCCCACCTCACGGGCAAATCCCATCTCATGCGTTACGACGATCATCGTCATCCCTTCCTTGGCGAGGTCCTTCATGACGGCCAGCACCTCCCCTACCAGTTCCGGGTCCAGCGCAGAAGTCGGCTCGTCAAACAGCATGACTTTCGGATTCATCGCCAGCGCACGGGCAATCGCCACCCGTTGCATTTGCCCGCCGGACAGACGATCCGGATAGACATCCGCCTTGTCCTGCAGACCTACCTTTTTTAACAGCTCGAGACCACGGCTCCGCGCCTGCTCCGGGGAAATTTTGCGCACCTTCACGGGAGCCAGCATCACGTTTTCCAGCACCGTTTTGTGCGGAAACAGATTAAAGCGCTGGAAGACCATGCCTACGTCTTCCCGCACTTTATTAATATCGACTTTCGGGTTGGACAAATCGTGCCCGTTGATGACGATGCGTCCGCTCGTCATTTCTTCCAGCTGATTGAGACAGCGCAAAAAGGTGCTTTTTCCCGAGCCCGATGGCCCGATGACACAGACCACTTCCCGCTCGGCCACCTGTGTCGTAATGCCTTTTAACACCTGCAGCTGCCCGTAGTTTTTTTTCAGATCCGTCACTTGAATAATCATGTTTGCGCCCCCTGTTTCCTTCTATACTGTTTCATCTGTGTTTATAGTTTACATGAATAGTTGAAAGATTGCATGAACTTTAGACGAGGATTCCAGCAAAAAGCCGGGGCTGTGCTCGTAATCGCCCCGGCTGTTGTTTTGATCGACTTTCCATTCCCCGGTTCAACCTTTGGATGCCCCGAGATCGCAAACGCCTTTGCTGCACGTACAGGAATCGCAGGCCGAAATCGTCGGCGGCGTCATCCTCTTCGCCCGGTCGCCACGCGACAAATAGTGGATCAGCCGCGCGGAATTGAGCACCACCAGCACCGAAGTCGCATTGTGCACAAAAGCCCCGCCGACCGGACCTAAGATGCCCGCCATCGCGAGAAGGATGGCAGCCGCGTTGATGACGCTGGATACAATCAAGTTCTCCCGAATGACCTGGAGCGCTTTGCGGCCCAGTTTCACCGCATCTGCCACTTTGGAAATGTCATCGGTCATGATGACGATGTCCGCCGCTTCGGCAGCGATCTGGGTACCGCCTGCCCCCATGGCGATGCCTACATGAGCAGAGGTGAGAGCAGGCGCATCATTGATGCCGTCTCCGACCATCCCGACGACCAGACCGCGCGCCCGATACTCTTCCACGCGCTGGTATTTGGCTTCCGGGAACTGTTCCGCAAAGACCGTGGTCACGCCGGCCTGGCGGGCAATCGTTCCTGCTGCCCCTTTGTTGTCTCCCGTCAGCATCGCGATCTCTCCCACACCGTACAGGCGCAGCCGCCCGACTGTCTCGCGCGACTCCATCCGCACGCGGTCTGCCAGCGACACCATGCCGATCAGTTGTCCTTCACTCGCTACGAATACCGCGGTCTGCCCTGCCTTTTCCTGTTCTTCCTGCAGCTGATGCAGCTCCTTGGTGGAGACGCCCATGTCAGCGAAAAAGCGGCGGTTGCCGACGAGCACTTCCCGTCCTGCCACCCTTCCCGAGACACCGTTGCCCGGATGGACCAGGAACGACTCTACCTGTGGCAGTTCGAGGCGCTGCCGCTCGCTCGCCGCGACGATCGCCTGCGCCAGCGGATGCTCCGAATGGCGCTCCAGGGCCGCAGCCAGGCGCAGCACTTCTTCCTGCTTCCAGCTGTGCAGACGAGCGACGCCGGTCACTTGCAGCTTGCCTTCCGTGAGCGTACCAGTCTTGTCGAACAGCAGCGCGTTGACCAGCCCAATCTGCTCCAGCGCCACACCGCTTTTTATCAAAATGCCGTGCTTGGCGGCGCTGCCGATCCCCGCCATGATCGCGGTCGGTGTAGCGAGGACGAGCGCACAAGGGCAAAAGACGATGAGAATGGTCACGGCACGCACGAGGTCGCCGGTAAACAAATACATCAGCACGGCCAAGGTGAGACTGCTCGGAACGATCCACGCCGCCCATTTGTCCAGCAGGCGCTGTACCGGGGCCTTGCGCTCCATCGCTTCCGCCACGAGTCTCGTCACTTTGGCAAACGTCGTCTCCTCGCCTACGCGCTCGGCCACAACCTCGATCGAGCCGTTCGTATTGAGCGTGCCCATAAACACTTCGTCACCCGCGCGTTTTTCCACCGGCAGCGATTCCCCGGTAAGCGCCGCCTGGTTGACAGCCGCCTGCCCGCTTTCCACGATTCCGTCCACAGGCACCTTCTCGCCCGGCTTCACCAGGATGACATCGCCACAAGCGACCTGCTCCAGGGCGACTTCCACCCAATCCCCCTGCCGTTTGACCCGTGCTGTCTGCGGCACCATCTGTACCATATCCTCCAGCGCGGAAGCCGCCTTGGCTACCGTCCGCTGCTCCAGCCACATGCCGAGCATCATGATGAGTGCCACTTCCCCGGCTGCAAAAATTTCTCCGACGAAGACCGCCGCGATAATGGCGATCGTCACCAGCAAGTCGCTGTTGATGATCCGCTCGGCGAACAGCTCCTTCACGGCCGTCCACGCGATCGGCACTCCGCACAGCAATACCGCCAGCCATGCGGCATCCACCCCTCCAATCTCCCCGTACAGCCAACTGCAAAGCAACCCTGCTCCCGAAACGATCATTGCCGCTTTTTGCCACATACGTTCCATCCCCTTTTCTATCGGCATTTTTGACAATCCAGCACGCTTGTTGAGAAAGAGAATCAGATTTATTTCCTCCGTAAAAACAGTGGAAGCTGCTGCCCGAGGGCAACAGCATCCTAATTGATAATGATTATTCCTATCTTTACCTTGGTGAATTTTTTTGCGCAGAGGAAATAAATTTATAATTATTCTAATTTCGTCCGTTGATTTCGTCAATCCCTTTTTTTCCAACCTCTGCGCGATGCGTAACTCCGGCACTCCTGGCTCATGCTAAGGAGCGAGGTGGTTCTCATGCAACGTCATAAATGGATTGCCTTGATCGTCGTCCTCGTGGTGTTCGGAGCAGGGCTCGCTGTAGAGCTGCTCTCGGCACGCTACGACGAGCTGGCGGAAAGTCCCGCTTTTTCCTGGGAGGAAACCGTCGTCTCCGGCTACGGTTCGGGCAAGATCGTCCAGCTTTTCGTCAACGGCGTCATCTCCGGAGAGCCGAATGCCACAGGGATGCCTTCCATGAGCGAGCTGCTCGCGGAGCAGCTGCGCCGTGTGGAAGAGGATGAGAGCGTCAAGGCACTGGTGCTGCGGATCAACAGCCCGGGCGGCGAGGTCGTGGCGACTGATGAGCTGCACTCCCGCCTGCTACGCCTGAAACAGGTGCGCCACATCCCGATCGTCGTCAGCATGGGCTCGACGGCAGCTTCCGGCGGCTACTATCTGGCGACTGCGGGAGACGTCATTTTCGCCAATCCCAATACGCTGACCGGCAGTCTCGGCGTCATCTTCAATCTGGTCAACTACAGCGATGCGGCAAACAAACTAGGCGTGCATCAATTTTCGATCAAAAGCGGGCGGTTCAAGGACATTGGCAGCCCTGCGCGCCCTCTGACTGAGCCGGAGCGGCAAATCTTTCAGACGCTCGTCAACGAGAGCTACAACAAGTTCGTCGATGTGATCGTGGACGGCCGCAATCTGTCTCGCCAGCGGGTGCTGGAAATCGCTGATGGCCGTGTGTATTCCGGCGAGCAGGCGAAACGGCTCGGTCTGATCGACCAATTCGGTGACCTGGAGGAGGCGACCCGCCATGCCCTCACCCTCACCGGGCTGTCTGAAGCCACCGTCGTCCGCTACACAGACCAGCTATCTCTAAGCAAGATGCTGTTTACTTTGAAGCAGCACTGGGCGAATCCCGATCCGCTGGGACTCAATCGCGTACTGGAGCGGCAAAGCTCTCCGCAGCTGCTGTACCAGTTCATGCCATGACAGGAGGTGCCTTATGACCGACCATACCTTTTCCCCTTCTTCCCAGGAATCAGCCCGCTTCGCGCAAGACGCCTCTTTCGTCCGCTACGCCGGCTTCTGGATTCGCGTGGCGGCGACACTGCTGGACTCGCTCTTTCTCGTCGGAGTCAGCATGCTGGTCTTCAACCCGCTGCGGCGGGCGTGGGGAACCATGGATGCCGTCTTTTCCGTCGTCGACCTGCTGGAAATCATCTTTGACCTGCTGTACATCATTTTGTTGACGTGGTGGACCGGGAAGACGCTGGGCAAAACCATCGTGGGCATCCGCGTGGTCAACGCCCGCCAGTCGCGTGGCAATCTGACTTTCGGACAAGTCTTTCTGCGCGAATTCATCGGCAAGTTTCTGTCCTCCCTGCCTTTTCTTCTCGGGTACATGTGGGCGGGCTGGAATGCACGCAAGCAAGGCTGGCACGATCTGCTCGCCAAAACGTACGTCATTCGCGAACGCCGGGCGTAGATGCAATCAGGCGAAACTGCGCAAAGAAAAACCCTCCTGCGGCAACTGTCGGCACAGGAGGATTTTCGCGTACGGTCTATTGCGCGGTTGCTTCGGTCGCAGCTGGAGCAGGCGGCGGTGTCGGGCTGTCATCGGAAAAGAACGGGATAATCACCAGACTGATGACGAAAAACAGAATCCACACGATACCCCGCTTGAAAACGGACGGAGTAAGCATCGGGTCAACCCCTTCCAAACTTCTGCCTCTTTATTCATACGCTTCCCACCCCTGCGCCCGTTTATTCTTTTCCCCATTTTTCGGCAACATTTTTTAGGAGCGCAAAAAGGCGCCCTCCCTGCATGAGGGAAGTCGCCTTCCGGAATAAGCAACGGTCACGGCTGTATTCGTGGTATGCGGACGCAGCGTCGTTCACACTCAGCGCCGTTCAAGTGTTGTGTCTTGCCGCAACAGGCTGCTCATGCGGCGTGCCGCGCCGCGAAGCCAGGCAGGCAGCGGCAAAGACGAGCAGGAAGGCCCCCATCAGCCAAAAAATCGTCCACGGCTCCCACACGTCCATCAATACGCCGTTCAGACTTGGCGCGAGAATGCTGGCCACGCCGAAATTGATCCCCGCGATAATGCCTGCGGTCGGCACCATGGAAGCGGGGAGCACGTCTGCCGCAAACGCAAGGCCCAGCGAATAAAACGAGCCTACAGCCGCCCCGGCGATGGCGAGCAGCAGCATCATCAGCCAGACGTTTTCGCCGGACAGCGGAAAGAGGAAAAACGCGGCACCCCCGATGAGAGCGCAGGCAGTCATCACCCGCTTGCGCCCCAGCCGGTCACTCAGCGTCCCCAGCGGCATTTGCAAAATGATGCTCCCGACGACGAACGACGGCAAAATGACCGACACCCATTCCAGCGATATTCCGGAGCGCATGGCGTAGACCGGAAAACTGCCGTTCAGCGATGTCTCCATATACCCGTACAAAAAGGACGGAATCAGGGCCAGCCAGCCGTAACGGAGCACGACGGCGTACTTGTTTTGCTTCTTTTCCGACGCGGCAATGGCGTCCGGATACTCGTTTTTTATCTGACCGAGCAGGAGAAATGCCACGGCGTACAAAAAGAGCAGCACGCCAAACGGGACCCACAAGCCGAGCGGCAGCAGGTTGAGACCAAGCGGCCCCGCACTGAAGCCTACGCCGTAAGCAAGTCCGTATATGGACAGGTCACGACCGCGGTTTTCCGGCGCAGAAATTTTCGTCAGCCACATCTGGCTGGAGTAGTGCAGCGCCGTGTCGCCTACCCCCATGAGGAAGCGTAGTGCGAACCATACAGCGAGGTGCGAAAACATGGGGATCAGCGCAGTCGCGAGTGTCACAAGAAAGAGTCCGCAGATGATCGTCGTCCGGTAGCCGAGCCTTCTCAAAGGAATTTCCAGGAACGGATTGATCAGCACCATACCGATGTACAATGCCGCTGCATTTACTCCGTTCATCAGCGAAGAAACTCCCTGTTTTTCCAACAAGACCGCAAGCAGCGGGATGCTCAATCCCTGGCTAAGTCCTGCGATCGCTACTACCAAAATCAACACCCAAAAGGTAAAGCGCGATGAAGCCATCGGTGTTGATCTCCTTTCTTCCTTATTTCTCACTGGTTTCGTTCCAGCAGGCTATCCGTTCATTGTAACGGATTCGTTGCCAAGCTGGAGCCGGTACATTTTCTGGTACAAGCCATCCTCTTCCATCAGTTCTTCATGCGTGCCACGCTCGACAATTTCCCCGCGCGAGAGCACCAGAATCTGGTCGGCATGCTGGATCGTCGACAGCCGGTGCGCGATGATGAACGTCGTGCGTCCGCGCGACAGGACGTGCAGCGCTTCCTGAATGGCAGACTCGGTCTCGCTGTCGATGCTCGCCGTCGCCTCATCCAGAATGAGAATGGCCGGATTCGCCGCCAGCGCCCGGGCAAACGAAATCAGCTGCCGCTGTCCCGCAGACAAGGTCATCCCCCGCTCTACAACCGGCTCGTCGTAACCGCCGGGAAGCTGGCGAATGAATTCGTCGGCCCGCACGGCTTCGGCCGCCCGCCGGACTTCCTCATCCGTGATGCCCTCATTGTACATCCGGATATTGAAGCCGATGCTGCCGGTAAACAGGAACGGGTCCTGCAGCACGAGCCCGATATGACGGCGCAGTGCCTGGGTGTCGATGCTGCCCATGTCTTTGCCGTCGATCAAAATTTTTCCTTTTGTCACCGGATAAAATCCGAGCAGCAGGTTCATCAGGGAGCTTTTGCCCGAACCCGTATGACCGACCAACGCGATCGTCTGGCCGGGCTTCGCCGTGAACGAGACGTTTTTCAGGACGTATTCGTCACCCGTATAGGCAAAAGAGACGTTCTCGAAGACGACTTCCCCCTGCGGCCGCTCGATGGGCTTTTCCGGCGTACCCGTTTGCTCCTCCGGCTCCGTATCGAGGATCGCGAAAACACGCCCCGCCGAAATGGTCGCCTGCTGCAGTTGGGACAGCCGGTTCATGATCATGTTGATCGGCTCGAAGAAACGCCCCATATAGTCCACGAAAGCGAACAGCGCCCCAAAGGAAATCGCGCCATGAAAAGAGGACGAACCGAAGTACCAGACGATCAAGGTCAAGGCCACTTTCCAGACCAAATCCACCGCCGGGCGCAGCAGGAGCGCCTCGATGTTGTTTTCTTTCAGTTTGACTTTGAAATACTTCTCGTTTACCTGGGCGAACTCGCGCTGCACGCCTGTCTCGCGGCGAAACGCCTGAACGATCGCCATATTCTGGATCATTTCGTTGATGGTGGCGTTCATGTCGCTCAAGCAGGAGCGAATGAGCGCGTAGTACCGGGAGCTGTATTTGTGGTACACGACCACGAGCACTGCCAGCACCGGCACCGTCAAAAAGCAGATCAGCGCCAGCTCGGGCTGCAAAATGTACAGCGCGACGAGGATGCCGAGCAAATAAATGCCGTTCTGCACAAAGGTCGCCAGCACGCTGACATACAGTTCGCGGATCGCCTCCGTATCGTTGCTGACGCGGGAGACGAGCGAGCCGACCGGCGTCTTGTCGAAAAAGGAGACGGGCAGCCTTTGCAAATGCACAAACAGCTTCATCCGCATCTGCTGAATGATCCGCTGGGCAATCGTCTGCAGCCACAAAATCTGCACGTAGTTGAAGCCCGCCGACAGCAGGATCAGGGCGCCGTATCCGAAAGACAGCCAGATGATCGGCAGCACTTCGCTTTGGTACAACGCCTTGACTTCATCGGCGGTCAGGCGAATGCCCGTATGTGCCGCACCCGCCGCTGCATCACCCGTGACCACTTGCACGCGCTCACGGCCGCTTTCCGCAGGCAGCGGCGTAATCCGCTTCTCTTCGCTCTGGTCTACCTCTCCGTGCACGAGGTAGTACGTCACTCCTTCCGCCAAAATGCTTACCTGGCTCCCGGGATCAGCCGACAACCCCGCCGCTTCCAGCGCATCCTGACGTACGTAGAACTTCCCGTCCACCTGCACGGCTTCGGCTGCTTGCGGCTGCTTCGCAAATTCGTACCACGGCTTCTGGATGGCGAGGATGTGGCTATCGATCATCACCTTCGCCAGAAAGGGGCCAGCCAGCTCCGCACTGGTGCCGAGCAGCAGCAGCAGGAGCGCCCCCAGTATCTGTTTTCGGAACGGCTTCGCGAAATCGACCAGCCGCCTTCCTGCTTTTTGTCCGCTCATGACTTGACCTCCTGTCTACCCGACGACATCCTGCTCCATCTGCTGGCGCCTGAACTGCTCGGCGTACCAGCCGTTTCGCTGCATCAGTTCGTCGTGTGTTCCCCGCTCCACGATCCGCCCTTCATCGAGGACGAGAATCAGCTGGGCATGCTGCACCGCAGACAGCCGATGCGCCGTAATAATGGTCGTTTTGCCCGCCCGCTCCTTACGCAAATGGCGCAGAATGCTCTCCTCCGTGCGGGCATCTACAGCCGACAAGGAATCGTCCAAAATCAAAATATCGGCGTTCAGCAGCAAGGCGCGGGCGATGGAAATGCGCTGCTTCTGACCGCCGGAGAGGGTGACGCCCTTTTCCCCCACCATCGTCCGGATGCCATCCCGAAACTGCAGAAGATCGCTGCCCATTTCCGCCAGCTCCAGCGCGCGCAGCACTTCCTGCTCCGCCGCGTCCGGCTTGCCGAAGGCCACATTTTCGGCAATGCTGCGGGAAAAGAGCAAATGCTCCTGGGGAACATAGCCGATCTTCTCACGCAGAGCAGACAGCGACAGCGATTCGATCGGCACGCCGCCGACGAAGAGCGAGCCTTCGTCCACCGGATACTGGTGCAGCAAGGTGCGGCACAGCGTCGACTTGCCGCTGCCCGTGCGTCCGACGATGCCGAGCGTCTCGCCTTCTCCCAGCGTAAACGTCACATCGCAAAGGGCAGGCTTCTCCGCCCCCGGATACGTGAACGAAAAATGACGCGCTTCTACTGTACTGGCGATGGCGGACGCGACAGGCATTTCTTGCTCCTGCACATCCGGCTCCTCCCTCAGCAGCTCCGCCAGCCGCTTGTGCGAAGCGCCGCCTCGCTGCAGGACGTTGATGAGCCAGCCGAACGCGAACATGGGCCAAATCAACAGTCCCAGATACATGTTAAAGGCGACCAGATCCCCCAAGGAAATGGCGCTCGTAAAGACGAGATACGTCCCGTAGCCGAGCCCGATCAAAAAGCTGAACCCGATAATAATGGCAATCGTCGGCTCGAACAAGGCATCGATCCGGGTGACGCTCACATTGCGCTCCAGCGTCTTCTCGCTCACGCGGCGAAACGCCTCCACATCCGCTTTTTCCTGGACAAAGGCACGCAGCACGCGCACGCCGGAGACCGACTGCTGCACGTGGTCGTTCATCTCGCCAAACGCCTCCTGGGCCAAATAAAAGCGCTCGTGCAAAAGCTTTCCGTAATACGCCGTCGACCACGCCAAAAACGGCATCGGAATCAACGCGGCAATTGTCAGCCTCCAGTCGATAGCCGTCAGCATGACAATGAACGTCAAAAGCGTCATGAACAGTGAATCCACCAGCGTCAGCACTCCCATGCTCGCCGTCTGCTCGATGTTCGGGATGTCGTTGGTGGCGACCGCCATCAGATCGCCGCTGCGCTTGCGGTTGTAAAAGGAAGGCGTCATGCGGGTCAAATGGGCAAACAGCCGCTCCCGCAGCGTCTTCTCCAAAATCAGCGCTCCCCCGTTCAACAGGTACCGCCACAGAAACCGCAGGCCGTACAAAAGCAGCCCGAGCATCAGCAGGATCAGGACGGTCCGCGTCAAATCCGCCGGCGTGAGCGTGCGGTTGCGAATCGCGTCGACAGTGCCGCCGATCAGGCGCGGGGGCATGAGCATGAGGGTGTCTATCACAAACAGCGTACAGATGCCGATCACATATCGCTTCCAGCGCTCTTTGAAAAACCAGGATAATTGCCGTAACGTTTCCATCGCGCATTCACCTCATCTCGCTGTACCTGGCGTATAAAAAAGGGGCTGCATGTGCGCAACCCCTTTTTTCGCTTCCTCTATCGTAATTTACTGAATTTTCCTTGTCAATCCAGCATTTTTTTCCGCCTGTGGATTTCCTCCCACTCGGAGCGCAGCAGGCTGTAAACCGCATGATCGACGAAGTGGTCGTACAGAAACTCGTTTCTCCGCAGGACCCCTTCCAGATGGAACCCGAGACGCTCCGGTATCGCCCGGCTCCTGTAATTTTCGGTGGCGGCCTGAATCGTGACCTTTTCCAGCCCCCAGGAGGTGAAAATCAGGTGGTCCATATAGGCGGATACCGCGTTCGTCATCAGTCCCTTGCCCTGGAACTGCGCCCCCAGCCAGTAGCCGATGGCAGTCTTCTTGTTGATCCAGTCGATATTGTGCACGCCGATGGTTCCTGCCAGGCGCCCTTTGTACCAGATCCCGTAATGGATTCCCTGGTTGTTGCTGTACTGATTCATCGTCATGCGAATGAACTGCTCTGTGTCCTCCACCCGTTTCGTATAGTCCAGCCAGGGCAGCCATTGCCGTAAATAGGAGCGGTTCGTATCGGTGAGCCAGAACATTTCTTTGGCATCGGCCGGCTCCAGTTGCTTGAGCAGCGAATGTTCCGTCATCTGTATGCGCCTCATTGGTTCTCCCTCCCCCAGATCCTCCCTGATCGTTTGCCGAAAACTGGAAAAAATTCTCTTACGCTCGATTATGAAACAGGGTCCCTGCCATTGGCAAGGGCGTCGTGGGGTCCAACATCAGACCCGGGAAAAAAGAACAAGCTGACACAGTCGTCAGCTTTGCGCCTGCCTGTTTGGTGGTCACACCCGTTCGGCGTTTCCTTGCGGCTCGGGAATCTCGCTGCCGTTCAGAACGACGTGCGGCACGATCGCCGCCTTGAGCGATGCCGCCACCGGGCAATACTTCTCGGCCTCCAGCTTTACCGCCTGCCAGAGCCGGGACGAAGCGACCTCTCCCCGGACGTGAAACGTGAGGTGAATTTCGGAAATGGCATGGGGAGCTTCTTCGCCCCGGATGCCGTCTGCCGTGATTTCGATTGCTTCCGGCGACTGCCTCATTTTTTCCAGCAGCCTGGTCACGCCGATCCCCATGCAGCCGACCAGGCCGACGAGCAAGAGCTCCAACGGGCTGTTGCCCGCACCTTCCCCGCCCAGGTCGACGCCGGAATCCATCCGCACCGGATAGCCGCTCGGGCCTTCCGCTGTAAATTGGTGCTTTCCCTGCCACTCGCCGCGGACGCTGATCGGTTTCCTGGTCTGTCCTGCCATGTACTTTCGCCCCTTTTCCCGTTTACTGTGCCACATCCCACACATGTCCATCATAGCTGGTTCCAAAGGGGCGCGTCTCTCCTTTGTAAAAAAACCTGCCCCCAGACGCGAAGCAGGTCACTTTGCAGGCTATCGCTTGCTGCTGCGGATGTCCTCCGGCTTGAAAATGCCGGTCTCCGTCACGATCGCCGTGATGTACTCCGCCGGGGTCACATCGAACGCCGGGTTGTACACCTTGATGCCGTCCGGCGCTACCTGTTTGCCCAGGCCATGCGTAATTTCCTCTGCCGGCCGCTCCTCGATCGGAATGTCGGCACCGGTCGCGGTCTCCAGGTCCACGGAGGAGAGCGGCGCTGCCACGTAGAACGGGATGCCGTGCGCCTTGGCCAGTACAGCCACGCCGTACGTGCCGATCTTGTTCGCCACATCGCCGTTCGCCGCCACGCGGTCGGTGCCGACGATCACTGCCTGCACCTTGCCCTGCGACATGACCATCGCCGCCATGTTGTCGCAGATCAGCGTGACGTCAATCCCGGCCTGTTGCAGTTCATAGGCGGTGAGACGTGCACCCTGGAGCACCGGACGCGTCTCGTCTGCGTACACCTTCAGGTTCCAGCCGCGCTCCTTGGCGAGGTAAAACGGTGCCGTCGCCGTGCCGTATGCCGCAGTAGCCAACGCCCCCGGATTGCAGTGGGTGAGCACGCCCATGCCGTCATGCAGCAGCGTCAGCAGATGCTCCCCGATCTTCCGGCACACTTCTGCGTCTTCCCGCTGGATCGCCAATGCTTCATCGAGCACGGCTGCCTTCAATTCGGCAACGGATTTGTCCCCTTCCGCCTGCACGCGCGCCTTGATCCGGTCGAGCGCCCAGAACAGGTTGACCGCTGTCGGGCGGGACGTACCCAAATACTCGGCCTTTGCCTGCAGCTCGCTCCAAAATTCCGCTGCCGATGCGGCTGCGCTGTTGCGAATGCCGAGATACAGCCCGTAGGCCGCCGACATCCCGATGGCAGGTGCCCCCCGCACTTGCAGGTGGCGAATGGACGCCCACACTTCCTCTGGCGTAGTCAAGGTCAAATAAACGGTTTCTACAGGCAATCGCGTCTGATCGAGCAGGACGAGAGCATCGTTCTCCCACTTGACTGGCGAAAGTTGCGTGCTGGTTGTCATACGGTCGTTGCCTCCTGATAATATCGTGCTGTCGCGGTGCGGACGATGTCTGTAATGTCTGTGGATTCTTCGATGTTATAGCGTTGGAGAATCAGCGCTTCCCCGATTGCCAGCGCCAGACGCTCCGCTTCGGCGCGCGTCTGTGCGTCTTCGATGCTGTTCAGGTCAGCCACACCCGCGAGGCCGATGACGCGGCGCAAGATTTTGCAGCCCGCAAAGCCTGCGGCATCCTGCACGAGACGCTTCACATAGCTCTGCCAGAAGCCTTCGGTGTGGGCGCTGCGCTCTTTGGCGTGCTTGTGCCAGAGCTGGACGAACTGGGAGACGAATTCACTCCAGACATCCTCTACTGTCGCAAGCAAATAATCGCGGTACGATTCGCGTTCCCCTGGATCTTTCTGCAATCCGTGTTGTGCTGCGTAGTTGAGCAGCAGGTTGGCGATGACCGCACCGATGTCAAAGCCGATCGGGCCGTAGTAAGCAAACTCGGGATCGATCACCTTGACGCTCGTTTCCGTGATGAAGATGCTGCCTGTGTGCAAATCACCGTGCAGCAGCGCCTCTGCCCGGGTGAGGAAGTCAAATTTCAGCTTGGCGATCTCCAGCTTCAGCGGCTTGTTGTTCCAGATCGCTTCCACTTCTTTTTGGATCAACGGATTGTAGTCGTTCGTCGGCGCGTTTTCATAAGGATCTGTAAACACCAGATCTTCCGTAATTTTGCACAATTCCGGATTCAAGAATGTTCCGACCAGGGCTTTTTTGTCAAACGGATTCGCCCCGAGATCGGAAGTGTAGAACAAGGTGTGGGCGAGGAATTTGCCGATCTGTTTCGGGAACAGCGGGTAGCGGTTGCCCTGGATCAGGCCTTTTCTCATGATGATGTGGTCTCCCACGTTTTCCATGATGGTCAGCGCCAGCTCCTGGTCGAAATGGTACACTTCCGGCACCAGCTCCGGCACGTATTTGTGCTGGATGCGCAGCGCTTCGCTCTCGATGCGGGCGCGGTCGACTGTCAGCGGCCACGATTCGCCCACCACGCGAGCGTAAGGCAACGCCTGCTTGACGATGACACTCTTTCCGGTGGCCTCGTCCCGAATGTCGAAAACGAGATTGAGGTTGCCGTCGCCGATTTCCTTGCTGTACAGTGTTGCTCCCTCGTGAAACAAACCCGGCAATGCTTTTACAAACTCCACTGCTTCCTGCTCTGTCAATGCGCGATATGCCATGTTTTTTCTCCCCTTGCTCTATTTTTTCGTCTATTCCCAGCGCGGCATCTTGGCCCAGCCGTACAGTCAAACAAACATCAAAAAGACCTCTTTCCCGAAGAAAAGAGGTCGCTGTCGTCACGCATAGAGAAACGTGCCTTTGTCCCCCTTATCTTCCAGACCACTTTTGTTTCTGCAGGAATTAGCACCGTGCACGCCGCCAGCAGTTCAGTCGCATCAGCTGCTAAAATGGCGTCATGTCGGTTGCCGGGTATCATCGGGCCAGTCCCTCCACCTTCTCTGGATAAGGTATCCAACGTATACAGTTTTGAGTTTAGTTTGAATCATACAACCACGTCCCGATGCTGTCAACACCCTATTTCGGGTGAACGCCCATCTTTTCTCGACAATTCCTATCTGTTAACTGAGCAAAAAATAATTTGACTCCCGCATCCGAACGTCATATCATGAATCTAACAAGAACACGCTGATTTTGGTGTCAAACCCAATAACTCTTATCGCGAGCTGGCTGAGGGACTGGCCCTATGATGCCCGGCAACCGGCGCTCTTTTTTTGTCTTCCGCATTTCGATGGAGAGCGAAACGGTGCTAATTCCAACGGATAAGAGTCGAGTGCAGGAGATTTTCTTTTCTTTGCCTCGACTTTGAACCCGAGAGATGAGAGGAGACGAAGACGCAAACTGGTCGACAACCGCCTCCCTGCTCGAAGGGGGGCTCTTTTCATTTACTTTTGCGGTTTCACCCGAAGCTGTTCCACCTGAAGGAGGATGAATCCTGGCAATGAGTGAGCACCGAATCCTCGTTACGTATTTGACCCAAGCAAAAGATTTGCATAAAAAAGCCGAAGCGATCGCCGTCGGGATGACCGTCGGTTCGTGGACAGATTTGCCCGCAGCAAGGCAAGCCGAGCTGAAGCCGTATTTGGGCGAAGCCGTGAGCGCAACTCCGCTCGAGACGCTTGAGAACAGAGAGACGCGCGGGCTGATTACCGTCAGCTATCCGACCCGCAACTTCACCAGCGATATTCCGTCCCTGTTGACCGGAATCTTCGGAAAGCTGTCCATGGACGGCAAGATCAAGCTGATCGACATCCAGCTGCCCGATTCGTTTATCGGCGCGTTCCCCGGTCCCAAATACGGGATCGACGGCCTGCGCGACCGGCTCGGTGCGCATGACCGGCCGCTCCTGATGAGCATTTTCAAGTCCTGCCTTGGCCTTCCTTTCGATGATCTGAAAACCCAGTTTCGCGCCCAGGCATTGGGCGGCGTCGATCTGGTCAAAGATGACGAAATTTTCTTTGCGGATGACCGTGCGCCGTTCCTCGAGCGGATTCGCGCCTTCAAGCAGATCGCCCGCGAGACCGAGCAGGAGATCGGCAAGCCGGTGCTCTACGCAGCCAACCTGACCGGACCTGTGAACGAACTGAACGAAAAGGCAAAACGCGCGGCAGAAGCAGGCGCCGATTGCCTGCTGTTCAACGTCCTGGCCTTTGGCTTCGACGCCCTGCACCGCCTCGCTGCCGACCCGGATGTACACGTCCCGATCATGGCTCACCCGGCCTTGGCGGGAGCCTACTATCCGTCGCCTGACTACGGCATCGCCACACCGCTATTGCTCGGCAAGCTGCTGCGCATCGCCGGCGCGGACCTGGTGCTGTTCCCGTCACCGTACGGCAACGTGGCCCTCGACAAGAACGAGGCGCTGCAGCTGGCGCAAAACCTGACCGTGCCGCTGGAAGGCGTGCGCCGTTCCTTCCCGGTCCCATCCGCCGGCATCCATCCCGGACTCGTTCCGCAGCTGTATGCCGACTTCGGGCTGGATCAGATCGTCAATGCGGGCGGCGGCATCCACGGACATCCAGGCGGAGCCACGGCAGGAGCGAAAGCCTTCGTCGCTGCCATCCGCGCTGTCACGACTGGCAAAACGCTGCAGGACGCAGCTGCCGAGTCCCCGGAACTGGCCGTTGCCCTCGAGAAGTGGGGTGGCGGGCGATGAGCAAAAAGCTCGTGCTGTTCTGCGACTTTGACGGAACGATCACCGAGAAGGACAATATCGTGGCGATCGTCCGCAAGTTCGCCCCGCCCGAGTGGGAAGCGTTGACCGAGCAGATTTTGTCGCAACAAATCAGCGTGCAGGAAGGGGTCGGCAAGCTGTTTCAGCTGCTCCCCTCCTCCCTGCGCGAAGACATCGTCGACTTTATCGTAAAGGAAGCGGCCATTCGCCCAGGCTTCGCGGATTTTGTCCGCTTTTGCCGGGAGGAAGGCATCGAATGGCTGGTCACCAGCGGCGGCATCGACTTTTTCGTGGAGCCGATCCTCGCTCCCTTTGATCTCGCCGGCGTGCCGATCTATTGCAACGGCAGCGATTTTTCCGGAGAGAAGATTACGATTACCTGGCCGCACTCCTGCGACGATCACTGCAACAATGGCTGCGGCATGTGCAAGACGACGATCATTCGCCGCTACGACCCCGCCGAATACTACCGCGTCGTCATCGGCGACTCGATTACGGATCTGGCCGGGGCCAAAATTGCCGACTATGTCATTGCCCGTTCGTTGCTGGCGCAAAAGGCGGAGGAGCTGCAGCTTCCGCACCGCACTTTCGCCACGTTTCACGACGTGATCGCCATCTTGCAAGACTTGAAACATCGACAGGAGGTCAGCTGATACATGACAGCCACATTGGAACAACGTCTGGACGCGTTTCGCCGTCTCGATGACGTCAAGCTCACATTCGCTCGCCGGGACTGGTTCCCGGGCACGAGCGGCAACCTGTCCATCAAGGTGGCAAGCGAGCCGCTGCAATTCGCCGTCACCGCCAGCGGCAAGGACAAAACCAAGCTCTCCCCGGAAGACTACCTGATCGTCGACAAAGATTCCCGTCCGGTCGATGCGACCTCGCTCAAGCCTTCCGCCGAGACCTTGATCCACGCCGTCGTGTACAAAAAGTTCCCGCAAGCAGGGGCCTGCTTCCACGTCCATACCATCTGGAACAACCTGATCTCGGAGTTGTACTTCGGACAGCGCGCCTTCTCCATCCAGGGACAGGAGCTGATAAAGGGCCTCGGCATCTGGGAGGAAAACGCCCGCATCACCATTCCGATTGTTGAGAACTTTGCCGATATTCCGACCCTCGCCGCCGCCATCGAAAAAGTGATTACACCCGATGTGCCCGGCGTCCTGATCCGCAACCACGGCATTTACGCGTGGGGCGGCAATGATTTCGAGGCGAAACGCCACCTCGAAGCGTTTGAATTCCTGTTTGAGTACCACGCCCGCTTGCTGCAGCTGCGCCAGGCAGTCGTGTCCACTACAACCACCCTGTAAGGAGGAGTACAAAAATGGCACAAATTCGTTTTCACGACACCAACGAGTACATTAGTTCGCCGGAGGAAGTCATCAGCTTCCTGAACACCCAGGAGATCATCTACGAGAAATGGGGAGTCGACCGCCTGGACCCGAAACACCGTGACAACTACAGCCCGACCGAAGAAGAAAAACAAGAGATTCTCGACGCGTTCAAGCCGGAGATCGAGGCGATCAGCCAACGCCGCGGCTACCTGACCGCTGACATCGTCGTCCTCTCCGACGCAACGCCGAATCTGGACGATCTTCTGGTCAAATTCAAAAACGAGCATCACCACATCGACGACGAGTGCCGCTTCTGCGTAGACGGACACGGCATCTTCGCGATCAAAGGCAAAGACGGACGCTACTTCGACGTCGAGCTGGAGCCGGGCGACCTGATTTCCGTGCCGCCGAACTTCCGCCACTACTTCACCCTGATGGACGACCGCAAAATCAAAGCGATCCGCCTGTTCGTCACACCTGCAGGCTGGGAAGCGATCTACTAATCCGCATGAGCATGGCGAAACCACCCCTGTCAGCTGATGGGGGTGGTTTTCCACTTCTTGTATAGAGAGGAACTGGACGTATCCAGCTCCTCTCTTTTCTTTCCTTGCAGCGCTTAAACGGCGTATCCGCCCGCTTCGATCACGCGGTCCGCAATCGCGCGTTTCAAGTGCACCGTATTGATCGGCGTGCGGCGGGTCAGCTTTTTCAAAATGGACAGGCGCATGCGCAGCTCGTCGCCTTCCTCCATGGCAGCCAGCGCTTCCTTGGCCCATGCTTCTACGCGGTCGAAGGCTTCGTGCACGTAGACGGTGGTCATGTTGAGCTTTTGCTGTTCGTTTTCCAGGCCGTTTGCTGCGATCGCCTTTTCCGTGCGCTTCACGACGCTGTCCATCGCATACAGCTCGATCAGCATGTCGGCTGCGAAAGCGAGAAGCTCCTGCTCCCTGGAGATCGCCTGCTGGTATTTCATCAGCGCGGAACCCGCCACCATCAGGATGATTTTGCGCGTCATGTCGATCAGGTGTTTTTCCATGGCGAGCGGCGCATCCTCAATCTCCTGCGGATAGTAGCTGAGCAGCTCTTCCTGCAGGCTGGCGGCGGCTTGCAGAAGCGGTAGTTCGCCCTTCATCGCCTTTTTCACCAGAGTGTCCGGAATGAGCAGGCGGTTGATCTCGTTGGTGCCTTCAAAAATGCGGTTGATGCGCGAATCGCGGTACATGTTCTCGATCTCGTACTCGGACATGAAGCCGTATCCGCCGTGAATTTGCACGCCCTCGTCCACTACGTAGTCCAACACTTCCGTAGCGAATACTTTGTTGATGGAGCACTCGATGGCATAGTCCGCGATGGCCTTGGCCACTTCCGACCCTTGTTCGGCTTTCTCGCCCAGGCGGCTCAGGGCGGTATCGAACAGTCCGACGGTGCGGTATACAGAGCTTTCCGCTGCGTACGTCCTGAGCGCCATGTTCGCCAGTTTGTTTTTGATCAGGGTGAAGTTCACGAGCGGCGTCTTGAACTGCTTGCGCTCCTTGGCGTAGTTCGTGGCGATCCCCAGCGCATGCTTCGCCGAGCCTACTGCTCCGACTGCCAGCTTGTAGCGGCCGACGTTCAGGATGTTAAACGCGATGACGTGGCCGCGGCCCGGCTCACCCAGCACATTTTCCACCGGTACCGGCACGTCTTGCAGGATAACCGTGCGCGTCGAGGAGCTCTTGATCCCCATTTTCTTCTCTTCCGCCCCGAACGATACGCCAGGGAACGTCCGCTCGACGATAAAGGCGGTGAACTTCTCGCCGTCGATCTTCGCGTAAACGATAAACACGTCAGCGAAGCCCGCGTTTGTAATCCACTGCTTTTCCCCGTTCAAAATGTAATGCGTGCCGTCTGCGGACAGGGTAGCCGTCGTCTTCGCCCCGAGTGCATCCGAGCCAGAACCCGGCTCGGTCAGGCAGTAGGCCGCGATGCGCGCGCCGGATGCGAGGTCAGGCAAGTAGCGGCGCTTCTGGTCTTCATTGCCGAAATAGACGATCGGCAAGGAGCCGATCCCTACGTGCGCGCCGTAGCTGAGGGCAAAGCCGCGTGCCAGAGAGAACTTTTCAGTCACCAGCGCGGTGCTCACTTTATCCAGCCCCAGCCCTTCGTACTTCTCCGGCACATCTCCGGCGAGCAGTCCGAGCTGTCCCGCTTCCTTCAAGAGGCGGACCGAAATGTCGAACTGGTGGTTTTCCAGCTTTTCCAGATGCGGGCGCACTTCGTTGTTGATGAAGTCCTCCGTCATCTTGGCAATCATCTTCTGTTCGTCGGTATACTCCTCCGGAACGAACACATCGTCAGCCGAACCGACATCAATCAGAAAGCTCCCGCCGCGGATCAATTCTTTTGTATCTGCCATCGCCATCTCGCTCCTTTATTGGAAAAGTAGTCTTTACAAGATTTCAAACACGCCGGCTGCTCCCATCCCGCCGCCGACACACATGGTGACGACGCCGTACTTGCCGCCGCGGCGCTTCAATTCGTTCAGGATGGAAATCGTCAGCCTGGTGCCGGTGCAGCCCATCGGGTGACCGAGCGCGATCGCCCCGCCGTTGACGTTTACCTTTTCCTCATCCAGTCCCAGCTCGCGGATGACGGCGACTGCCTGGGAGGCAAAGGCTTCATTCAGCTCGAACAGGTCGATGTCCTCGATGTCAAGCCCCGCCATTTTCAGCGCTTTCGGGATCGCCACAATCGGACCAATCCCCATCACGTCCGGATCGACCCCGCCAACGGCAAACGAGCGGAACCTGGCGATCGGTACTGCCCCCAGCTCGGCTGCCTTTCCGGCGGACATGACCAGGACAGCAGCGGCGCCGTCGCTCGTCTGCGAGGAGTTGCCCGCTGTCACGGTGCCTTGCACATGGAACACCGGCTTCAATCTGGCCAGCGCCTCCAGCGTCGTGTCTGGGCGCGGCCCTTCGTCGATCCGGAACACTTTCTCCGTCACCTGCAGCTTTCCGTTTGCGTCAAAGGAATGCTGCTTCACCGTGAGCGGCACGATCTCCTCCTGAAATTTGCCCGACGCGATGGCCGCCGTCGCTCTCTGGTGGCTGCGCAGGGAAAACGCATCCTGATCTTCCCGCGTGACATGGTACCGTTTGGCTACTTCTTCGGCGGTGTGGCCCATGCTCATGTACGCTTCCGGCTTCGTCTCCACCAAGGTCGGGTTGAGTGCAACTTTGTGGCCGACCATCGGCAACAGGCTCATGCTCTCCACGCCTCCGGCCACGATCACATCCGCGCCGCCCGTGATGATCTGCTGGGCGGCATAGGCGATGCTCTGCAGACCGGACGAGCAAAAACGGTTGATGGTGACGCCTGCCACACTGGTCGGCAGGCCGGCGCGCAGCCCGATCAGCCGCGCCACATTCATGCCCTGCTCCGCTTCCGGGGTCGCAGTCCCTATAATCACGTCATCGATCTCTCCAGGGTCCAATTGCGGAACGCGGCGCAGCAAATCGCTGACGACCGCTCCCCCCATGTCTACCGGGTGTACGTCCTTCAGGCTGCCGCGCTTCGCTCTGCCGACAGCAGTGCGGGCACCTGCGACGATCACTGCTTCTCTCATCGTGTGTTTGCCTCCTTCTCCCTACTTGCGCCTGCGAGTCCTCCCCAAGTGCTAGTTGCGCAATGGCTTGTTTTTGGTCAGCATGTGCTGCATCCGCTGCTGCGTCTTCGGCGTCTTGATCAGTTCGAGGAACGCCTGCTTTTCCAGCTCGAGAATGTACTCCTCCGTCACTTCCGTCCCCGCCGGCACGCTGCCGCCCGACATGACGTAGGCGATCTTGCTCGCGATCAGTTCATCGTGATCCGTGATGTAGCCGCTCTTTTTCATCGCGTACACGTTTTGCCGCAGGGTGGCGTAGCCGGTCTCCCCGATGACGCGAATCTTGCGCGGCGCAGGCGGCGTGTAGCCTTCCCTGTCCATGGCGAGCACGAGCTGCTTGGCATCGTACAGCAGGTGGTCGGGATTGACGCTGATCCGGTCGGACTTGCGCAAGTAGCCAAGGTTGATAGCGTCCTGTCCGCTGGTAGAGACTTTGGCCGTCGCGATCGTCTCGAATGCTCTCGCCACGAACGGGAACGAGTCGACAGGCACGCTGCCGCCCTCCGGCACCTGTTCCATGGCGCGGAACAGCATTTCCTTCGTGCCGCCGCCCCCCGGGAGCAGCCCTACCCCGACTTCCACGAGGCCAAGGTACGTCTCCGCAGACGCCTGCACTCTGTCCGCCAGATAGACCACTTCCACGCCGCCGCCGAGCGTCATGCCAAACGGTGCAGCCACGACCGGGCGATGCATGTAGCGCAGAGCCCGCGCCGCCTTGTGGAAATTGGTGACGAGCATGTCGAGCTCCAGCCAGTTTTCGTCCTGCGCTTCCAGCAAGGCCATCGCCAGGTTCATCCCGACGCAAAAGTTTTTGCCCTGGTTGCCGATGACGAGGCCGGCGAAGTTTTTCTGCACTTCTTCCGCCGCGATGTTCGCCATCTGCAAAACATCCAGTCCCAAGGCATTGTTCGGCGAAGTAAACTCGAGACACGCCACGCCGTCACCCAAATCGATCAAGGCGGCACCTGCGTTTTTGCGGATCAGCTTGCCCTGCTCCTTGAGCGCTGCGAGGTTGATTTTTTCCTTTTTCTCCTCGACTCCCTTGTAAACGCCGCCAATAGCGAATGCCGCTGTGCGCCCCTCGTTCTTTTGATAGAAGGAAGTTTTGCCGCTCGCCAGCAGCTCCTCCACGAGTGCCGGAATCGTCTCGCCTTCCTCGCGCATCCGGGCGACCGACTTCTCGACTCCGATCGCATCCCACGTCTCGAATGGCCCCAGCTCCCAGCCGAAGCCCCATTTCAACGCCTGGTCGACGGCGACGATGTCATCGGCGATCTCATACACTTTTTCAGCGGCGTAGAGCAGCACTTTCTTGAATACGCTCCAGACGAATTCGCTGCCTTTGTCTTTGCCGTACACGAGTGTCCTCAGCTTTTCCGGCAGCGATTTCGCCGCCTTGGCCGCATCGAGTGACGGGAACTTCGCCTTGATGCTTGGGCGGTACTCCAGCGTCTGGAGATCGAGTGCATGGATTTCCTTGCCCTGCGCCGTCTTGACCTGTTTGAAGAAGCCTTGGCCCGCCTTTTGCCCGATCCAGCGCTTCTCGACCATTTGCAGCACGAACGGCGGCACTTCAAAGATTACTTTTTCCTGCTCGTCCCGGCTCTTGCTTTTCATGTTGTTTGCGACGTGCACGTAGGTGTCCAGCCCGACCACATCCAATGTGCGGAACGTCGCGCTTTTCGGACGCCCGATCACCGGACCGGTGAGAGCGTCTGCTTCATCGACAGACAGGCCGAGACGCTCGAGCTCGTGGAGTGAGACCTGCAGCCCGTATGTACCGATGCGGTTCGCGATGAAGTTCGGTGTATCCTTGCAGAGCACCGTGCCTTTGCCGAGCACATGCTCTCCGAAGTGCATCATAAAATCGACGACTGCCGGGTCCGTGTCGTTGCCCGGAATGATCTCCAGCAGCTTCAGGTAGCGGGGAGGATTGAAAAAATGCGTGCCGAGAAAGTGCTTACGGAAGTCATCCGACCTGCCCTCCGCCATTTCGTTGATGGATACGCCCGATGTGTTGGAGGTGATGATCGTGCCCGGCTTGCGGTGCGCTTCCACCATGGCAAAGACGCTTTTCTTGACCTCGAGATTTTCCACGACCACCTCGATGATCCAGTCCACCTCGCCGAGTACGGACAGATGATCCTCGAAGTTGCCGACCGTGATCAAATCCACGTTCTTTTTATCGTAGAGCGGAGCCGGCTTATCCTTGAGCAGCCGGTCCTTGCCTGCTTGCGCGATGCGATTTCGTACGACTGCATCTGCCAGGGTCAGCCTTTTTTGGCTCTCGTCAGCAGTCAACTCCCGCGGCACGATGTCCAGCAAGTAAACGGGGATGCCGACGTTGGCCAGGTGCCCTGCTATGCCTGCTCCCATCACGCCGGCCCCGAGAACGGCCGCCTTGCGAATTTTGCGTTCCATCTACATATCCTCCTCGATACAAAATTGACGCTCCGGTGAATACCTAATTTTCAAATAGCCAGAGTTTTCTTGTAACGTAAACTTCTCCTTTTCCATAGATATTCCTGTCAGCAGAGACTCATGTATTTCGTTGAATGAATACTCATTCAGTTTGTGGATGTAAAAAAGCACATCCCTTTTTCAGACGAATTTATGCGTCTGGAGATGCATCCATCCACCTGCTGAATCACCGTTCATTTTCATTGTAATCGAAAATTCTGTCATTTGCAATTGGCGCAAGTCGGCATCTGGTGTTTTTTTCCTGAACATCCCCCCTGGCCCGAAAAAAACGGGACAGAGCCGCCGTTCGCAGCTCTATCCCTGACATCGGCAGGCTTACTTTTGGCTATACAGCACAGCCGCAATCTTGCGTCCATACGTGCTCGTCGGATCGGGGTCCAGCCGATATTCGACGCGGAGGCTTCCGTTCAGGCCGTACTTGTAATCTCCGACCAGCCACAGCAGCTTGTTGTCGGTCTCGTCTGTCAGCACTGTCAGATTCGCCAGCGCGGTTGACGTCGGCACTCGCGGCAGTTTGCCCATGCTGGTGAGGGCCGCCGGCGTAAAATATTGGAGCAGCTTTGCCTGGTTTTTCGTTTCATAAGCGAGGCTGGCTGCCTTCAGGAAGACGGCTGCCATTTTTTGCTGCGGCTTGCCTTTGCTCCTAAATTGCAGCAATGCCTGATTTTTGTAATAGTCAAGCAAACGCTTCATGACGACTGCGTATTCGGCGCGGGTCATGAGATTGTCGGGCTGAAGGGTGGTCGGCGACGCGAACAGGTTGAATTCGCGGATCGCGGTCGCGTACGGCGAGTATGTATCCCGATAGTAGCTTTCCTGCTTCCACTCGTAGTAGCTCGTGAAGAAGGAGGCGGCATCCTGCGGCCTGATGTTGGCTGTCCGGTAAATTTGCGGGGTGAGCATGTGGAACAGGATCAGGCTCGCTTCCTCGCGCGTCATCGGTCTTTGGAAGGCTGCGGACGACAGCCACCAGTCCGGATTTTCCTTCTCCGGCTTCTTGATGAGCTGGCCGCTGTCGGAAATGTACAGGTAGTAGAGCATCCTGTCCCCCGGATCATAGTCTCCTTTGATCCCGGTCTCAATCTCCAGCAAGGTGTCCATGTTGGTCAGCAGCTGCTCGATCTCCCAGCGCTGCTGGTAGCGGTAATCGATGTTTAGCTTGCGCTGCGGCTTCGCGATCGGCCCAAAGACCGATTCAAACACCCGGTTCAGCATGGCGAGTGCCTCTCCGCGCGAAATGGGGCTGTTCGGGTAAAACAGCTGCCTGGCGTTTCCTTTGACGATGCCGAGTTTCGCCAATTCGTTCACCGACTGCTCTGCCCAGTGCCCGTTCAGGTCTTGGAAGGTCACGGCTGCCGCCGCGCTCGCATTGCCTGCCAAAAAGCTTTGCAGCACGAGCATGGCCGTGAGAAAACCCATAACGATGCGCTTTTTCATCACGATTTTTCTCCTTTCCCTCCGGCATGAATCTGTAACTTTTCATCTATTCCCTGTATTCTTCCAAAGGGAGAAATCCTTTACTTGTATCGGGAAGAATGCCGCCCTGCTTTAGGTTTTGAACGAAAAAAGGGCCGACCTCTCTCTGCAGAAAGGGCGGCCTGACAACGGCAAGCGATTCAGCCTTCGATTTGCTCCAGCCACACCGGTCCTTTTTTCATCAACAATCTCCAGAGCGCGAAGTCTGCCAGCGCAAACACGAGCAACAGTCCGGCTCCCATCGCGACGAGCGAGGTCTGCAGCAAATAGGCCGCCCCGATGGCCAGCCCTGCTGTGACCACTCCAAGGATCATGAAAAACAGCGGGCTCAGATTTTGCTTCACTGCCTCCTGTTCGGAGCCCCACTCCAGCTTCGGGTTCCGCAGATCGAGCATGAGACCAAGCAGGTGCATAAAGAAAATGCCCGGGATGCCGACCGCCACAGCCAAAATGACGAACAGCGGCGGGAGCTGGATGAGCCAGGCTGCTTCGCCCGCGAGCAGCAGCATGCTGAATACGCTGAGCGCGAAGCCCGGGATGAGCTTCGCCGCCAGGAGCTGCCCGTATGGAACAGGCAGGCTCTTGTTCAGAAAGAAGCCCTGTCCTTCCCTCGTAATCGCCGTGACAGACGTGCTGTTCGTCCCTGCAACCAGCAGGAACAGCCCGAAGAATAAGGCTACGCTCATTCCGCCCATGCCTTCCCCTTGCAGCCAGTCGCCAAGCGCTGCCAGCAGCTCCCCGCTGTCGTGGCGGCTCAATAGCGGCACGAGGCCAAACAGCGGCATGAACAAGCTGGGGAGCGCGCAATTCATGAGGAACGCCGGCGTTCTCACCAGCATCTTCCACTCTTTGGCCGCATACGCCAGCCAGACCGGTCGGGCTTTGAAGCCTTTGCGCCAGGCCGTCTCATCGAGCTGCCTGCGTCTGGCCCGCGACTCGCTGATTCCCATCACGCCGGCGAAGTACAGGTAGCTGCCTGCCCACATAATTGCGGCAAAGCTGACAGCCGCCACCAGGCAATAGGCGACCAAATAGCCGAACCCGCTGATGGCGCTGTTCTCGAGCAGGGCGAGCGCGGCAAATTTGCTCGCAGGAAAGATCCTGGTCACGATGCCGACCAGCCCTTGATTTTGGGCGGCGATCATCTGCTGAAGCTGTTCGAGTCCCCCGGTACCGCTCGCCTGGCGCTGGGCAAAAGCCTGAAACCCGATTGCCGCAGCGATCGCGAGCAGCCCCCCGATCAGGCGAATGCGGTCTTTGCTTTTGCCGATGTTGGTATAACGCATGAACACCATGACGACGAGGATCGCCAGCGCGAGAGGGACGATCGGCAGGACGAGGTAGACGACCAGCGCATAAAGGTAATAGAGCACCCCGCCCCCGCTCTTGATCCCGAACGTGACGAAAATCGGCATGACCATGACGAGCGCCGTCAGGTACTCATACAAAAGCGCGACCAGAAATTTCGCTCCGAGAATTTGCCCGGGGGTTAGCGGCAACGGCAACAAATGCTCCACATCCTGCGAATAGTAAAAGACGCTCAACACGTAGACGATCCCGAGCAGAAAAATCGCCAGCGACGAGCCTGCCACCCCGATTCCGAGCAAGGCACCCTCCTGCCCGATTTGTGCCAGCCCGTCGTACAGGGACGACGAAAAAGCAGACACCGACGCAATGAGCGGGATCATTCCTGCCGCGACCGCAAACAGAATCCAGTACGACTTCCAGCCGCTGCCCCGCCATTTCAGCGGCGATCCGGCATTTTTCAGTATGATTTTGGTCAGGAGCAGCACTTTTTTCATGCCTTTATTCATTCTGGGTCAACTCCAGGAACAGGCTCTCCAGTGAACGGTTCGACTGAAAATGCTGCTGCATCTCGGCGAACGTGCCGCAAAAAAGGATCGTCCCCTTGCTGATGATAGCGACCCGATCGCACAGCTTCTCCGCCACTTCGAGCACGTGCGTGGAAAAGAAAACGGTTCTGCCGCTGTCCGCGTGTTCCCGCATCATTTCCTTCAAGGTGAACGACGACCTTGGGTCCAGCCCCGTGAGCGGCTCATCAAGTATCCATACTTCCGGACGGTGAAGGAGCACACCCATGATCTGAATCTTTTGCCGCATCCCGTGCGAGTAGCTTTGGATGGTATCCCCGAGAGCATCTGTCATGTCGAAGCGACGGGCCAGCTGCACGATCCGCTCCTGCCGCTCCTGCTCCGGCACTTCGTAAATGTCCGCCATGAAGCGCAGATACTCCAGCCCTTTCAAGCGCAAAAACTGATCCGGGCTGTCCGGCACGTATCCAAACTGGCGCTTGGCAGCCAGTGCATCAGAGGCGATGTTTTTCCCATTGATGGTGATCTCTCCGGCATCCGGACGAATGATCCCGGTGATCATTTTGATCGTGGTCGTTTTTCCGGCTCCGTTTGGACCAAGAAAGCCGAAAATTTCGCCCCTGGGGATTTGCAGATTCAAGTTGTCGACGGCTTTTCTCGTGCCGTTGTAGCTTTTTGTCACACCTCGCAGTTCAATCATAGCGTCCCTCCTGTTTTTCGCGCCTCTATTTTCCTCATCCTTCCAGACCATCCTCTATCTATACGATCAGACTGGAAGAAGGTTGCAAATAAAAAAGGGCCTATGGTTGTACCATAGCCCTTTTCCTGGCAGAAAGCCGCTCTTGCCTCTCTTACATCTGGGGTACGAAGCTTCCATCCCGCAGCATGGTCAATTCGCCCATGAGGAAAGCGAGTTCCTCGGAATCTCCCGCCGTCCCCTTCTCTTCGTGAACTTCCAGACGGCGCAGCAGCATGTTCGCAAAATCCTGGATTTGCACCGGATGCGCCTCGATGTCTGCATCGTCGAGAATGTCAAATCCCGTCAGCGCTTCCAGATGGGTGACGATGCGGAAGCCGCCGATTTCCCCGAGCACTTCCGGTTTATTCAACTTCGACTTTTCCAATTTTTGCAGCATCGACAAAATGTCATTGGCGACGATGCTGGGAAAGGCCACCTGATAAAAATTGCGGTTTGCCGCTTCGTCCGCCTTGATAATGAGAATGTCGATTCCATCCAGCTTCTTTGCCTTTTTTCCAAAACCAAACATATATTTCCACCTCAATTGACTCGATCTGCACAACTCTCTTCATGATAGACATAATCGTACGGAGAGACAAGCCCCATCCTGTTTCCTTTTTCCACACGTCATGTTCCATGCAGCCTTTTTCCTGTGTGGGGAAAATGTTTCCACGTCTGTCAGAGCGAAAACCTGCACACGCTAACAGGAAAGTCTGTGCCAACAAAAGGGGATGCGCTCATGAAACGTTGGAAAAGCTGGATATTTTTACTTTCCGCCCTCCTGCTCCTCTCCGGATGCAATACACCTTCCCAAGAAAACGCGAAAACGCAGAGCAAGCCGCCCAGGCAGTCGGCCATGCAAAAGCTCGATGAGAGCAAAGGCGATATTGTGCTCTTCTTAAATCGCGCCGAGCACGCGCTGGAAGACGTGTACTTCGCGGCCGCAGACAACGCCAAAGGCAAAACGGTGCGCGAAGATGGCATCGTCTATCGGGAGCTGCCCAAGCGCTTTGACAGCAAGGAGAAGATCGTCGGCTATTTTGCCCGCTTCTGGAGCAAGCCGCTGGCCGAAGCCATGTACGACAACATGTCGACCAAGCTGGTGAAGGGCAAGGTGTACGCAGCATTTCCGCGCAGCGACTACCCCGTCCTGATTTCCAGACGCAACACCACCGTGGAAAAAACGAACGGCGTGCTGCACGTCACTGTCGAGGATGTGACCACGCCAGCCTTCGCCTCTGACCGGACCATCCGCTACCAGCTTGTCCGCGATGCGAAGACGAAGCGGTTTGAAATCAAATCGAGAATGGGTGCTTATGGCAGCGAGCAATTTCAATAATTTCCTTGACATTTCCGCGACTGCGGAAGAATAATAGTGAATTAATAAACCCCATATGTGATCGGCAATGACGGGGAACAGTAAGACCGCCCTTCAGGTCCAGAGAGCGAAATCCACCGGCTGAAAGATTTCGCGCATGAATCGGTCTGAACCCGCCCCGGAGCATCCAGGGATGACCTGGACAGGTTTCTTTCACCTGTTATCAAAGAAAGAGAGCTGGACGTTCCCGGCGGAAGCGCGCTTTTCGCCCCGGACGTCAAATAAGGTGGTACCGCGGAGGTCATATGCCCTTTCGTCCTTATCAAAGAGACGAAAGGGCTTTTTATATTGTCTGGGATCAGGAGGTTTGAACATGAAAAAGGGCAAGTTGCGATTGGTCGTAAAAGTCGGCAGCAGTTCGCTGGCGGCGGCAGGAGGCGGCGTGGATCGAAGCAAGATGACGCTCCTCGTCTCTGCCGTAAGCAAGCTGCGGGAAGCGGGGCATCAGGTGGTGCTCGTCTCTTCGGGGGCGGTCGCCAGCGGGTATCAAAGCCTTGGCTATCGCCAGCGACCGCGCACGCTGGCTGCCAGGCAGGCCGCAGCCGCCATCGGGCAAAGTCTCTTGATGCAGACCTACACACAAATGTTCGCTGCCCATCAGTTCAGCGTGGCGCAAATTTTGCTGACGAGAAGCGACTTTTCCCATCGCGGGAGATACCAGCACGCGTTTCAGACACTGTCGCTGCTGCTGGACAAAAACATTTTGCCGATCATCAACGAGAACGATACCGTGTCCGTCGCCGAGCTGACGTTTGGCGACAACGACATGCTGGGAGCGCTGGTAGCCGGATTGGTGCACGCCGATCTGTACATGATTCTCACCGACACAGACGGACTGTACGACAAGGACCCGAGGAGCAACCCTGACGCCAAGCGCATTGGCTGGCTGCAGGAAATTACGGAGGAAGTCGAGGCGCTCGCTGGCGGAGCCTCCCAACTGGGTACAGGGGGCATGCGCTCCAAGCTGATCGCCGCCAAAACGGCGCAAGGTCTGGGGATTCCGAGCTTTATCGGAAAGTTGAACCAGCCAGACGATCTGCTCGAGGTCATCTGCGGCAAAGGCAACGGCACGTACGTCAGCTATCGCCCGGAAGCGCCCGCGGCCAGCGGATTGCCGACCCGCAAGCAATGGATCGCGCTCCACTCCCCCATTCGCGGCTCCATTACGATCGACAGCGGAGCCGCTGAGGCCATTTTGAAAAAACGCAGCAGCCTGCTGCTCGCCGGCGTGCGCGACGTGTCCGGCAGCTTCGGGCCAAATGAAGTGATTGAGGTGTACTGCGACGGTTCCCTGATCGGGCGCGGCGTCAGCCGGTACGCTGCCGAGGAGCTGCTGGAATTTTTATCCCCTGCCGGATCGACGCAGCACAGCGGCACCGTAATCCATCGGGACCAGTGGACACAGACGATTTGAACGCAGGCCGCTTTTATCCGGTTTGACAGATAGAGAAAAGAACGAAAGAAAAAGGAGCTGGGGAAATCATGGAAAGCTTGAAAACAAAAGTGCTTGAACAGCTGGCGCTGGCCAAGCAAGCCTCGCGGAAGACGGGCTTGCTGCGGACGGAGGAAAAAAACGAGGCGCTCGCCCTGATCGCCGAGCAACTCTTGGCAGACGAAGCGAACATTTTGGCGGCCAATGAACAGGATTTGGCCCGCGCGGAAGCAGACGGACAGCCTGCCTCCTACCTGGATCGCCTGCGCCTGACGCCGGCGCGCATCCGCGACCTGGTCGACAGCCTGGAGCAGCTAATCCGGCTCGAGGACCCGGTCGGACAGCTGATCGACAGCTGGACGCGTCCAAACGGCCTGGTGATGGAGCAAATCCGCGTCCCGCTCGGCGTGATCGGCATGGTCTACGAAGCGCGTCCGAACGTCACGGTGGACGCAGCCGCCATCGCCCTGAAAACGGGTAACAGCATCGTGCTGCGGGGAAGCCACAGCGCGGTGCAGAGCAATCTGGCGCTGACGGCCAGCATCCGGAGTGCCCTGTCCAAAAGCGCCGTGCCCGCCGATGCGGTGCAATATCTCCCTTACAAAGAACACGCCTCCGTCGATTTGCTGTGCAGTGCAAACGGCCTTGTGGACGTCATCATCCCGCGCGGCGGAGCCGGCCTGATCCAGCGCGTCCTGCAGCAATCCAGCGTCCCTGTTCTGGAGACGGGCGTGGGCAACTGCCACATCTTCGTCGACCAAAGCGCCCACTACGACATGGCAGAGGCGATCGTGCTCAATGCCAAAACGAGCCGTCCCGCCGTCTGCAATGCTGCGGAGACTTTGCTGTTGCACCGGGAATGGCCGCTGGATCGGCAGCATGCCCTGCTCGCCAGACTGCTGGCGGCAGGTGTGGAGCTGCGGGCGTGCGAACAGACTCGCGCCCTGCACAGCGATTTGGCGGAGCAGCTGAAAACGGCGACAGAGCAGGATTGGGACACCGAATTTTCCGCGCTCGTCATGGCCGTACGCACGGTCGACAGCCTGAATGATGCTCTGGAGCACATCCAACGGCACAGCACCGGTCACTCGGAAGCCATCGTCAGCGAAGACCGCGCGTCGGCAGAGCGCTTTCTCGCCGCAGTGGATGCCACCACGGTGTACCACAACGCGTCCACCCGCTTTACGGACGGCGGCGAATTCGGCTTCGGCGCCGAGATCGGCATCAGTACGCAGAAGCTGCACGCGCGCGGACCCATGGGCTTGCCGGCACTTACTTCCTATAAATACGTCGTACGCGGAACGGGACAAATCAGGTAGTCCGACAGGAGGGAATCAACCATGAATGAACAACGCGCTTGTTCCATTGAAGGACGAATCGGCTTTCTCGGCGCGGGCTCCATCGTGGAGGCGATGCTGGCTGGCATTTTGAAAAAGCAACTGGTCGCCCCCGATCAAATCTGCGTGACCAACCGGAGCAACTCGGAGCGTCTCGCTCTGCTCGCGCAAACGTACGGCGTACGCACGACCCACGACAAATGGGAAGTCGCGCGTTCATCGGATATTCTCATTTTGGCAATGAAACCGAAAGATTCGGCAGAGGCGCTCAAAGAGCTGGCTGGCTCGGTCAAATCCAGCCAACTGGTCATCTCCGTCATCGCCGGAGTCTCCACCTCCCTGATCGGGGAATGGCTCGGCGTGGACTGCCCGATTATCCGCACGATGCCCAATACTTCCTCGGCGGTCGGCCTGTCTGCTACCGGCCTTGCCGCCAACGAATTTGCCAGCAAGGAGCAGCTTGCTCTCGCCACCCGGCTCTTTGAAGCAATCGGCACGGTCTACACGGTCGCCGAAGAAGAGCTGGATATTATCACCGGCCTGTCCGGCAGCGGCCCTGCTTACATCTACTACCTCGTCGAAGCGATGATGGGGGCAGGCGCAACAGCCGGACTGGACAGGGAGATGGCGCGACAGCTGACGCTGCAGACGGTGCTCGGCGCTGCCCACATGCTGATGGAAACGCGCGAGGAGCCTGCCCTGCTGCGCAAAAAGGTGACCAGCCCCGGCGGTACGACGCAGGCTGGCCTGGAAGTGCTCGAATCGTATCAGTTCCAGAAGGCCGTCAAGTCTGCGATTCTTCGCGCCACGGAGCGATCGCGGGAGATGGGTGCGCAGTACCGGTAGCTTTTTGCCGCCTTGCCTGTCGTGTATACTTGGAGGACAACAGTTGCGAAGGAGGTACCCATGGAAATCTACGCCTTGTACGGAACAAGCGGAACGGGAAAAAGCTCCAGCGCCCTGGAGCTTGCACATCGCATGAACATCGACGCCATTATCGACGACGGCATTCTCATCTACCAGGGGCGCAAGGTAGCCGGGACCTCCGCCAAATACGAAAGGACAAAAATTCAGGCCGTCAAGCGGGCGATCTTTCATTATGAAGAGCACGCTTCCGACGTCCGGCGCATGCTGCAGCAGCTCCAGCCGGGCCGCATCCTTATCCTTGGCACTTCACGCCGCATGATCGACCGCATCGTGGAAGCGCTGAGACTGGACTTTCCCATCGAATTTATCCCGATCGAGTCGATCAAGCCTCCGCAGGAAATCGAGGCGGCCCGCTACGTGCGCGAGACGATGGGCAAGCACGTCATTCCCATCCCCCGCGTCGAGGTGGAAAAAGACTTTTTGCAGCGTCTGATCTCATCTGCCCAGCAGATCTTTTCCTCCAAAAAAGAAGTGATCGGCGAAACGACGGTCGTCCACCCACCCTTCACCGGCGGGCGCATCGTCATTCATCCGCAGGTGCTGCGCAAGATCGTCGAAGGAACGTGCCGTGCTTTCCCGGAAGTCCGCCAGATCCAAAAAACGGAGTACACGTTTGAGGATTTGCCTCGCTTGCAGGTGACGCTTTCCTTGAAGCTCCCCTATGGCGCAAATATGCCCGCAGTCGCCAGAGATATCCAGCAAGCCCTTTACAAAGAAGCCAGCTATTGCCTCAATATCGCTCCCGCCAGCATTGACGTCAAAATTGCTGGTCTGGAATTTGCCAGCGTATAAGCGCAAAAACGTTGATCCGGCGGAGAAGGCCGGATCTTTTTTTGCCTGCAATCCACACCGGATACTTGCCTGCCGCAAGACCATCCTATACGTGTATCCCCACACGAAAGGAGCAGTCTGATGCCAACGATCATGTCTTCCGCGCCTTTTACGAAAGCCCCGATTCCCGAGCCGCCCCGCGTCATTACGACGAAGGACATGAGCTATTTGAAGGATGCCCTGTCCTGGGAGCTGAATGCGTTTAAAAAACTGCACGCATTTGCCCAGATGGCGACCGATCCGGAAGTGAAGCAGTGTCTCGAAAAAGCGGGACGCATGCACCAGCAGCATTATCAAAAGCTGCTGACCCATTTGCAGAACAACAACGCTTCGATTATGGCCACGATCCCGCAGACACAATCCCAACAGCAGCAACCACAAATGCAGTAAGGGAGGAATCCGGATGCCAAACCAAAATCAGATCGCCAATCCGCAAACTGGGCAGCTGCCGCAGGTAAAAGGGCCGGAAATGAATGACCGGGACTATCTCAACGACTGTCTGACGACGTGCAAATACTTGGCGGACGGCTTGAACGTGGCTGCCTGGGAAGCGAGCCACCAGCAGCTGCATCAAGATTTTCTGCAAATCTTGAACGAGACGCATCAAAGCGCCCGGGAAGTGTATGAGCTGATGTTCCGCAAGGGCTGGTACAAGCTGGAGGCAGCCGAGCAGCAAAAGCTCCAGCAGGCGTACCAGCAGTTCAGCGGATACTCTACGCAGTTTCCATATCATTGATGCAAAGGCCAAGTGTCAAGAGGGACATCCGCTGCGGATGCCCCTCTTTTACATAGCCGCAAGCAGCCGCGATACCGTAAACAGCGCCTGCTCCAGCTCGTCTTCGACCGCATAGGCAAAGGACAGCCGCAAATGGCAGTTGTCTGACTGATCGTATACATACCCTGGATTGAGCAGGATGCCTGCGGCCAGCGCCCGGGAGAACAAGGCCCGCATCGAAACGGCACGGCGCAGCCGCAGCCAGATGTAAAACCCTCCTGCCGGCACCTGCCATTCTGCCAGATCGCCAAACCATCTGTCCAGCAGCCGCAGCACGTGATTTCTCCTGCCTCGCAGCGCCTCGCGCATCCGTCCCACATGTTCCCCGTATTTTCCTGACGCCAGCCACTCTGCTGCCACTGCCTGGGACAAGCTGCTTGCCCCGTAGTCGGTCTGCATCTTCACGTCTGCCAACCGCTCGATGACCGGCTCCGGACCTACAATCCAGCCGATGCGCAGACCGGGACTCAAGGTCTTGGAGAGGCTCCCGACATAGAGCACCTGACCGTTCGCATCGCGCGACTTCAGCGGCAGCGGACCCGGCTGATCGAACCACAGCTCGCCGTACACATCGTCCTCGAGGATCGGCAGCCGCTCGCGCATGCACGCAGCGAGCAGTTGCTCCCTGCGCCGATCGCTCATTAGCGTCCCCGTCGGATTGTGGTACGACGGAATCGTGTAGAGCAAGGCTGCATTGTGCAGCTGCTTTTGTCTCGCCACGGCTTCCGGGCGAATGCCTTCCTCGTCCATCGCCACTCCCACGAGGCGCATGCCGGACAGAAACAGGGGGAGCGAGTACAAATACGACGGCTGCTCCACCAGGATTCCCGAGCCTTGCTGCAAAATGCCGAGGGAGATCAGCTGCAAGGCTTGCAGCGCGCCGGAGACGACGAGGATGGACGCCGGCGACGCCTCGACGCCCCGAGTCCGCAAATAGCCGCTGATCGCCTGGCGCAGTTGCAAGAGCCCTTTTGGCTCCGCGTAGCCGAGCGGTACTTTGCCGCCCATTGCGGCCAGGACCTCCTCCATCTGCTTCGCAGGCAGCAGTCGCGGGGACAGCTCCCCTGTTCCGAGCCGGATGTAGCGCGGGTCCGGTTCGCAGCGGTTGATGTCCTGGATCGTTGGAGAATTGGGCGGGTGAAGCCCCTGCTGCACATAGCCCAACCAGTCAGGCGGCGGTGCGTGCTGCAGCAAGGACCAGGTGTTGTTGCTGACGACCGTTTTGCTGCCGACCGTCGCCTCGATCAAGCCCTCTGCCTTTAGCTCCTCCAATGCGGTCACGACTGTACTGCGATTGACCCCGAACGCCGCCGCCAGCGCCCGCTGCGTCGGCAGGGCCGTATGAACAGGCCAGTCTCCGGACGCGATTTTGCCCTTCAGGTAGGCGACGATCTGTAAATAAACAGGGATGTCTGCGGATTTATCGGGCTTCCAGTCAATAGCAATCATGCATCGCTCCCCCTTTCTGCTCTCATTGTACTAATTGGTTGGGGTTCAGGTAAACCAATTGGCTGGAGACAGCGACCGCCTCACCCGTCATAATGAACGGAGCAGGCTGGTGTCATCAGCCGGAAAAGGAGGAACGACAACATGATGGAAGCAATCCTGCATGGATGGATTCTTTCGTTAGGACTTATTTTGCCGCTCGGCGCCCAAAATGTTTTTGTCTTCAATCAGGGGGCCTTGCAGCCGACCTTGTGGCGGGCCATCCCGGTCGTCCTGACCGCCGCTCTGTGCGATACCGCGCTGATCTTGCTGTCGGTGCTCGGCGTCTCTCTCGTCGTGCTGACCGTCACCTGGCTGAAAACCATTCTCTATGCGGTCGGTGTCTGCTTTTTGCTGTACATGGGCTATTTGACCTGGCGCAGCCGACCGAGCGTCGATTCTGGCGAGGCAGAGCGCTTTTCTCCGCAAAAACAGGTGATCTTCGCCGCCTCGGTCTCTCTGCTCAATCCGCATGCGATCCTCGATACGATCGGCGTCATCGGGACCAGCTCGCTCACCTACAGCGGAGGGGAAAAATGGGGTTTCGCCGCCGCCTGCATCGCCGTCTCGTGGCTGTGGTTTTTCGGCCTGTGCCTGGCAGGGCGGATGGCCGGGCGTCTCGATACTTCCGGGAGGCTGCTGCGCGTCCTCAATCGAGTGTCGGGGCTCATCATGTGGGCCGTCGCCCTGTATATGGCGTGGATGATGATTTCCAGCTAAATGGCTGCGGTGAATAATCCGCACCTCCTCCAAACAAAATACTCCTAGTCGGATTCACAAGCGGAGGTTTGCCATGCTCTTTACCAAAACGGATGCACTCCTGGAAGCTCTGTACGAGATCGCCAGGAACGTGCACGAATCAGCCGTTTACTTCAATCAATATAAAATCTCCTCCATGGAAACCCTGAAATCTTTTTCTGACACCATGAAAGAATACGAGTCCAAAGGGGACAAGCTCATTCACGAGATCATCATCCGCATCAACAAGACGTTTATCACCGCCATTGAACGGGAGGACGTGATGGAGCTGGCGGTCAAGATGGATGACGTGCTGGACGGTCTGGAGTCGTGCTCGGCGCATCTGTACATGTACGACATCATGGCGCCGGATGAAACGATGGTGCGATTCGGTCAGATCATCGAGGACGCCTCCAAGCAAATCCTGCTCGCCATGGAGCTGCTCAAGCAGCAAAAGTTAGCCGACATGCGCGAGCACATCATTCGCATCAACGATCTGGAGAGCGCCGGGGACGAGCTGGTCCGCCGCAGCATCCGCGCCCTTTTCCACTCGTCGAAAGACCCGATCCACATCATGCAGTTCAAGGAAATCTACGAGGTGCTGGAGGAAGTGATGGACCACTGCGAGGACGTCGCGGACGCGATGGAGACAGTCATCATGAGCAACACTTAACGCAAGGAGACCATGCCTATGCATACGAGCCTTCCCTACATCGTCGCTGTCGTCGTGCTCGCTGTTTTCTTCGACTTCATCAACGGCTTTCACGACACCGCCAACGCGATTGCGACGACCGTATCCACCAAGGCGCTGCCGCCCCGCATCGCCGTCGTCATGGCTGCGATCACGAACTTTGTGGGTGCCCTTGCCTTTACGGGCGTCGCCAAAACGATCGGGGGCAAAATCGCCGATCCCGCCAAGCTGGAGTACGGGGTGCTGATCGTGATCGCCGCGCTGATCGCGTCGATCTCCTGGAATCTCGTCACATGGTGGTACGGGATTCCGAGCAGTTCCTCGCACGCGCTCATCGGTTCCGTCGTCGGAGCCGTCTTCATGTCCGCAGGGGCGGCGAACATCAACTGGAGCGGCTTTACGGAAATATTTGAGGCATTGATTCTCTCCCCGGTCATCGCGCTTTTGGGCGGCTATTTGCTGATGAACCTGTTCTACTTCGTCTTTCGCAGGGTCCCGTCTCCTCCCTCCAAGGTAAACCGCCGCTTCCGCTACTTTCAGATCCTCACAGCCGCCCTGCAATCCTTTACCCACGGGACAAACGACGCACAAAAGGCAATGGGCATCATTGTTTTCGCCCTGGTCGCGGCTGGCGTGCAGACGGATTCGGGCACAATTCCTTTTTGGGTCCAGTTCATCTGCGCCTTGTCCATGGGGGTGGGAACCTCTGTTGGCGGCTGGCGGATCATCAAGACGGTCGGGGGAAAAATCACCAAGATCGAGCCGATCAACGGGGCGACTGCGGACCTCACCTCGTCGTCCATCATCTTTACTTTCACCCAGCTGGGCTTGCCCGTCAGCTCGACGCACGTCATCTCCTCGGCGATCATGGGCGTGGGCGCGGCCAAGCGGCTCAAAGGCGTAAACTGGGGTGTCGCCAAACGCATCGTCATCACGTGGTTGATCACGCTGCCGATCTCGGCCGTCATTTCGGCTGTCGTGTTCTACGTCCTGCAGCTGTTTTTCTAGGCCGTCACCCACGCGAAAAAAGGCTCTCGTGCGCGGAATAGCCGCAGGCACAGGAGCCTTTGATGCGTTACCTTTTTGTTTAACCACGACCTGGCGAGGACAGGATAATAGGTAGTGGAATATGGCCCGCAAAGGAGCTGATGTGTAATGTTTCGTCAACGGTTCCGACAGTTTCGCTATCCCCTCATCGCGTTGACTGTGACGTTAGCGCTGCTCGGGACACATCACCAGTATCGCTTGCATACTTCCTATGCCGCATCGCAGCGATCGCAGACGATCACAATATCCAGCGCCGGCTTCCTGCCCAATCGCATATCCGTCCGGGAAGGCGAGGTCGTCTCGCTCATGATCGTCAATACGGACACCCGTCCGCACAATCTCTCCATCCGCGATCTCAACGTGTCCTCGTCCGAGCTGAAGCCTACTCAATCGACGATGCTGCAATTTTCCGCAGAGAAGAAAGGGCAGTTCACTTTTGTATCCGACTCGCCCGGCTATCCGGAAACCGGCTACCTGGGACTTTTGGTCATTGAGTGACGTCCGCAGCGTCTGCCTGTTCGACCCGCTTCCACGGTCCGAAGCGGATGAGCAGCAGCGGAATGATTCCCAGTGTCGTCATGGAACCGAAGAAGAAATAGATGGCCAATGTGGAAAAATGGTCCTGAATCCAACCGGCCAGCATATTGCACAGCATGGTTCCCAGCCCGCTTCCCACCGAGAAAAAGACAGCCAGCGCTGTTACCTGGAGGGAAGCGGGCGTATTTTCTCTGACAAACTGCGCTGCTGTCGCCAGGTAAAAGCCGACGGACATCCCCTGGATGAAAAAGAGAGCGAGCACAGCCGCCGTACCGGGAGCCGAACTGTACCAGAACCAGCGGAGTGCAGAAAAGACGGCTGCCAAAAGCAAGGTCGTCTCCAGCCCCCAGCGTCTGACGAAGAATCCGGCCAGCTTCATAAACGGCGCTTCGCTTCCCGCGAACAGCAAAAATGCCAACCCCACGCCTGCGACCGTCCCGCCGATCGCCTGATAGTACAAGGAAAACCAGATATTGTTTGCATTGACCACCCCAAACACGCAAAAGGAAGCGAAAAGAAACAGCAAAAACCTCGGGAGGCGCAGCAACTGCCCCATCCCTTTGAAAATGCCGCTTCGGTAGGGCGAAGATTCTGCCGCTTCCTCCGGCACGCGCAAAAGAAACAGGATCGCGGCGATCAGGGCGATACAATACGAGTAGAAAAGAACGGAAGGCCCCCACTTCTCCACGAGCAATCCGGTGAGAAAGGCTGCGAGCGCAAAGCCGACCGCTCCCCACATCCGGATGTCCCCGAACTGGATGCGGTGTTTGTTGCAATAATGGAGCGCCAGGCTGTCGGAAATCGGGATGATCGCACTCTGAAAGAAAGAGAGAAGGATGTACAAAAGAAAGACAAATGCATAGGCTGAAGCCGTCGTAAACAATAGCCCCACCGCGCCGGACGCGAGCAAGGTGCCCACGAGCACGCGCCTTCTGATCTGGAACCGGTCGCAAATCATTCCCCACATCGGCTGGGCGACGATGGAGACGACGGGAGCCACCGCGCTGATCATGCCGATCTGGGTGCCGGTGAGGTGGATGGACTTGTAATATTGGGTGATGAGCGGGGAAAACGCCCCGAATCCGTAGTAGATGAAAAGGTAGAGGGCGCTGAACCCGAAAAATGCCCCTGCAGCGCCCTGAAATTTGCCAGAAAGTGATCCTGACATATCGCTCTCCTATTTAACCGCCGGCAATATCTTCGCCATGTTGACGGTGCGTTTCTTGTCCCATGTCTCGGGCCTGGTTTCATCAAACTGCTCCAGAAAGGCAATGACTTCCTTGGTGAGCGGCGTCGGCGTCGAGGCCCCGGACGTGACCGCCACTTTTTTCTTGCCCTTCAGCCATTCGATGTCCAGCTCCGAAAGGTCCGCGATGCGATGAGAAGGGACGTTGGCGATTTCTTCGGCAACTTGTGCCAGCCGGTTCGAGTTGTTGCTGCGCGGATCGCCTACCACGATACACAGCTGCGCCTCTCCCGCCTGCTCTGCGACCGCTTCCTGCCGCACCTGCGTCGCCAGGCAGATTTCGTTGTGCACCTCTACGCGCGCAAAGCGATTGACGATCGCATCCATCAGATGCTTGACGTCCCATTGGCTCATCGTCGTCTGGTTGGTCACGATCAGCTTGTCGGTCGGCACCTGCAGAGCGTCCAAATCTGCTATCTTCTGGATCAGGTGGACACGGTCCGGCGCGATGCCGATCGCTCCCTCCGGCTCGGGATGCCCCTTTTTGCCGATGTACAGGACGTGGTAGCCGTCCGCCACCTTCTCGCGGATCAGATCGTGCGTCTTGGTCACGTCCGGGCAAGTCGCATCCACGACCGTCAGCCCTTTTTCCCGCGCCTTTTTCCGGACCTCCGGAGACACGCCGTGGGCGGTGAAGATGACGGTGCCCTCGTTTACCTGATCGAGCAGGGCAAGCCGATCTTCCCCGTCCAATGTTTTGATGCCTTGCTGTTCAAACGCCTCGACGACATGGGCATTGTGCACAATCATGCCCAAAATGTGAATCGGGCGGGGAAGGTCAAAGTTTTGGGCGGTTCGCAGAGCCAGAACCATGGCATCCACGACGCCGTAGCAATATCCGCGGGGGGAAATCTTGATGACTTCCATCTATACCCCTCCTACTTATTCTAATGACGTTTCGCCCATTTATTATACCTTATTTGTCTGCGCTCCGCTTCTGTTCATATACCTTCAAGTTGTTGTAAACGACCTTCAGCAGCGGAGTAGACAAGCCGAGCCTTTCCGCATGCGCGAGCAGATACCCCTGGATATGGTCGCCCTCCACCGGCAAGCCTTTCTCCATGTCGCGCAGCATCGACGATTTCATGGCCGCTCCCTGACCGCGGAACGTGTCCATCTGCTTGTCGACGATGTCTTCGCGGATCGGTGCACCCAATGCCCGAATGACCGATGCACACTCCTCCGCCAGCTGACGCGTCAGCTCTATCCCGTACGCGGACTCGCGGATCGGGCCGACTGCCGCATTCATCAAGGTAGTGATGCCGGACAGCGTGGCGATGAACAGGTATTTTTGCCACGCATCGCGCTGGATGTTGGCGCTCGCACGCATGGAGCCGTTGACGCCGGAGAAAGCCTCTGCAATGCGCTCCACACGCTCGCTAAGTCCGCCTTCCCACTCCCCGAAGACCGCATCGTGTATGGGGCTGGTCTGGACCACGTCACCATCCGCGTTCAAGGTCGTCTCGATAAAGCACAGGCCGCCCAGCACCCGCTCCCGGCCAAACTTCTCCCACAGCAGCTCCATGTGAGCAATGCCGTTTAGCAGCGGAATGACGACTGTCTCCTCACCTACATAAGGAGCTATGTCCGCGATGCTTTCTGCAAGAGTGTACGCCTTGTTGGACAAGAGCACGACGTCGAACGGCCCCGCTTCTTCTCCCGCCCGGATCAGCTGCGGCTGCGCGATCTGGACATCGCCGTGAATGCTCTGGACACGGAGCCCTCGTTCCGCAAGCTGCGCGTACCTGCGCTCCCGCACGAGAAAGGTGGTGTCCACTCCTTTTTCCGCCAGACGCGCTCCAAAATAACCGCCGATCCCGCCAGCGCCCAAAACCAGTACCTTCATGATCCGATCCCCTCCCATATCATTCGCAACAGTTCGTCTATATTCTACAAAACCGGAACTCTTTTCTAAACCCCGCAATATTATGTAAGAAATTCTCACATAAAACGTCACAAAATCTCTTGACGAACGATTGAAGTTATCGATATAATTCCACTTATAAAATAACACGAAAAAACGAACTTTACCTCACCTTTCGTAAAAATAATTCGTGAATGGAGTGCTCTGTCTTGGATATGAAAACGGTCCTGTCCACTATCGAATCTGAAAATGTCGAATATGTCGATTTTCGCATCGTCGACCTGCTCGGCCGCCAGCACCATGTGACCGTCCCGGCCTACGCCGTAGACGAAGGAACATTCCGCAACGGGGTGGCTTTCGACGGCTCCAGCCTGACCGGCTACAAATCCATCGAAGACAGCGACATGGTGGCCATGCCTGATCCGGCGACTGCCTTCATCGATCCTTTCGTGGAAGCCAAAACGCTGAACATCGTCTGCAACATCGTCAACCCTGACTACACCACCTACGACCGCGACCCGCGCGGCATCGCGCTGAGAGCAGAGGCGTATCTGCAACAGCTGGGTGTGGCGACTGTCGCTTACTTCGGACCCGAATCCGAGTTCTTCCTGTTCGACAGCGTCCGCTACGCTTCCGGTCCGTCCGGTTCCTTCTTCCACATCGATTCGGAGGAAGCGTTCTGGAACACTGGCAAAGAAGGACATAACCTTGGCTACAAAGTGCGCAACAAAGGCGGTTACTTCCCGGTACAACCTACCGATACGCAAGCGGACATCCGCAACGAAATGTGCACCCTGATGACAGAGGCCGGCTTGAAAGTAGAGCGTCACCACCATGAGGTAGCAACAGCAGGTCAAGCAGAAATCAACTTCCGCTTCGACACCTTGACTCGCACGGCTGACAACCTGCTCCTGTTCAAGTACATCGTGCGCAACGTCGCCGCCAAACACGGCAAAACAGCTACCTTCATGCCGAAACCGATCGTGGGCGACAACGGCTCCGGCATGCACGTCCACCAAAGCCTGTTCGACGGCGACACGCCGCTCTTCTACGATCAAGGCGGATACGCGAACCTGAGCGAAATGGCACTGCACTACATTGGCGGCATCCTGCACCACGCACCTGCCCTGATCGCTCTGACCAACCCGAGCACCAACTCGTTCAAACGTCTGGTGCCTGGCTATGAAGCGCCAGTCAACCTGGTCTTCTCCAAAGGCAATCGCTCCGCTGCCGTGCGCATCCCGGTCGCAGCAGTAACACCAAAAGCAGCCCGCATCGAGTTCCGCACGCCTGACTCGACTGCCAACCCGTATCTGGCCTTCGCTGCCATGCTGATGGCTGGCCTGGACGGCATCAAGCGCAAGCTCGACCCGCGTGAAATGGGCTTCGGTCCGCTGGATAAAAACATCTACGACCTGTCCGATGCCGAGAAGCACGAAATCAAGAGCGCCCCTGGCTCTCTGGAAGAAGCGCTGGCTGCTCTGGAAGCAGACCACGACTTCCTGCTCGAAGGCGGCGTCTTCACCAAAGACGTCATCGACAGCTGGATCTCCCTGAAACGCGACGAAATCCAACAAGTCGAGCGCACCGTGAATCCGAAGGAATACGAGTTGTATTACGATCTGTAAGAAGCTCAGGAACAAATGTTGCAAAAAGACTCAAACTATCCCTAAAAACAACGGGGCTGTCCAGAAAGTCAGCGTAAACTGGCTGCTGGACGCCCCGTTTCTTTTCCTGCATCGCCTCACCGCAATTCCTCTTGCATAAAATTCCCTTCATAATACCCGCATCCATTGTCAACCTTATCATTGTATCGCAATGAACAGTCAGGATAACCAACACGGAGCTTCAACCAACACGAGCAAAAGGAGGACATTTATGGGAATCTTAAGCGGCAATCCTCAAAATGAACCCATGCACTACGGTGAAGTCTTTGGCATTTGGAGTTATCTCTCCGTCAGTAAAGGGCTGCTTGTCGGCTATCAAACATTCATCAATCATACCGGTGACAAGGATCTGAAAAATTTCCTCGAAGACCTTATCCGGACTATGAAACCAGAGATTGAGCAGGTTGAAAAAATGTTGAAAGTAAATGGAGTCGCCCCGCCGCCTGCTCCACCTGAACGCCCTGTTGCTTCTCTCGAGAGTATCCCCGTTGGCGCCCGCTTTAACGATCCCGAGATTGCAGTTGGCGTTGCAACCAATCTTGCTGCGGGAATGGTTGCATGCAGCCAAATCATCGGGCAATGTATTCGAGAAGATATTGCAACGATGTTTGCCCAATTCCACCAGGCAAAAGTTCAAGCAACTGGCCGACTGCTCCGCATCAGCAAAGAAAAAGGTTGGTTAGTGCCGCCGCCATTACATTTGCAAACGCCTGAACTGGCGCACGTTTAACCTTGTCTCAAGCCATACCAAGTCTACGGTCGGTTTCCTTCGCCCGCTAAAAAAAGAGGCGCCCCTACACCGAGGCGACCTCTTCCTTTCGTTCTTCCAGTCTTCGTTTCCAGTCGGCAAGGGACTGCGGGATGCCCTCGCCCATTTCCCTTTTCCATGACGGCGGGAGCATCTCCCACACTTCCGCGATCAAAGGTATGCCAAGGTGCAGACTCTCCAGCATCTGCCGCTCTGCCAATAATGCCTGCGGTTCCCCGGCAAAAACAAGGCGGCCTCCATCCATGACACAGATCCACTCCGCCCACTCGAAGGCGATGTCCATATCGTGCGTCGCCATCAGGACGGTCGTGCCGCTGCGATGGATCTGGTCCAGCTCGCGGAGCAGGTTTTTCGTCTGGTAGCGGTCGAGGTAGGCCGTCGGCTCATCGAGCAGCAGCAGCTCAGGCTCCAGGACCATGACGCCTGCCAGTGCCAGACGGCGTTTTTGCCCCAGGCTCAAGTGGTGAATGGGCGTTTCCGCCAGCTCGCTCATGCCGAATGCCTCCAGCGCCTTGCCTACCTTTTCCCGGATGGTGTCGGGCGGCAGCTTCCGGTTCACGAGACCGTAGGAGACGTCCTCCGCCACCGTACTGGCGATGAGCTGGTGCTCCGGGTCCTGAAAGACGAGACCGACCTTCTGCGTCATCTCCTGCAAAAAGGAGCGCTTGTAGACGAACGGCTTCCCCCTCCACCGCACCTCTCCCTGCCTGGGCTGGAGAATGCCGTTGGCGTGCTGGAACAGCGTCGACTTCCCGCAGCCGTTTCGTCCGAGCAGCACGCATTTTTTCCCCTCCGGAATCCCGAAGCTCACCCCGTTCAGTACAGACTTCTGTCCGCCCGGGTAGGTGTATTGCAGATCAGAAAATTCCAGTAACCACGATGTCAAAATGGCCAACCTCCCGTCAAACACTCCAGCAGCACCAGCACGATGCTCCCGAGCACAGATTCCCGTTCGTAGCGCGGGGAACGGACGTAGGTACAAAGGCTCTGCACACGCAGGCTCTCCCCGAATCCTCGGGCCGCCATCCCCATGGCCAGCGACTGGTATTTCCGCATGGCGCGGACGAACAGCTGGCTCGCCAGCATGCCTGCGTCACGCAGCAGCGCGCGAAACTCCCGGTGTCCTCCGCGGGACCGCTGCGCCACCCACAGCTGGTAGGACGTGTCCAGCAGGACGAAAATAAACCGGTACATGATCATCAAAAGGTCCGTGAGCAGCTCCGGCAGCCCGATCCGCCGCAAAACCTGCAGCATTTCCGAGAACGGAACCGTAAACAGCAGAAACGAAAAACAGGCGAGGCTGGCCAGGATGCGGGTCAGCAGCGTCAGCGCCCGGTGAACGGACACGGGAGCGATGTAGAGCGCGTGCGAGGCTCCCATCTTCCACGATACCACCGCGTCTTGCGGGGGACCGCCAGCCGCCCCGCCTGCCAGATCAAAAAGCAATGCCGGCAGTCCGGCCAGGAAAAAGGACAGCGGCAAAACCAGAAACATCAGGTGCGCCTTGAACGGAATGCGGGCGTAGCCGACCACCCACACTCCCATCCAGAGGAACACAAGCAGCTGCACCAGCGAATGCCCCGTCAAAACCAAAAGCAGCAGCACGCTGCCAAACAGCAGCTTGTGCGCAGGCGGCAAATGCCGCAAACGGTTTTGATAGGAAAGGGAATCGAGCTGCTGCCAGTTCATTTCTTCGCCTTATCCGCGCGGCCTTTGTACAGTCCCACCGCATAGCCTACGACTCCCGCGCCGAGCGCCGCCTGCACCGCGAACAGCAGGCCCTCCGTCTCGCCTCCTGGCGGCTCGAGAAACGGATGGAACCACGGCTGATAGGCAGGGGCAATCTCCTTGATCGCTTCTTCTGCCGCGCCATCCGCCCCTCCGAATTCGGAATCCTTGATGAACAACAGCGGAGCCACAGCCAGCACGACGACACCCAGGACAAGCAGCCAGTTCATTCCTTTTTTCACAGCGATTCCTCCCGTTTCAGCAGGCGCAGCTGCGCCAGTTCATTTGCGTTGTACGCTTGCAGCCAGTTCCAGACGAGCACCGTCAGCAGCCCTTCGCTGATCGCCAGCGGCACTTGCGTGATGGCAAAGATGCCCGCGAATTTGCCAAACGAAGCCAGGACGCCGCCTTTCGCAGCCGGAAAAGCGAGCGCCAGCTGGAGCGAAGTGACGACGTAGGTAGACAAATCAGCCAGGGCCGCTGCCGTGAACACGGCGAGCCGCTGCTTGCCGCTGCGCATGATGAGGCGGTATACGCCAGATGCGACCATCGGGCCGACGACGGCCATCGACACGGCGTTCGCGCCCAGCGTCGTCAGCCCGCCGTGGGCCAAAAGCAGCGCCTGGAACAGCAGCACCATGCTGCCGAGCACGGTCATCGCCAGCGGGCCGAACATGATCGCCCCCAGCCCCGTCCCTGTCGGGTGAGAGCTGCTGCCGGTCACAGAAGGAATTTTCAGCGCGGACAGCACAAAGGCGAACGCCCCGGATACCCCAAGGAGCAGCTTCATCTGCGGATGCTCCTTGACGATCCTGCCTATGGAACGCAAGCCAAAGATAAAAAACGGCAGGAACACGACCCACCAGAACAGCGCCCACGACATAGGCAAGTACCCTTCCATGATGTGCATGGCGTGTCCGGTCTGCGGTTCATTTACCATGAAATAAAGTATAAATCCGACCATCAATAGACCGTCTGTTACAAATCGAGATCGATTCATGTGCACACTCCTCCCTGCTTCTCCCATTTTCATCCGTTCTGATCTTGCCGGAAAACGGACCTGCCGAAAAACCCGGCCGCACCGCCCCTCTTGTGCCCAAAGGGCGTGTATCTCGCTCTCCGGCTTCGTTCGCGAAGTCTCGCGATGCTGCGCTCGTGCTGGTACGAAAAAAAGCCTCATCCCCATAGTGGACGAGACTTGTGTACATGCAACAACAGACTGACCGCGCAGCCCTATTGCCAACTGTTCACCTCTCCTTTCCGCGAAGGTTTTCCGGTGTGGCATGAGGTAGGTCTCCTGGCTTCCAGATCGATGCGCTCTTTGCCCTTCCCCATACACGTATGAGTGGATTGCTTCAAAGAGAACTCCCTGGTTACAGTGGCGGGACCGCTCGGGACTTTCACCCGATTCCCTGTTACCCCGTATGTGCTGTCACATACAGGCACCTGATGCCGACGATATGCAATTATTGGACGTTCCTGATTGTCCATCACTATTATACTGCAACTGGCTGAAAAAGAGAACGATAGGGAAAAGCAAGAAGCTGCGCCCCGTCGATAGCAGGCGGCACAAAAAGACCGATGGCTCCTTTGCCGAAGCCATCGGCCGCTACGCTCCCGGCTATTTCGCGTCTACGCCAATCGCTTCGCTCAGGTGGGAAAAACCGTCCCGCTCCAGCAGGCGCAATAGCTGCTTGTTGATTTGCTTGACGATTCCCGGCCCTTGGTAAATCATCCCGGTGTACACCTGGACCAGGCTCGCCCCGGCACGGATCTTGTCGTAGGCATCTTGTCCTGTGAAAATACCGCCCACGCCGACGATCGGCACCATGTCTCCTACTTCCTGGTAGATTTCCTTCACCCATGCCGTCGAGCGCTCCGTCAGCGGTCTGCCGCTCAATCCGCCCGCTTCCTCCGCACGCGGATGGCCTGCTACTGCTTCGCGGGACAGCGTCGTATTCGTCGCAATAATCCCCGCGATGCCCTCTTCGACCGCCGCGTGCACGACATCGTGCATCTGCTCGTCCGACATGTCAGGCGCTACTTTCAGGAGAATCGGCTTTTTCTTCACGCCCCGACCTTCCAGCTCCGCCGCTTTTTCCCGAACGGCGCGAACGAGCACGCGCAGGCTCTCCGTCTCCTGAAGGTCGCGCAAGTTCGGCGTATTCGGAGAGCTGATGTTGATGACGAAGTAATGGCCGTACGCATACAGCATGTCCATGCATTTGCTGTAGTCGCTCGCGGCTTCTTCGTTGGGCGTCACCTTGTTTTTCCCGATGTTGATGCCAATCGGCACGTCGGAATACGCGAAGTCTACCAGATGCTGCGAGGCGAGATAGGCGCCGTTGTTGTTGAAGCCCATCCGGTTGATGACGGCCTGATGCTCCGGCAAGCGAAACAGCCGCGGCTTTGGATTGCCCGGCTGCCCTTGCGGCGTGAGCGTCCCCACTTCCACAAAGCCAAAGCCAAGCGCTCCCAGCGCATGATACACTTCCGCATTTTTGTCAAAACCCGCTGCCAGCCCCACCGGATTGGGGAATTTCAACCCCCACAGATGGTTTTCCAGACGCTGGTCCCGCAGCTGGTAGATCATTCGCAAAATCGCCTTGCCGGGAGCGGAATCTTCCACCAGCTTCAAGGCGTGAATCGTCTTTTCATGAATGTCTTCAGGGTCCTGCTGGAACAGATACTTGCGTATAAGCTGATACATCGCGGCTGCACTCCTCACTCCGTTTTACCTCATTGTAGGATACCACATTTTCAAAGGAGGAGTAACCTATGTGAGACATATTTCCAAGCACCAGGAAAATCCCGTCAGTATCCCCGCCATGGGGGTGCAGATGAACCGACAGAAAAGGGGATTTAGAAGATGGAGACGGACAAGCCGTTACGGTCAGACCGTCATTGGCGTCACCCGCTTCATCGCGGCAAGCGGCAAGGCCTTTTCCCGAACACGTTGCAGAAAAAAAGCAAGAAGCTGCCCGCCTCTTTCTTAAAAGGCGAGCAGCTTACGATTTGCGTTCCTTAGTTTTTCACCAGCAAAATTTCCTCGACAGATGCATACGGCAGGTTGTGCGCGTCCGCAACGGCTTTGTAGCTGACTTTGCCGTCGATGACGTTTACGCCTTTTGCCAAAGCCTTGTTGTCGCGGATCGCTTGGGCGTAGCCTTTGTTTGCCAGTTGCACCGCATACGGTACCGTCACGTTGGTGAGTGCCAGCGTCGAGGTGCGGGCTACGGCGCCAGGCATGTTGGCGACTGCGTAGTGGATCACGCCGTGTTTTTCGTAAGTAGGGTTGTCGTGAGTGGTGATGCGGTCTACCGTCTCGATGGAACCTCCTTGGTCGATCGCCACGTCAACGATCACGGAGCCAGGTGTCATCTCTTTCACCATCGCTTCGGTCACGAGACGCGGAGCACGGGCACCAGGGATCAGGACAGCGCCTACCAGCAGGTCTGCCTTTTTCACCGCGTTTGCGATGTTGAAGGAGTTGGAGATCAACGTTTGCACGCGGCCTTGGAACAGGTCATCTAGCTGGCGCAGACGATCTGCGTTCACATCGAGGATCGTCACGTTCGCGCCGAGGCCGACCGCCATTTTCGCCGCGTTCGTCCCTACGATACCGCCGCCGATAATGACGACTTCGCCTTTTGGCACGCCCGGTACGCCGCCGAGCAGCACGCCTTTGCCGCCGTACGGTTTTTCCAGGAATTGCGCGCCGATTTGTACGGACATGCGGCCCGCTACTTCCGACATCGGCATCAGGAGCGGCAGTGCGCCGTTGTCGAGCTGGATCGTTTCATAGGCGATCGCCACCACTTTTTTCTCCATCAGGGCGCGAGTCAGTTCAGGCTCCGGAGCCAGGTGCAGATAGGTGAAAAGAATTTGGCCTTCGCGGAAGTAATCGTATTCCGCCGGGAGCGGTTCTTTTACTTTCATCACCATTTCGGCTGCCCATGCTTCTGCTGCCGTGTCGACAATTTTCGCACCTTGTGCAACATAATCTTCATTGGTGAAGCCGCTGCCCAGACCTGCGTTGTTTTCTACGAGGACGCTATGTCCGTTTTGTACGAGTGCTGCCACACCAGCAGGAGTGATGGCAACGCGGTTTTCGTTGTTTTTTATTTCTTTTGGAATTCCGACGATCATGACTGGTAGTCCTCCTTGGAAACGCCGAGTTTGATAAGATTATTATCATTTTACCGCGTTTTTCGCGCTCATTTCCTTGGGGATTCCTTTAATCTTTTCGTCCTTCTGTTTGTGAATATCCACAAACGAACTATTGTTCGCCGCCGAGCTTCGCCATTTTCAGTTCCATATAGAGGGCCGCCCGCTGGTTCATGTTCTCCAGATCGACCCGTATGATCTCCTCGATCCGCCGCAGCCGGTAGCTCAAGGTGTTGATATGGACGTGCAGCCGCTGTGCCGTGACGTTGACCTTGCCTGCGGCGTCGAGGAACGTCTCCAGCGTCTCCAGCATGGCCGTCTGGTTTTCCCTGTCGTACTGCCGCAGCTTTTCCACACGTTCGTTGCCGTAGCCTTGCTCCTCCTCCCACTGCTTGACCTGCAGCAGGTAGCGGTAAATGCCCAGTTCGTGATACCCGTGTATTCCTTCCGTCTCCCGGGGAAACAGCTTTTTCACCTTGACGGCGTGCAAGGCTTCCCTGTAGCTTTTCACAATATCGGTGTACGACCTGTACCCAAGGCCGTAGCCAGCAGTGACCTGGCCTTCGCTGACGTGCGCCTCCAGCTTTTCCAGCGAGTCCGCCAAAAACTGTTCCACTTTGCGGATCAGCACGTCGTCTGCCTCTTTTCTGGCCTCTGCAAGCCCGATCAGCAAAATGATCTGCGAGCCGTCCACGACCCAGTACAGCTTGTCGCGCATCATCAAGGGATATAAATACTGGTCCAGCCTCGCACCGGACGCCTCGACAATGCAGATGAGGTAGGAGGCGGGAAGCTGCATCTGCAGGCTGTCGGCTTTTTGCCGGATGGCGGCTTCTGTCGTGTGATTGCCGAGCAAAAGCTCCCAGAGAAACTCCTTGCGCCGCTGCTCCTCCGCCTTCCGCTTGCCCTGCCGCTGCATGAGCCGCGACACCGCCGCACGAGCCGCCTGGCGCAATATCTCGTCGTCGTCCGGGGTGATCGGCCGGTTGACCTCCTGCGCCCAAATATACCCGAGCACGTCGTTGTTGCGCCGGATAGCGATCGCCACCCGTTTGCCCAGACCGACCTCGTCCTTGGCCGGTACATGCACGGGGTCATCCTGGGTCAAAAGCGCCTGAAAAACGCCGTCCTTCCACAGGCGCGTCAGCACCTTCTCCGGCACCCTCCGCCCCATGATCGTCGACCAGCGCGCCTGGTCCGTACTCTCTCCGTGCGAGCTGTACGCGATCAATTTATGGTCAGCATCCTCGATCGTGATCGGATTTTGCAGCAGCTCACCAATCGCGTCTGCCAACTCATCGATATCAGCGTTCTGATACTGTTGAAAATAATTCGGTTGAAGAGACACAATTCCACCTCGAATAGGGATAAATAAATGCGGCGGGAATCAGCGAGCCGTCCATCACTTGCCCCTCGCATTCACACAGAGAAACCGGACCCTCTCCCCTGTGCGGTTCAACCAGTGGCGGGGCGCAGACGAATCCATGTGAATGCTGTCCCCCGGATACAGCTCGTACTCCTCGCCGCTCAGGAGCAAGGTGAGAACCCCCTCCAGGACATACACAAATTCCTGCCCCCTGTGCACAAACGGCGCGCCCTTCTCGTCATGGGGCTGGAGCGTGACCAAAGTCGGCTTCATAGCGGGGTTGGAAAGATCGCCGGACAAGTCTTCGTATACGAACGGCGCCGAGTGATCGCGGGCAGGAGCATCGCTTCCCCGGCGCAGGCTGGCCTTCGTCTGTTCCGATCTGTCCGGGAAAAAGTAGCTCGGGCTGACATCGAGCGCTTCTGAAATTTTTTTCAGGGACTCCAGCGTGATCGACGATTTTCCCCGTTCCACCTGGGACAAAAAGCTTATGGACAGTTCCGTTTTTTCAGATATTTGCCTGAGCGTCTTCTTTTGCCCGACACGCAGCGATCTGATCAGTTTTCCCAAGTCTGTATCCATCCGCGATACCTCGAAGTGAGCAGGATAGTTGATACTTCTATCATACCGTTTGCCAGACGATGGCGCAAAGAATTCGCCTGGGCGACCGCTCCGCTGTTTGCCGGACAGCAGGCAAAAAAAGAACCGCCTCTCCTGCACGGGAGCTGGCGGTCATCATGTTCATCGCTACAGAATCCGCGTGATCGCGTCCAGAATTTGCTCCTTCTGGAACGGCTTGACGACGAAGTCGCGCGCTCCTTTTTTCATCGCCTCGATCACCTTTTGGCGATGGCCGATGGCGGAGAGAATCAGCACCTTGGCGTTGCCGTCGTAGCCTAAAATTTCTTCCATCGCGTCGATCCCGTGCATCTGCGGCATTGTGAGGTCCATCGTCACAATGTCCGGTTTCAGCTGCTTGTATTTTTCAACTGCCTCCAAGCCGTTGCTGGCCTCGCCGCAGATCTCGTGTTGCCCGCTCACCATCTCGGTCAGCATGCGCCGCATGAAGGCAGCATCGTCTACAATCAACACTCGGGCCATGACGTTCCATTCCCCTCGCTTCATTACAATATCTTCCTTTACTTTTGCAAAAATAAAGGAACTTGTCCACGAGAGAAAATGACTGTTTTTGTCGAACAGCCAAAAATATCTTAAATTCAAACGTTCCCTACCGTGCTCACTCCTGCTTGGGGGAAGCGACAAAGCCAATGGGCCTGCCGCTTTCTGCTGCCTGCCCCTCCGCCTGGCCAGACGCCCTTCCAGCCGCCAGCGGGCTATCCGGCTTCGGATGCGGTGTCGTCTCGCCAATCTCCGGAATTTCCACCTGTCTCACCTCATCCGGGATTTCGGTTTGCGGCATTTCCACCCAGTCCTTTTCCATGTTCACGCAGCTCCCTTCCTTGTCCTGCTTGGTCTTCCTCTATAGGCTGTCCCTCGCCGCACTTTCCATTCCATCCAGCATCTTCCTTTTTCAATCCCCTCTTTTTCCAGGAAGGATTTTTTCCGATAGTAAGAGAAGATTGTTTATTTACCAATCAAATCGTGTCTTACCTATTTCCATTGGAGGAGTATTCCATGCCTAAGTTTCAGCCATTCCCCTCCCTGTTTGCCGGTTTGGTCATCGGACTTTTGCTGCTCATTACGAGCCAGTTTCTCGTCAGCCTGACACACTTACGGGATGTAAACGAGCGCGGACATTCCGCAGACAAGCTGCGGGTCGCCCTGCTGCTCGAAGGGCCGACATACGATCAGGGCTGGAACAGCAGTGCGTTGGAGAGCATGACAGAGCTGCAGAAAAAACTCGGGTTCTCGCTGGAGGTCGCAGGCAATCTCAAACCTGAGCAAATACAAGAAACAGCTGCCAAATACGCGAAAAACAACTACGATCTCGTGCTTGGCCACGGCGGCATTTTTTCCGCGCCGTTCACCGAGGTGGCACGGTCGTTTCCAAACACCCGTTTCGTCTCCTTCAATGGCGAGGCTCCTTATCCGAATCAGACGACAATCCGCTACGACATGAAGCCCGCAGGCCATCTCGTCGGGATGCTGGCGGCCAAAATGTCGCGTACAGGCAAGGTCGGCTACATCGTCGTCGACAAGCCGCACGAGTACGCCCAGGTCGAGGGTTTCCGCGAAGGTGTCCGCAAGGCGTCGCCGAAAACGACTGTCATCGTCGGCAAAGCGTCCGACTTCAACGACGTGGCCGGGGCCGTACAGATCACGCGGCAAATGATCGACCAGGGTGTCGATGTGATCTACACGACGGGGGACAGCTTCAATCTGGAAGTCATCACTGAAGCGCAGCGGGCCAAGGTCTACACGATCGGTTACATTGCCGACCAGCGGTTCATCGCGCCTGATTACGTGCTGGCCTCGATGACCCAGGATTTGCGCCAATGCTACCGCACAATCATGGAGCAATTCACCGAGAACAGGCTGCCGAGCGGAAAAGTCACGTACGGCCTTGGCGAAGGTGTCAATAAACTAAGTCCCATGGGTCCGATGGTTCCCCAAAAGATTCGCGAAGAAATCATGCAGGAGTTGAATTTCTTGCTTAAATAACCTGTTTCGTATGGAGGATAGTCTCATGTCTTTGTTTTCCAATATGGGATTCCAGAAAAAAATGATGTTAAGCTACCTGGTGATGATGCTCCTGATCGGCTGTGTGACCAGTCTGTTCAGCTACCAGATGACAAAGGTCACGTCAGAAGAGATGCATCTGACGCAAAACGTCTTGCCGCAGACCAGCGCCCTGCTGGAGGTCAAGAACCAGATTTACATGAAGACGTTCGCGCTGAAGACGTATACGATCACGCGCGACCAGTCCTATCTGGACGATTACTATACCAATCTGATCGACAGCTCGCGTTTCGCGGGGATTCCCCAGACGGAAGAAAGCAGTGAGCTGTTTTCCATCATCGACTCGATCTCCAAACTGGACTTTGTGTTCCTGAACAAAATCAACCCGCTCCTGAAAGCGGGCAATGTCCCGGCGGTCAGCTACGTGCTGGCCAACGAGGTGCAGCCGTTGATCGACAAGCTGGAACAGGATCTTTCCTTTTCGTTGAATCAGCTGGAGTACAAGACCAACCAGGAATTCCAGAGCACGAACGAGAGCATCAAAGTTTCGCTCATCCTGACGTACTCCGTCTCGGTTTCCTCCATCCTGTTCGGGTTGTTCTGCACGTTTTATTTTCGCAGCCAGCTGCTGCGCCCCATCCAGTCGTTAATGCGGCAAGTGCGGGAAGTGTCGTGCGGGACGTTCGGTCAACAAATCGTCTACAGACAGCAGGACGAATTTTCCGAGCTGGCAGAAGAATTCAATAAAATGTCCGACAACATCGCCACTCTGTTTGCCCATGACCAGGAGCAGCGGCGCGTGCTGATCGAGGAGCGCAACATGCGGGAGCAAATTCTCAACTCGCTCCCGGTCGGCATCATCACCCGTCCCAGCATTTCCGCCGACGTCCATGTGAACGAGCTGGCACGCAAGCTGGTCATGCAGGGCGAAGACGGTTTTCCGGTGGCAAAGGATGCGGCAAATGCCTGGGGAAGCGGGGAAAACGCGTCGTGGTTCGTCAATCGGAAAATGATCCTGCTGAAGCAGGACAGCACGCCCTTCACCGCATTGGTCTCCTACATTCCGCTGCTCAATCGCCAGCAGGACAACGAGACGGGGTGGATGGTCGCGTTTCTGGACATTACGGAACAGGAACAGGTGCAGGAATACCTCCATCAGTCGGAGAAGCTGGCGATGGTCGGCCAGTTGGCCGCCGGAGCCGCGCACGAAATCCGCAATCCGCTGACCGTCATCTACGGATTCATCCAGCTCTTGCAGCAGCAGCTGTCTGATAAAGAGAGCAACCATTTTTACATCCCGCTCATCTTGCAGGAAATCGAACGGGTCAACCAGATCGTCACCGAGCTGTTGATGCTGTCCAAGCCGTCCATGCCGAACTATCGCGAAGTCAGGCTCGCAGACGTGTTCCACTCGATCCTGCCGCTGATCAATGCCGAAGCGCTGCTGCACGGAATCGAAATTCTGGACCGCTGCGATCCCGAGACGCGGGTTCACGTCGACGTCGAGCAGCTCAAGCAAATCCTTCTCAACCTCATGAAAAACAGCATCGAAGCCATGAAAGAAGGCGGCATTCTCACCATCGAGAGCCGCTTGGACGAACAATCTGTCCACCTGCATGTGCGCGATACTGGGGAGGGTATCTCACCCGAGTATCTCGTCCGTATTTTTGATCCGTTCTTCTCGCTAAAGGAGGACGGAACGGGACTGGGGCTGCCCATCACCCGCCGGATGGTGGAAAACCACGGCGGCGACATCCACGTGAACAGCAAGCTGGGGGAAGGAACAGAGATCATCATCTCCCTGCCGCTTCGTCCCTGCCTGTCCTAGCGCTCTTCGCAGACGGCATTCTCCCTGCTGATACGCTCCTGCCCCCGGGCATCCAGCCAGGCAAACATACGCCGGGTATACGTCGCCATATCTCTCCCCTGAAACAAGTGGCTGGCCCCTTCCGCCAGCCACATTTCATTCGGCTTGCCTGCCTCGCGCAGCGCCCGCTCCAGCCGCAGGGCATGCTCCACCCCGACATTTGCATCCTCCGTCCCGTGAATGATCAGGACGGGACAAGCGATTTCCGCCACCCGGTACAAAGGCGTGCGCTCCCTGTACGCTTCCGCCTGCTTGCGGGGATGGCCCACGATCCGCCGCAGCATCCGGCGCAAATCCACACGTTCCTCGTAGGTCAAAAGCAGATCGCTGACCCCTCCCCAAACGACGGCGGCCAGCAAGCCTTCGCATTCCATCGCGGCCAGCAGCGCCATGATTCCGCCTCGGGAAAAGCCGAACACGCTGATTCGCTCCCGGTCGACGCCCGGCATCTGCCGCAGCAGCTCGTAGGCGGCAAACACATCGTGGCGGTCTGCCCCGCCAAACTCGTCCCGTCCCTCTCCGCCTTCGTTGCCGCGGTAATGCGGGGCGAGCACGACGTAGCCAAACGCGGCCATCTGGCTGATCCTCTCCGGACTCACCTTGCCGACGCCGCGAATCCCGCCGCGGCAGTACAGCAGGGCTGGCAGCGGCGTACCGGACTTTTCGTACGCTTCCGGCAAGGCGAGCGCAGCCTTTACGAGCAGCCCTTCACTGTAGTAGCTCACTGTGTACAACCGGACGCCTGGCACAACAGACGGCTCCGGAATCTTCATCATTCGCCCTCTCCCCTCCTTGGGCACGCTTGCGTCCCCTCCTGTATCGTTCCCTGTCAGATTCCATGCTACGCTCCTGCCATCTCGTTCATCAAGGAGGAGTGCCGTCTCCCTCATGTTGCAAACTTCTGCCGCCGCCCCGCTCATCGGTTGAAGCCAAATACGTTAAAAGAAAAAGGGCGGGTAGGAAACCCGTCCTTTTTGCTGTCTTCCGTTATAGCAAGGCTTAATAGCCGCGTTTGGCGTTCTTTTTGTTAATGGTCGCAAGGTTCTCTTCGCTGTGCTTCAACCATTTTTTGAGTTTGTCCTCGAAGGAAGCAGCGGAATCCCGTTTTGCATTCCCTCCGCGGTCGCCTCCACGATATCCACCACCACGGCGCTCTTCGCGTTCCGGACGCTCAGGCGCTGGGAGTGCGGCGCGAACCGAAAGCGAGATTTTGCCTGCATCATCAATGGAGAGAACTTTTACTTTTACTTGTGCTCCAACGGTAAAGTGATCATTGATATCTTTTACAAAACCGTTTGCTACTTGGGAAATGTGGACCAGCCCCTGCTCGGTTTCGCTGACTGCTACGAACATCCCAAACGGTTTAATCGCTGTCACTTTTCCCTCGATGATGCTTCCCACTTGTACTGCCATTCAGTTTGCACTCCTTTTATTATTTCCGAAAAATGGTGAGAACCTCAACCAGAAGCCTCATTCTCCTAGTATAGCAGAGAAATTCAAATACTGAAAAGCCTATTCTTTCTAGGTTGCACCCAGGAGAAGCGCACTTCTTCGAGAGTTCTGGTACCCTCTCTCTATTATGACATGGTTTTTCCGGAATACAAGTGAACAATCGCTACCACCATCAACATGCTGGCAGATCCGGAAAAATCTAGCAGCACATCTCCCACCATCCCCGTGCGATCCGGCGTAAACGTCTGATGCCACTCATCGAGAACCGCCGTCAGCAGGCTGAGGAAGGCGCTCCAGGGCAAGGCGGTCGCAGCGGGCAGGCGGTGGCGGAAAACGCGATACCAGACAGCGGCGAGCAGCGCGAAAACAGAAAAATGCGTGGCCTTGCGAAGCAAAAATTCGATGAACCCGGCTGTCCCTTTTTCCTCCACGCTGATCACCTTGCCGCCGTAGTTGATCGACCAGTCTGCCATGTGGTCTTTCCACTGGTTTTGCTCGACGATCTCCCCGAGCGTCCCGCGAATGTCCTGCTTGTAGTATGGTGTTGCCGACGAAATGAACAGCCCCACGAGGATGGCCGCCAGCAGGATGTAGTCGGCGATCTTGACGTAACGGTGCAAACGTAAAGTCCCTCCCCTGTCATTTCTCCCTTTCTCCTAATCATACATGAGAATGGGCGAAAATGCGCACTCCTACTGGTTGCTGTCGTTTGCGCGCTTCGACAGCGGGAGGAAATCGTCGCCGGACAGCTCCTTCGTCGCAGGAGCGGCACTGCCTTTGCGCTCGGCGTGCTGCTCACTTTTCCTTTTCTGCAACTGCCGCTTCCTCTCCCGGGCGTCTTGCTTGCGTACGCGCTCGTTTTCCCACCAGACGCGAATTTGCCGCATGACGGTAGGGAGGGTCAGCTCGGTCTGTGCTCGCTGCTTCCGCTCCGCTGCGCCATACATGGCCGGGATGAGCACGCCTGATGCAAATGCTGCGAGCACGGTCCCAAACAGCAGTGTGCAGGCAAAGGAGGCAAACGCGTCCGCTCCCGCCATCCATCCGCAGGCGAGCGGCACCGAAGCCAGCGCTGCGGAGGCAAAACCGTTCGTCTGGCTGGCCAGGCAGCGGGCAAAGCCGACGCGGACGCCTTCCCGGACGGAACGCTCCCTGCTGCCGGCACGATGCAGTTCATCGAGCATGGCGAGGGCCTGCTGCAGCAAGAGAGCGATGGCCCCTGCCATGCCAAAGACAGCCATTCCGTTCAGCGGCCTGTCCGTGACCAACAGCCCCAGCATGACTCCTCCCGCCAGGACAGGCAGGATGGCCAGCGCGAAAATCCCGTCACGCGCCCGCCGCTGCAGGAGAATGCTCGCCAGGACAACGGCGGCGGCCCAGCCGCCCACGGCGAACACGCGCCCGCTCCAGTCCGTCTTGTCCGCCTGCTCTTCCCGCAGCTTTTTCAGCTCATCCGCATTCAGAATCTGGTATCCTTCAGGGACGGTCATCGCCTTTTGCATGCGGAGCGGCAGCGCATAGGAGAGCGTGTCGATCCTGCGGGCATCGCGCACCGCGCTGCTCACGGTAAACACGTACTGGCCATCCTCGCGCTGGTAGACGAGCGGCTCCTGGCCGATCTGCCAATGCACGAGGTCGCCCAGATGGACTTTCCCCTGCGGAGTGCGGATCAAAATGTTTTTCACCTGCTCCGGATATTCCATCCACTTGTCCGGGAAGCGCGCCTTGACCGCGACGCTCTCGTCGTTCCAGTAGACGCTCCCGGCGGTTTTCTCGCCCAGATAGTCTTCCAGCTGGTCCCTGATCTGGGCCTCGGTCACCTGGTAGCGCGCCAGCATGTCCGGCTTGGGGCGAATCTCGACGATGGTCTTGGCTGTGCCTGACCCGATGCGCTCATCCGTGATGATCTCCTGGCCGTTCTCGTCACGCGCCGTGTATTTCTGCAGCTGGGTCAGCACTTCCTGGGCAATCGCCTGTGCTGTCTGCCGGGATGGCCCCTTCACGGTAAACTCGAGGCGGGTCTTCATGTCATCCGCCACGACAAAGGCAAACGGGTCCGTCCCCGGAATGTCCCGCAGCCGCTTGTCCAGCTCCTTTTCCAGATCGGTAAGCGTCATCGTCCAATCGTACTTGTCGGCGAACTGCAGATGTATCGTCAGCCGCTCCCGGGAGGCTGACGTGTACAGGTCGCGCACCTCCGCCAGTTGGCCCAGCCGCTCCTCCGCCATTTGCGCTGCCCGTATGGCGTCGTCTATGCTGCTGCCCTGAACCATCTCCAGATTCAGCGTTTTGTCGTGGACGGACAGCTTGCCAAACGGGTCTGTCATGACAAAGGAGTACAGCAGCACGACCAGGAGCAGGGACGCCGTGAGTGTAACGCCATAGGGCAAATACCCTTGCTCCACCAGACGCTCCCAACGCTTCGCCGCGTACGCTGCCGCCTTGCTCTCGCGGCGCAGGAGGACGCGCTCTCCGGACGCCGACGCCTCCAGCCATGTTCCCGTCAGCACCGGGGCGATGAAGCCGTAGACAAGCAGCAGTCCTGCAGCACCGAACAGCAGCGGCGGCCAGGCGTCGTACAGCACGATCCGGTCTTCTCCCTTGAGGAAATCGGTCGTCATCACGACGGCCCAGGCAGCCGCCAAGACAGCCAGCGTAAGCAGCAGCGGCTTCATCAGCTTCCATGCCTCCTGCAGGCACGAGCGGACACAGATCGTCTCCAGCCGCAGCAGGCGGTGGTAAAGTGCAGAGCCAGCGCCTGTAAAGAACAGGGACAGGACGATGACCGGACCGAGCGCCGGATAGGTCAGGGGAAATCCTGAAAGCCACATGCCGCCCAGCACGATGCCGTCCGCCATGGCCACGGCGAGCAGCGACAGCAGCGACACAGCGATGCGCTTTTGCGCGAAATAAAGAAATACAGCGCATGCAGCTGCCGCCAGAGCCGCGAGCAAAGACAGTTGACCTATCGCCTCCGCGAAAGGCTGCGCGTTGTCCGCAAACAGGTCGATCCTGTATTTGCCGCCTGCCGCTTCATTCAGCTCTGCGATCGCTGCGGCAGCCTGCTTTCTGACCGCAGGGACCTGACCGGCATCGGCCGCCACAAGCGTGATGCCAATGGCAGGCGAGCCGCGGTAGACGCTGACTTCGTCTCCCTTGGAGCCGCGCAGGTCGCGGATGTCGGCCAGCGTCTTGAGCGTGACATATCCCCTGTCAGTGGCGATCAGCTGCTTGCCCAAGCCTTGTGGCCCTTCTGTCAGGCTCGTCCAGTAAAAGGTGGCCTGATCCTTGTTCTGTCCGATGCTGCCCAGCTGTTCGCTGACCACGTCACCTGGCAGCTGCGCGAGAATGTCCCCCGGCGTCAGCCCGTATGCCAGCAGCATGGAAGGGCGGAAAATCAGGTCGACCTGTCTTTTCACCGAGCTGTCGTCGATTTCGACCCGCGCGACGCCAGGCAGGCTGATCAGCTTTTCATAAATCGTGTACCGGGCGGTGTCGGCCAGCGTCTGGACATCGCTGCCATGCAGCAAATATTGCCCGACCCGGTTATCGGCCAGATTGTCCTGGCTGATGCTCCATTCCTTGACCGGGAGCCGCTTCGCCACTTCGCCCAGCTTCTTTTCCAGCCGCTGCTTGTAATTGGCACCGATCCGCTCCGTGCTCTCCACGGTGACGGACGCTTCGCCTGTGCGAGACTCGGAAGTAATCGTGAGGGCATCCCCGATCGCACGGACGGATTCCTCCACGGGCCTGGTGACCGTCTCGTCGACCTTGCCGGCAGTCAGGCCAGGTGCCGCAAGATGGATCGTGTAAACCGGTACCGGCCGATCCGGGAGGGGGACGACATCCATCCGCAAGACGGCTCCCAGCCCCAGCAGACAACAGACGAGCGCCAGCAGGCGAGCCAGGGCAGGAACGACAGAAACAAACGACCGATTACTCATCCGCCACCTTCACCGCCTCGCCGTCTACCAGATAGGACAGGCCCGATCCGACGATCTGGTCGCCTGACGCAAGCCCCTCCAGCACTTCATAGAACGCCCCGTGAATCGCCCCCACTTTCACCGGAGTCTTTTCGACTGTATTTCCCACGATTTTGAGCACGTAGTATTCCTCTTCGGATACGCCCACGCTGCTGACGGGAACGAGCGCGGCCTTTTTCACCGCAAGCGGATAGAGGCACGTGACGGTCATTCCGCCCTTCCAGTTGACCGCAGTGCCCGGTACCGCCACCTCCACCGGATACGCCCCTGTTCCCGTATCCATGATCGGCGAGACGAACGTGACTTTTCCTTCCGCCTCGCTTCCGTCCGGCGCCTTCACCGTGACGGCCGTTCCCGGCTGCCAGCTGCCGATCTGCTCGCTCTCCACCTGCAGTTTGACCAGCCACTCCGAGGTGTCCACGAGCCGGATAACCTCGCTGCCAGGTCCTGTCTGCTCCGCCTCGGATTGGGGAATGGCGGCGACGATGCCGGAAAAGGGCGCCTTCAGCACGGCATCTGCCGCTTCCTGTCTGGCCCGGGTCAGCTGGACATTCGCCTGCTGCACCTCGGCATTTGCCTCCTCGACATCGAGCCGATCCGCCCCCTGCTGCAGCTTGCCGTACGCGATCTCCTCCTCCTGCAGGTCCAATCTGGCCTGCTTCTCCGCGAGCGCCAGCCTGTCCAGTTCATCCCGGGAGATCGCTCCGCCGGCGTAGAGGGTTTTGCCCCGGGCGTATTCCTGCTCCGCCTTGGCTGCCGACTGTCTCGCCTTTTCCACGCGCAGCTTCTGCGTCTGCAGCTCATGGGCTTCCGGTCCCTGGGCGACCTTGCTGCGCCTGATGTTCGCGCTCGCCACCTGCCCCAGCGCTGCCGTGACGCCTTGCTGCAGCGCCGACTCATCCAGCGTCGCCAGCGTTTGCCCTGCCTTGACGCTCGCGCCCTTCTGGACCAGGATGCGCGCGATCTTGCCGGATGTGCCAAAGGACAGGGCCATCTCCTGCCGCGGCGAGACGATACCGGATACTTCCATCGTCTGGGCATCCTGATTTTCTTCTACCGTATAAGCGTTGACCGTCTTGACTTTGATGACGGTCTCCTCATCGCTTTTCTTCAACCGGGCGATTTCACTGTCCAGCTTCTCGCAGCCGGTGAGAAGCAGGGCCACCATGGCGAGACTGATCCATTTTTTCATACGATACACTCCTGATACCCCGCGTATTTCACTTTTTTTGCTAAAAACGATTCATAATTGACAAAATATATTTTACAGAAAAGGGGTACAGTTGTATCACTTTTCAGTCATTATTTATATTTTTTTATTATCTCCCCCATGTTTCGTCACTTTTTTGTAACTCGCATCCTGTATGATATAGAAAAGTAATTTCTTTCAACTGTTGCGCTGCGGAATGTTAGCGCTTTCCTGTAGCTTGTGAACGTCATTTTTTCACGGTAGGAGTGATCGACATGGCAAAAATTTTTACCTCTTACGCCGACATTGTGGCCGATATTCACGATGGGGCAACTTTGCTGGTGGGCGGATTCGGACTTGTGGGGATTCCTGAAAATCTGATCATCGCCTTGCGCGACAAAGGAGTAGGCAACCTCACCGTCGTCTCCAACAACTGCGGCGTGGACGACTGGGGCCTTGGCCTGCTGCTCCGCGAAAAGCAGATCAAAAAGATGATTTCTTCTTACGTCGGTGAAAACAAGGAGTTTGAGCGCCAATTCCTGTCCGGCGAGCTGGAAGTCGAGCTGACCCCGCAAGGCACGCTGGCAGAACGCATTCGCGCTGGCGGTGCCGGCATCCCGGCCTTTTACACCCCTGCCGGCGTAGGCACGCCGATCGCAGAAGGCCGCGAGACTCGCGTTTTCAACGGCAAGGAATATTTGCTGGAGGAAGGCATCACGGGGGATTTCGCGCTGATCAAAGCGTGGAAGGCCGACAAAATGGGCAACCTCGTCTACCGCAAAACGGCCCGAAACTTCAACCCGATGATGGCTGCCGCCGGCAAAATCACCATCGTCGAAGTGGAAGAAATCGTGGAAGTAGGCGAGCTGGACCCAGACCATATCCATACGCCGAGCGTTTACGTGCAACGCCTCATTCAGGCGCCGTCTTTTGAAAAACGGATCGAGCGCCGTACAGTCCGCTCCTGATCCTACGCTAATCGAATGCCATTCATAAGGAGGAAACAGATATGTCGCTGACGCGTGAACAAATCGCCACTCGTGCTGCCCAGGAAGTCGAGGACGGCTTTTACGTCAATCTGGGAATCGGGATGCCGACCCTGGTCGCCAACTACATCCCGGAAGGAAAAACGGTCGTGCTGCAATCCGAAAACGGCCTGCTCGGAATCGGGCCGTACCCGACAGAGGATGAACTGGATGCCGATCTGATCAACGCCGGGAAGGAAACCGTCACGGCAATCCCGGGCGCTGCCTACTTCTCCAGCGCGGAATCTTTCGCCATGATTCGCGGCGGACACATCGACCTCGCCATCCTTGGCGCGATGGAAGTATCTGCGCAGGGCGATCTGGCCAACTGGATGATCCCCGGCAAAATGGTCAAAGGGATGGGCGGCGCGATGGATCTGGTGCACGGCGCCAAGAAGATCGTCGTCATCATGGACCATGTGAACAAGCACGGCGAGACGAAAATTTTGAACGAGTGCTCGCTCCCGCTCACCGGCAAAAAAGTCGTGAACCGCATCATCACCGACCGCGCAGTGCTCGATGTCACGCCGGAAGGACTCGTCCTCGTGGAAGTGGCGGAAGGCTATACGCCGGAGGACATCCAGGCGTGCACACAGCCCAAGCTGATCATCTCCCCCAATCTGAAAACGATTGAACTGTAAGCTGCAAAGACTTACCCACAAGCGTCTGGACCTCATGCCGCAGCGTGAGGTCTCTTTTTTTTGCCCGGGCGCGGGTGCACGCCCTCGCCCGCAAAGTCGCTTCCCTGCCTGATCCGGTATATAATACGAAGACAACCAACATTCCAAGATTGGAGAGGCGATACACGATGAATGAAACAGTCGGTTGTCTCCTCCTTCATGGATTTGCCGGAGACATGAACGACATTCTCCCGCTCGCCAAACGCTTGCGCGAGGAGGGCTATCAGGTCGAGTGCCCGACTCTGGAGGGGCATGGAACGACCCGCCGGGAAATGGCGAAAAGCACACGCCACGACTGGCTGCGCTCGGCCGAGGAAGGCTATAAACGGTTGCGGATGCGCGCCGATCGCATAGTGGTCATCGGCTTTTCCATGGGCGGTCTGCTCGCCTTTCACCTGGCGACGGCCTACCCGGTAGAATTGCTCTTTACCTTGAACACGCCCTACAAATACTGGGACGTAAAAGAAGCGATGAACTACTTGCGCGAAGATTTCTCCACCCACTCGCGGCGTTATATCAGAGGCCTCGGCAGAATCCCGCTCAGCAGCATGCTGCAGTTCCGGCGGCTGCTTGCCGAGACCAAGCCGCTGCTGCCCAAAATCACGACTCCCTACCGCCTCCTGCAGGCGCGCCGGGACGACACCGTGCACGCCGTCAGCGCGGAGCTGATCGCCTCCAGCGTGAGCGAAGCCGCCCAACCGCAAATCAGCTGGTACGAGCACTCCAATCACATGCTTCTGCACGGCCCGGACAAGGAGGAGGCCATCGCATACGTCCTGGCAAAAATCACAGAGCACTTTGCTTCTCACGGCGCTCATGCCCGAGTCCCCACCTGACCGCCAGCAGCAGCAGGACCGCCGCAATCCCGTAGCAGATCGCCTCTGCTCCCAGCCCAAAGGCAAGCAGCGGCCCCAGCGCAGCTCCTACATCCGTCACAACGGAGTACAACGTCATCAGGGCCGTGCTGTTTGCCTGCCGGCTCGCTTCATCAGCTGCCAGCGTATCGACCACCGTCGTTAAAATCGTCGCTGTCAGCTGGATGCCGAGCAGCACGCAAAGCCACAGCCAAAACGGGACAGGCGCGACCAGCGCGGCAAACAGGACCGCTGCGACCAAAAGCGCCCACGCAAGCAGGCTCGTTCGCCCGTAGCGGTCCGCCAGCCTTCCGAACCACGGAGCTGCCCATGGCTCCCAGCCCCATCTCGCGCCCTGCACCATGCTCGCCACCACCGCCGCTCCGATCGTCATTCCTCCGACCAGCACGACTGGCTGCCGGATTTCCACCAGCCTGCTAAGCGACGAGGCAAACATCCCCTGGTACACCATCGCGACAAAAAGCGCGGATGCCATCACAGCCCAGACGCTCCCCTGCTTCCAGAAACGCTCGTCGACTTTCGCGGTGTCCGTAGAGACGCGGCACTTCCGGAACGAAGGGGGGATGTACAGGAACACGAGGACCAGCGCAGGCAAGGAAAAGCAGCCCAGCACCATCGATGTGACGTCCAGGCCGTACCAGGAGGCGAGCAACGCACCCGCGATCATCCCCCCGAGAGAACCTAACCGGTACAAGCCGTTGTACAAACCCATCAGCTGCCCTCGGTTGTGCTCCTCGGATACGGATACGATCAGCGAATAGGCCCCGAGCCGCAAAAACGTCCACGCGATCCCCCAGACACTCCGCAGGACGAGCCATACCCCAAAACCTTGCAGGCTGTACGACACAGTTGTGACAAAGGCAAGGACGACTGCGACGGTAAGTCCGCTCCGCCCCCCGGAGCGTTCGTACCATTTTCCTACCAGCGGCCCGAGCGGCAGCCGTACCAGCCGATTGACCGCGAGCAGGATGCCGACCTCCCACAACGACTGCAAACCCGCTTCCCGCCAATAGATGGGCAGGACGATGTACAGCATGGAGTCTCCCAGCAAGCAAAAAGCGGTCACCAGCGCCACGGCGATGACCTGTGTCTTCCCCTGTCTCTCTCTCATTTTTTTCTCCTTTGCTTGGCGCGTCCTTATGTTATACAGTACAAAGGAGATTCCCCGTTTTCCAATACATCTTTCTGTCTGATTCATAAGCAAACGTGATGAATGGAGAATGACCATGAACCTGCATGCCTTGCGCATTTTCGTCGAGGTCGCTTCCCGAGGCAGTGTCACTGCTGCTGCCGATGCCTTGTCGATCAGCCAGCCCGCCGTGAGCGCGCAAATCCGCAAGCTGGAGCACGAGCTGGGCGTCACGCTGGTGAAGCCCGCTGGACGGGGCATCTCGCTCACCGATGAAGGCCGTTTTCTCGCAGAGCAAGGAAGGCGCATCTACGAGCAGGAAAAGGAGATTGAGATACATCTCGCGGAAATGCGGGAAGGAACAGTCGGGAGGCTGCGAATCGCCTCGACGTTTTTGCCCGCGCACTACCTGGTGCCCAAGTGGCTGTCCGCCTACAAGCAGGCGTATCCGCAGGTGGACGTTGAAATCTGCACAGGAAATTCCCGGCAGTCCGTTCAGCGGATCTTGCACGGCGAGGCAGACCTTGCCGTCATCACCAATGAAGTGTGGGATGACCGCCCCATCCGCCGCATCTACCTGCTCGATGTGGACTTCTGGTTCATCGTTCCCCCGCGCCATCCTTACGCCGGACAGGAGGTTGAGCTGCATCAGCTGGTGCAGGAGCCTTTTTTGCTGCGGGAACCGGGCAGCTCCACGCGGGAAAAGCTGTTCGCGCTGTGCATGGAGCATCAGGTCCCCTTTCCCCGCGTCGGACTGCAATACCACGGGCTGATCGAGTCGATCCAGTCCGTTCGCGCCGGATACGGAACGATGCTCGCCCCGGAAATGGCAGTCCGCGAGCTGGTGTCCCGCGGCGAGGTCGGCCGCGTCTTCGTGCCAGGCGTCGAGATCAAGCGACCGGTCTACCTTTGCCTGCGTGACGACACACACGAGCTGCGACCAGTCATCCGGCGGTTTTTGGAGCTGCTCCACAGGGAGTTTCTAGGCGCCACATGGGAAATGGGTTAGGGCCATATAAAAAAGCCCGATCCTGTCCGGATGGGCTTCCCTGTGCTACGGAAACACAATCGTCTTGTTGCCGTACACCAGCACGCGGTCTTCGAGATGCCATCTGACGGCGCGGGCGAGCACGGTGCGCTCTACCTGACGGCCCAGCTGCTTTAGCATGTCCACGTCTTCCTGGTGGCTGACGCGCTGCACGTCCTGCTCGATGATCGGACCTGCGTCCAGCTCCTCGGTCACGTAGTGGGCAGTCGCCCCGATCAGCTTCACGCCGCGGCGGTAAGCCTGCTCATACGGCTTCGCGCCGACGAACGCCGGCAGGAACGAGTGGTGGATATTGATGATGCGCATGGCGTAGTCTTCGAGAAACCGCGGCGACAAAATCTGCATGTAGCGCGCCAGTACGATGAGGTCTGCGCCGGCTGCGGCCGCGATCTGTTCTTCCTCGGCCTGCGGCTTGTTTTCTTTCGTCACCGGAATGCAATGATACGGAATGCCGAACGACTCCACCGTCTCCTGCATGTCCGGGTGGTTGCTGATGACGACGGAAATATCTGCGTACAGTTCGCCGGACTTCCAGCGCCAGAGCAGCTCCAGCAGGCAGTGGTCTTCCTTGGAGACGAAGATCGCAACCTTTTTGCGCCGACTCGCCTGCACCAGAGAAAAGTCCATGTCAAAGCTCTCGGCAATCGGCGTGAACGCGGCCTTGATTACCTCGCAGCGCTCCTGCAGATTGGTCAGGTCAAACTCGATCCGCATGAAAAAGCGGCCGGATTCCGGATCGGTCGTGTATTGGTCAGACTGGACGATGTTCGCCCCCTGCTGAAACAGAAAATGGGAGACCGCCGACACGATCCCGGGCCGGTCCGGGCAAGAAATGAGCATCCGGGCGCGATCTTTGTACTTTTCTGTATAAGCCTGCCAATCTCTCTCTGATAAACGATACATGATTTCCTCTCTCCTCCATGAGCAACAGCAAAAAGTTGTTTGAAATTATACCACTCCCCGCCGCTTTTCCATAGCCATAAAGCAAATCTATTCTCCCTTGTAACCAATTCCGTTCATCAAGATGTCTACGGTGAGGTCGATCTGCTCGTCGTCGCTGCGCTTTTGGAAGTCTTCCGTGTCCAGCACTTGCCGGAACAGCACCAGGCCGATCATGGAGGACAGCACCGCGCGAAACACGGCTTCCGGCGGCAGCGGCCGCAGCTCCCGGGCGACGACCTTGGCCTCGATCAGTTTTTGCACCATTTCCTTCACGTCGGAAAACACGGTGGAAATCAGCGCTTCCCGAATCTCTTCGTGAAAGAACGCTTCCTGCAGCAGAATGCGGAAGGTCTTTTCGTTGTGGATGATCATCCCGAGCCGATTGCGGTACAGCTCTGTCGCGATCTGGGCAAACGGCTTGCCGGCCTGCTCGCGGAAAATTTCGCGAACGTCCTTCAGGATAAAGGGACGCGCAAACTTGACGAGCACCGGGGCCACTACGGCCAGCAAAATGTCTTTCTTGGACTTGTAGTGGCGAAAGATCGTGCCCTCCGCCACCCCGGCTTCCCTGGCGATCTCGGCGGTCGAGCTGGCATGAAAGCCTTTTTCGGCGAACAGCTTGATGGACGCCCGCAGAATGCTCCGCTGCTTTTCCGTCATCTCTCTCTCGTCCTTCAGTTCTTCTACATATTGCAACAGGCCCTCTTCCAATGATGGCTTGTTCATCTTTTTCCATTCGCTCCTCTATTCGATCTTTTTGCGGAAACGCAGCATCGAGACGGTCAGGATGAGCGCGCAAAAAATGCCCATGCCGAGCGCATCCTGCCACAGTGCGCTCAAATCGACCGCTTTTAAAAAGATGCCCCGCAAAATTTCCAAAAAATAGGTCAACGGGACCAGTCCGCCCAACCATTGTATCACGAGCGGCATCGATTCGCGCGGGAACATGAAGCCGGACAACAGGACGCTCGGGAGGATAAAGGCAAAGGCGATCTGCATTGCCTGCAGCTGCGTCTTGGCGATGGTCGAGATGAAGATGCCAAGGCTCAAGGTCGTGATCAAAAACAGCACGGAGAGACTGACCAATAGCGAAATGCTGCCTTTGACAGGAACTCCGAACCAGTACGTGCCCACCAGCAGCACGAGACAAAAGGAAAACAGGCCGATGCCGACGTACGGCGTGATTTTCCCGAGCATCAGCTCCAGCGGACGGATCGGTGTCACGATCAGCTGCTCCATCGTCCCCCGCTCCTTTTCGCGCACGAGCGAAAAAGCGGTCAGGATCATCGTCACGTTTTGCATAATCAGACCGATCAGGCCCGGGATGTTAAAGACGATGCTCTCCATGTTCGGGTTGAACAGCACCCGCGAGTCCAGCGCCAGGGGAGACTCCAGCTCGCCCATGCCCTCCTTTTGCATGCGCGTCTCCTGCATGGCGATGGAGCGGTTCTGGACGATCAGCTGGGCGTTGGACGCCGCTGTACGGGCGATATTCGGGTCGGAGCCGTCGATGAGCATCTGTATGTGGGCAGGCTCCTTCCTGTCCTGCTTGCGCGTGTAGTCAGGCGGGATGATCAGGGCGACGCTCGCGCTGCCGTCGTCCAGCATCGCCTCGATCGCGTCGTAGCCGCTCGCGTGGGCCGTCACCGCAAAGACGCGGGTGTTGACAAACTGGTCGACCAGCTCCCGGCTGTCCGCTGTCGCGCTCTGGTCCCACACCACCATCTTGATGTCGTTCACGTCCGTATTGACGGCATAGCCGAACAAAAACAGCATCATCAGCGGCATAACCAGCGCGATTCCCAGACTGGGCCGGTCCCGCTTGATCTGGATCACTTCTTTTTTGACCACGGACCAGTAGCGTCCAAAAACAAATCGTCTCATCGCCCTGCACCCCCTGCGCCTGCCTGGGCAAGACGGCTTTCCTCCCGCTTGACCAGATCGATAAACACATCCTCGAGATTGCCCGCGCCCATTTGCTCGATCAGCTCCTGGGGGGTTCCCTGAGCCAGCAGGTTGCCGAAAAAGATAAAGCCGATCCAGTCGCACGTCTGCGCCTCATCCATGTAGTGCGTGGTGACGAGCACGGTGATGCCTTGTTTCGCCAGATCGTGAATGACGTCCCAAAAGATGCGCCGCGAGACAGGATCGACGCCCGCAGTCGGCTCGTCGAGAATGAGCAGCTCGGGCTTGTGCAAGAGCGCGCAGGAGAGGGCCAGCCGCTGCTTCCACCCGCCGGAGAGGGAGCCGGCGATCTGCCTTTCTCTGCCGGTCAGCCCTGCCATCTCGATCAGCTCGGCCTTGCGCTGCCTGCGCTCGGCTGCGTTCAGCTGATAGACGCCGGCGTAAAAATCGAGATTTTCCTCGACCGTCAAGTCTTCGTACAAGCTGAACTTTTGCGACATGTAGCCGATGCGCTGCTTGATCTCCTCGCTTCTCGTCATGACATCCAGACCGAGCACCGTGCCGCTGCCGGACGTCGGCACGAGCAGGCCGCACAGCATCCGGATCGTCGTCGACTTGCCCGAGCCGTTCGGACCGAGAAAGCCGTAGATGGAGCCTTTCGGGACGGTAAGCGTCAGGCTGTTGACGGCGATGCGGTCGCCAAAGCGCTTGGTCAGCTGGTTGCAGGAAATCGCCGCGTTCATTGGCCTCCCCCCTTGGCTGGTTCAGACAGGATTACGTCAGCCGGCATGCCTGGCTTGAGCTTATCCAGCCCTTCCGTAATCCGGATCGTGACGGCAAAGACGAGCTTGGTCCGCTCATCCGGCGTCTGCACGTTTTTCGGAGTGAACTCGGCCTTCTCGGAGATCAGGCTGACCGTCCCTGCGAACGTCTCACCCGGGTAGGCATCGACCTGGATTCCGACTGTCTGTCCCTGCTGCACGCGGTTCAACTGGGCTTCCGGGATGTACACCTTGAGCTTTAGCTGGTCGTTTTTCATCATCGTAAACAGGCTCGCCCCCGTTTTCGCGACTTCGCCCTGCTCGATGGAGGAGCGCAGCAAAATGCCGTCTGCCGGTGCCGTGATCCGCGTCTTTTCCAGCTGCAGCATCGCCTGGTCGAGCTTGGCCTGCGCCTGCTGCTTGGCCGCCAGCAAGGCGCGGATCGTGTAGTCTGTACTGCCTTCCTTCAGCAGGTCGAGGTCAGCGACTGCCCCTGCCTGCTGTGCCTGCGCCGTGACCGCCTGCGCACTCGCCGCAGCGGCTTCCTCCTCTGCCGAAGCATATTGCGCCTGCGCTGCCGCGACCTGGGCTTGCAGCTGGTTCACCTGCGTCGCCGCCTGGCTGACGGCTTCCTGCTGGGCCTCCAGGTCTTTTTGGGAGATCGCGCCTTGCCGATACAGCGCGGTCGTCTCTGCCAGCCGGTTTTGCTGGTAGGCGAGCGTATGCTGCGCTCCCTTCAGCTGCGACTGTACCTGCGCGAGCTGTTCCTTTGCCTTGCTGATTCCCGCATCGGCCTGCTTTTTCCGCGCCTGCGCCGTACGGATGTTGGCATTTGCCTGCTGCACGCCGGCCACTCCCTTTTGGATCGCCGCATCGCGCGACCCTGCTTTCGCTTCCTCCAGCCGGGCCGTCGCCTGCTCCAGCGCCGCCTTCGCCTCGGCGACATTGATCCGGTAGCTGCGGTCGTCAATGACCGCCAGTTCCTGCCCTGCCTGTACGCGGCTGCCTTCCTCCGCTTTGACTTGCGTGACCAGTCCGCCGACTTCTGCGACAATCGGCCATTCGTCCGCTTCGATCGTGCCCGAGAGCGCGGCTTTTTCTTGAGAAATACCGGAGCAGCCGGGCAGAACGAGCAAGATCCCGGCGATTGCGAGAAAATGACGAATGCGTTTCATATAACCACCTCACGTATGATAGTGAGCAATCACTCGCTTGAGATGCGAAAAAGTCCGGCGCACATGGTGCGGACAAAAGAGGAATAAAAACAGGCCGGATATTCGCAGCAGACCCGGATGAGTGAAGGCAGCTGATCGCCTTGAACAACACAGTGAGTGATTACTCGCTCTTGTTATGATTATACGCTCTCTGTTGCCATCATGTACATGTATTTTTTTGCCCCACGTCCAGCCGCCGGTCCCCCTTTCGGATGCGGAAACGGCAACCAGCCCCCGACAGGAAGGAGCGAGGAAGGAGCTGGTTTTCTCGCGTACGCCATCGCCTGTTTCTTGCTGGTGAAAGTGCGGCGATCCGCCCCTGCCGTCTCCGATCCGCAAAGGCGGCGCACATCCGCCTCTCTATTTTAATACCGCTTTCACGTCCCGGGCGATGTAGGTGCCGATGGGCTCGCCCTGGCAAATCTTGACCATCGCCATTGGCTGGTCGAAGTTGAAGACATGGATCGGCAGACCGTAGTCCCGCGCCAAAATCATGGCGGATTGATCCATCACCTTCAAATCGCGGCGGATGACCTCATCGCAGGAAAGCGCTGCGTACTGCTTTGCCGCCGCATCCTTTCTCGGATCGGCAGTAAACACGCCGTCTACGCCATGCTTTGCGACGAGTATGGCATCGGCCTCGACCTCCAGTGCGCGTTGGACGGCGGGATAATCGGTCGTCACGTACGGCTGGCCGTTGCCTCCCGCGAAAATGACGACGTATCCTTTTTCCAGATGATGCACCGCGCGCAGGCGGATGTACGGCTCGGCTACCGCGTTGATCGGGACCGCTGTCATGACCCTCACTTCCCGGTTCACTCTCGCCTTGAGCACGCCGCGAAGCATCAAGCTGTTGATGACCGTCGCCAAAGTCCCGATGTTATCTGCCTCCACCCGCTCGATGCCCCACATGTCCGCCATGTTGCCGCGAAAAATATTGCCTCCGCCGATCACGATCGCCACTTCCACTCCCATGTCCATCAGCGCGGCTATTTCACCGGCAATGTGCTCAAGCTGCCCAGGGTTGAAGCCAAAACCATTTTCCCCCGCCACTGCTCCCCCGCTTAATTTGACCAAGACTCGCCTGTAACGCAAGATGCTCCCCTCCTCATCTCGTTAAACGCTCTCGTGCCGACCTGCCGCCTTGTCTGCGCCAAAAGCCTCGCAATGCTGTACTTGTACGGAACAGAAAGCGTACTCATTCCTGTCCGCACAAAAAAGAACGAAAGCCGCCATCGCTCTCGTTCTTCAGGGGAAAAGGAGAAGCAGGTCCATCAGCGCCACTGTTTTCATAGCCTGCCCCTCCTTTTGTTTGTAAATTCGCAAAACTCTCCATCATTTTACGCAAAGAAATTCGGAAAGTCAAAAGCATCCCGTTTGCCTGCCAAAATTTCCCTAAGCAGACCGTCTGCTGTCTCGCATGCAAAACGATGATCCGCTTCGCTGATGATCCCCTTTTTCAGCGCTTCATCCAGTTCGTCCTGATCGAGCAAATACACGCTGCCATCCGGCAACACCACGATGTCCAGGTACAGGTCGTCGTACCACAGATGTCCTTCCGCATCCTTGCCGTGCCCTTTGCAAATGTCGATGTACCACTGCACCGTGTTTCCCAGTTCATCCAGCATTTTTGTCACGGCGTACGCCTTGCCATGGGGAAAATACTGCAAATAGACGTAGCCTCTGTCGCCTACGCACAGCACTTTATCGCCGACGGGCATGTACGCAGGTTCGCTGACCTCCTCCAATGTCAGGCGCACGGCGTATCCGGTAAACGACAGGGCGTCCACCCATTTTTCCTGATAACCCAGCCTTCTGACACGCCTCCAGCCTGGACGGTGTGCTCGTTTTCGCTTCATGTCTGATCCCCTCATCGTCTTCGTTCTACTAGCGGAAAGTTGGCAGGCTCCGAAACTGCTCGCAGGAGTGCAGACAGTTCTCGCCCGCGCCGAAAAGGCCACACCAGGCATTTCTTCTCTTCACTCTACCACGAATGGGAGGCGGTTGTCAGATCGGAATAAAAAAAGACATGCCTTGTCCAAGACATGTCCTTTTTGCTATGCTTATCGATTTCTGGAAACTTCTTTTGCCAGAAGGCTGTGTCTGCGACCGTACAGGAAGTAAACAACCGCACCCACAATCAGCCAGACGACAAAGCCAACTTTGGTGAGCATCGGCAGGCTGTAGATCAAGTACCCGCAGAACAGTACGGCCAAAATCGGCACCAGCGGCACGAGCGGAACGCTGAACGCACGCTTCAGCCCCGGATTTGTATTGCGCAGGACGACAACCCCGATGGACACAAGCACGAAAGCAAAGAGCGTGCCGATGTTAGTCAGCTCTGCCAGCTTGTTCAACGGCAGCAAGCCGCTGAAGATGGCGACCAAAATCCCTACGATCAAGGTGCTTTTGCGAGGAACTTGCGTCTTCGCATGTACTTGCGAAAACGCCTTCGGCAGCAGACCGTCGCGGCTCATGGCAAAAAACAGCCTTGTCTGTCCGTACATCATCACCAACAGAACCGTCGTGATCCCCACGATGGCGCCGAGCGAAATGAAGCCCGCTACCCAATCCTGGTGGACGTAATTCAGCGCGAACGCCACCGGATTTTTGACATTCAGCAGCTCGTACGGAACGATCCCAGTCAGCGTCAAGGAAACGGCGATATAGAGCACCGTGCAAATCAGCAGGGAAGCAATGATCCCGATCGGCATGTTCCGCTGCGGATTGCGCACTTCCTCGGCCGCAGTCGAGACAGCATCAAAACCGATGAAGGCAAAGAACACCGTCGCTGCACCTGTCGCAACACCCGAAAAACCAAACGGCATGAAAGGAGTCCAGTTCGCCGGCTTGACATAGCCGATCCCGACAGCCAGGAACAGCAAAATGACAGCCACCTTGATGATTACCATGACAGCATTGAAACGGGCAGATTCTCGCGTTCCTTTCATGAGCAGAAGCGTAATGACAAAAATGATGAGAATTGCCGGCAAATCAATGATCGTTCCTTTGGCAGGGTCGAAAGCGCTGGTAAGGGCGACCGGCAGTTTGATGCCAAACCCTTCCAGAAGACCTTGCGCATATCCGGACCATCCACTCGCAACGGCAGCGGCTGCTACCCCGTACTCCAAAATCAAATCCCAGCCGATCATCCACGCGACCAGTTCCCCAAATGCAGCGTAGCTGTACGTGTAGGCGCTTCCAGAAACGGGAACGGTCGAAGCAAACTCCGCGTAACAAAGCGCCGCGAAGACGCAAGCAAGTCCAGACAGGACAAAGGAAAGCACCAATGCGGGACCCGCGTGCACCGCAGCGGCCACCCCTGTCAAAACAAAAATTCCTGTGCCGACGATCGCGCCGATCCCCAGCATCGTCAAATCAAAGGCGCTCAGCGACTTTTTCAACGAGCCCGCCTTGCTCTCTGATTGTTCCAGCAGTTGTTCCACTGCCTTTTTCCGCAATAATTGCCGACCTAATGACATGATCCCGAACCCCCAATGATGTCCAATCTTTCTTTTTTTTCTTTTTTCAGACTATAAACAGTTGCAGTTTGAACTACAACAGAAGAAATTATACACGGAGAGAATATAGGAATCAATCATTCTTTCTCTCAACGTGGAAAACTGATAGACCGCGTACAGCAAAAAAGCCGGTCCTGTTTACAAGACCAGCTTTTTTGGAGCACATCAGGCAGTTTTGGCTCACATCCGCACGGCAACGCCGCCTGCGAGCAAATACAGATAGCTGTCGATTTCCCGTTTCGTCTTCGTAATTTGCCGGACAGCACGGACGTACAACCGTATCTGCTCCTCGTAGCGCCTCGTCATTTCTTCGATGACGGCAGGCGAGGGCTCTTTTCCGATCCAGTCTGTCTTGAAGTCGATCAGTACCATCCGCCCATCATGGCTCTCCAGGAGACAGTCGATGACCCCCTGGACGATCACCTGCTCGCGGCTGTCATCGCCCAACTTTGGCTCCACCTCGCGCGCCGGAATGGTCATGGTAAACGGCAGCTCCCGATGGACGACTTTGGCCTGCTTCATCATCTGTCCCAACGGATCGGCAAAGAAGCGGGCAATCTGTCCGACCTCTACAGCCTGCAGCTGTTCCTCGGTCAAAAAGCGACGCGCAGCCAGATCTGCCAGCTGCTCCCGGATGTCTGCCTCATCGAGCGGCCGCTGCAAATCAATATGCTGCATGAGCAAGTGCGTGATCGTTCCCTTCTCGGCTCCGCTCAAGCGCTGCGGCTTCTGCTCCGCCAAAAACTTCGGCTTCTCCGTAATCGACGGCAGGACGACCGGTGTGCCGTCTTTGCCTTTTCGCGCCTGCCGCTTCAGCTTGCTGACGCTCCACTTCGCGGCCACGAGCGACGCTGCCGGATGCGGGTCACGCCAGCCCAAGGCATTCTCAATCTCCGCCCGAAGCACAGCGTCAGCCGGCCGTTCACTGATCGCCTCCCGTCTGCTCATCCGCTCCCACAAAGCCGCTTCGTCCGCTTGCGCAGATGCTTGTTCGCGCAGCTCATCGGCTTTGTAAAAGTGAAACGACCACTTTGAATCATCCGGGATGGATCGCGCGCGGACTACTTCTCCCGTCCCCGCTTCTTGTGGATAGGCGCGGAGCGGTCCGGCGTCCGGATGGCGCAGCAGCGCCCGGCCAACCCAATCAAGATAGCCTTTGGCCTGAATCAGATCCTCGTCACTTAGCCGCTCGCCATCTCCCTGCCTTGCCCAATCAGCGACGCTCCTAGCCAGGTCTTTGCAGGAGCCGAGCAAGATCAGCTTCTCGCGGGCACGGGTCAGCGCCACGTAAAGCACACGCATTTCCTCTGCCAGCATGTCCCTGCGCAACTGCTGGCGGATACCCAGTGCGGCCAGGCTCGGATAACGCAGCCGCAGCGCAGGCTCGAATGCCATCGGTCCGAAGCCGAGATCCTTGTGCAGCAGAAACTGGCTTTTCAGATCCATCGTATTGAACTGCTTGCCCATCCCCGCCACAAAGACGACAGGGAACTCCAGCCCCTTGCTCTTGTGGATCGTCATGATGCGCACGACATCCTCGTTCTCCCCGATGGTCCGCGCCTCGCCCAGGTCGTTGCCACCCTCCTGCAGCCGATCGACGAAGCGCAAAAAGCGGAACAGGCCGCGATAGGAGCCGGCCTCGTACTGGCGGGCACGGTCGTACAGGGCGCGCAGGTTGGCCTGGCGCTGCTTGCCGTTCTCCAGTGCCGCCACGTAGTCGAGATAGCCGGTCTCTCGGTAGAGGACGGACAACAGTTCCGACAGCGCACCGCGCCGTGCCTGCGTCCGCCAATCCCGCAGCTGTGCGAAGAAGTAGCGCAGCCGCTTTTCCCAGCCTTCCACTGCCGGCTGCTCTTTAGCGTACTGGTGAACGGCCTGGTGAAACGGACCGCTGGCGTAGCGAATCCGGATCTGCGCCAGGTTTTCCTCGCGCAGGCCGACGATGGGCGAGCGCAAGACCGCCGCGAGCGGAATGTCCTGCAGCGGATTGTCGATGACGCGCAACAGGGAGAGCATCGTCTCCACCTCGGTCGCGGAGAAGTATCCGGCCGTCTGCTCCGCATAGACCGGGATTCCCGCCTTGCGCAGCTCCTCCTGCATCGTCTCGCCCCAGCCCGAGGTGGCCCGCAGCAAAATGACAATATCGCGGTAAGCCAGGGGCCGCAGCCCTCCCGCCTTTTTGTCGTACACGAGCAAAGGCTCCTCGCCTTCGCCCGGCTCCATCCAGCGGCGAATCCGGCTGGCGATCAGTCTCGCTTCCAGCTGGGCCACGCTCGCTTCTTCTACGCTCACTGCTGCGCCATCCGGGACAGCCGCTCCCTCTGCTTCGTCTCCCTCGTCCGCTGCTGGCTGTCCTGCTGCATCCGCCTCGCTGCCTTTCCGGTCGATGAGATGCACTTCCGTCTGCAGGCGACCTTCCTCCACATCAGGGTAGGACGCCCGATTGATCAGCTCGGCAGACGGATCGTAATCGATCTCCCCGACTCCCGGCGACATGATCTGCCGGAACAGGAAGTTGACCGCGTCCACCACTTCCCGTCTGCTGCGGAAGTTGGCTGCGAGGTCGATACGCTCGCCGGGCAAAACGGCAACGCTGTCTGCCGAAGCAGCTTCCTCGCTGTCCGGTGAAGCCGGCTCGGCTCCCGCCAGCAATGCAGCCTTTCCTTGCTTCTGGTAGGTAAGGTACTTTTCCAGAAACAGCTTGGGCTCCGCCAGACGGAAGCGGTAAATGCTCTGCTTGACGTCTCCGACCATGAAGCGGTTCGCCGCGCCATTGGTCGGGACATCGCGGGAGACCATCTGCAGCAGCGTTTCCTGCACCAGATTGATGTCCTGGTACTCGTCGACGAGAACTTCCGCAAATTGCTCGCGCAGCTGCAAGGACACCTGCGACGGCGCAATGGTGCCGTCCTCCTGCTTCTCCGTCAGGACGCGCAGGGCAAGGTGCTCCAGATCGCCAAAATCGACGAGGGAGCGGGACTTTTTCTCCTGCTGGAATGCCGCCGCGAATGCCGTCACCAGCCGCGACAGGGTGTGCATATGCGGAGCGATCGCCTGCAGGTCGGCCACGTACTGATCCGGCGACATGGAAAAATACTGCTCGATCAGTTCGCCCAGCGCCTTTTTCACACCGTTGCGCAATTCCTGCACCTGCTCCTTGATGTCAGGGTCCGTACCTTTGACCGGCGGCAGCTTCGCAAACGTTACCCCGCGCATCGCCTGCTGCGTCGCTTCCCAGCCCGTGCGGCACGCGTCGCCGGCGCGTTTCAATGCATCCGCCTCCGCCTCAAGAAGCGGCAGATAGGCTGCGGGTCCTTCGGGTGAGGATGCGAGTTGGACCGCCCGGCGCAGCTTGCCTTCCAGTCCGGCAAGCTCCAGCTCCAGGGAGCGCAGGACGCTATTGGCCCACGGCAGCCCGTCTATCCCGACACTCCCGGCTTCGACGAACATATTTGCCGCATCCTGCAGCCACCGCTCCGGCTCGGGATGGCTGCGGGAAAACTCGTACAGCCGCAGCAGCAGGGTCGCCAGCACCTGGTCGTCCTGCCCGTCCAGCATCATGTCTGCGAGCGCGTGGAAGTCGGCATCGTCCTCGTACCAGCTCTCCAGCTGTTCCTCCAGAACGTCCTGCCGCAACAGCTCGCCCTCCAGCTGGTCGGCGATGCGGAAATCCGGGTCGAGGTCGATCAAATAGTAATACTGGCGCAAAATGCCAAGGCAAAACGAGTGCAAGGTCGTAATCGTCGCCCGCTGGAGCAAGGCCAACTGACGGCGCAGATGGGCGGAATGCGGGTCCTCCTTCAACGCTTTGCGCAAGGCGTCGCCAATCCGGTGGCGCATCTCCGCCGCCGCCGCGTTGGTAAACGTCACGACGAGGAGCTGGTCGACGCCGATCGGCTCTGTCTCGTCCATGATGCGGCGAATGATTCGCTCCACGAGCACAGAGGTCTTGCCGGAGCCGGCTGCCGCCGCTACGAGCAGATTGCTGCCGCGCCGGGTAATCGCCTGCCATTGTTCATCTGTCCACTGATCAGGCTTGGCCGTGGCGAGCTGTTGGGTCGTCATGGGCTGTCTCCTCCTCTCCGTTCAACTGCTGTTCCAGCATGCTCCATACTTGCTTGTTGTTCCATTTCGTCAACTGGCGATGCTGATTGCCGCCTGTCTCGCCGTCAAACTGGCAGACGGGCTTGTACGCGCAGTAGTCGCACGCGGTCATGGTTCCATTTGAATACGGGGCGATCTGTATTGCGCCATTGGTCATTTGTGTGCCGATCTCCTTGACCGTATCGCGGACATAGGTCGTCAAAGCCTGAAACTGCTCGGCGGTCGCCACGGAGGAGCGGGATCCGAGCGTCCCGTCTTTTTTGATCTCAAACGGCAGCAGTTCGGAAGCGCCTTGCTCCACATGCGCATCCATCATCCGCACCAGCTCCGGGTCTGCCAGCATGAGTCCCTTCATCCGCAGCCGCTTGGCGCGTTCGCGGGCCGCCTCGTCCGACGACAGCAGCCGCTTGGCCGTCACGAACGGGTCTGCCACCTGGTAGTAGAAGACACCGCCCATCTTCGCCCGTTTTCCCAGCCATTCCTCCGCATTGGCGACCACGACATCGAGGTAGACCAGCAGCTGCAAGTTGAGCCCGTTCCACACATCGGAGAGCTGGAGCTGCTTGGGGCTGGATTTGTAGTCGATCACCCGCAGGTACGGCACGTCCCCGTCCAGCGATTGGTCGACCCGGTCAATCCGGCCGATCAGCTGCAGATCGACGCCGTTATCCAGCTGGAGCGCAAGACCCGGCAGTTCGCCGTTCGGGCCGAATGATACCTCCAGCCCGACCGGAGCGAAGCGGCTGCGCTTGGCGTGCTCGCCCAGGACGTAAATCGCCCGGCCGACTGCCCGCTTCAGCTTGCCCGACAAGAAGCGATACCGCGCCGTCCGCGTCAAAATGCTGCTTCTCGTGGCAGGGACGAGTTCCTCGACGACCTCGCTCGCCAGTTCCATGCTGCTTGCTTCCGTCAGCCTGCCCCACTCGAGATTTTCCGCGTTCATCTTCTCTACCGCCCGCTTCAGCGACGCGTGGAACAGCTCGCCCACATCAAAGCGTTCGAGCTTGTACATCGTACGCTCGGACAGCCGCAATCCGTGCGAAGAAAAGTGCGAGAACGGACAGGACTGGAAGCGCTCGAGCCTGGATACGCTCATCTTCAGCTGCTTGCCGTACAGGCCAAAGCTCGTCTCCTGTGCCAGCTGGCTCGGCAGATTGGCGTAACGCAGCCCTGACAGCAGCCATTTCTCCCGGGCCGCATCCTCCGAGCAGCGAATGAACCAGTCGTACACCTCCCACCAGAAAAGGGGCAGCTCGCCCGTCTTTTTCATCGCCCGCAGCAGCGTGAGCAGATGGCTGAACACGCGCCTTGGACTGCCCAGCAAAAAGGCGTCCGTCGCTGGATCTCCCGTCGGCTCGTTATGGAAAAACGGATGAGTAATCTGCGGCAGCACTTCCTTCACCCGCGAAAAGACGGAGGAGGGAAGCAAGGCAGCCCCTTCGTGATCTGCCAGCGCACAGGTCAGCATCAGCCGCTCCGACGGCCTCGTCAGCGCCTGATAGAGCAAGTACGGCTCCGCCATCAGCCGCTGTCTGGCGCTCGGAGCCAGCTCGACCCCCAGCTCGGCGAGCCGCTCGCGCTCCGCCTCGTCGAGAATGCCTTCTTCTTTGGGCCGAAGCGGAATGACGCCTTCGTTTACGCCGAGCACAAACAGCGCCTTGACGTCAGGCTGGCGCGAACGCTCCATGGAGCCGACCAGCACCTGATCCAGCGCCGGCGGGACCAGACCGAGTTCGATGGTCTCCAGCCCCGTGTCGAGGACGCGAGCGTATGTAGCCACATCCATGGACTCCTCGCCCATGACCTCCACGATTTGATCCATCAAGTGGATGAGACCTGACCATACTTGCCCGTGCACCTGTGCCGCATCCAGATCACCCTGCTCCTCCGCCCTGCGCTGCCAATGCTCCAGCCTGCCCGGCACATCGAGCGATACGAGCAGATGGTACAGGGCCTCGGTCATGGCGCGGACACTTTTGCCGGCTGCCTGCCTGATCTCTTTCTCAAAGGCGAGCAGCGGTGCGCTGTACTTGCGGCGAAGCGCATCCGCCGCCGCGTCTTCCTCGGCCCCGGCGCTTCCGCGAAAGCGCCAGGCCGCTTCGTCCGCCCACTGGGAGCCGTAGACGCCGTGTGCCAGCACGTAGTTTTCCAGCTGATCCACTTCCTTGCGCATCGTGGATTCGTCGAAAATGTCCGCCGCGATCAAATCCGTCTTCAGGCAGCGGAACACCGCGTCGTAGCGCCAGCGGGTCACAACTACCTCCAGCGCGGAGCGGACCAGCTCCACCAGCGGATGATGCAGAACGGTGCGCTTGTGGTCGAGGAAGTGAGGAATGCCGTAATCCGTAAAGACCGCGCTGATTTCATCCGCGTACGTCCCGATCTCCCGCAGCAGAATGGCCATGTCCCTCCAGCGATACCCTTCTTCCCTGGCAAGCTTCAAGATGTGGAGCGCGACCGCTTCCACCTCGGATCTCCTGTTCACCGCCGACAAGAGAGATACCTCTCCTGCTCTTTTGGGCGCTGGCGCCTCTCCCGGATCACCCCACTGAAAATAGCTTTGCTCGAGGTGCCCAAGCCAAGGGCTTTCCGCAAAGCGCCTCGCTTCGCTTAGCAGCAGGGGCGGCTCGATGCCCACTCCCGCTTCACGTGCCATCAGCTCCAGCGACTGGTAGGTGCGCAGGGTCGGATGGAACAGTCCCAGCTCGTCGACGGAGGCATTACGCTCTGCCGGATCGAGGGTGAGGGCGATGGTCACTTTCCGGGCATGGATCATCAACTGCTCGATCAGGCGCAGCTCCTGATTGGTGAAGCCCGTGAAGCCGTCGATGAAAATCTCCGACCGCCGGATATAGGCGGAGTCGCGCACCATGACGGCCACCCGGTTCAAAATGTCGTCGGCGTCGCAATACCCCCCGGCCAAATACTGCTCGTAGGCCGTCATGATGAGCCGCAGATCGCTCATCTTTTGATTCAGGTTCGCGCTGCCCCACTCCAGATTTTCCGAATGCGCCAGTGTGACGCCGTACGATTTGAACTCGCTGATCAGCCGCCCGAGCTGGGAGGCAAATCCCGGCTGGAGTGCAGATCGCGCAAACATCTGCAATTCTTCCTTGTGCCGCTCCAGCAGCATGCGCAATACCATGTGCTTGCCCAGATCGTCCACGGGAACCAGGGTCAAATCCCCCAGCTCCTGCAGCAAGCGATGCCCCAGCCTGCCGAAGCTGAGCACCTGTGTTCCTATGACCCCGTCCAGACCGGGCAGCGTTGCCAAGGCGTATTCTTCCTGAAAGCTGGCTTGCTCAGGGACGAGCAAAATCATCGGCGCCCCCAGCGGATCGTCCTTCAGCCTCTCTTGAATCCGCTGGTGAATCGCTGTCGTTTTCCCGGTCCCTGCACGTCCCAGCACAAATTGAACGGCCATGCCTTTCTCTCCTCGCTATTCCATTTCCAGATGCAGCCTGCTTCCCGCCCCCATCGGCTCCGCAGGTGTGACGACCAGCCTGCGCGGCATCCGCACGCGAATTTCCGGTACGTGGCTGATGACCCCGATCGTGAAGTTGTCCATGCGCAGCCGCTCCAGGGCATCCATGACCACTTCCAAAAGCTCGGGGTCGAGCGTCCCGAAGCCTTCGTCCAGGAAAAAGAACTCCAGCCGCCCGCCGCGCATCTGAATTTCCATCGAGAGCGCCAGCGCGAGCGACAGGGAAGTCAGGAACGTTTCCCCGCCTGACAAGGTGCTCACCGGACGGCGCATGCCGCCTGCCGCCTCATCGCGCAGGACGAACTCCCCTTCGTCGCCGATCTCCAGCGCATACCGGTTGGCCGTCATCCGCCGCAAATGGTACGACGCATCGCGGGCGATCGACGCCAGCTTTTCCTCCGCGATGAACTGGACGAAAGCCTTGGCCTCAAACAGCTTTTTCAGCTCCTCGAGACGGCTCTGCTCATCCTGCTGTTCGCCCAGCTGCTTTTGCAGCTCCAGCCACTTCTCGTGATTGCTCTCCATCCGCTCTACCTGCTGCTTGGCTACGGCGACCTGCTTCTGCACCTCCTGGAAGGTCTGCTCCCACGCTTCCCATTCCTGCTTGGCGAGCAAAAACTCCTCGCTGGTCACGGATCGGCCTGCCAGCGCCTGCACCAATCGCTCCTGATCGTACCGATGCTGATCCCGCGCCCGCTCGAAAGCCTCTACAAGAGAAACGGCCTTTTGCAGTTGATCCCGTTCCCCGTACAGCCTACGCACCTGCTCGATCCCTTCCATGCCGCTCTCCGCCAGCGATTGCTGCAACGCCTCGTGCGCCTCGGCCCGCTCCCGCGTCAATACAGCGTAGGCTTCGGTGTGCTTGACCAGATTGTTCTGCACCGATTCCCGCAGGGCTGCTGCTTCTTTTCGTATCGCTTCCGCATCCGCCACGGCCTGACGCAAACCTCCAAGCGTCTCCTCGATCTGGCGCAGACGCTCCCTTGCAGGTTGTCCGCCTGTGCGCTCCAGCCATTGTCCGTGCCTTTGCTCCCACATCCGCTTGCGGTCTTCGAGCTTTTCGGCCACCGCCGCCTCGCGCGACTTCCATTCGCTGCGCTGTGCTCTTGCCGCATCGCACCGCGCCAATAGCGTCCCGCGCAGGTGCTCTTTTTCCGCCCGAATGCTCTGCAGTCCCGCCATTTGGCGGTCGCGTCGGCCCACTTCCTCATAGTGACGCTCGATCTCGTCAATCAGCATGTCCTGGCGCTTGGCATCCAGCTCCGCTGCTGCCTGCCGCATTTTCTCCTCTGCCGTTTGCAGCCTGCTGTTCCCTTCTGCGATTGACTTGTCCAACTGCTCGAGGATCAGGGCGCTGCGCTCCAGCAGCCCTTTCTGCCCCGCTTCTTCCTCGCGCAGCGCGTCGATTTGCTGCACCAGTTTTTCCCGCTGCTCCTTCAGCTGCTCACGCCGGGCCTGCTTTGCCGCCAGCTCTTTTTCCTCGCGCTGGTAGACGGCGAGCAGCTCCTCGAAGGACTCGACAGCCCATGTCTCCCCGTGTGCGCGGCATTCGTCCCGGAATGCCTGCTCGCGCGCGGCCAGCGCGTCCCGCTCGTGCTGCAGAGCAGCCAGACGCTCCTGGAAGGCAGCCTGCTCGCCCTTCGCGGTAAGCAGTGCCTCCCTCGCCAGCCCTGCCGCACGCTCCGCCTCTCGCAAAGCCTCTTCTGCCGCTTTGCTGCGCGCGCGCAGCCCCTCGCCTTCGGAGCGGTCGTCCTCCTGCTCTGGATGCCTGATTTCTCCGTGCTTGTGATGCGTGGAACCGCAAACCGGGCATTCGTCGCCATCCGCGAGACGTTCCCGCAAGTAACGGGCCATGTTTTCCTGCTGCCAGCGCTCCAGCGACTCGCGCAGTTCAGCAAAGTGAGCCTGCTGCCGGGCTGCCTCTGCTTCCTTGGCTTCGCAGTCCGCCAAAAGAGAGCTCCACCGCGCCTCTGCCGCCTTTTGCTCGGCGCATGCCCGCTCCCACTTTTGTTGCAGGTCCGCTGCCTGCATCTTCACTTCCCGCCACTGGCGGCCTACCTGCTTCATCTCTGCCAGGACGTTCCGCGCCTGCTCCCATTCGCTGTCGGAGAGAACCGGCTGGGCGTCTGCTGCCGCGAGCTGCTGCTTGGCCTGCTCCAGCCGTCTGGCACTTTCCTCCCACGACTGGCGCTGCCGCTGTGCCTGCTCCAGGGCCTGCTCGCGCTGCTGCCCGGCCGCCTGTACCTCGTCCTGCAGTTCCCGGCACTTGGCCTGCTCACGCTCCCACTGCTGTCTCGCCTCGCGGGCAGCCGACACCTGCTCGCGCCACTCCGGCGTGACGACGGCCTGTCTCATCTGTTCGTCCAGCCGCTTCCACTCCTGCTCCCAGACGCGCAGCGCTTCCTCGTCCTGCGCCAGCTGCTCCTCCGTCTGCCGAAGTCCATCGACGATCTCTGCCTTTTCCCGCTCCAGACGAGACCATTCTTCGCGAATCGACGCCAGCTCCGCTTCCCATTCTTCCGCCTGTGCCAGCCTCCCTTTTTGCGTGGTCAGTTCCGGCTCCTGAGCCAATAGTGTCGATTGGGCCTGCAGGTATTCCTGCTCCGCTTTCTCCATGCGGACTCGCGCTGATTCCTGCTCTGCCCGGCTGCGCTCCACAGCCTGTCCGGTCAACAGCCATTCCTGGTCCAGCCGCTCCCATTGCGTCAGCAGCGGGAACAGCCTGATGCTGGCCTCCCAGCCGCGTATCCGCGCTTTCCACGACTCGATCTCGGGCTCGCGTGCCGCGAACTGCTGCAGTTGCTCCTGCACGCGGGTCAGCTCCTGCTGCCATTGGTACAGTTGCTCCAGCTCCCTGCGCTGTTCAGCCAGCTCCTGCTTTTGCCGCATGAACTCCTGTTCCTTTTCCGCCGCTTCCGCCCACGTCTGACGGGCCGTCTCCAGCGCCTCGTAGCCGGCGTCGCCTAGCGCGGCTGCCGCCAGTTGCAGGCGGTGCAGCTGCTCTCTGGACTGCTCCAGCGCATGACGAACGCGCTCGCTAAGTTTCTCCCCGTAAATATGCAAGCGGAACATCCGCTGCAGCATCTCGTTGCGCTCGCTTCCCTTCAAGGTCAAAAAGCGGGAAAACTGCCCCTGCGGCAGCACGACGGCACGGGTAAAGTCCTGCAGCGTCAGCCCGATCAGCGCTTCAATCGCCGCTGTCGCCGCCGTCGCCTTGGACTCGAGCACCACATCCGGCTCGCCTGTCAGGGCGCCGGATTGAATCAGCCGCACCTCCGGCTGGCGCTTGTTGCCCTTTTTGTCCAGCCCGAATTCCCGCTCAATCGTGTATCGTTTGCGGTCTGCTCCCTTGCCCAGGTCGAAGGTAAAGGAGACGAAGACGCGCTGCTCCAACTGATTGAGCACATCCTTGGGGTGGTTGCCGCCGCCCAGACGCACGACCTGCCCGTAGAGCGCGAGCGTAATCGCATCCAGGATGGTGGACTTGCCGCTGCCCGTCGGACCGAAAATCCCGAACAGTCCCGCCTGGCAAAGGATTTCAAAATCGACCTCCTGCATTTCCCGATAGCTGTGCATGCCTGCCAGCTTCAATCGTATCGGCTTCATTCCGCTTCCTCCTCTCCACCGGTTTCGGCCAGCAGCCGCTCGAACATCGCTACCAGCCGGTCGTCGGGCTGCACGCCGCGTTTCCGTTCATAGAAGCGGCGAAACAGCTGCTCCGGCGTCAGCTCTGCCAGCTCGACGCGCTCCTCCCCGCCGTCCTCGTCCCGGTCATCCCGCACGACGACGCGCTGTATCTTGATGAAATCATCGCTTAACTTGCGCAAACGCTGAAATTCGGCCGGGTCGATCACGTCTGACACATGCAGCTCCAGATCGATCCATGCCCCGGCATCCCGGCCTTCCGCCAGCCAGCGCTCTACCTGCTCGATCCCTTCTGTCGCCTTCCAGCGCGCCAGAGGCCGTCCGCTCGTCAGGTAGACGATCTCCTCCCGCACTTCTGTGCCCGGCACGACATCGACCAGCACCACAGCCTTGCTCTGTCCTGCCTCGGAAAAGCTGTAGGACAGGGGCGAGCCGCTGTAGCGGACGATCGGCTTGTCCCGAAGCTTTTGCAGCCGATGCAAGTGGCCCAGCGCCACGTAGTCCGCCTTTTCCGGAAAAGCAAGCGGCGAGACGGTCATCGCCCCGCCGATTTGAATCGGCCGTTCCGAGTCCGTCTCCAGCCCGCCCATGACAAACAGATGGCTCGTGACCAGATTGACCGTATCGTCGCGAAAATGACGGGCAAGGTCAGCCAAAAGCTCCGCGATCCGCCCGGAGAAAGCAAGCTGCATCTGCTCCTGGGTAAAGCTCTCCGAAAGCAGCTCCTTCAGCCTCGACTCCGACGGATATGGCAGAGCGAGCACGACGGCATGATGCTCGCAGCCCGGCACGGCAAGCTCCAGCCAGGAAGGCCCCCCGGCGACGATCCGCACGCGGTCAGACGGCGCCTCCTCCATGATGAGCGGCGCTTCCTTCGGCAATCCCAAAAGGACAATCCCGTGCTTCGTCGCCAGCGGCGCTGCCGCCCGGACCCGCTCCGGCTGATCGTGGTTGCCCGCGATCACGACCACTCCGCGCGTACCTTCGCGGGAAAGCCGCTCCAGCGCATCGTAAAACAGTTCCTCCGCCCAAGCAGGCGGATTGACCGAATCGTAGACATCGCCTGCGATCAGCACAAGGTCGACGCTCCTCTCGTCCGCGATCCGGCACAGCTCGTCCACAAACGCGGCCTGCTCGGCCCGGCGGTCCCGCCCCTCGAGCTGCCGCCCGAAATGCCAGTCGGCCGTATGTAAAATGCGCATCGGTTTCATCCTTTCATGACGATCATGTGTTTGCTATTTATTGTAACAAAAGACAGCAGGGTGCGCGGTTGAAATTTACGCCACTTTCGCAGTTTCTGTTCATCCAGCGGCGCGGCGCGTGCATCACGCCACTTGTCGTATGGGGAAAAGGGCAGTATCGTAAGAAGCGTGGAGCGGTCGTTAGCATGAGACTTCCTTTGTACCGCTCAGGAGGACATACCAGTCGAGCGGCAACGGTCTTTTGGCATCCTCCCCCTCCATTCACCCCCTGAAAGGAGAACAACCTCCCATGATTCAATACACCGACGAGCGCGTCACCGTATTTCAAAGTGCGCTGTACCAGACTACGTCCACGGTCATTTCACTGGACGAGCACATCATCATCGTCGATCCGAACTGGCTCCCCGATGAAATCCGGGACATTCAGGACTTTGTCCGGTCGATTCAGGGAGACAAGGAGCTGTACCTGCTCTTTACCCACGGCGATTTCGACCACATCATCGGCTACCGGGCCTTTCCCGGCGCCAGGACGATCGGCAGCCGCGCCTTGCGCGACCATCCGAAAAAAGAGCACAAGCTCCGGCTCATCCGCGAATTCGATGCGACCCATTATTTGACGCGCGACTACCCGATCGAGTTCCCCGAGCTGGACATCGTTATCACGGAGGATCGCCAGCAGCTCGTCCTTGGCCAGACGACCTTGCACTTTTTCCTCGCTCCCGGCCATTGTGCAGACGGCCTGTTTACCGTCGTCGACTCGCTGGGGCTTTTCGTCGCGGGTGACTACCTCTCCGACTTCGAGCTGCCGTTCATTTACGACAGCGCCAAAGCGTACGTAGAGACCATTCAGCTCGCCCAAAAGATCATCGACGAGCACCGCATCCGCCTGCTCGTCCCCGGCCACGGACAGACCACCGACAACCGGCAGGAGATGAAGCGGCGGGCGCATTTGGCTCTCGACCATCTGGAGCGCCTGACGCAAGCCGTCATTGCCGGGGACGAGGTCGCCATTGCCAGTCTGGAAAAGGAGCACGCCTTCTTCTCCCCCACGACGCAGGAATCGCACCGGGAAAATGTCCGCATCATCCGCAGCGAATACGGCGAAGGCCGCTGACGGCAAGGATGGAACTGCAGGCAAAAAGGGAAAAGCCGCTTCCCCCCATCGCAGGGAAAGCGGCTTTTTACGCGATTTTCAAAGTATGCATCTTCGGCGTTCATTTCCTGAGCGTATGGGGGCGAGGCTTCTTCCCGGCCTGCAGACACATATAGCAGATGACGCCAAACAAAATCGTGATGATCATCGAATGCAGCAAGGTCGTATACAGATGCAGCCTGGACAGAATGACAAAGCCGCCGCTGAACACTTGCAGAAACACGAGCACGAGCGCGATCAGACTCGCTCCGTACAGATCGCGGCGCGACTTGCGGAAATGCTTGGCTGCGTAGATCGCATTCGCCACCAGCAAAATCAAAAATAACAGCGCCCCCATCCTGTGCGCGAACTGGATGCCTACATGACCGGACAGCTCCGGAATCAGCTTGCCCTCGCAAAGCGGCCAGTCGCTGCACGCCATGCTGGAGCCTGTGTGCCGCACGTACGCTCCCAGATAGACAACCCCGTAGGCGTAAAGCGCCAAAAACCAGATCCAGTTGCGAAATCCCCTTGGCACCTCTCCTTGCACCATGCTCTCCATCTTGTGCCGCTGCAGCACGAAGCCGGTGAGCAAAAACACGCCGGTAAAGGCCAGCAGGGAAAATCCGAAGTGAAGCGCGAGTACAGCAGAAGACTGCGGCCAAATCACAGCGGAAGCCCCAAGGATCGATTCCAGTACGATGAAGAACAAGCCGAACAGGGCGAGGTTGCGCACCTCCCGAATCCCCCGGTAAACTCGCCAGCACAGCACCGAGAAAACGATCACCACGATGCCGGCAATGCCTGTAATCAAGCGATGCGTATATTCAATGATCGAAGCGAGCGTGTACTCCGGTACCCATTTGCCGTTGCAGAGCGGCCAGTCGTTTCCGCAGCCCAGCCCGGAATCCGTTTTGGTGACCAGCGAACCGGCAACCATGACGATGAACATGACGATTGTCGCAAACACGGCGAGAGGTTTCAGCCATTTTTCCATAGTGAATGCACCTGTTTCCTGTGAGGATGGAGGTCTGTCCCAACGTCAGACCTCTTGCGTATTGTCCTCTCTTACGATAAGGAAACATCCCCTGCCAAGCAAGGGATGTTCCGTGAACATTTCGTGAGTGTTATGTGTCAATAATAGTTCACCATTGTGCTGATGACGACCGCCGCGCAAAAGACAGTCAGGTAAAGAATGGAGTAGCCGAACAGCTTGCGCGCCCATGCGAGGTCGTCCTTGGCACGGAAGCCCTGGAACAACAGCACCATGTAGATGATCCCCATGATTCCCATTACAGCCAGATAAACGTAGCCGACGCTGCCGTGAATGAACAGCAAGAGGGACGCCGGGAACAGGACAGAGCCCCAGAGCACCATTTGACGTTTCGTTTCCGCAAAGCCTTTGACAACGGGCAGCATCGGCAAATTCCCTGCGCGATACTCATCTGTCTTGAGCATCGCCAGCGCGAGGAAGTGCGGCGGCTGCCACAGGAACAGAATCAGGAACAGAAGCCAGGCAGCCGGGTCCATGTTGTTGGTAACCGCCACCCATCCGATCACGGGAGGAGCAGCGCCGGAAATGCCGCCAATGACCGTGTTGAGCGTCGTAACGCGTTTCAGCGGCGTATAGATCAGCACGTAGAAAATATGGCCGATCAGGCCCCATACTGCTGCCAGCGGATTGGCGAACACAGCGAGCACGGCCAAGCCCGCCAAAAGCAAGCCAAGCCCGACGAGCAGCGCATTGCGGGGCGAGATGCGCCCGGCTGCTACGGCCCGGTTTTTGGTCCGTTTCATTTTCAAGTCCAATTCACGATCGTAAAAATTGTTCAACGCCGCACCAGACATGATCACCAAAGCGGTGCCAAGCATGGTGAGGATCGCTAGCTTCCAGTCTGGATAACCGAAGGATGCCAACCATAGAGCAGCAAACGCGGTCATCAGGTTGGACATGGTAATGCCAGGCTTTGTCAGTTGCACATAGTCGCGAAAGGTTGCCTGTACTACCGGTTGTGCCTGCAAGGCAGTATCGGCTTCAAGCGAATCCTGCACAGTTACTTGCTGGTCCACATCTTGTACCTCCTGTCCGAATCTATCTGAACATCCGAAATCGCAATAGACAAACTATCTTTCATTCTATCGAATCCTCGTAAAGCAAGTCAACACGGCTGCCGCCTTCCCATTACTTTCCAAAGATCACGTCGATGACGCCCGCTGTTTCCCCGCCCGGGTAGATCAAGTACAGCAGCGTATAGACCGTTACCCCAGTAATGGCCGAAATAAACCAGACGATGGACGTCCACGGACCGATTTTTCTGTGCTTGGCAAACTCTTTCTTGTAGCCGTAGCGAAGGGTGATCAGCCCCATCACGCCGCCTACCGTCGCCAGGATGATGTGGAAGAACAGGAATGTCTGATAGATCGGTTTCAGACTGTCCGGACCACCGAAGTGCGTGTTCCCGACAAACGCCGTACGGGACACGTAGGTAAGAAAGAAGAGCGTCGCAAAAATAGCGGCCCACTTCATGATTTTCATATGTTTCTCGGTTTGCCGCTTGGCAATCGCGTACCAGCCAAACGCGACCAAAATTCCGCTGATGGCGATAAACGATGTACTGATCGTGGGCAACAAGATGGACATTTCCTACACCTCATTCACATATATGACAATCTTTTTCTATACACGGCCTTCTTCGGCGGCAGGCGTCTTCATCAGGATGGGCGCAGTCTGCTCCATCGGCAGATCGTCCTGCTTCTCCTGTTTATACCAGTTGTAGAAGACGTAGGCAAGCACCGAGCCGTACACAAACTCCTGAATCAGCTTCATGATGATCCCGCCCAGGCGTTGGTCACTGGAGGCAGTAAGGCTTGCAATCAGCCGGGGAGCCTCCTTGTATGTGGCATACAGCGGGGTATCAGCAAAGATAATCAGCGCACAGGCGGGAGTAATCAACACGCCATTGGCAAAGATGTACGCCAGCTTTTTCAATCCGGCCAGTTGCTTCTTGCTGTCCGACAGCGGGCTTACAATCGGCCACCACATGGAAAAGGCAGTGAGCAAGAGCACGACATGGTATGCCGTCATCCATCCATGATGGAGCGCAACGGCGTCGAAAATGAACGGGACATGATAGAACGAGAACAGTGCGTTAAACAGCAACGACGCCACTACAGGCTGTGTCATGATCCGCAGCAAGAATTTCAGCCATTTGGGTTGAAAGATCTTTTCCAGGAGCCACTCCGGCAGTGCCAATAGCACGAGCGGGGGGATGGCAAAGTACAAAATCGCCTGCTGCAGCATGTGAAAACTAAACAGGTAATGATGACCGAAATAATTGACAGGACTCCCTTGTGCCGCATAAAACAGGAGCAATGCGAGAACAAACAGGCTTTTTTGTTTGATGGTCGCCGGTGTGGCGCGGTCAAACCTTTGATGAAACGGACCTGTTATCAAGAAATAGGCTATCGCAAAAAGCAAGGTCAGCAGCATCACGTCCGGACTCCACAAATCGGAAAACGATGCGCCTCCCACGCCTGAAGACACGCCATGCAGGTGGTGCTGACTATCCATAAATATCCTCCCTTCATACTAGAAAGGGTGCCCTCTATACAATCTCCATTATACCGTTGATCGCACGTTCTTTCCCGAATAAAAATGAACAAAGTGTTGACAAATCACCGTCCATTTATGCTGATTCTGCTGGGAAGCCAACCGCTGCGAAAACGCTTCTCCCTCGCAGTTGAAAAAAGAGAAAGGCCATCCCCTGCCGGGACAGCCTCCCCCTGTTGAACGATTCTCTTACAACCCGAACGAAACGAACTTCGTTTCCAAATATTCATCCATGCCGTAGCGACCGCCTTCGCGGCCGATTCCGCTCTCCTTGAACCCGCCGAACGGTGCCTGAGTCTGGGTCGGCGCGCCGTCGTTGATGCCGACGATGCCGTATTCCAGCTGCTCGGCCATGCGGAAGCAGCGCTGGTTGTCGCGGGTGTAGACATAGGCAGCCAGACCGTAGCGCGTGTTGTTCGCCTGTTTGACCACCTCTGTCTCGTCGGTGAAGCGGACGATCGGCACGACTGGGCCGAACGTTTCTTCATAGGAGATTTTCATCTCGTCGGTGACGTCGGTGATGACGGTCGGCTCGCAGTAGAAGCCTTTCGCGTAGTCGCCCTCGGTCAGGCGCGCCCCGCCGTGTACCACTTGGCCGCCCTTTGCTTTGGCGTCTTCGATGTGCTCCAGTACCTTGTTCAGTGCACGCTCGTTGACGAGTGGACCGATTTCCGTTTCTTTCTGGCGGCCGTCCCCGACCTTGGCCTTTTTCAGGCGCTCGACCAGTTTCTCTGTGAAAGCGTCTGCCACATCGGCATGCACGTACAGACGGTTGGTGCAGATGCACATTTGGCCGGAGTTGCGGAATTTGCTCTCAAAAAGGCCTTTCACCGCCGCATCCAGGTCAGCGTCGGCGAACACGATGAACGGCGCATGGCCGCCCAGCTCCATGCTGACGCGCTTCACCTGCTTCGCTGCGCCTTCCATCAAGAGCTTGCCGACGCGCGTGGAGCCGGTGAAGCCAATCTTGCTCAGTTTCGGATTGTCGATGAACTCCTGGCCGACTGCTTCCGGCTTGCCGATGACGAGGTTCACGACGCCTTTCGGGAATCCGGCTTGCTCGATCAGCTCGAACAGGCGGATCGCGGACAGCGGCGTGCTTTCAGCCGGCTTCAGTACGACCGTGCAGCCTGCTGCCAGCGCCGGAGCGATTTTGCGGGCCACCATGTTGACCGGGAAGTTCCACGGCGTGATCGCGCCCACGACACCTACAGGCTGACGAAGAACCATGATCCGTTTGTTGGCGACCGAAGACGGAATCGTCTCGCCGTAGACGCGTTTGGCTTCCTCTGCGTACCAGACGAAGTTGTCAGCGGCGCCCAACACTTCTCCCTTGGCTTCGCCGATCGGCTTGCCCATTTCGGCGGAGATGATGCCTGCCAGCTCATCGCGGTGACTTTTCACCAGCTCGGACAAATTGTACAAATATTTGGAGCGTTCACGCGCAGTCAATCGAGACCAGGTGGCGAATGCTTCATGTGCTGCATCGATTGCTTTTTTCGCTTCGCGGCCGTCACCGAATGCGACGGACCCGACTGCTTCTCCAGTGGCCGGGTTGATGATCTGCAGCGTTTCCCCGCTTTCTGCAGATACCCATTCCCCATTGATATACATTTGCTTGCTCTCACCCATGACACTCGCTCCTCTCATTCGTCTCAATAGATTGGTTTTAGTGCCTCAAACGGATTTTTGCAGTGTCTGCAGTACAGAATGCTGCGACAGGCAGCAGGTCCAAACAGGTTGTCAATCTGTGTATAGGGAGAATCGCAGTAAGGACAGGTCACTTCCCACGTATCCCCCTCCTTGAAGCCAACCGGCGGAGGGGCGATGCCGAAGCTGCGCAGTTTTTCCCGGGCATCTGCGGCGATGCGGTCGGAGGTCCACTGCGGATCGTAGACGAAGCTCACCTGCACTTCGTCTATCCCTTCCCCTTCCACCAATTTTTCCGCGATGTTTTTCTTCATGATTTCCAGAGCCGGACAGCCGACAAAGGTAGGCAAAACTTCTACGTACGCAACGCCCGCTTCGACCTTGACCTTGTGGATCATGCCCATCTCCACCATGCTGATCACTGGAATCTCCGGATCTTTTACTTCTTGCAGCAGTTCCCAGCATGTCGCTTCTTGTTGTTCCTGAAGGATTTCCTTTTCTTGCGCCATGCAGATCACTCCTTTTTTGGCATCAGCAGTCGCTTGCATACATCTGAGCGCCTACCAGGTCGCTGCCGGATCGATGCGATACACTTCGGACAGCGTCGCCAGCGCTTGTGCCAGATCTTCGGTATGCACGCCTGCGCGTCCGCGCTCCGGCGCAGTTCCCGGCTCACCCGGCCAGGCGAGGCCGGCGTTTTGGAAAATGTCTTTGGTCGTCGCCAGCCATTCCTGACGGATCGTCGCTTCATCCGCGATCAAGCCGAAGCGCACGATGCTGTCGCCGTTCGGACCGAGGTCGCTTAGCTCTCCGGCGTCCTGCCATACTTTTGCGATTGCCGCTTCCAGTCTGGTGCGCGCTTCCGGTGTGCTGTTGGCTAGCTGTTTCAGCCATACTTGCCAGTGCATCAGATGGTAACGGTGCTCGGTCAGCATTTTGCGGCTGCTTACGGTAAGCGGCGTGTAAGACGACTTTTGCAACGCTTCCAGACGGACCTTTTTGTACAGGCCGTACACGTAGTAGCGCACGATGGCATACGCCCAATCGTAGTGCGGGTCGTCGTTGTAGCCGCCTGTGCCGTTCTTGCGCTCCACCAGAATGGCGTTGCGGAAGGCGGCGGACTCGCGCAACTGCGCCAGATCGTCCGCTTTGCCCACTCCCAGCTGTTCGAGCATTTCGTAGTACATCACGGCATGCCCCATCATGTCCTGCGACATGGAGGAAAACGCTACGTCTTCCTCGATATGGGGAGCGAGACCGAGCCATTCGGACCCGCGATAAGCCAATATAAAATCGTCGTCGGCAAGCTGGAAGAGCAGATCAACCAAGGCTTGCGTATACTCCTGGTTTTGCAATGCCTGCTGTGCAGTTTCTACTTGGTAAAGTTCGCCCATGATCATTTCCTCCTTCTTCAGCTGCCGCTGCTTGTGTTGTGTTTGGCTTCGTACGCTTCCTTGTGGCGGCGCCATCTTCCCTGCAAATCGCCGTAGCCTTTGGTCTCCCGGTAGCTCTTGTTATCCAGCCGCTCCAGGAAAGGACGCTCCTGTGGCGGCAGTCCGTGGATGTCGTCCCGCTTGACGACCCACAGGTTAAAGCAAGGCTCCCGGCGCAGGAAGTTTTCCCGCGCCATGGAGAGCGCTACCTCTGCATTCGGAGCCAACAGGCTGAACTGATGGACGAATGAAGCGCTTACGGTTTTTTGACTGAACACTTCATAAATGAAAAAGTTGCCTTCTTGGTTCGTTTGGTTGTTCATTATTGTCACCTACCCTACCTGGCGGCCATACGACAAAATCGCGTCGCGCACCCATTTGGTTTCTTCATAGGACATTTCACGCAGTTGCAGGCGGTGGGCAGAACGCGGACCTTTGCCTTTGACGATCTGTTTGAACGCTTCCCAATCCGGCTGCTGGTACACCCATTTGTCCTCTGCTTCGTCGAAGTAAATCGTCTCATCCGGTACGGTAAAGCCCAGGTGGAAAATCCGCGGGAGGTATTTTTTCAGGAAAGCTTGCCGCAGCTCTTCATTCGTTTGCGTCCGGATTTTGTAGCGCATGTTCAAAGCCTGGTTGCTCGTGATGGTGCCGTTTTCCGGCGGACCGAAGAACATCAAGAGCGACGGCCACCAGCGCGTGATCGCTTCTTGCAGCATTTGGCGCTGCTGCTCGGTTCCTTCCGCCAGGTCCAGGACGATGCTCTCCCCATGCTGTGCATGGAATTTTTCCTCCGCACAGATTCGTTGCAGCGCCCGTGCATACGGTGCGTACGACGTATCCAAAGACATCGTCTGCGTGATGATGGCCGCGCCGTCTACCAGCCAGCCGATGACGCCGGCGTCTGCCCATGTCGGAGCTTCCATGTGGAAGACGTTGTGGAACTTCAGTCGTCCCGTGAACAGGTCCTGCATCAGGTCTTCGCGCGTTTTGCCCAGCGGAGCGATCAGATCTTCGGCGACGCGCAGGAGCAGCTGACCGTGGCCCATTTCATCCTGCACCTTGGCCATGATCGCCAGCTTGCGGCGAAGCGTCGGCGCTTTCGGTACCCACTCCTTCTCCGGCAAAGCTCCCATGATCTCGCTGATGCCGTGCATGGAAATCAGTTTGATCAGCTGGTTGCGGTAATCATCGGGCATCCAGTCATCCGCTTCGATTTTTTCACCGCGGTCGATTCGCGCCAAAAACTCTTCCAATTTGGCATTTTCCGTCAAATCCGAACGTTCCATCGATGTTTGCATGGGGAAAGACCTCCTTAATGTTTCAGGCTGCAATGAATTACGCTTGTCTATCGCATTAAATTATAATACGTTTTTGTAACGTTATAATAACATACCGTCATACGATTCGGCAATAGGTGCAAGCGTTTTCATGCCTGCCGTTTTATTCCCCCCTCCCTGCCAGCGCTGCGGCTTCCCTTAATTGTTCTGCCATATGACGCAGCTGCTGCACGACAGCATCCAGCTCCTGTATCCGGGTGGACTGTTGCACGCTGCGGTTCATCGTCTTTTCCAGCTCGCCCGAGACCGTCCCAACCAGGTCATTCATCTCTTCCAGAATACGAAAAATGTTCTTGGCCGATGTCGACGTCGACTGGGACAGGCTGCGGATTTCTTCGGCCACGACACCAAATCCTCTCCCTGCCGCCCCTGCGCGCGCCGCCTCCAGCACGGCATTGAGGCCCAAAACATTGGACCGCGTAGAAATGTCGCGAATCATCTGGTTGATTTGCGAGGTCTCGGCAATTTTTCCTGCCATCCTCGCCGCCGTGTCCGCCAATGTATGGCTGGCCATAGCGAGGTCGTTCGAGTCTTTGGCCAGGCTCTCCGTATAGGTCGCGATGTTTTCCAGCGCCCCCATCAAATTTTCGGCGAGACTGTGCAGACGATCTTCCTGCTCTGTCGTCACCCCGGTAGCCAGACACCCGACCACCTGACCGTTCTCGATGATCGGATAACCTACTGCGATGTACGGAATGCCGTACAACTCCTTGCCAATTCTGCGGACGATTCTGCGCTTTTCAGCAATCGCGGTCGCGTTGATGCTTCCTTCCCGCAGCGGATCTCCCGGCTTGATGCCCAGGTTCAAACCTGGTGCCGGATAGTACGCCAAAAACTTCTCCCTGTCCGTTACCCCCACCATACAATCGGACAAGAACGCCTTTTGCAAAATCGGAGCAACCTCCAATAAGCTGTTGAGCAAAGACATATATCTTCCCCTCCAATTGTTCGGTGACGAAAACAAGCCGTTCCTTCCGCACCCTATCCAATTGCGGAAAGAACAGCCGTTTCGCTTCAGCCGTGCCAGTGTTTATTTGATAAGCTGGAATTTGCCATCTTTGACTTCGACCATGATCATGCTGTCTTCTGTCAGTCCGTTATGGTCCTGCGGCGAGAAAACAAACTCCCCTGTGACACCCACGTATTTTACTTTTTCCAGCACTTCACCCAGCTTGGATGCATCTCCGCCGGTCTGCTTCAGCCCTTCGACCATCAGGTTCAGGCCGTCGTAGCCGTAGCCTGCAAAGCCGTCCGGCTCTGCATTGTACGCCGCCTTGTAGCCGTCTACAAACTTCTTGACGACCGCTGCCTGCGGATCGTTCGCATCGATTTGATCCGGCACGAGCAGTTTGCCTGCAACCATCAGCACGCCTTCGCCCGCGTCGCCGACAAGCTCGAGGAACTTGCTGTTGGCAGAGCCGTGGCTGCTGATGATCGGGATGCCAAGGTTAAGCTGCTTGGCTTCTTTGACGATCGTCGCTGGTCCCGGATTCGTGCCCGCCACGATCAGCGCCTGGGCGTCCGTACCTTTGATCTTGGTCAGCTGGGAGCTCATGGACGGGTCCTTGGTGCCGTATTTTTCTTCAGCCACGATCGTGATGCCGTACTCCGGCGCGTATTTTTTCAGCTGCTGCGTCCAGCCGCTGCCGTACGGATTGCTGTCGTTGAGCATGGCGATTTTGGTGATGCCTTTTTCTTTCAGATATTTATAAATGCGCTTCGTTCCATGAACGTCCGTATGCGGCGTCTTGAAGATGCCCGGCCGCACCGGATTGGTGATCTGGTCAGCCGCCGCCATGGAGATCAACGGAATCTTTTCGGATTGGGCGAATTCCGCCATGCCAAGGGACGGACCACTGCCCGAGGAGCCGAGCACGGCGATTACCTTGTCTTTGGACACGAGCTTTTTGATCGCTTTGACCGCTTCCGTGTTGTCGGACTTGTCGTCTTCAATCACGACTTCAACCGGACGACCGTCTACCCCTCCGGCGCCGTTGATTTCTTTCACCAGCATCTCGATTGACTGCTTTTCCGGTACGCCGAGCGGGCTGTTCGGACCCGTCAGGGAAAACACGGCACCCAGCTTGAGCGGTTCCTTGCTGCCTGCTTCCGCTGTCTGTCCTGCCGCAGGCTGTCCTCCTGCTTCTGCTGCCGGCTTGGCACCGCCTCCGCAAGCGCTAAGCAATACCATAGAAGCCAGGGCGATCGGGTAGAGCCATTTCATTTTTTGACGTTTTTTCATGTTGAACCCCCTCTATTCTATTTGATTTTTATTTGGTCAAACTGCTTCATGGGAATGTCCCAAGTAAGCAGATTGCACACGCGGATCGTTGCGGATCATCTCGGCCGTGCCTTCCAGCATCACTTCCCCTGTGCTAAGCACGTACGCCCGGTCGGAAATGGCCAGGGCGGCGCGGGCGTTCTGCTCGACCAGCAGCACCGTCGTCCCCCACTGGGAGCGAATTTCCTGAACAATCGTCAAAATTTCCTTGGCGATCAGAGGAGCCAGCCCCAGGGACGGCTCGTCCAGCAGCAGCAGCTTGGGACGTGAGAGCAGAGCCCTGCCGATGGCCAGCATTTGCTGCTGTCCGCCGGAGAGGGTACCTCCCAGCTGCCATTTGCGCTCAGCGAGGATCGGGAAGCGTTCGTACACCGCCTCCATCTCCCTGGCGATTTCCCGCTTGCTCGTCTTCGGCATCCGATGCGAAGCTCCGAGCCACAGATTGTCTTCGACGGTCAAGGTCGAAAAAATTTGCCTTCGCTCCGGTACATGGGCCATGCCCCTTGGGACTACCAGCTCCGCCGGGACGCGGGTGATGTCCTGATCCCGAAACCAGACCTTGCCTTCCTTGGCCCCGTGCAAGCCGCATATGCAGTTGAGCAGCGTCGTCTTTCCCGCCCCGTTCGAGCCGAGCAGGGAGACGATCTCTCCCTCGTTCACCTGCAGGTCGATGCCGTGCAGCACTTCGACCGGACCGTAACGCGCCTTGATATTCTCCAACCGCAAAATCGCTTTTTCCATCTCGTCACCCCCGACTGTCTTCCTGTTCTTCTCCTCCCAGGTACGCCGCGATGACGCGCGGGTTCTCCTGAATTTCGCGCGGGGTCCCTTCCGCAATCTTGCTGCCTTGATCGAGGACGACGATGCGATCCGCGATCGTCATGATCATGTCCATATCGTGTTCGACCAAAAGAATCGCGGTCCCGCTGCGGCGAATTTCCTGAAACATCCGGCTCATTTCCGCCGTCTCCGTATGATTCAGCCCAGCCGCTGGTTCATCGAGCAAAAGCAGCTTCGGCTCCGCGACCATCGCCCGGGCGATTTCCATCAGGCGCAGCTTTCCGTACGGCAGACTGCCCGCCAGTGCAGACGCCAGCGAGGCCAGCCCCACCTTTTCCAGCCACTCCCCGGCACGCTCCTGCATCAGCTTCTCTTCCCTGCGCGCAGAGCCAAGACTCAGCCCGCAGGCAAGCAGGCTCGACCTCGTCTTCGTATGCATCCCGACCATCACGTTCTCCAGGACGGTCATGTCGTCAAAGGTCTGGAGGTTTTGAAACGTCCGGGTAATTCCCCGTTTGGCGTATTCATAGCCGGGCACCCGTGTCATCGGCTGCGAGTCAAAGCGGATTTCCCCTTCGGATGGCGGGATGACGCCGGACACCATGTTGAGCACCGTGCTCTTCCCCGCGCCGTTCGGTCCGATCAAAGCCAGAATCTCGCCCTGCTGCACCTGAAAGTCCACGCGGTTGACCGCGCGCACGCCGCCGAAGTCGCGTGAGAGTTGTTGTACTTCGAGTAGTGCTGTCATGTCGCCGCCTTCCTTTCTATGCGCTGTCCCGCTTGAGCCGCTGTCTTCTTCGCCCGGCCCTTTTCATACATCGAGCGGAGGCGCGGTACGAGTCCTTCCGGCATGAACATCACAATCAGCACCAGGATGGCACCAAACACGATCGTGTCCACATCGCCCTGCAGTCCCGGTACGACTTCGCTTAAAAGGATCAGCCCTTCGCTAATGAACCCGATGAGCAGCGTCCCGATCAAGGCCCCCCAGATGCTCGTCATGCCTCCGACGACGACCATCGTCAAAAATTTGATCGATTCGTGCATGCCGAACGGCTGCGGATCGAGAATGCCCATGTAGTGTGCGTACAGGCCGCCGGAGATTCCGGCAAACATGCCGCTGACGACGAAAGCGTTCAGTTTGAATTTTCGCACGTCTACCCCCATGGATGTCGCGGCAACCTCGCTCTTGTGGATCGCCCGGAAGGCTCGTCCGATTCGGGAGTGCATCAGATTCAGCGAGAACACCAGCACACAGGTGACGATTCCCCAGATCAGGTAGTACATGGACAGCTCGCTGTCGCCGAAAAAGGCGATCTTCGGAATGCTGATGATCCCGCTGGCTCCACCCGTGACAGGCTCCCACTCGGAGATGCCGATCTGGACGATGTAGCCGAATGCGAGCGTCGCCATCGCCAGGTAATAGCCTTGCAATCCCGCAATCGCCCGTCCCAGGATAAAGGCGAACAACGCCGGAACGATCGCGGAGGCGATGAGACCGAGCAGCGGAGTCAGTCCGACCTTCGTCGTCAACACCGCTGACGTGTACGCTCCAAGCCCCCAGAATGCCGCTTGTCCCAAAGAAATTTGTCCTGCAAGGCCCATGACCAGGCACAAGCCGATGGAGACGATCGCGTGCAGGCCGATGACGATTCCGACGGAGCGGTAGTATTCGTCCGGCATCACAAACGGAAAAATAATCATCAGTGCCAAATAAATGCCGAGACTTTTCCCCCACTTCCCAACCAGCTGCTTCATCATAGACCTCCTTTTCCGACGCTGCGCTCGCCGAAGATGCCGGATGGTTTAACCAGCAGCATCGCGATCAATACGAGAAAGGCGATGGCGTCTTTCATCCCCGAGCTGATGTAGCCGGCCCCGAGCGACTCCGCGATTCCGAGAATAAAGGCAGCGACAGCCGCTCCCAGCGGATTGCCCAGACCGCCTAAAATGGCAGCCGAGAAGCCTTTGATCCCGAGCAGTACGCCAATATCATACGAGGTCACGCTAAGCGGGGCGATCACAATACCGGCGATGGCCCCTGTCGCGCCGCTGATGCCAAATGCCAGCATGCTCATTTTGGCCGGGCTGATCCCCATCAGCCGGGCTGCCATCGGATTGACCGAACAGGCGTTGATCTTTTTGCCGAGCATGGTCTTTTCCATCAAATACCAGAGCAAGAACAGGACAACCAGAACGGCAGCCAGAATCCACAGGCTTTGCTGGGCGATGTTGACCCCGCCGAACGTGATCGGCTGGTTGCTCGTGATCGGTTCGAGCGAGTAGGAGTCCTTGCCCCAGATCAGGCTCGCCAGACCGCGGATCAGAGTGGAGATGCCAATAGTCAAAATAATCAGACTGATCGGACTAGCCTTTTTGACGTAAGCGATTACATATTTCTGCATCGCTACTCCGACCAGCGTGACGACCAGGATCGCCAGCAAAACCGCCAGCGCGTACGGGACATTCATCCCGATCATGGCGACCGTGACCATCCCCCCGAGCATCAAAAATTCGCCCTGCGCCAGATTGATCACTTTGCTGACGTTGTAAATGGTGATAAATCCAACCGCGACGATGGCGTAGATACCGCCGCTTACCAAGCCGTTCGCAACGTATTGCAACAGTTCTGTCATGCCCGTGCTGTACCCCCTGTCTATCTATCTCTCTACTCTCCAATTATAACGCTTACATTTATTTTAATGGAAAAGTAGTTGGTAATGAAAGCCCTAGTTCGCACTAGGGCGCTTTCCGGTACTCAGCCGCCGCATCTTACTTTTCTGGCGCTGCCTCATACACAGTCTCAAAGAATCGAACGGCCCCCGGATTCAACAATTGATAATAGTTTTGGAACAGCTCGTCCGCTTCTTTCCCCAGCCATAGCTCCGGCAGCAATTCCTGCGGCAAATCGGGGTCGATGAACAAAAACTTGCGGTATTGGTGAACCAGCTTCGTCTTGTTGACAAAGCAGAGACTGTCCGGCACATCCTTGTTCTGGCGAATGCTTTCCTTCAGTTCCTCGTACTCGGCCTGATACGCATCGATGAACTCCCTGTACTTGGCGTTGATCTCATCGATGTTCCAGCATTTCTGCACCAGCTGCCGGGGATCGCTCCAGCCGATGTGCTCGGCCCGGAACACTTCTACGTATTCGGTGAGTTCCTGTGCCTCGGTGAGTTCCTTGATCGGCTCGCTCAAATTGTTGGGGCTGATCCAGGTACTGTTCGTCAGCATCCCGAAACCCATCCAGCCCAGCTCCTTGCGCAGTTGGTCGCGCAATGCCCGGCGCTCCTCCGGAATGTTGTAGCTCACCATGCACCACTTGCCGTCCCAGACGCCGGATTCCACCTTGTAGATCCGCGCTGCTGCTTCCTCCAGCCGTTTTTTGCCGCGTTCGGATACCGAATAATAGCTGCGGTTCCCTACCTTGCGCGACTCCAGCCAGCCTTGGCGAAGCATCCGGGAAATGGCGGCGCGGACAGCCGGCTCGGACAAGCCGAACTCGCCCATGAGCTTGGTCAGGCTGCCAATCCAGATTTCGCTGCTATAGTGTCGGACATATTCCCCGTAAATCGTAAACAACATGGATTGTGGCTTCACATTTTCTACCCCCAGATCGATTCGTACCTTTTCGCTGTGAAATTGTATCATATTCTTTAACTGGGCGTGAATCGATCCAGATTGTATTACATTATAATTATATAACGTTATTGTAACGTTATTATATTGAAACGTTTTGAAATAGTCAATCAATTCCGACCTTAATTTTGCCCCCCGACTTCCTCCTGCAACTCTTGCACGCGTCGGCGCATGTCTTCCTTGTTGAAAACCGCCTGTGTAAACAGACCGGTCCCAACACGATGGCGCGGGGTGTCTGCCGTAACCTCGCAGACCACCCGCTTATCCGTCACTTCCACGCAAACCGCGCGGAAGGTGACCTGTTGACCCGCGACTGCAGGACCTACATGCTTGATGTCGATGGCAAAGCCGACGCCTTCCTCGTGCTCCTCCAGATGGGGAGCGAGCACGTAGCGGCCTGCCTTTTCCATATGGTAAATCATGCTGACGGTGGACATGACAGGATGGATGACTTTCCCGTCAAAGGCAGGGAACATGTCTTCCGTTACGGTCACGGTGAATTGTGCGGTCGTGCCGGGCGCAAGTTCACGCTTCAAACTGGTCACCTCCCTGGTCGGTCGAAAATCAGATACGTTCGATGATGGTCGCGATGCCTTGTCCGACGCCGATGCACATGGAAGCCAGGCCATAGCGTGCCCCGCGGCGCTCCATCTCGTACAGGAGGGTCGTCAGGATGCGGGCGCCGCTGCAACCGAGCGGATGGCCCAAGGCGATGGCCCCGCCGTTTACGTTCACCAGTTCCGGATTCACGCCCAGCTCGCGGACGCAAGCCACTGCCTGGGCCGCAAACGCCTCGTTGAACTCGAACAGGTCGATCTGGTCGATGGTCAGCCCCGCCAGCTTCAACGCCTTGCGCGTAGCAGGAACCGGACCAATTCCCATCACGGACGGATCGACGCCTGCCACAGCCGATGCCACGATGCGGGCGCGCGGCTTCAGGCCCGCTGCCAAAGCTGCCTCCTGCTCCATGATGAGCAGAGCGCTCGCCCCGTCGTTCAGCCCGCTGGAGTTGCCGGCCGTGACCGTGCCGTTTTCCTTGAAGGCCGGCTTCAGCTTTTGCAGCTGCTCGATGGTCGTCTCCGGCCTTGCGTGCTCGTCGCGGTCAAACACCGTGACTTCTCCTTTGCGGCCGCGCACCTCCACAGGGACGATCTCCGCTTCCCACAAGCCTTTTTCCAGCGCCCGCGCATAGTTGTGCTGGCTGCGCAGGGCAAACTCGTCCTGCGCTTCGCGGCTGATGCCATATTGCTCCGCCACTTTCTCCGCTGTCTCGCCCAGGCTGATCGGCGGGTACATCTCTTTCATTTTCTCATTGACCAGACGCCAGCCCAGGGTCGTATCCACCAGCTGCTGATTGCCGCGCGCAAACGCCGTGCCCGGCTTCATCATCACCAGCGGCGAGCGCGTCATGCTCTCGGTGCCTCCAGCGATGTAGACTTGCCCTGCGCCTGCCTTGATCGCATTCGCGCTCTGGTTGACCGCTTCCAGACCCGATCCGCACAGGCGGTTTACCGTAACACCCGGCACCTCCACCGGCAGCCCTGCCAGCAAGAGAGACATCCGCGCTACGTTGCGGTTGTCCTCACCTGCCTGGTTGGCGCAGCCAAAAATGACGTCGTCAATCGATGCCGGATCGATGTTGTTTCGCTCCAGCAGCTTGCCGATGACCAGGGCGCCAAGATCGTCCGGACGTACTTCCTTGAGCGCTCCTCCGATACGGCCGATCGGTGTCCGCAGCGCATCTATAATTACAGGTGTATTCATGCTTTGCTCCTCCATCCTGTCCCATTTCTCCCGTTTGCTCTACAAGGCTTCCACCAGCGTAGCCAATCCTTGACCGCCGCCGATGCACAAGGATACGATTCCGTACCGTCCTTTGCGGCGGCGCAGCTCGTACAGGATCGTGCCTGCGAGTCTGGCTCCGCTGCAGCCGAGCGGATGCCCCAGCGCGATCGCTCCCCCGTTCACATTGGTCTTCTCCGAAGGCAGGCCCAGCTCGCGCATGCAGGCGATCGATTGGGAGGCAAAGGCTTCGTTCAGCTCAAACAGATCGATTTGATCGAGGGACAAGCCTGTCTCCGCGAGCAGCTTGCGGATAGCGGCGACAGGACCAATGCCCATGATGCGCGGGTCGACGCCAGCCGTTGCGAAATATACGATGCGTCCCAGCGGCTGCAGCCCGGCTGCGTCGAGCTTTTCCCTGTTCATCAGCAGCAGAGCGGCAGCACCGTCGTTGATCCCTGACGAATTGCCCGCCGTCACGGTGCCGTTTTTGCGAAAAGCGGGGCGCAGCTTGGCGAGAGACTCCACGCTCGTATCGCGGCGCGGGAACTCGTCCGTGTCGAAAATCGTTTCTTCGCCTTTTTTTCCGCGCAAGGTCACCGGAACGATCTCTTCGCGGAACAGACCGGCGTCGATCGCGGCGACGGCCCTTCTCTGGCTCTCGGCCGCAAACTGGTCCTGCTCCTCGCGGCTGATCCCGAACTTCTCGGCTACATTTTCCGCCGTGTCGCCCATCGTCAGCTCTCCGTACAAAGAGACGGGGGCCGAGCGCGGACCGCCGAACGACTCCATCAACGTCTGTCCGCCGCGCTGATACGGCTGTTCAAACTTCTCCATGATGTACGGGGAGCGGGTCAGGTTCTCCACGCCGCCAGCGAGCATGACGCTGCTGTGTCCCGCCATGATGGACTGGGCTGCCAGATTGACCGCTTCCAGCCCCGAGGCGCAGACACGGTTCACCGTCAAACCCGGCACAGTCTCGGGCAGCCCTGCCTTCAGCAAGCCGACGCGGGCAATATTGATAAAGGGACCCGCGGAAATGACGTTCCCCATAATCACGCCATCGACAGCGTCGCCGGTTTGCCCTGCCTGAGCGAGCGCCCCGTTCAGGACAATCGCGGTCAGGTCGTCAATCGGCGTGTTTTTCAAGCTGCCGCCGAGCTTGCCGATGGGCGTACGCACGGCCGCCGCTACGTAGACTTCTTCCCGTGCTGCCATCAGGCTTCACCTCCGCTCAGATGCGCATAGCTGTAAAAGCCTTGTCCGCTGCGGACGCCGAAGCGCTTTGCCAGAACCAGCTTGCGGAGCAGGGGAGCCGTGCGGTAGCGCTCCTCCGCCAGATCGCGCTGCAGACCTCTGGAAATGGCGTAAATCTCGTCCAGCCCGATCCGGTCCGCCCATTCGAGGGGGCCGAACGGATAGTTCGTACCTTTTTTCATCGCGATGTCGATGTCCTGCGGCGTCGCGATTTTTTCCATCAGCGCAAACGCCGCCTCGTTGATGATCAGCGTGAGAATGCGCGGAAAGACGAGGCCGACTTCATCCTCCACAAGCTCCACTTCCTTGCCGAGTGAGTGAAAGAAGGCTTGCGCCGCCTCGATGGCTGCCGCTTCCGTCTGCAGGGCAGGCGCCACCTCGAACAGCTGGCGCTCTGCCAGCGGGACCAGCGTGCCGAAGCCGCATACGCGCTGTGGATGATTGGTCCAGGAGGCTGCTTCCGTCGCCGTGATCGCCAGCGATGTGGTCAAGATCGGCACGGACGGAGCCAGCAGGCGGTCGATTTCACGCAGCTGCTCCTTTTTCGCGTCCAGATCGAGATTGCTTACTTCCAGTGCCAAAAAAATCGCTTCCGGCTCGGCCGCCCCTTCTGCGAGCGAGACGACCCGATACCCGTTTGTTGTCAGTATGTGATGCAGTTCCGCCTGCAGCGGGCTGTCCCCCGTAAGCAAAACCGTCTTATTTGCTGTAGTCATAGAAGCCATCCCCCGTCTTTCTGCCCAGACTGCCTGCCTGTACCATCCGTTGCTGAATCCGGCTGGGTTTGAATCGACCTTCCTGGAAGAAATCGTTGTATACCGATTGGGTCGTGGCGAAGTTGATGTCGATGCCGATCATGTCCTGCAGCTCGAACGGACCCATTTTGAATCCGCCCGCCAGCTTCATGATCCGGTCGATTTTCTCCACGCTGGCAACGTTGTCTCCGAGTATGCGCAGCGCTTCGTTGTAGTACGGGCGGGCAATGCGGTTCACGATGAAGCCCGGCGTGTCCGTGACGAGCACCGGAACCTTGCCCAGTTCCTCGGCGAAGCGGTACGCCGCCTGCACGTTTTCCTCGCCGGACTTCTTGCCGCGAATCACTTCGACGAGCGGCATGACCGGCGCAGGGTTGAAGAAATGAAACCCGAGAATCCGCTCCGGATGCGGCAGCCCCCCGGCGATTTCCGTGATGGAAATGGAGGACGTGTTGGTCAACAAGAGCGCATCGCTCCGGCAAATGCGGGAGAGATCGCCAAAAATGCTTTTCTTCAGGTCGAGCCGCTCCGGAACCGCCTCGATGACGATGTCGCTGTCTGCCAATGTTTCCATGTCAGACACGGGTTGGACCCGCTCCAGCGTATCCGTTTTTTGCTGTTCGCTGATCTTGCCTTTCTCCACGTCCTTGGTCAGGACAGATTGCAAATAGCCAAGCGCCCTCTCCAGTACGGCCTGATTCGCGTCCAGCAACAGGACGCGGTGTCCTTTGCGGGCGCAGACGAGCGCGATCCCTGCACCCATGGTTCCTGCTCCGATGACTCCTACCGTTTTTGTCTCCACTTCTCTTTCCCTCCCCTTCGCCTTAGCGGCCGGTGAAACGAGGAGCACGCTTTTCCATGAAGGCAGCGACTCCTTCGCGGTGATCCTCTGTGCTGCCTGCCGCATCCTGGGCAAACGCTTCATAGGCGAGCGTCTCTTCCAGATTCATTTCGAGACCTTTGTACATCGTCCGTTTGATCAGGCCGATTGCCCGCGTCGGCAATGCCGCGAGCTTGCGCGCATACGCCAGGGCATCTTCCTGAAAGCTGTCCGCCGGATACACCTGGTTGACCAGCCCGATCCGCAGCGCTTCCTGCGCCGACACTTTCTCCCCGGTCATCGCCAACTCCAGCGCCTTGCCCAATCCGACGATGCGCGGCAAAAAGTAGCAGCCGCCCGAATCCGGCACCAGCCCGATATTGACGAAGGCGTTGACGAACGATGCCTTCTCCGATGCCAGACGGATGTCGCAAGCCAGCGCCACACTCATGCCCGCGCCTGCCGCTACGCCGTTGACGGCCGCGACGATCGGTTTCTCCGTTTTTTGAAACTGGAGAATCATCGGGTTGTAGCGCTGGCGCAAAAATCCGCCGTAGTCCACTTCCCCGCCTGCTACGTCGCCAAGGTCCTGTCCCGCGTTGAACGCGCGGCCTGCCCCCGTCAGCAAAATGCAGCGGACAGCCGGGTCCTTTTGCGCCTGCTTGAGCGCATCCGTTATTTCCTTGTTCATTTTTTCCGTGAACGCATTGAATTTATCCGGGCGATTCAGAGTCAGGACTGCAACGCCTTCCGATACTTCATACAGAATCGTTTCGTACATGGCCGCCTCCTAATTACCCGTAAACCGGGGTTTGCGTTTTTCCAAAAATGCCTGCATGCCTTCTTTGCGGTCTTCGCTCGCGAGCAGCAGGTAGAAGCCGTTGCGTTCGTACTCCATGCCTTCCTGCAGCGGCAAGTCGTCCGCCTTGTGCGCCGCCCTCTTGATCATCTGTACGGCGAGGGGCGGCTGGGCAGCGATTTGCTTCGCCAGCTTCAGCGCCTCCTGTAAGTAGGCTTCTACCGGCACGACGCGATTGACCAGCCCGTAGCGCAATGCTTCCTGTGCCGAGATCGGCTCGCCCGTGAGCAGCATTTCCATCGCCTTGCGCAGTCCTACGGCACGGACCAGACGCTGCGTGCCGCCCGCTCCCGGCATGACGCCCAGCTTGACCTCCGGCTGGCCGATGACCGCTGTCTCCGAGGCGATCACGATGTCGCAGTTCATCATCAGCTCGCAGCCGCCTCCCAGGGCAAAGCCGCTGACCGCTCCGATGATCGGCTTGGAGATGAGCGAGATGCGATCCCAGACGGCGAACTGATCCCGCTTCATGATCGCGATGGCAGAATCCTCCGCCATTTCGTTGATATCCGCTCCGGCCGCAAATGCCTTGTCATTGCCGGTGAGCAAAATGGCGCGTATGTCCGGGTCTTTGTCCAGCTTCTCCAGTTCGGCAACGAGTTCATCGACCAGTTTCAGGTTCAATGCGTTAAGAATTTTCGGTCGATTGAGAGTGACAATACCGACCCCTTCTTCCCGGGTAGCGATGATGGTTTCATAGGACACGGGCTCTTCCTCCTTTCCGGTGCAGATGCGATCAGACCGTTGATTGCGTCTTGTTGCGGTTGTCCACCACGCGGATGGCCTTGCCTTCGCTTCTCACGAGGGAGTTTGGCGGCAGGAAACGCAGCACGACAGAGACGCCCAGCGTATTTTTGATCAGATGGCTGATTTCTTTCACCAATGACCCCAAAGCAGAACTTTCCATCAAGCCAATTTCTTTCATGTATTCCGGTGTCAGCTCGCAGTGAACTTCAAAACGGTCCAGCGCGCCATCCCGTTCAATCACGACCTGATAATGGGGCGCCAGCTGTTTGAACGTGAGCAGAGCCGATTCGATCTCCGTCGGGAATACGTTGACGCCACGGATGATCAGCATATCGTCTACGCGGCCTTTGATACGGGACATGCGCATCGTGGTGCGTCCGCATTTGCAAGGCTCGGGATTGAGGGAAGCAATGTCGCCTGTGCGGTAGCGAATCACCGGGAATGCTTCCTTGGTCAGCGACGTGAATACCAGCTCGCCTTCCTGACCGTACGGCAGCACTTCGCCTGTTTCCGGATCGATGATCTCCGCATAGAAGTGGTCTTCTGCGATATGCAGGCCATCCTGCGCCTCATGGCACTCGATGGACACGCCCGGACCCATTACTTCGGAAAGGCCGTAAATGTCGATCGCCTTGATGTCCAGCTCCGCTTCCAGCTGCGCGCGCATCTCCTCGGACCATGGCTCTGCGCCGAAGATGCCGTATTTGACGCTCGTCTCACGCGGGTTGATTCCTTGCTTTTTCATTTCTTCGACGATGTTCAGGATGTAGGACGGCGTGCCGGAAATGCCGCGCGGCTTGAAGTCCTCGATCAGCGTGATTTGCCGAGGCGTGTTCCCGCCGGAGACCGGAACAGCTACTGCCCCCATGCGCTCGATACCGTTGTGCAGACCGAGACCTCCCGTGAACAGGCCGTAGCCGTACGCGTTGTGAAAAATGTCCCCTGGCTCTCCGCCCGCACAACAGATCGCGCGCGCCACGATTTCCGCCCAGTTGTCGAGGTCGTTTTTCGTGTAGCCGACGACGGTCGGTTTGCCTTTCGTGCCGGACGAACCGTGAATCCGTGCTACTTCCTTCATGTCGACAGCGAACAGGTTGAACGGGTAGTTGTCGCGCAGATCTTTCTTCTTCATGAACGGCAGCTTTTGAATGTCTTCGATGGACTTGATATCTTCCGGTTTTACTCCCGCCTCATCAAACGCCTTTTTATGAAAGGGGACTCGCTCATATACACGTTTTACGGTTTCTTGCAGACGTTTCAGTTGCAATTCTGTCATCTTTTCTCTTGACAGCGTTTCCATTTCCACGTTAAAAATCATATCGTCTCCCTCATTTCTCAACGTTCTCTTTATCGTTTTCCCTATCCTGAGTTACTCGCCTTTGAACACCGGTTTGCGCTTCTCGCGGAAGGCTTCCAGCGCTTCTACCCGGTCCTTGGTCGGAATGATCACTTCGTAGCACATCGTCTCCACGTCCAGCCCTGTCTGCAGATCGACGCTGCTGCCGCGGTCAATCGCTGCCTTCGCCTGATAGACGGCGAGCGGCGCGTTTGCCAAAATCTCCTGCGCGAGACTTTCTGCCAGTTCGTTCAGCTCTGCCAGATCTTTGGCCACGCCGTTTACGAAGCCGAACTGCAGGGCTTCTTCTGCCGTGATTTTGCGTGCCGTCAAGATCAGCTCCTTGGCCTTGGACGGACCAATCAGACGCGACAGGCGCTGTGTGCCGCCCGCACCCGGAATGATGCCCAGGCTTACTTCGGTCAAACCCATTTTCGCCTCTGCCAGCGCGTAGCGGAAATCACAGGCCAGCGCCAGCTCGAAGCCGCCTCCGAAGGCAAAGCCGTTGATCAGCGCGATCGTCGGCTGCGGCAATCGCTCCAGTGCCGTAAACACGTCGCGAATCTTGCGCACATTGCGGCGTACTTGCTGCTCATTCAGCGTACGGCGCTCCTTCAGGTCTGCCCCTGCACAGAAGGCGCGTCCCTCTGCCTTGACCAGAACAACGCGAATTTCTTTGGAATTCAAGCGAATGTCCTCGATGATCTCACCCAAACGATGCAGCGTATCGTAGTTGAGTGCATTCAACTCGTCCGGACGGTTGAGGGTGATTACCCCGATATGCCCATCCCTCTCGTAACGCACGGTTTCCAGATTCATCTTCGTCCTCCTCGTGCAACTGCTGTATTCAGGCTTTCTGCGTCCGCGCGTAGGTGCCTGTCGCCACTGCTACGAGCTTGCCGTCACAGGTGACGCGCGCTTCCATGATAATCAGGCTCCTGCCGCTTTTCAGCACGTACGACTGCGCCTCCAGCAGCTCCCCGCGCGCCGGATACAAATATTGAATCTTGCTTTCGACGGTGACGCACTGCTGCACGCCATCGATGTGCGGTGCAGCGCCATGGCCCATGGCAACGTCGGCCAGCGTGGAAGTGACCCCTCCATGGACAACGCCGTCGATGCTGTTGTACATCTCAGGGCGGATTTTCAGAGCTACCTTGCAGCCTTGCTCATCGCGGTGAATGACCTCGATGCCCAGGTAGTCGTTGAACCGGTTGCGGATTCTTTCAGACATTGCTGGTCCCCTTTTCTTCTTGTCACGTAAAACAGTGAAAGGAGCCATTTGCAGTTTGCATCGGCATCCTTTGTGCTGTTTTCAATCATGACCTATTTCGTTATTTTCCCTCTTGCTCCCCAACCGATACGAAATACTCGTTCTTCCGGTAAGCAAGCGCGTCCAGCGTCGCGATCAGTTCATTCTCGCTCTCCACGCGAATGCGGTACCATGCCGTTCGATTGTTTTTCTTCTCCTCTGTCGCAGTCGCCACCAGGCGATTGCCGTTGAACCCAGCCGCCAAAAAGCCGATGTTCATCGACAGGGCCACAGACGTTTTGCCGTACGAATTGCAGGCGGCGGCAAACACGAAGTCTGCCAGCGAGAAGATGACGGCCCCATGCGCGGTGCCGTGTGCATTCAGCATGTGCGGTGCGACTGTCAACTCGGCTGTCGCTGTCCCTTCGCCCAATTCGAGCAATCGGATTCCAAGAAATTGCGCATACTGGTCTTGCTTCAGTTTTTCCAGAATTTCTTCATATCGTTCCTGATGAAGTTTGCGTTCGTCAACGATCATCTTCCCGCTCATCTCGCCTACACCACTTCCGCGAAGTGCATGGTGACGAGCGATCCTGCGAACCCGCGCAAATCTTTTCCTGCAGCGCGTCCCTCCGGAGATGATAACGCTTCCAACAATGCTTCTTTGGATTCAAAATACATTTCAGCGATCAGATGCAGGTCACTTTCACCCATTGGTGCACCGTAAATTTTGCTCACTTCCATCTTGATCAAGCCCGGCATCTTTGCAGCCAGCGGAGCATGGACTTCATTATAATGCTTGTCAAATGCTTCGACATCCTCCGGTTTACGATAAACAGCTACCAATTTTACCATCATGATCCCTGCTTTCCTATTAGAAATTGTCCAAACATGTGACGACTAATTAATATAACGTTATTTTCACGCACGTTATAGTTTTTATTATATAAACTCTTCAGAATCGGCGCAAGCATTTTCCTTTTTCCATTTCCCCGACTGATCACGCAAAAAACCCCTCTCTTTAGCCTACGGAGAGAAGCCTGCGTGTATTCGGACAATGAAAAAAGGGCGGACACGAAGTCCACCCTCACGTTTCTTATTAGATCCAGACCCAGAGCAGGAACACAATGATCGCCGCCAAGATGAAAAACAATCCTGTAAAAATGCTGATCCGTGCGAACTCATGCCCTTTTTGGTCCATGTGCATCCAGACGAAAAGCTGAAAGAGCGCTTGAACGAAAGCCAAAACCACGATGAACGGTACGGTAAAGCCAGACGGAACAGCCTCATAGGCTACCGCGATAAACGCGAGCGCCGTCAGTACGAGGGAACCGATGAAAGCAACGAGATGTCTTTTCGGACTGTCGTGCTTTACTTTGGGCTTGCGCACTCCTTCTTCTGTATGTGCTCCCATTGTTTATCCCACCTTTCCACCGATCATACCCATGAGATATACCACGGTAAAGATGAACACCCAGACAACGTCAATAAAGTGCCAGTACAGGGAAGCCAGGTAGAACTTCGGAGCGGTCACTACCGTCAGCCCTTTTTTCGTTGCCGATACTTGCAGAAGGATGATCCAGAGAATCCCGAACGCTACGTGGCCTCCATGGAATCCGACCAAGGTGTAGAAGGCAGAACCGAACGCACTGGACGAGATTTTATGGCCTTCGTGCACGTAATGCATGAACTCGTAAATCTCCAGTCCCAGAAATCCAAGGCCGAGCAATACGGTAATGGTCAGCCATACCTGGATCTGCTTCAGATTTTTCTTGTGCAGCGCCAGGGTCGCCATTACGGCTGTCATGGAGCTGGTGAGCAGGAGCAGGGTCGCAGCGGCAACCAGCGGCAGTCCGAACAGTTCTTTCCCAGTCGGGCCTCCGTTTGCCTGGTCGCGCAGCGCGAGAAAGGTTGCAAACAGGGAACCGAAGAGAACGGTCTCTCCGCCAAGGAAGAGCCAGAAGCCAAGAATCTTGTTCTTGCCCTCAAGGGTGGCTTTTTCCGGTTCGTCAGGCAAAACTGCATTTGCGTGATGGATAGCCATTAAGCCTTAACCCCCTTATCCTCGATTTCGTCCTCATGAATATGATAGCCCGGATCGTCCTTGACAGAACGGGTGAACATGCAAGCGAAGGTCACCAGCATACCGATCACGACGACCACATAGTTGTGGTACATGAAACCGTAACCCGCGATGAACAAGCCGACAGACATCAGGAACGGCAGGAACGATGGCGACGGCATATGGATATCGCCCAGCGGTTCAGCAGGCGTCATGCCTTTGTTGCCAGCCATTTTTTCGATCCAGAATGCATCCAGGCCGCGTACCAGCGGAGTCTGTGCAAAGTTGTACTCTGGCGGCGGCGAAGGAATCGACCATTCCAGCGTGCGTCCATCCCAAGGATCGGCAGGAGCGCGTTTGGAGCTGTTTGCCGTGACAACAATGTTCACGAGGAACAGGATGGTACCGATTGTCATACCGAATACGCCGATCGTACTGATAAAGTTGCCCAGATCAAGGTCTTGATCTTTCAGGTAAGTGAAGACGCGGCGCGGCATCCCCATCAGACCCAGGAAGTGCTGCGGGAAGAACGTCAGATGGAAACCGACGAAGAAGGTCCAGAAGTTCCATTTACCCAACGTCTCATTGAGCAGTTTCCCGAACATTTTTGGCCACCAGTAGTACAGACCCGAGAAGAGCCCGAACACGAGGCCCCCTACGATTACGTAGTGGAAGTGAGCGACTACGAAGTAGCTGTCATGGTATTGGTAGTCAGCAGGCGGAATGGCGAGCATAACCCCTGTCATACCACCGATTGTAAACGTCGGAATGAAACCGACTGCCCACAGGCTCGCTGTGGTGAAGCGGATTTGACCGCCCCACATGGTCAAAAGCCAGTTGAAGATTTTAATCCCTGTCGGTACCGCAATCAGCATGGTTGCCAGACCGAACAGCGTGTTGGCGATAGCGCCCAGACCTGTCGTAAACATGTGGTGAGCCCACACCATGAAGCCAAGGAAACCGATCAGCGCTGTCGCGAATACCATGGAGCTGTAACCGAACAGGCGCTTTCTTGCAAAGGTAGAAACTACTTCGGAAATGACACCGAACGCCGGGAGAATCAGGATGTATACTTCCGGGTGACCGAAGATCCAGAAGATGTGCTCCCAAATGACAACGTTCCCGCCCGCATCCGGGTTGAAGAAGTTACCGCCAAACAGACGGTCAAACATCAACAGAACGAGACCGACCGTGATCGCCGGGAATGCAAACAGAATCAAACCGGATGTAACAAAGGATGTCCAGGTAAACAGCGGCATGCGCATGAACGTCATGCCTGGCGCACGCATGTTGATGATGGTTACCAGGAAGTTGATACCACCAATCAGCGTACCGAGACCGGCAATTTGCAGACCGAGTACGTAGAAGTCTACGCCGTGGCCGCTGTAACGGTTCAAAGCCAAAGTCGTATACGATGTCCAGCCGGCATCAGGAGCGCCGCCCAAAAACCAGCTCGTATTCAGCAGCACTCCCCCGAAGAAGAAGAGCCAGAAACCAAGTGCGTTCACAAACGGGAATGCTACGTCGCGTGCACCGATCTGGAGCGGAACGACTGCATTCATCAGAGCGAAAATGATCGGCATTACTGCCAGGAAGATCATCGTGGTGCCGTGCATGGTGATCAATTCGTTAAACGTCTTGGCACCAACGACAGAAGACTCCGGATACATCAACTGCAAACGAATCAACAGGGCCTCAAAACCGCCAGCCAGGAAGAAAATCCCACCGGCAATCAAATACAGGATTGCGATTTTCTTATGGTCCACTGTCGTGAGCCAATCCCACAGCCCTGAGCGCTTTGGTGCGTGAGAAGCATGTGCAGACACAGGTTTACCTCCTTTTAAGCGTCACTGCCTATGACGGGTAATTTCTTTTGACAAACCTTACTTTTTCACGCTGAGTGTATTCAGATAATCGACAAGCGCCTTCACTTGTGCGTCTTCCAGATTCAGGTTCGGCATGTTGTTGCCCGGCTTCACCTTTTGCGGATCTTTCAGCCACTCTGCAATGTTTTCCGGCGTGTGAGCAAGGATGCCCGCTACACGTTCGCGGTCTGCGAAGTTGGTGAGGTTTGGACCCATTTTGCCGCCTTTGCCCGCAATCGCGTGGCATCCCAGGCAGCTCTTGTTGAAGATTTCCTGACCTTGAGCTGCGCTTGCGCTGGTAGCAGTTGCCGGTTCTGCGGATTGAACACCCTTCATGCCTTTTGCCCAGTTGTCAAATGCAGCCTGGTCCATTACTTCTACCTTGAAGTCCATCAAGGCGTGGGACGCTCCACAGAGCTCCGCGCATTTCCCGTAGAAAATGCCTGTCTTGTCAGCTTGCAGCCAGATTCTGTTCTCCTGGCCCGGGTTGGTGTCGATTTTACCGCCAAGCGCCGGAATCCAGAATGCGTGCATAACGTCAGCAGACGTCACGTGGAATTGAATTTTTTTGCCTACTGGCAGCACCAAATCTTGCGCAGTCGCTACGCCGAGATCCGGGTACTCAAATTCCCACCAGAACTGATGCGCCGTCACATTCACTTGAAGCGCTTCCTCTTTTGTGTACTCCTTGTTAAGCGTGAAACCGGTTGCCACAGTCGGGACGGCCATAACAATCAGAAGCAGGAATGGAATTACTGTCCAAAGAATTTCAAGTGCATGATTGCCTTCCACCTGTTTCGGAATCCCCTGCTGTCCCGGACGCTTGCGGTATCGGATAAGGACGTACGTGAAGATCAGCATAACGACAAAGAAAACGCCGATCATGATTGCGGAGGACAGCTTCATCAAGTCAAACTGCATCGCTGCAACGGGACCGGAAGGCTTGAGAGTGGAGAGCTCATCTTTGCCACATCCGGTTAATGCCAGCGCCAGCAGACCAAACAGCGAAAGCTGACGCCAAAACTGTTGCCAACCCTTCATACCCATGAACCCCTCTTTCTTCGTGTTGGTAACGTTCTAGCCACGCTTGCAACTAGAAGTTTCATAGCTCTTTTCCTTGCAAGAATGGCCCTTTTCTACTTTCCCACATATAATACCCAACTACGAAAAGTATTAGCAACCATTCCAAAAACAAACAGATAGAGCAAGGATTGCAGACTTCTATTCGCGCGTGGTAACCATTTAAGTATACATAAATTTTCCTTAATCTACAGGCTATTTGTTATCATTTTGTTAACAAATTTATGAACAAATTTGTGAACTTTCGAGTCAAACGAACCCTGTTCTTACAGAAACAAGGAGAAAGCGGTGAAATGTGACCGTTTTCACTGGTTGCATAGGCCTTCAGCAGGTTCGGATTGCACGGTTTTTTCGCGTTCGTCAAGGCGGTGTTTTCCGGTAATTGCGTCCATGCGCGACACAGAGAAAAGAGACCTCTTGACAAAATCGCAAAAAGCATTCAACAACGGAACAAATGGAAGTGAATCCCCTGGATGCCACATCGCGGCAGCAAACAGACAGGATAGGCGCATCTCCACAGACCGCCACGGGCAAATCAGCCTGCTGGCCGCGAGAATACGGGTTGATTCACGATGCTTTCCGCTGTTTTTTCGCTTCCGGCACAGCTGCCGCATTGCTGTGCAGAACCATCCCCGCAATGACCAGCAGCATCCCGGCGCAGGACCATATTCCCGGCAGCGGTACGCCCAGAAAGAGCACCTCCAGCGCTACGGCGAAGACGACCTCTCCCGCCTGTGTAGCTTCCACGACTGCCAGCTGCTGGGCGTTTCCCTTTGCCATGTCCGTCGCCTGAAAAAACAGCACGGTCGCGACGATCCCGGAGGAAAGCGCCACGATCAGAGATTGCAGCGTCTGGCTGCTGCTGGGCGGCCCCTCGGTGACCCAAGCGACGACTCCGAGCAGCAGCCAAAAAGGCAGACTGGCAAGCGTCATCCCCAGCACGCGCTGATAGGCGTCGATCCGCCCTTGCGTGAGCGCCATCATCTTGCGGTTCCCGAGTGGATAGGCGAAAGCTGCCAGCACGATCGGGACGATCCCGAAGAGCACCTCCTTCAGCCCCACCGCGCTGGCCTCGTGCGCCTGCATCAGGGCAACGCCGGCCAAAATAATCAAGGAGAGCAGCAGTCCTTTCATCGGAATCTTCTGACCAAACAAAGGGACGAGCAGCGAACCGGCGATGATCGTCACCTGCCAGGTACCGGCCGTCAGCCAGCCTGGGCTGTAGATGGCCGCGAAGCAGAGCGGCGCGTAAAACAGTCCGAAACCGACGAAGCTCCACACCAGCCATTGCCACGGCCGACTTTTCATTTCTGCCCAGAGCGGACCGAGCTGCCGCCGCAGCCCGACAATCGCCAGCAAAAACGGCACCATAAACAAATACCGCAAAGAGGCGCTGTACAGCCAGCTGCCGCCCGACAATTCCATCGCTCTGTTCAATACAAAGGTAGTCGCGAAAAAGAGAGAAGCGACTACACCCAACATGATTGCCCGCATATTTCCCCCTCAAGCCCGTTCAGCCTGCAGGCTGTCGTATTTTCTTCTTCCAGTAGAATAGCGTGCCTGTTCTGTGGCTGTCAAAGCGAGTCCGCAAAAAAATAAACGCACACTCTCATTTCGAGTGTGCGGCCGTTCGCCTTCCATGGCCATTTCGTTATTCCGCTTTCGTGACTCGCCCGGTGCGGATCAGCCAGCCGTGCTGCAAATACTCTGCCACGCCGAACAAAATCGCCACAAAGCCCGCGCCCATTGGCGTAATTCTGGCTGCGGACGGCAAGACAAAGGCACTTCCGTACACCACGATAAAACCGACGATCATGTCGAGCGCCGTGCTCAGCCACAGGGTGCCGGGCCGCAATATCGAACGTTCCAGCCAATATCCTGCCACGGCCAATACGAAGCCGACGCCAATCGAGTAATAGAGAGAGGAATAATCCACTTCCGGAAACAGCGCGTCCGCCAATACGACCACCACTGGACTTGCGATCAGCTTCATCCATAAACCGTCCACACTCATCTGCCTCCTTTTCGCTTTTTACAGTATTCCCTAACGCGCGCTGCTTACCGCATTATTTTTTGCAGGGCAACAGTGCGGGGAAAAGAACGCGGGTGCAAAGGCGCAAAAAGGCCTGTGCCGCGAACTCGCTGCGACACAGGCCTTTTTGCGATCCCTTGTTTATTTCGTCTCCGCTTCAGTCGGTGCCGGGGCGTTGTCACCCTCTGTCACCTCGCGCAATGTCGGATCATACCACTCAACCTTGTGATTTTTCTCGATGGTTTCCATCCATTTGCTGTAGTTCTCACTGCGGTTTTGATCCGCCAGAACCGATTTGATCTGCTCCCGGACTTTGTCCAGCTCCGGTGCAGGCGACCCCATCTGAGCCTTGTTTGCGTTGTAATACTGCTGGATTTGCTCCTCTGTCACCGGGAACGCCTTGTCCAACAATTTGTCGCGCGTAAGCAGCACTTCCATCTTCTCGCGCAGCTTCTGTTCGTTCATACCCATGCTGCTCAAGTAATCACGGAAAGCCTGGTCGGTTCCGATCTGCTGTTTCATCGCATTGACTTCCTTGTCCAGTTCTTCCCTGGATACCGATATATGTTGCAGTTTTGCTTCCTGCTTGATCAACGATTGAGCGACGAGCTCGCTCATCATCTGTTTTCCATACAGGCTTTTCATCTCATCGTACAATTGGTACTGTGTGATCTGCGTATCGCCAGCCTTCGCCAGAGCAGGATCGAGATCTTTTTGTCCGGACTGATAGACGCCGAGAATTACCAGCCCGACCAGCAGGATGGATGCCGAAAGAACGGAAACATCAAACTTCTTCACAGGGAGATCCTCTCTTTCTTTTGCTTGCCCTCCAGTATAGCCGGGAGATGCGGTAGAAAAATGGAATGGGTTTACACACGTTTTCCACATTTCACTTATTCTAAACACAGCAAGCCTCCCTTTACAAGAAGAAGCGAGTATGATGTCTTTCTCTTTGTCTGTCATCCCCGATTTTAGCGCGATTTCCGTCTGCAACTTGGTCAATGCCTGTACGAACTCTGCACGCACTTCCTCCATTCGCTCCAACCGATGCTCCATTCGCTCCAGCCATTTCGTGGCTACTGTCACTTTTCCTTCCAGCTTGTCAAGTCGTTCCTCGAATTTGTCCAGACGTTGATAGATACGCTGTAGCTGCTGATCCAAATCTTTTGGTGTGTCGTTGTTCCCCGGCGTCATGGGCCCACCTCCTCCGTTCTTTTTACTCTCTTTTATATGAAACGGACGAGATGATTGCTTGTACGCTTACCCGATTTCTCGGGAGCGTCACAAAAAAGGCGTCGCCCATTGCACCCGGTTGTACGGATTGCGGCGAAACGTTGCGAGTCAGACTTGAGACGGAGATAAAATCATGCCGTAGTAGGTTTGGATGCGATGCAATTCTCTCTACTATAAAGAGCGAACTCATTTTTTCAGGAGGAACACGTTCATGCCGAAGTTTGAAATGCTCTCCGGGATCGACCAAGGGCTGTACCTGATTGTATGGCTGTTGACGTTGCTGCCCGCCTTTCGGTTGGGCGGTCTCGTCTTTCGTCCCGCTGGCAGTGCAATGGCAACGAGCGCTCGCCGAACCTTGATTCTGACCGCTTTGACCTTGCTTGCGGTACTCGCGCAATGGGGTACGACATGGTGGTTGTACGATGCGTACGGATGGGTGTTCGTAAAGGACAAACTGCTGGGCTTTCTCCCCCTCATCCTGGCGCCTGCCATCGCCGCAGCGTTCGTGTCCGTCCCAAGGCTGTGGCGTCTGGCGCTGCGCATGACGGTCGTCGTTCCGTACGCGGCACTTCCGGGATACGCCCATGCGGATACGGATGAGGAGCAAGCCAGCCGACTGAAGGCTTCCGCACCGGAGTTGGCCGTGCCCCTCTACGCCTTGTCTCTCGGGGCTTTCCTCGCCGCCATCCTGCAATTTTGCGCGCCTGCCGTCACCTTGCACAAGGAGACGCTGATCGTTGCCTGGGGTGTCCTGATCGCCGGCAGTTCTGCCCTCTGGATCTGGCAATCGTGGCAGCAGCAGCGCTATGGCCGTTCCGGTACGCTGCACAGAGCCAAACGGTCCATGCGCTTATTGCGGGCATGTTTCGCCCTGCTGACACTCGCGGCAGGCTGCTCTGCCTGGATCGACCACGCCATGCAAAACAGCAAGCTGCCCGGCCGGATGAGCATGACCGCCCACGCCCAGCACGCCTCCGCTGCAGCCGCCGGTTCCCGGAGCCAGCCCGTCAGCGTGACCCAACTGCACGGCCCGCAAAACGAAACCCCTGACCGCATTTTTACGTTGACTGCCCAAAAAACGCAGACGCGCCTCCCCTCCGGCAAGGTCGTGGAGACGTGGACGTTTAACGGACAATACCCGGGACCTGTGCTGCGCATGAAGCAGGGCGAACTGATCGAAGTCGTCCTGCGGAACAAGGACATCGCCGATGGCGTCACCATCCACTGGCACGGCTTGCATGTACCGAATGCCGAGGACGGCGTGGCCGGTGCTACCCAGGATGCCGTCTTGCCCGGCGAGCAGCACGTGTACCGATTCGTCGCTGCCCAGACAGGAACGTACTGGTACCATTCCCATCAACAGTCGTCGCTGCAGGTCAAAAAAGGGCTGCTGGGGGCACTGGTGATCGAGCCGTCAAATGCGCCCGTCCCGCTCACTGGCCCGCCTCTGGATCTCACCCTCGTGCATCACAAACTGGGAGACAGCGGCGGCATTACGCTGAACGGCGCGGATGAACGAAAAACGGAAAAAGTCGCTCCCGGCACACCCGTTCGGCTGCGGCTCCTCAACGCCGACCGCTTGCCTGCCGACTTCCAGCTGCAAGGCGCCTCCTTTCAGGTCGCGGCCATCGACGGCAACGAGGTACACGAGCCGAATCTGCTCGCCAACCAGGTGCTGCGGATTGCGGCTGGCGGGAGGTATGACGTCACGTTTACGATGCCGAACCATAATGTCTTGCTCTCGCCGACGAAAGCCGACCACGGCCAAGGCATGCTGCTCTCTGTCGCAGGCTCGGGGGACGTCCCGGCCCTCCTCCCCGACTTGCCGCTGTTCGACCCGGCGAGTTACGGAAGTCCCGCTCCCGTACCTTTTGACTTGCACACCCGGTACAATCGGGAGTTCCAGCTCGTGTTCGACGAGCAATTCGGATTTTACGACGGCCGTCTGGGCGGGCTGTGGGCAATCAACGGCAGCGTGTTCCCGCATACGCCGATGCTGCAGGTACGGGAAGGCGACCTTGTCAAAATGACCTTCGTCAATCGCAGTCACATGAATCACCCGATGCACCTGCACGGCCACAGTATGCTCGTGCTAAGCCGCAGCGGCAAACCGATAACGGGCAGTCCGTGGTGGACGGACACCCTCAATGTCGCCCCCGGGGAAACGTATGAAGTCGCGTTCCGGGCAGACAATCCCGGCCTGTGGATGGATCATTGCCACGACCTGTCGCATGCTGCCTCGGGGATGACCATGCATCTGGTGTACGAAGGTGTCACATCGCCTTTTCAGGCCGGGCATGAGACCCGGAACCAGCCGGAATAGTACGGCAAGCGCAAGAAAGCAGCCGGTCACGACTGGACGGGCTGCTTTCTTGGCGGTATGCGGGCTATAGGTGGAGAGGAAGGTCGGCCGTCCCCCTCAGCGACGAATCCCTGCGCTCCGGGCGGCCCCGCATGTCCCTGGATGAACGGCTTTCGCCCGAACCTTTCTATAAATTCCCCGGCTCCTGTTTACCTGCGGCGCCGACAGCACTCTGGCGGACAAAACCGGCAGAAATCCGGACACCGTCTGCGGCGATCTCGCCCATGTCCGCGCCCCGATCCTGGAGGTGGGTACACCGGCATCGCGGACGGGTAGTAAGCGGAGTATTGAGAGGATGGAAAATAGACGGATTGGTTGTAAGACGAGGACTGGGATGACGACCAATAGGAACTCGGATAACTCATGCTGTCGCCCTCTTTCTTGTTAAATTTGGATGACTATATGTGTATATGCAGGGCAGCATTCACCCGTCTGGACGAATAACCGTTAGCTGGGCAAAATCAGGTTGTTACCTACGCCCGTTCCCGCTCCCTCCCCTCTCTGTTCACCCCTCTCCCGATGCCTGCTGCAAGCCGTGCAGGCAACCGCTCTCCCTTCTGGCGATTTTGAATAGAAACAAAAATGCCCCTTTCCTGCTTCGCCCATCGTTCGTTATTCTAAAAGAAAAACAAGAAGGGAGAACTGCCACATGACCACCCCGCAATCCGCTCATCCATCTGCCCAAAAGCCGGTGCGCTTTCTTGAAGGCGAACGCGTCTATTTGCGCCCGCTCGGACTGGACGATACGGACTGGTATTTCCGTTCCTTGTACAAGCGTGAAACACGGCGGCTGACGGGTACACAAAAGCATTACACCCGCGAGCAAATCCACCAGTACATCGAGAGCAAGGCGCAAGACTCCTCCAGCGTGCTGCTGCTCATCGCCAGACGGGATGACGACCAGGTGATCGGCGACATCCAGATCGGCGGCATCGATACGTTTAACCGCAACGCCTACATCCGCATTTCGATTGAAAATTCCGACAACCAGGGAAAAGGCTTTGGCAGCGAAGCCATGCGCCTCATGCTGGATTACGGCTTCGGCATTCTCAATCTGCACCGGATCGAGCTGAACGTCTTTGCCTTCAACGAACGGGCCATAAAGGCATACGAGAAGCTCGGCTTTCAGCGGGAAGGCGTGCAGCGACAGGCTCTCTACTACAATCACGCCTATCACGACTCGATCCTGATGGCGATGCTGGCCGAGGAGTACCGGGAGAAATATTTGCGTGAATAAAGGGGGGATGGAAGAGCAGCCCCACCGATAAAAAGAGGAAGAAGACAGATGAACACCGTAACAGCGCTGGAAGCATACATGAAAGTTTACGAGGACCGGGGATATTTCAACGGCTCTCTGCTCGTCGCCAGGGACAAGGAAATCCTTCTCGCCAAAGCGATGGGCTACGCCAACGTGGAGCACGGAGTACCCCATACGACGAAGACCAAATTCCGCATCGGCTCCATCACCAAGGGCTTTACCGCGATGGCCATTCTTTTGCTCTGCCAAAAAGGGGCCCTCCGGCTTGACGATCCTGTCAATCGCCACCTGGAGGGATTATCCTGCGATGATGCCGTGACGATTCACCACCTGCTCACCCATACCGCAGGTGTTCCCGACTTTACCAGCTTTCCGGATTATTGGTCTGCGGCCATGCGAGTGCCGTGGACGCTGGACGGGCTTATTCAGTCTTTTTCCGGGCTGCCGCTCGAATTTGCGCCGGGCACCCGGTATCGCTACTCCAATTCCGGCTACCTCCTGCTGACTGCCGTCATCGAGCAGGCCTCCGGCAGTTCCTACGCGAATTTTTTGCGGGACAACATCTGGGCGCCCCTCGGGATGCTGGATACCGGATGCGAGGAAAATCGGGCCGTTGTCAAAGGGCTGGCCTCCGGTTATACGGTCTGGGAGGAGATCGTGCATACGGAATATATCGATATGACGATTCCCCGCGGTGCCTACGGAATGTATTCCACGGTGGAAGACTTGTGGAAGTGGGACCAGGCCCTGTACACGGAGGAGCTCGTCAGCGGCGAGTGGCTGTCGAAAATGTTTGCGCCCTACGAATTCGGCTACGGCTACGGATGGGCGATCCATCAGCAAGGCAGAAAAAAGATCGCCAGCCACTTCGGTGACATCAACGGATTTCAAAGCGACATGTACCGCAGTCTGGACGATCGGCTGACCGTGATCGTGCTGAGCAACCTGAACCTGACGCCCGTCATGAAAATGACCAGAGACCTGGCGGGCATCGCGGCTGGAGACAAGGTTCCTCCCCTCTCCCGCATTCGCGGCGTCCTGCCAAATACGCCCGAAGCCATCGCCCGCAGTGTCGGGACGTATGCTGCGGGCGGCGATGAGAACATGAAGGTGGAAATTACCGCAGAGCCACACGGCGTCTTTGTCACGCATCCGAAAATGTACGGAGTGCCGTACAAATTTCCCCTGCGGCTCGTGGAGCAAACGGACGATGGCATCACATGGGTCACAGACTTTGTCAACGAGACGTTCCAGGTGACGCGTCACGGACTGACTTTCACCGACGAATACGGCAAGGTCCGCACGTTTCTGGCGCGATAAAAAAGGCTGTGCCAAGCCTTCTGGCGCAGCCTTTTTTTGCACTTGTACCGGATAGAAATCTTATACATCCCTGCCTGTAACCAAAAGGAGCTGCCATGTCCCAGCTCCTTTTTCACAGCATGCCCCGGCTGTTTTCCTTCGCTTCCAGCCGCTCGATCCGCTTTTGATAGGCGAGCGCTTCGGCCTTCGAGCGGCTGCGCAGCAAGCTCCCCCGCTGCTTCCACAGCTCGTAGGCGTGACGCGTGTAGCGAAGCGCCTTCTCCCAGTCTCCCAGCTGATGCTCGCACAGCTTGGCCGCCTCGATGTACACCTCTTCCGGGACGTAGCCGGACGACTCCATGCACGATTCCCAGAGGGCGAGCGCGCGTGCCCAATCCTTTTGTTTTTTGTACAGCTGGCCCGCCGCCAGTTTGGCCCGGACGCTCCACGGATGGTCGCTGCGAGCCACGGTCAAGTACGCCTGCAGGGCTGTTTCCCGGTCGCCGAGCGCTTCGTACCAGCGGGCAATTTCAAAGCGTTCCTCGTGGGACACGTCATTGCGCTCATGCCCAAGGAGCAGCCGGGATACGTGAATGTAGAGGGTAATCAGCGACAGGACGTCCATTTCGTTGTGTCGCAGGACGCCTTCGATCACTTCCGGGTCCCGGGAATGGAGAAAATCGAGATAGCGGATCGGCGCCAAATAGCCGGGCAGATCGTCTTCGCGCCAGACGTCCAGCTTCTCCTGCTCAATGATCGCCAGCCGGCACGACTCCAGCTCGGCCTTCCACAGCCTGCGTGCGCCGTGCAGCAGGTCAAGATGGCCGAATGTCGGCAGCGCCTGCACCTGGTCGCGGATGAGCGTATGCCGGGTCCGCACCTGCGGCCAGTCGAACGATTTGCCGTTGAAGGTCACGAGATGGGACGATTGCTTCGCCTGTTCGAGAAAGGAATGGTACAAAGCCACTTCCGCGTGGGGAGATGGCAGAAAATGCTGCCGGACGACGACCTCCTCCCCTTCGACACGGCTGTAGCCCAAAAGGAAAACCGTGTTCCCGGCTCCGCCCGACAGCCCGGTCGTCTCCGTGTCAAAAAACAGCAGGCGATCCGGCTGAATGCCAGCCGCAGACAACGGGTGCTGCCTGCCGGATGCCTCCCACGCCGCGATCGTCTCGTGCAGCTGGGCAAAATTGTACGCGCCGTGCCGCTGCCACAGCGGAAAACGGACCTCGCGGATCATGACGTGCTCGTCCTCCCAGACGAACGGCTCCGCCTGCATGCTCCGCCATTTGTCAGCGTAAGGGATGTCAGGGAGGGGGACGTTCTGGACGGAAGCGTTCTGGACGGGCTCGCTCCCTGACTGAACAGCATGCTGAACGGCATGCTGGACGGCTTGCTCCCCGGTCAGCAGCGACTGTCCATCGGTCTGCGGGGCACAACCGTCCGTTTGTACAAACGGCTCAGGAGGATGCACCGCCCTGCTCTCGCCGCCGCTTGCTTCTCTGCCTTTGTCCGCTTCCAGCGAGAGATGCCCCTTCATCCGCTGCAGCTTCGACTTAAGAGACATACGCGCTTCCCCCTTGCGCCACGCGCAGCAGCGTCAGCGCCAGCTCCTTGCTGCCGTCGTCGGACGCTCCGACACACGACGGGCAGCCGGACTCGCACAGGCAGGAGACGATCATCCGCTCGGCCTGGTGGAGAATCGTCTCCATTTCTTTGTACACCTGCTCGGACAGCCCGATGCCGCCCGGGTAGCGGTCGTACAGGAAGATCGTCGGCTCTTGGGAATGTACGGCCTTGCGCTGCGGGATGACGTGCAAATCCATCGGGTCGCACATCACGAACAGCGGCGCTACGTGCTGGAGCACATGCGCGAGACCGACCAATCCCCGCTCCACGTCCTCTGTCCCGATTTCCGCGAGCAGGCTGTCCGCGAAGCTGATCCACGCGGCATTCGTGTGCAGCTCCTCCTCCGGCAGGTGAATGGGCCCGGAGCCGATGTTTTCATGCGTCTCGAACTTGATTTTCTTGAAAATCGTCGCCATGGCGTGGACGGACACTTCCCCGTAGGAAAAAGCGCTCTGCCCCTCCTGACGGTGCTGATCCTGCTCCAGCACTTTCAGCTGCACGGCCAGATTGGCGTCCGTGTAATAGTCGACGGACACTTCCCGCACGTACGCCTTCTTTTCCTCGTAATCGAGCTTTTCTACCTGGTACTGCGTCCCCTGATGCAGGTAGATCGCTTCCTCGTGCAAAAGCGTCAGGGAACTGAACCGGTCCATTTCCCCGATGACCCGCTCGTTGCCCCGTTCGCTGATGTCGACGATGACCACGTTTTCCTGCGAAGCCGACCGCAGGCTGATGTTGTGCGCCGGGAACGAGTCGTTCATCCAGAACCATTTGCCCTTGGAGTAGTGCAGGACCTGCTCCTCCGTCAAAAACTCGAGAATTTCCACGATTTCCGCCCGCCCGAACGTGTCGCCCTCGCGAAACGGCAGCTCGTAGGCCGCGCATTTCAGGTGGTCGACGAGGATAATCAGGTTGTCCGGGTTGATGCGCGCCGTCTCTGGACTGCGGTCGAAGAAATATTCCGGGTGGGAAATGACGTACTGGTCGAGCGGCGTGGAGCTGCCGACCATGACCACTACCGATTCCCCCTGCCGCCTGCCCGCACGGCCTGCCTGCTGCCAGGTGCTGGCGACCGAGCCGGGATAACCAGTGATGACGCACGCCTGCAGTTGCCCGATGTCGACCCCCAGCTCCAGCGCATTCGTGCTGACGACCCCCATGATGTCGCCGCTCCGCAGTCCACGCTCAATTTCCCTGCGCTGGCTGGGCAAATACCCGCCGCGATAGCCCTGGATCGTCTTCGGCCCGAGCTTTTTCTTGATCAGCTCCTGCAAGTACGTGAGCAAGATTTCCACACGGACCCGGCTGCGGGCAAACAAAATCGTCTGGATGCCGTTCACCAGAAACTGCTCGGTAATGTCGCGCGCCTCCAACGTGGCGCTGCGCCGGATGTTCAGCTGACGGTTGACCACCGGCGGATTGTAGAACAGAAAATGCTTGATGCCCGCTGGCGCGCCGTTGTTGTCCACCAGTTCCATCGACTCCTCCGTCAACGCCTCCGCCAGCTCCCGCGGATTGGCGATCGTGGCGGACGTGCAGATGAACTGCGGATGGCTGCCGTAAAAGGCGCAAATCCGCTTGAGGCGGCGAATGACGTTGGCGACGTGGCTGCCGAACACGCCGCGATATGTATGCAGTTCGTCGATAACGACGTATTGCAAATGCTCGAAAAAGGAAACCCACTTGGTATGATGGGGCAAAATGGCGGAGTGCAGCATGTCCGGGTTGGTAATGACGATATTCCCGGCCTTGCGCACCATCTGCCGAATGTTGGCCGGGGTATCACCGTCGTACGTCTCCGATTTGATGGACAGGCCCATCTCGGTGATCAGCTCATGCAGCTCGCTCTTTTGGTCCTGCGCCAGCGCCTTGGTGGGAAACAGGTAGAGTGCCCGCGCCTGCGCGTCCTCCGATAAAGTCTGAATGATCGGCAGGTGGTAGCACATGCTTTTCCCCGAAGCTGTCGGGGTTACAGCAACGATGTTCCTGCCTGCGCGCACATGACGAAAGGACGTTTCCTGGTGCGTATACAAAGAAGCGATTCCGCGCCGCTCCAGCGCCTCGCGGATGCGTCTGTCCAGTTCGTCCGGAAAGGGAACCGTCCTCGCTTCGCGGGCCGGGATCGTCCGCCAGTGGGCGATATTCGCGGAAAACCGCTCGTCCTGCCGGAAGCCGTCCAAAATTTCCGCTATGCTTTTTTTCATGTTCATCGACGTCACCTTCTTTGACTCAATTTTACGAATGGATGTTCGTGATGTAAATGAATTGTTTATTTTCCGTGCGCAGTTCGGCCCAAAACAAAGAAGCATTCCGATCAGGCAGCCGTGTGATCAGAATGCTTCTTTGTTTCACCAACATAAGTGCAAGCAGGATTTCGCCCATCGGCCAGACGGCGGTCCCTGATCGAGAATTATTTTCATTTTCTCCCCCTGCAACGTATAAGTCATTTGTTATAATGATATAGGGTGATCATTGATGGCTGACTTACTTCACTATGCCTTTCGCATTCGCACAGCCATGAACAAAATGCAACGAAAGATTGCCATAGATATGCAACAACAGTTCGGCGGCGATCTGACCCGGCCGCAATTTTATTTGCTTTCGCTCATTTCAGCGGAAGAGCCTTGCAAGATCACACACCTCGCCCAAAAGCTGGGAGTGCGGCCGAGCACGATCTCCACGATGATCAATCGCCTCGTCGACGGCGGCTTCGTCTCCCGCGTATACGGCCACAACGACCGCCGCAGCGTGCTTGTCTCCATCACCGCGCGCGGCCAGGATGTCCTGACAAAGGATATTGAAAACTACAGCAAGGTGCTGGAGAAGTATATCGGCGTCCTGGAGCCAAGCGAATTGGAAACGTTTACGCAAACCTTTGAAAAAATTGCTGCCATTCAAAACCGGTAAGGGCACTTTGGCGCCTAACGCATGTCCCGCAGCGCGGACCGGGCGCGTTTTCCTCCCCGCAAAACAGTCAGCCCCCGGCAGTCAGGGGCTGTTTTCTCATGCGCTGCGCATCCACGGCTACGCTTCGTACGCTTCTTTCAGGATTGCCATGTAATCGTCGGCCGTCACAGTGCGGACGTTGCTTGGCGTGGAGCCGTTTTTCACTGCCAGTTCCACGATGCGCGGAAAATCTTCCTCCCGCACGCCCGGCAAGTCTTTGAGCTTCGGAATGTTCAGGCCCTCCGTCAAGGCGGCGATTCCGCCGATGAGCTTGTCGATTGCCGCATCGTCCGTGTCGGCATCGGCGGCAAAGCCCATAAAGCGTGCCAGGCTGGCGTGCATCGGCTTGTTTTCAGCCGCGTTGAACTTTAGTACATAGGGTAAAAAGACCGAGTTGGCGACGCCGTGCGGGGTATCGTACAGTCCGCCCAAGGCTTCGGCCAGGCAGTGCACCGCTGCCACATCCGCCGACCCGAAGCACAGTCCGGCCAGCAGACTGCCTTCCAGCATCGCATGGCGGGCGGCCTCGTCCTGTCCATTGGCGTACGCGGCAGGCAGCGCGCGTACAATCGTCTGCATCGCCCGCGCTCCGAGTGCCTGGGAGATCGGATTGGTCACTTTGCAGGTGTAGCCTTCGATTGCGTGAACCAGCGCGTCCACGCCAGTAGCAGCCGTGACGGCGGGCGGCACGCTGTACGTCAGCGCCGGATCGAGCACAGCGAGCGTCGGGCGCAGGGCTACGTGCTTCAGCGTCATTTTCCGATGCGTCGTCGCCTCCGTAATGACCGCAGATCGCGTCACCTCCGAACCTGTCCCGGCTGTCGTCGGCACGCAGACGATTGGCGCGATGTTCTCGTAAGGCAGGCGCCCGTCCGCATAATCGGCAGGTGTCCCGCCATTGGGTCCGCACAGCGCGATCGTCTTGCCTGTGTCCATCGCGCTTCCTCCCCCGATCGCCACCACCGCTTCGGCAGACGCCTCGCGGAACAGCGCTGCCCCTTCCAGACATTCCATATCGCGCGGATTTTGGCTCAGCCCGTCAAACAGCGTCACGCGATATCCCGCTTCCTGCAGCGCCGCCTGAAGCGGAGCCACCAGTCCGGCACGGATCACGCCCGGGTCGCTGACCAGAATCACCGACGCGCCCGTTTGCAAAGACTGCAAAAGAGCCGGCAACTCCTTCGATTTACCTTTTCCCATCTCGATGCGCGTCGGGCAGAAATAGCTGTATGGATTCATAGACGGTTGTCCCCCTCCTTCTTTTTCTCCATCATACAAGCGAGAGGCCAGCTGTTCCACATTATTATCCAAATAGCGAAATTTTTTCCGCTCCCCCTGTAACATCCCATTTTTTTCCACGTTCATTAGACAAAGGGGGGAATAGAGAGATGAGAAAAATTGCAAAAGCAAGCACGATCACCGTCATGGTCGCTGCTTTGGTCGGATGCAGCTCTGGCGAGCAGAGCGCCCGGCAGCCGGCGGCGTCAGCCCAAGCCGGAGGACAAAGCCAAAACGTAGCCTCGTCCGCAGAATACGCGGGACAAAATCAGCTGGCGGCCCAGCCGAAAAGCGCAGCCCGCCACGGCAGAGCTCCGTACCACGGCATGGCGGACAGCGCTCACATGTATCGCCAGCCGCCGCAAGCCGGCCCGGACGCTATGACCTTTAAAAATTACGGCACCAATCCGTTCATCTCCACCGACGAAGACAACCTGTCCACCTTTGCAGCCGATGTCGACACCGGCTCCTACACCCTCACCCGCAGCTACATCCAGGACGGCGCGTTGCCGCCGGCGGATGCTGTCCGCACAGAAGAGTTCATCAACTACTTCCCGGCAAGCTACCCTGCGCCAAAGCAGCAGACGTTTGGCATCCAGGTCGACGGCGGCCCTTCGCCCTTTGGTCCCGGCTACCAGCTGGTGCGCATCGGCATCAAAGGAAAAGAAGTCGCCCCGGAAAACCGGAAGCCCGCCCATCTCGTCTTCGTCATCGACGTCTCCGGCTCCATGGAGCGGGAAGACCGGCTGGAGCTGGTCAAAAGGAGCTTGCGCGTCCTGGTCGATCAGCTCCAGCCCGAAGACACGGTCGGCATCGTCGTCTACGGATCGCAGGGCCGCGTCATCCTCGATCCCACCTCTGCCGAAAACAGGCAGGCGATCCTGTCGGCCATCGATTCCCTGACACCTGAAGGCTCCACCAATGCCAAAGAAGGCCTGCTGCTCGGCTACGAGATGGCGAACCGCTCCTATAAACGCGGCGCCATCAATCGCGTCATCCTCTGCTCGGACGGCGTCGCCAACGTCGGCGAGACGCGCGCCAGCGGCATTCTGCGTTCCATCGAAGACTACGCGCGCAAAGACATCCACCTTAGCACCTTCGGATTCGGCATGGGCAACTACAACGACGTCCTGATGGAGCAGCTGGCCGACAAGGGCGAAGGTCAATACGCCTACATCGACTCCTTTTCCGAGGCGAGGCGGGTATTTACGGAAGCCTTGACCGGGACGCTGCAGACCATCGCTCGCGATGTCAAGATCCAGGTCGAATTCGATCCGGCGGCAGTCGATCGCTACCGGCTGATCGGCTACGAAAATCGGGACGTGCGGGATGAAGACTTCCGCAACGACAGGACAGATGCCGGGGAAATCGGCGCTGGCCACACCGTGACGGCGCTGTACGAGGTGAAAGTGAAAAACGGAGCGGCCGGCAAGCTGGGAGATGTCCGCATCCGCTACCAGAATGTCTCGAGCCAAAAGGTAGAGGAAGTAAGCAAGCCCGTCACCGTGCAGGCGAAGCTGTCCGGCGAGCTGCAGTTTCTCGCGGCGGTCGCGGAATTCGCGGAAATATTGCGGGAAAGCTACTGGGCCAAGGACAGCTCCCTGCGCGACGTCCTCAAGCTGGCGGAGTCATCTGCCGCCAGAGAGGAGCAGCTGGAGTTCGTGCGCATGGTCAAGGACAGCATCGCCATTCGCGGCGATTGAGAGGCGACCCAGAGGCGACAGGGAAAACAGGAACTTCCCGCCATGCGCGACGATGGAAAAGACAAGGACCTCCCGGCAACCGCTGCGGGAGGTCCTTGCATCGCTTGACTGGTTGGGCGGGAAATGTTTTGACCCAAAGCACGAGGTTGATGAATGTGCGCGCACGCTGTCCAGGCAATTGCTGCAGGTGCACGAGCCGTTTTTGTCTGTCCGCACGCTCACAGGCTGACGATTCCCGTCATGCCGGAGCGCAAGGCCCCATCCTTGTTTTCAAGGATGATTTTGACCGTAAACGTATCGGTGCCCGCGTCCGCTTTCGGACTGATTCTCACTACCGTTCCCCGCATGTGCTTGTGCAGGGCGTCTACCGCCACGTCTACTTCCTTGCCTGTTGCGAATCGCTCCAGCTCTTTTTCGGCAACGCCGATGACGACATATACTTTTTCCGTATTGACGACCGTCATGGCTGCTGTGCTCGGGCCGACCATCTCCCCTGGATGGATGTTTTTCGCGCTCACATATCCTTTGATCGGGCTGGTGACGGTCGCGTTTTTCAACTGGTACTCCGCGTTGTCCACCGCCGCCTGCGCGCGCGCTACGCTGGCGGCGTACTGGGCGAGCTGCTCAGGCGTCGCGCCGTTTTTCGCCTTGTCGTACAGCGCCTGCATCTGCTGCACATTCGCCGCCAGCGCCTGCAAGGTCGGCTGCGTCGCCCCCTGCTTCGCCATCGCCAAATCTTCCTCGCTGCGGCGGAATTGCGCCTCTGCCTGGGCGTACGCGGCTTCGGCATCCTCCACCGCCTGCCTGGCGACCGCTCCTTGGGCGTACAACGCTTTTGTCCGGTCCCGTTTGGCTGCCGCCGCCTCTGCGTTTGTCTTCGCCGACTGGACGGCAGCCTGCAGCTGGACCATTTCCTCCGGCCGCTTGCCGTTCTTTACGTCCATGTACTTCTGCGTCGCCTGCGCGAGTCCCGCCTGGGCGTATTGCAAATCTTCCGGGCGGCTGCCCTTTTTCGCTTCCTCCCATTTCGCCTTTGCCAATGCCAGATCTGCCTTTGCCATGCGCAGGCTCGCGTCCAGCTCCTCCTGCTCCAGCGCGAACAGCGGCGCTCCGGGCATCACTTCGTCTCCGGTATCGCGATAGACTGCCGCCACTTTCCCCGACGACTTGGCGTAGATCGTCACTTCCTCGATCCCCTCTACTTTTCCGGTATACGTGCGCACCTCGCCATTGGCTGCCGCAGTCTGCTGGCTCGCACCTCCTGCGGCAGTCAAGGCGACGGGCTGCGCCCTTCCGCAGCCGGTGAGCGCTCCGAGCAAAAGGCTGGCTGCCAGCACGCTTCCCCATTTGGACATGTTCATTGAACTTTCACCCTTTCCTCTCTTGTTATCCGTATGTTCCTGCTCCTGCGGCAACCACAGACTGTCCGATTGCCCTTCCACGTCCTCTTCTATTCCATCAGCGCGGGCTGCACCTTGGCCTGTGCCTGTCGTTCACCCGCTTGCTGCCGGGCGGCTCTGTTCTCCTTGACGACGAGCATCAGCAGCAAGGCCGCCACCAATACCAGTGCCGCCACGAGCAGGCTGTCCTGCAGAGCCTCGATTGCCGCGTACTTTTTGACCAGCTGTCCCATCAGCTGCAGGGCGGACGCCGCCGCTTCCTGCACTGACAGCCCTTTGGAGAGGTACATCTGCTGCCACTGCTCCAAGGCTGTCTGCACGGGAGGATGCGTCGCCGTCACCTGCTCGCTGGCGTGCACCGCATGCTCCACGCTGCGCCGGGAAAACAGGCTGATCAGCCCTGCGATGCCGATGGAAGTCGCCACCTGGCGGGAAATATTCGTAATGACCGAAGCGGCCGGGACACGCGCCGGGTCGCCCGTCGCCACTAGCGGAATCTGCATCGAGGTCATCAGGCACATGCCCAGCCCGATGCCGCGGACGGCAAGCAGCCAGTTCAGCGTGGATACGCTCGTGTCCAGATCGACACGGGCGAGCAAAAAGCCAGGCACGAGGCAAAAGACCAGCCCTGCCACAATCAGCGGCTTCAACCCCACCCGCGCCGCCAGCATCCCGCTGATCGGGGTCACAATCCCCGAGGCGAGCGCCTGCGGCAGCATCATCAGCCCTGTATCCATCGCCGTTTTCCCGAGCATGTTTTCCGAGTAGATCGGCAACAGGTAGATGACGCCGAAATTGCCGACCATAATCATGCTGTTGACCAACAGCCCCAAGGTAAAGTCACGCTTGGCGAGCAGCCGGATGTCGACCAGGGGGTGGCTCGCCGACAGTTCGCGAGCGACGAACATGGTGCCGCTGATCAGGGCGGTGAGAAACAGCGAGACGATGAAAAACGAATCCCAGCCTTTTTCCTCCCCTTTGGTGACCGCGAGCAACAGGCTGACGAGAGCCGCAGCCGACCAGACGAATCCGGCGAGGTCGAACGGATGGTCCTTCTTCGCCTCTCCCTCCGGCAAAAACTGCCAGACCAACAGCATCGCCACAATCCCGAACGGTATATTGACCGTGAAAATAAGCCGCCAATCCAGATGTTGCACGAAGTAACCGCTCAAGGTCGGCCCCACTGCCGGGGCGACGAACACCGAGATGCCGAAAACGCCCATGGCCGGACCCATCTTTTCCTGCGGCACCACCAGCTGGATCATCGACTGGCCAATCGTCATCATCAGCCCGCCCCCTGCTGCCTGGATGATCCGCGCGGCGATCATGCTCCCGTTGCTCCACGCCAGGCCGCACAGAAGCGAGCCTACAGTGAACAGCAACAGGCTGACGAGATAGCTTTTCTTGATCCCGTACCGGACACCCAGGTAGCCCGCCAGCGGGATGACGGCCGCCATCGTCAAGGTGTAGCTGGTGACGACCCACTGGATTTCCTCCGTCGAGGCGCCGAACACATGCATCATCTCCGGAATGGCGACGTTGACAATGCTCGTATCCAGCACGGCCATGAATGTACCCAGCACGATGGCAAACACGCCGGGCCAAAAGTTTTCCTGCGGCTTCATAACATCCTCACCCTTATCTCACGTGTATGGTGACTTTGGCGTTCAAGCCGGGCTGAAAATCGTAGGGGCCTTCCGTAAAGGCGATCTTGATCGGAATCCGCTGCGTCACTTTGGTGAAGTTGCCGCCCGCATTGACCGGGGGCAGGAGCGAAAAGGTCGACTGGGTCGCCTCGCCGATTTTTGTGACCTTGCCAAAGAAGGTGCGGCCCGGATACATATCGAGCGCAATCTCGACCTGTTGCCCGACCTGGATGTAGCCCGCTTCCGTCTCCTCCACATTGGCCTGCACGTACAGCTGGTGCTTGTCGACCACCAGCGCGATGGTGTTGCCCGCGCCGACCACTTCGCCCTCCTTGGCTGCCCGCTGCAAGATGACGCCGTCGATCGGCGAGCGGATCGTCACGCTTTCCAGTTGGGCGTTGCTCGCAGCATTCACCTGCTCCTGCCTGGCGACGACCTGGCCGCTTTTCACCTCGTCTCCTTCGTCGATCAGAACGCTTTCCAGCTTGCCAGCGACTTTCGGCGCGATCTTGTAAATGTCGCCCGTGACCATGGCATCCTCTGTCTTCACATAAAAGTAGCTCTGGTAGCCGTAGTAGCCCGCGACCGCTGCGGCGAGCAGTACAACGCCCAGCAAAAGAGCCTTGCGATTCGGTCTCTTTTTTTCCATTTCCATTTCCCTGCCTCTCGACTCAATAAAATCTGTGCTTTATACAGACCGACTGTCGGTATGTTCATTGTCAAAAAACGGGGAGCCTTTTGCCTCAGCTCCTTTGTCATCCTTGCTTTTTTAAGAAAATGCGCTTCGTAATCGGCCGCACCAGAATCGTCGCGGCGAGTCCGACCAGATTCCAGGCGTGGACCAGGGTGACTCCTGCCTCTCCGGAGATGAGCCTCATCGCGTACAGGACGGAGCAGAGCAAGGACAAGGCAAAGGCGGCTGCCCAGATCACCGTCAACCAGAAATTCGAGAGAAAGAACAGGCGATGCGTCGTAAACTCGGCGGGCACGACTTTCTTCGCGTACTGCAGCGTGAACGGTTTTTTCAAGACCAGCGAAGCGACAGAAGCGAGCGTCAGGATGCCGTACATGAACAGTTGCGTGAAGTCAAACAGATGAAACGAAGGCAGCAGCAACGCAACCCAGAAGCCGATGAAAAAGTAAAACACTTTGATCGTAATGATCGTCGTCACTTCGCCAAACCGCTTCTTCTGGAACAGGTAGATGAGCAGGGCGAGCAAAAAGCCGATGGAAAAGCCGAGCGTTGGCGGTTCGACCTGAAACGCGACAAAAAAGGGAATCAGATCGACAAAAATCCAGAACAAAGTAAGAATCATGAGTAGGCACTCCTTTTGGGAACGTGATTGTTTTTCTGATGATCTCCATTTTACAGACCGACCGTCGGTTTGTAAAGGGCGTTTTTCCAAAATCGGCGTTTTTTTCGCCGCTCCCGCCAAGCGCCGCTCCCGGCCGTACTCACCGGGAGCTCTGGCGCCAGCGGATGACGAGGTAGGCTGCGAGTGCGAGCGTAGCTGCGACCAGCAAAAAGGTAAAGCCGTAGTGCCGCACATAGACGGCGACCTTGAACCATTCCCTCTCCAACGTCCTGCCCAAAAACAGGAAGGTCACGCTCCAGAGCAACGCCCCCGCATAGGCAAAACCTGCAAAGCGGCGAAAGCTCATAGCGGCGATCCCGGCTATGTACGCGCTGATGTGGCGGACGCCCGGCAAAAAGTAGCCAATCAGCAACAGGTAAGGACCGAAACGGGCGAACATCCTTTGCGTCGACTCGATCCGCTTGGGCGTAATATGCAAATAAGGACCTACTTTTATCAGCAGAGGCAGTCCCCATTTCAATCCGATTGCATAGCTGACGGAAATGCCGGCGGACGCGCCGAGAAACGCGCTCAAAAGCGTGTAGGGCATATGCAGGACGCCGCGCGAAACCGCGTATCCCGCATACGTCATCAAGACTTCATCCGGGATCGGGAGCCCCACGACGCCGAGCGCCAACGCAAAGAAGATCCCCACATATCCGTATTTCATCAAAAACAGGTCCAAATGGTGTTCCACAGTTACCTCCAACTCCCTTGTCCTTTTCCATCTTATTCTTTCCACATTCGCTGACATGCTGACTTTTTTCCTCTTTCTCTTCCTCCCGGCCTCGCGCAACAGCGCAGCGTTGGACGGGAGGACGTCCGGCGAGCGGGTATAAAAGACGCTCCCGCGCGAAAAATAGCTGTGCACCGCTATTTTCCTTCATTTCGGGAGGCCCTGTATGAAAAAGTATTTCCGTTACGCCTGCACGGTCTTCGTCGCTGCGGCCCTCGCTGCGGCCCCATCGCCAGCCCGGACGCTTGAGGTCAGCTCCGAGCGCCATCCGCCTGCCATTGCCGAGGAAGCGCTCGCGTATTCGCTCGGCGTCCAGGCGTATCTGTACGGCTATCCGCTTGTCGCCGTGGCGAAGACGATGGGCGAGATGACCCGCGATGGCGCTTTGCTCAACCAGTTCGTTTACTCCGATGCGCTCGCGACGCCGTCCTATCGCGGGATTGTCACGCCCAATTCCGACACGCTCTACCTGAACGCATGGCTGGACTTGTCACAGACGCCTGTTCTGCTGCAGGTGCCCGCCAATCCGCAGCATCGGTACTATACGGTTCAGATGCTCGATGCCTACACGAATACGTTTCACAACGAATCCAACCGGGCAACGGCAGACAAGGCGCGGCAGAGCGTCATCGTCGGCCCGGGGTGGAAAGGGACGCTGCCAACAGGCGTCCGGACCATTCAGGCACCGACCGACACCGTCTGGCTGCTCGGCCGCGTCGAAGTAAAAGGGAAGCAGGACCTGGCGCAAGCGCTCGCTTTTGAGCACCAGATTCAGCTCAAGCCTGTGCAGCAGGCGAAGCAGTCCGGCGCGGCAGGCGTCTCCTCTGTCGTTCCCCAGGATGTGCTGCACTCGCTGGCGTTTTTTCGCGTGATGACGGACATGCTGCAAAAAAATCCTCCGCCCGTCTGCGATCAAGTCTTGCTGACGCAGTTTGCGCTCGCCGGCATCGACGCGCAAACGGGCTTTGACCCGGCGCGAATTCGTCCCGCCACGCGGGCCGGGCTGGAGCGTGCTTTGCGCGATGCCCCGAGCATTGTAGAAAACGGCTATCCTCCCTACATCATGGTCGAAAACGGCTGGGGTTCCTTTTCTCCGATCGGCACATACGGCGACCAGTTTCTGGCCCGCGCCTTCATCGCCTACTCCGGCATCGGCGCCAACGTGCCAGAGGAGGAGGCGTACTTCCGCGCCTTCACGGACGGCGACAACCGGCCGCTCACCGGCGAAAAGGCCTATACGCTCCATTTCGCCCCCGACCAGCTCCCGCAGACGTCGGCTTTCTGGTCGATCAACGTTTACGACAACCAGCTGTACCTCGCGAAAGCGACAGGCAATCGCGTTTCGGTGCGCAGCAACAACGGCACGCTGCGGCTCAATCCGGACGGCTCGCTCGACATCGCCATCCAGAAGTCGCCCCCCGCCGACCCGCAGGCCAACTGGCTTTCCACACCACCCGGCCCTTTCAATCTCGTCCTGCGCATATTTGCGCCCAAGCCCGGTTCGCTCGGCCCCGCGCACGCCTTGCCGCCCATACGGGAAAAGCGCTAGCCAGACCAAAAATCCCCCTCCACGGCTCGGAGGGGGATTTTTGTTTACAGATAGTGCATTTTGTCGGGATTGCGCACATAGTACAGACGCTGGATGGCTCCATCCTTTACGTCCAGCAGCACCGCCGTATCCACCTTGCCCTCGGCGTGGTAGACGAGCGCCGTCTGGCCGTTGAGTGTGACCAGCTCCTTTTGCCGCGAGTCGCTGGCGTTATATTTGCGCTGCACCCCAAGCAGGAAGCGGGCAATCCGCTCCGCAGAGACGATCGGGTGAAGCGCTGCCGCCACTTTGCCGCCGCCGTCGGAGATGAGCACCGCATCTTTGTCCAGCAAGGCGAGGAGCGAATCGACGTTGCCTTGCTCCAGGGCGTACAGAAACCTAGTGACCCACGCTCGACTGTCTGCCGTCTCCGGAGGGGCGATCGGTTGCTTTGGCAGCAGGCCCATTTTTGCTTTTGCCCTGCTGATGATCTTGCGGCAGTTCGCCTCGCTTTTTCCTACCAGCTCGGCAATCTCGTGGTAGTCAAAGTCCAGTCCTTCCCGCAGGACAAACACGGCGCGCTCGACCGGGGACAGCTTCTCCAGCAGAACGAGCATCCCGTATGACAAAAGGTCTTTGTGAATGACCGCTTCATAGTCGTCCGTATAAAAGGCGGAGACAGGCTCCGGAAGCCATGGCCCCGTGTAAAGCTCCCGTTTTTTGCGGGCCGATTTCAGCAGATCGAGGCAGCGATTGGTCGTCATTTTGCACAAGTATGCTTTCGGGTCAGCGATTTCCTCCCAGTCGACGCCATGCACCTTCAGAAAGACATCCTGTACGATATCCTCTGCGTCCTGCGCCGCTCCCGTCATCTGATAAGCGAGCCGAAACAGCAATCCTCGATAGGTTTGGTACAGCGCCTCCACGTAGATCCTTCCCCCTTGTGCCTCATCTTTCAAACGATTCCCTTATTTTACCATACCAAAAGCAGTTCCGGGGAACGAGCGCACAAACTTAGCTGCTCCCTTGCCGCACAACGCGCACTACCCTGTGACGACAACGGCCCGGTTTTTGTGACAGAATTCCTCAAGCACGCGCCGCACTCCCCGATCTTTTTCCGTTCGTCGTCTTTCCTGTGATATAATCGACAAACAAATCTATCTCATCGGAGGAATCCATGCTGACTTTTGCAGAAAAACTGGCGATTATTGAATCTTTCCCGCAGCTGACGCGCAATGACGTCTCGCTGGGACGGGTGAACTTTCACTATGAAGGCAGTTTGCACGAGAAAAAAACCGTCGTGTACCACCTTCACCCGAATGGCAACGGCTTCGTCTACGGCGCGTTTTTGAAAGGCTATCGCAAGGATGCGAAAGGCTACGTCAACATCCGCGATTTTTCCGCAGACGAACTGCGCACGATCATCGAAGCGTCCATCGAGATGCTTTCCCATAAACGCGAGACCGCGCCCAAGTCGAATGCCCCTGTGCAGGCGCTGGAAGAGACGTGGGTAGACAAGAAGAACAATACGCTGCTGCTTCAGCAGGAGGATACTCTGTGGAACGTTTACCACGGGCTGAATCTGGAGGCTTCTTTTGAATCGTACGCAGAAGCCGAGAACTATTTGAAGGAAGAAGGTTTCAGCAAAAGGTAGACGCTCTTTTGGCCGCTGTGAAAAACCTGGTATATTCGGGAGCACTCCATCACACATTATTAGAGGTTACATTCCGCACCTTGCCCCGCGAAGGAGGTGTTCACGTGTATTTCTCTAAAAAGGCAGCAGTCCCTGTCGAAGAAGAGGAGACTGATGTGTGGTTGTGCAGCAGTGACGGCTGTACGTGCTGGATGAGAGATAACTTTTCCTTTGACGAAAACCCCAGCTGCCCCTTTTGCCATTCCCGGATGGTAAAGGTCACCAAAGTGCTGCCTGTTTTGACGAATCACAGCAAACGCCATTCTTGAGCTTTTTTTGTGGGTTTTTCTTGCGGGCATCCCTTCTCTTTCTTACAATTAGCTCATGACATGCGATAGGTAGAGGAGTAGTATGCCCATGAACCGAAAAGAGACGGAAGAACAGATCATCCAGGCATACCAGCGGGACGAGGGCATGATGATTCTCGTTTTCGCTCAATGGTGTGTCAATAACGGCCTGGACGCGCATGAAATCTATCGCCGCGCCTATCCGGATCAGGCGACAAACCCTTTGCTCGCACAGATGATCGACAATACGGTCCCCAAAGAGGAAGCGGAAGACATCCCCGATGCCACCCTTTTGGGCGTACTGTCGCTATTCGGGAACGACGACCTGGCGTTTGTGGTCAGCGAAGAAATGGAACGGCTGAAAAGGAATAGAGGGTAAGGAAAGGAAGTCGCACGAATCCGTGTGGCTTTTTTCTTTGCATTTTTGCAGCTTCCATGTACAGGTAACCCGTCAGCGCCTTTTTCTCCATCTTGCTGGTCAAGCTGGTCAGACGCCTGGAGAAAGTGTGGACGGACTTCGGCAAAATCAGGGCGGAACGGCTTCAGCAACGGCACACATGAAGAAAGGCACCTCGCTAAGGTGCCTCTCTCACTATTTCGGAGCTGAACTGCATCGTAAACCTGGTGCTCTCCTCGGAAGACTCGCAAGTGATCGTCCCGGCATGTCGTTCAATAATTTCTTTGCTGACGTACAGTCCGAGCCCCGTCCCCAGCTCTTTGGTGGTGAAAAACGGCTCGAAAATGAGCGGGAGCAGATCGGGCGGGATGGGAACACCGTTGTTGGAAATGGAGATTTCCGTGGTGCCGTCGTGTTGGAACACCTCAATCGCCACCACTTTTTTGCCGTTCTTGCGGTACAAGACGTCCAGGGCATTGGAGATGATGTTGATGAACACTTGCTTGATTTCATCCCGATAGCCGGTCAGCTCGCACTCGGCATCGATGACGCACTGAATGTCCGCATTCACGTCTACAATGTTGGGATTCAGAAAGCTGATAGTTTCCTCAAAGAGCTGCTGGAGATTAATAACCTCACTCTTGCGCGGGATGATTCCTTTCTTGGACACCAGCAGAAATTGCGAGACCCGGAAATTCAACTGGTACAACTCATTGACGATAATATCGACATACGGGAGGTCGGGATAATCCTCTTTGAGCAGCTTGGAAAAGCCGATAATGGAAGTCAACGGGTTCCGAAATTCGTGCACAAAGCTCGATGCCATCTGACCGAGAATGGTGAGCCGATCTTTGTGGGAACGTTCGATGAACTGCTTCTTTTCCGCGAGATCGCTGTTCTTCAGATCCGTATATCTGGATATAGCTTGTACGAGAAACACGTCAAAGCACTCGTTTATCTTTATAATCGCATTCACGAGAGCGTCAGGCTCAAACGATCCTTCCTGGAGCAACTCCAGAATCAAGTTGCGGCCCAGGCAAACGTTGTGAACGAAGTCACCGATGTTGATGTCAACCCGGTTGCGTTCGGCGGCCACCTTATAAGCCAGCTGTTTGATATCTTCGAGCGTCATCTGCTCCCGGAAATACCTTAACACCATCCTGTACATGGCTCGTCCATTGAGGTGAATGGTGTCCTTAAACTGATCGTGCTCCGAGACAACCACCCGTTTCCGGAACGTCTCGACGATTCTTGCTTCGTGCTTTTCCAAAAATGCTGTCAGCTCTTCCATCTGCATCTGTCCCCACTTTGCATGTGCACGCATGATATTGTTGCAAACATTATACTATATTCGCCCGAACTTATTATCCAAATGTTTTGAGATATGGTATTTTTTCACTCTTCCTTCTATTTCTGGCGATCTGTATGGAGAAAGGAAGGACGCCGCAAAAGCATCCTTCCCTGTGTACATAAGCTTCAGGTCTTTCGTTTCAACTGATACGGACAATGGTTAGCGTAGCCCCTGCGCCTGTCAGAAGCGTTGCGGCTCCCGACAAACCAAACAGTTGCAGGGTAATGGTCGATCCGGCAGTAAGCGGTATGATCGTGGTGTTTTGAAACGACGACAAGGAAGCAACTGGCGAAAGAACGGATGGAGTAAAAGGTGATCCATTGATGACGAGCCTCGAGCTGACGAGAAGCGCGGCCGTTGTATTGATGGTGTAGGAGAGAAGGTAATTGCCCGTTGACGGAACGGTAAAGACGGTATTGGAACCGTTGACCGTCACTCCATTCAGGATCTGGTTGTTGGGGAGCGGAATGTCCGTACCTTCCAAAGCTACGACAATGCTCGCGCCCCCGGTGTTGGCACCAAAGGCATTGGGAGTGGTGAAGACTGTGCCGGTGGCTCCTGTAGTTCCTGTCGCCCCAGTTTCTCCTGTAGTTCCGGTAGCCCCGGTGACTCCTGTGGCTCCGTTAGCTCCCGTTTCTCCCGCGGCTCCGGTGATTCCCGTGGCTCCTGTGACTCCGTTCGCCCCAGTTTCTCCAGTGGCTCCGGTCGCTCCCGTGGCTCCCGTAGCACCGGTTGGGCCACGTTGCGTGGAGGCATTCAGTACGGTTTGAACTTTTTGTTGGAGAAGCATATCTTGCTTGATGGTTGCGTCGATCATTTCCCGAACACTCTGAGCGATGGCGAGAAGGTCCTCTACCTTAGCATTTGATCCCGTCATGCCAGGCAGCGTTCCTAAGACGTATTGAATCTTTTCTCCCTCTGCATGCAAAATGCGGCTCAGACTTAATTCTTCCAAGGCAAAGGAAGAGAGAAGCAGATTAATCGCATCTTCACGTGTCACCGTTATGGTTGGACTGATATTGGGTATATTGGGAAACGCCATACCATACCACCCCTCCCCCCTTGGCAGACCTCCGCTTTTCCCAAGCGGGACGCGAAAATGCCGGCGTATGCTGACACCATGTTCAATCGATCATTTCCCCTTCTACTCCATCCACTTTCTCGAATACCAATCCAACTTTTGCTTCCGTCCGCCCCACACACTCTCATGCAACCACGGCTTTCCAGGGGAAGGCTGTAGAGGCTCTCTGTGAATCCTTACCGATACCTGTCCAGAAGTGCTCGTGTATTCTTTTCCTTCGTTTGCAAGCATTGCCGTCCGAATGCCTGGCGGGGGAGAAGCATACGAATGTTCCCTCTGGCTCTCTTCCGGGGAAAAAAGCATGTGCAAGTATTCCCGCTTGTGCCCCCGCATCCGAAAAATCTCCTCCAGTACGCGCCGCATCCAGAGCTTCTGCTCCTCCACAGCTCCTTGCCCGACATGACGAGCGGCTTGGATAAACAACAATAGCACTCCCTCGGAAAAGGAATTCATCGCTGCCGCAGCCTTGTGATGCCCCTCTTCCCAGGCCGAGGAAAACTCTGCCCTTTGCCAACGCTTGATCCTTACCTGCAGAAAGGGCTGCAGCCTCCTCAAGCGAGCCAGTGAAATCCAGTGCCACGTGTTCATGGCCTCCAAACAATACTGGAGCGATTCGAGCCACTGAAAAAACAGTTGGGGACGTTTTTCAGAGAACGGCCATCCCTTTGTTTGCTGCGCCAGACCATTCATCAAGAGGGTCAACGCGTTCTCCATCACGAGATCCGCTTCGAGCAATCTCCGAAAGCCGTCTTGCCGCTCGCCAGCCCCTTCATTGCGGAGCCATTTTTGTACCTCCCCTCGCAGCTGCTGCGAATGCTTAAATGTCATCGTCTTCATCATCGTCGTTGTACTCATCGGCGTCGTGCTTCTGCTGCTCGCTTTCGATGTACTTTTCTTCCAATTCGAGTATGTTATCGAGCTTAAATTGCAATAGAATCTGCTTGCTGACAATACTGCGCAGCATCCGCTCTACACTTTGGTTCACGCGAAGGAGATCCTCCAGAGAAACCTCGCCTTTCTCCAAAAAATGCTGAATTTTTTCTCCCTCTGCGTTCATAATATGGGACAAACTGATTTCTTCCATGGCAATCGAGGTCAGCAGCAGGTGAATGACCTCTTTTCGCTTCAGCTTAATGCGAGGGGTGATATCCGGAATATTGGGCAGCGCCATCCCTCCCAACCTCCATTTCTCCAAAGTAAAAAAGTTTCAACGGCGCCTCTGCGACTCGCTTACTGCGTTTGCGATATCCCGGCAAAATAGGCTTCATTATGCACCACGCTCGGATGCCGGGGATTGTACATTCTGGCCATTTCATGGTGGAGATACGCTTTCTTCAGATCGCCTACCCGATCGTAGCAGTAGCAGAGCTGCAGATGAGGCAGCCACGTCCAGGCAGAGTGCTCTGTCATTCCCATCGTATCCTGACGCTGTTCGAGCAGAGTCGCCTGCCGATACCAGTAAATCGCCGTTCTAAAGTCCTCTTTCTCTGCGAAATAGCCGCCCAGCCTGCAGCACAACTCTGCCCGCGGCTCGCCGTAGGCCAAAGCGCGCAGCAGCGATTGCACCTGTCTGTATGGCTGCTTCAGATGGGCGTAACACTCTGCTTGCTTGTAGCAAGCCGCCAGTTGGTCCTCTATCCAGCCCTTTCCTCCGTCCAAAAACAGCCCGTATTGCTCTGCTGCTTCCGCGTATCGTCCGTGGTCTTTCAGCTCATTGGCGAAATAGTACGTATCTCGCGGGCTAAACTCTTCCTTCCTTTCCCGCCGTTTCAGGTAGATTTGCAAGTTGCGGTCTGTGTAGGCTTTCTCTTTCCGATGCGTTACGGCAATGTCGCTATGCAGCACCTTCCCTGCGACCGCCAAATACTCATGCACAGCTCCATGCCATTGAACGCGGCATGCTCTTCGTACAAGCCGATTTCTTCTCAGAAACTCATCAGGCTTCCCCTCGGCATCCAGCGTGAGGTAATACGGCATCGAGACGGCATCGTAATCAAAGTCATGCTGCTCTTTCAGGAGGCGAAAACGATTGCGGTCCTGCTCCTCCAGAACATCGTCGGCGTCCAGCCAAAGGATGTAGTCCTGTGTCGCCTTCCCAAACGCAAAGTTGCGTGCAGCTGAAAAATCATCGATCCAGGCAAAATCGTAAAGCGCGGCGCCGAAGCTTTTGGCAATTTCCCTGGTGCGATCTGTAGAACCTGTATCCACGATGACGATCTCCTCCACCAAATCCCGCACAGTCGCCAAACATCGGGCCAGCGTTCCCTCCTCGTCCCGAACGATCATACAGAGGCTGATCGTGAACATGCAGATCGCTCCCTCCCCAACATTACTACCATCCTATTTCCGCAAGCTGTGTATTATGTATCCGGGCATATCATATGAGAATGAGTGAGGAGTACCTTCACGCCGCCGCTTCCTTTACGAAAAACAGATTTCCCGAACACGAGGTGATTCGATGAGCCCGAAACCACGGGTCCTGATCGGCAGCCCTGTCTGCCAGAAGCCCGAAATACTCCGCATGTTTTTTCATTCGCTGGATCATCTGGACAGCCAGGCGGCGGACGTTTCCTACGCCTTTGTCGATGACAATACCGATGCCTTGTCCAGCCAAATGCTTCGCTCGTTCGCGGGCCGCTTCCCGGACCGCTCTGTCATCTTCCCGGGGAACACCGAGCGCCCTCCTTACATTCGCGATGAGAATACGCACTATTGGAACGAGGACTTGATCTGGAAGGTCGCCGACTACAAAAACCGCTTGATCGACTACGCCAAACGCCAGCATTTCGACGCCCTTTTCCTGGTTGATTCAGATCTGTTGCTGCAGCCCGATACATTGGCCATTTTGCTCAACAGCGACAAGGAGATCGTATCAGAAATTTTCTGGACGAGTTGGCAGCCGCAATCGCTCCCCGCCCCGCAGGTCTGGCTCTCGGATCAGTACACGCAGTATGAGCACGCCCCGAACGAGCAGCTCTCCTCCCAGGAACAGCTGATCCGGCAAATGGCTTTTTACAGCAAGCTGCGCGTTCCCGGCCTGTACGAGGTAGGAGGGCTGGGTGCATGCACGCTGATCCGGCGATCTGCCTTGGAAGCCGGCGTCCATTTTGGCAAAATCAAAAACGTCAGCTTCTGGGGCGAGGATCGGCATTTTTGCATACGCGCAGTTGCTTTAGGCTTTTCCCTTTTTGTAGATACGCATCGTCCCGCCTTTCACGTCTATCGGGAGTCGGATTATGCCGAAGCTGCAAACTGGATGAAGCAAGTCTACGGTTCTTCTCCTGCGCAGACAGGAGTGCCCGGCACACCTGTCAGAAGGTCTTCCGCCTGCACTCGCCCCAAAATCACACTGTCGATGATCGTTCGCAACGAAGCAGACAAACATCTCAGCCACATCCTCTCCAAACATCGTGAGTATATCGACGAGGCGGTCATCATCGACGATGGCAGCACGGATCATACTGTGGAAATCTGTCACGAGCTGCTCAAAGGGATTCCCCTTCACATCGTGCACAACGAGACCTCCCGCTTCATGAACGAAGTGAGCTTGCGCAAGCAGCAATGGCAGGAGACCATCCGGCAAAGCCCCGAGTGGATTCTGAACATGGATGCGGACGAGGTGTTTGAAGACGGATTTGCCCAGGGAGTTCATGAATTGCTCTCCCAGGAAAAAGGCGAAGTCTGTTGCTTCCGTCTTTACGATATGTGGTCGGAAACGCATTACCGCGAGGATTCCTACTGGCATGCACATGACGTGTATCGCCCCTTCCTGCTGCGCTATCACCCCGGCCATCGCTACATCTGGAAGGAGCAGCCCTTGCATTGCGGACGCTTTCCCCATAATATTTTCGAGCTTCCTTCCTTCCTCAGCCATTACCGCGTCAAGCATCTGGGCTGGTCCACCCACGAGATTCGCCAAGAAAAGTACGAGCGTTACAAACGTTTGGACCCCTCTGGGCTGTACGGCTGGAAAGAGCAGTACGAATCCATCCTCGACCCGCAGCCCAGGCTAATTGCCTGGAGCGACTGACGGCCACCCGTGACGATCGCCACTTTACCCGCAGCTTGTTCGCTCCTTGGCGGCAGCCTGAATGAAAACAGCATTTATTCACAGTATCTTGAGGAAAATGTGGATAACAAGACAGTCTCTGTGCATAACTTGTGAGTACCTTTCCACATAGCCATTCCCTGTCGAGCAGGGCTTTTCTCCTGAAAAGCCACAGGCTATACGGAATTGGCCTGAGAGAGAAGTCCAAGGTATACAGATCAAACGTGGCTTTCTCCAATCGTTTTCCACAAGCGCATGTGATTATTGTGGACAACTTGTGGGTAATCTGTGGACAGAATATCGAACTGCTCTTCTCTTCTTCGCGCGGTTTGTTCCATATTTTCCAACAAAACCTCCATGCCTCCTCGAGCCACACCCCATCATGAAAATGGGTTTGGCTCTTTTCGTTTCTTCCCAAACTAGTGAATAACCCTGGGTGAACGAATACGTGGCTTTTTATGGTG